>NZ_JAICBZ010000039.1 GCF_020179405.1 Xinfangfangia pollutisoli | reverse complement strand
GGCGACTGCGGCGCCTGTGGTCGACAAGCCGCTTGGTCCGGCCACGGCGGCGCTGGCCGAGAAGCAGGCGGCGCGCAAGGCGGCTTCGGCGGAAAAGGCGGCGACGCTGCGCAAGGCTTCGGCCCCCGCACCGGCGCCGGAAGCGCAATCGGCACCTGCCGCGGCGAAAAAGCCCGGGCGGGTGCGCAAGAAGGCCGGCGATGCGGCCTCGGGTGAGACGGCATGAGCGCGAGCAAGGACGATATCGAAGACAGCGCGGCCCCGCTGGTCGAACATCTTGCAGAGCTGCGCAACCGGCTGATGTGGTCGGCCGGCGCCTTCATCCTGGCGATGATCCTGGCCTTTCCCTTCGCAAAGTCGATCCTGGGCTTCCTGCTGCAGCCGATCGAACAGGCGATGCGGGATCTGGGCAACCCCAACCCGGTGATGCAATACACCGCGCCGCAGGAGTTGCTGTTCACCTATTTCCACATCTCGGTGGTGGCCGGGCTGGCGATGTCCTTCCCGATCATCGCCTATCAGCTGTGGCGGTTCGTGGCGCCGGGCCTGTATCGCAGCGAGAAGCAGGCCTTCCTGCCCTTCCTGGTCGCCTCGCCGGTGCTGTTCCTGTTGGGCGCGGCTTTCGCGCAATATATCGTCACGCCGATGGCGATGAAATTCTTCCTGGGTTTCGCCGATCTTCCCTCGATGGTTTCGGCGACGCTGTCGGCGATGCAGGGGCTTGCCCCGGCGGATGGAAGCGCGCCGGTTGCGCCCGTGCCCTCGGACGGGATCGAGATCGTCTTTCAGGGCAAGGTCGACGAGACGCTGGGCATCAGCCTGAAGCTGATCATCGCCTTCGGCCTGTGCTTCCAGCTGCCGGTCCTCTTGACCTTGATGGGCAAGGCGGGGTTGGTCTCGTCGCGCGGCCTGGCGGGGACGCGGAAATATGCGATCGTGCTGATCCTTATGGTCGCGGCCCTGGCCACGCCCCCCGATGTGATGAGCCAGCTGACCCTGTTCGCGGCGGTCTATCCGCTGTATGAAGTGTCGATCTTCCTGATCCGTCGGATCGAGAAGAAGCGCGAGGCGCAGATGCGCGCCGATGGCACCTGGGTGGATGAAGACGAGGAAGACGAGGCGTGACTGAGGCCTTGGAACGGATTGCGGCGGCGCTGGAACGCCTGGCGCCGCCGCCCGCCCCGGCCCCCGATTTCGGGGCTGCGGCTTTTGCCTGGCATACCGGGCCAGACCGGCTGGTGCCGGTGGCGCAGGTGGCGCGGGTGGATATCGGGCTTCTGGTCGGGGTCGACCGGTCGCGCGATACGCTGCTGGAAAACACCCGGCATTTCGCCGCCGGCCTGCCGGCCAACAATGCGCTTCTGTGGGGCGCGCGGGGCATGGGCAAATCGTCTTTGGTCAAGGCCGTGCATGCGCAGATCTGCGCCGAGGGGCGGGACCTGAAGATCGTCGAGCTGAGCCGCGAAGACCTGGCCTCGGTTCCGCGTCTGCTGGCGCATCTGCGCGCCGCGCCGCACCGCTTCCTGCTGTTCTGCGATGACCTGTCCTTCAGTCATGACGACCAGAATTACAAATCGCTGAAGGCGGTTCTGGATGGCGGGATCGAGGGGCGACCCGAGAATGTGCTGTTCTACGCCACCTCGAACCGCCGCCATCTGATGCCGCGCGACATGATCGAGAACGAACGCTCGACCGCGATCAACCCTTCGGAAGCGGTCGAGGAAAAGGTCTCGCTGTCGGATCGCTTCGGCCTGTGGCTGGGCTTCCATCCCTGCAGCCAGGAAGACTATCTGGCGATGATCCGCGGCTATTGCGCGGCGCATGGCATGGCGGTGCCGGAAGAGCGGCTGACCGCCGAGGCGATGGAATGGATGCGCACCCGCGGGGCGCGCTCGGGCCGGGTGGCCTGGCAATTCTTCTGCGATCTGGCCGCCCGCGAAGGCGTAAGGGTCGCGCCGTGAAGACCAAGACCCGAAGTCGACGACGACGATCCGGATCGGGCGGCCGCGGCCGCGCCTTCTGTCTTCTGTCCCCCAGTTCAAGCCGGGGGCCTTCCCCCGCGGAAGGAGTCCCATGCTTGGCGAAGTGCTGATGATTCTGGCACTTATCGTATTGAACGGCGTGCTTGCCATGTCGGAACTGGCCGTGGTTTCGGCCCGGACCGGGCGGCTGAAAGTGCTGGAATCCTCCAGCCGGGGCGCGCGCATGGCGCTGCGCCTGGCCGAGAATCCCGGCCGCTTCCTGTCGACCGTACAGATCGGCATCACCGCCGTCGGCATCCTGTCGGGTGCGCTGGCCGGCGATACGCTGGGCGAGCGGCTGGCGCTGTGGCTGCAGGCGGAAGGGGTGCGGCCCGATCTGTCAAAGACGCTGGGCGTGGGCGGGGTGGTGCTGGCGATCACCTATGTCTCGCTGATCGTGGGCGAACTGGTGCCCAAGCAACTGGCCCTGCGCAATGCCGAAGGCGTGGCGATCCGTATCGCGCCGGCGATGACGCTGCTGTCGGTGATCGCGGCCCCGGTGGTCTGGCTGCTGGACCGCTCGGGGCGTGCCGTGCTGTGGCTGATGGGCCAGCGCGGTGCCAGCGAGAACCGGGTGACCGAGGAAGAGGTGCATGTCCTGCTGACCGAAGCGCATGAGGGCGGTATCCTGGAAACCGAGGAACGGCAGATGATCTCGGGCGTGATGCGCCTGTCGGACCGCACCGCCCGCGCGCTGATGACCCCGCGCCAAGAGGTCGAGATGGTGCCCTATGAGGCGTCCTCGACCGAAGCCGTCGCGGCAGTGCGCCGGATCGCCCGGCCGCGCATGCCGGTGGCCAATGCCGCGGGCGAGGTGCTGGGCGTCTTGCGTCTGGCCGATGTCTTCCAGGCCGTGTCGCGCCGCGAACAGGTGGATGTGCGGGCGCTGGTGCGCGAAGTGCCGGTGGTGTCCGACCGGATGGAGGCGCTTGATGTGATCGAGGTGCTGCAGAAGACCCCGGACAATCTGGCGCTGGTCTATGACGAATACGGCAGTTTCGAGGGCATCATCACCACGACCGATGTGCTGGAGGCGATCACCGGAGCCGAAGCCTCGTGGGATGCGGCCGAGCCGGCGCTGGTGACGCGGGCCGATGGCTCGCTGCTGGTGGCGGGCTGGATGCCGGCGGATGAATTCACCGACCGGATGGGCGTGCCGCGCGCGCTGTCGGGCGGCTATGACACGGTGGCGGGGCTGGTGCTGCACCAGCTGGGCCATATGCCGGAACTGGGCGAGGTGGTCGAGGCCGGCGGGTTGCGGATCGAGGTCATGGACCTGGACGGTCTGCGGATCGACAAGATCCTGGTCAGCCGGATCGGCTGAGCAGGCTGCGGGGCGCGGGGGCGTGCGGCACGCCCCCGGCCCCGGGGGCCGGCTATTTCAGGAAGCTCATCGGATCCAGGCTGTCCACGCCCTTGCGCACCTCGAAATGCAGGAACGAGGGGCTGGCGCTGCGCACCACGCCGATCTGCTGGCCGCGGCTGACCTTGTCGCCCTTCTTCACCTTCAGCCCGTCGACGCCCGCATAGACCGTCAGCAGGTTGTCGGCATGCCGGATCACCACGATCTGCACCTGATCGGTATCCTTGGTGATCGCCGCCACCGTGCCGGCCTCGGAGGCCTTCACCGCCGTGCCTGCCGGGGCGGAAATGTCGATGCCCTGGTTCTTCTTCTTGTCATAGCTGCGGATGATCGAACCCTGCACCGGCATGGCCAGCTTCGTCGCCGAAGCGCCGGTGGCCTGGGCGCCCAGATCGGGCGAGGGCGGCGTCTCTTTCGGCTTCTCGGCCGCGGGCTGGGTCTTTTCGTCGGGCAGCGGTTCCTTGGCCGAGGGCGGCTCGGGCGTGGGGCTGCCGGCGCCGGGCGCGGTCGGAACCGGCTCGGGGTTGGGCGCGGGCGCCGTCGCGACCGGGATGATCAGCGTCTGGCCTTCGCGCACCGTCATGTTCGCATCCAGCCCGTTCCATTCGGCCAGCGACTTGGACGAGACATTATAGGCCCGCGCGATGGTGAAGGCGGTCTCGCCGCGCTTGACCACATGGCGGACGGGTTCCTTGCCGCCGCCCGGGGCCTTGACGGCGGGGGCCGGGGCGGTCTGGTCCACCTTGTCCAGCGCCGTCGTCGCGATCGAGGTGATGTCGACCGGGGCCGTGCCCGCGCCACTGGCGACCGGCTGGGGCGTGGCCGAAACCCGGCTGGGCAGCAGCAGCAACTCGCCCGCCCGCAGCGGATCGTTCACCTGCAGGGCATTGACCCGCGCCAGTTCGGCCGGGTTCAGCCCCAGCCGCTGCGCCAGCGTGCTGACCGTGTCGCCGCGCCGCGCCTGGGCCAGCTGATAGCCCGGATAGGACAGGATGCCATTCGAATCCGGCACCGGCTTTGACGCGGTGGCCTGGCGCGCCTCGGCCGAGGTATTGCCGGCGCCGCCGCGCAGATCCCAGTCGAACTTGTTGTCGGCGCAGCCGGCCAGCAGCGCCACCGTGCCGACGGTCGCAAAAATGCGCGTCAGGCGGCGCGGCGCCTGGCCCGGGGTCATGGGGATATGGGTCATTCTGTCCGCCTTCTGCCCTGATACCTTGCCCGGGTTGGCCCCGGCGTTGCCTGCAACTCTACTCATTCCCCAAGCCCTCGACCAGAGGAACGAAGCGCACCGGGCGCAGTTCCTCATATTCGAACCCGCTTGTGCCGCGTGTGACCTTGATCAGATGCTGCACCGTATCCGACTGCCCGACCGGCAGGACCATGATCCCGCCCGGCTTCAATTGCTGCAGCAAGGGGCCCGGCGGATCTTCGGCGGCCGCGGTGACCAGGATCCGGTCGAAAGGCGCCTGATCGGGCAGGCCGAAGGATCCGTCGGCGGCCATGGCGGTGACATTGACCAGGTTCAGCCGGCGGAAGATTTCCTGCGCCTCGCGCACCAGCCGTCTCCACCGGTCGACCGTATAGACCCTACGCGCCAGCTGGGCCAGGATCGCCGCCTGATAGCCCGACCCGGTGCCGATCTCGAGAACCGTATCGCGCGGGCCCACATTCAGCGCCTGGGTCATCAGCCCGACCACCGAGGGCTGGCTGATCGTCTGGCCGCAGGAAATCGGCAGCGGCATGTCCTCATAGGCGCGGGCGGCGAAAATGCCGCGCACGAACAGCCCGCGATCGACGCGTTCCATCGCCGTCAGCACCCGCGCATCGGTCACGCCATGCGACCGAAGCGCGAAAAGAAAGCGCATCTTGCGCTCGGCCAGGCCGGCCTCGGGATCGTCTTCCTCGGGCCCGCCTGCCGTCATCCGAGCCGGGCTTTCAGATCGTCCAGCAGGTCATGCGCGGTCAGATCGGCCCGCATCGGCGTGATCGAGATCCGGCCGGCCAGGGTTTCGGTCACATCGGTGCCGGGCAGGGTGGCGCGATGCTGGGCGCCGCCCTTGATCCACAGGAACTTGCGCCCCGAGGGCGAGAGATGCGGCTCGACAGTGAAAGAGGTATCGCGGCGGAAGCCTTGGGCGGCCACGGCCATGCCCTTGACCTCGGCCGCCGGGATCGGCGGGAAATTCACGTTGTAGAACACCCGGTAATCGTCGCCGGTCCACAGCCCGCGGTCCAGAAGCGCGCGCACAACCGATGTGCCGTGACGGCGGGCGGCTTCGAACGGATCGTCCAGCCCGTCGTTTTCCGGCCCCATGAATTGCGACAGGGCGATGGCGGGAATGCCCTGCAACGCCGCCTCCATCGCGCCGCCGATCGTGCCCGAATACAGCACGTTCTCGCCGGCATTGTTGCCGCGGTTGACGCCGGACAGCACCAGATCGGGTTTGGCGCCCTGCAGGACGTCATAGATCGCGGCCAGAACGCAATCGGCCGGGCTGCCTTCGGCCGCATAGCGGCGCGGGCCCAGCTGGGCGATCATCATCGGATGGGTATAGCTGATGCAATGGCCGACGCCCGATTGCTCGAAGGCCGGGGCGACGGTCCAGACCTCGCCCTCGGGCCCGGCAATGGCGGTGGCGATCTCTTCCAGAACCTGAAGGCCCGGCGCGTTGATGCCGTCGTCATTGGTGATGAGAATCCGCATGCCGTCCCCGCTGGGCCGGTCTGGCCCCGATCCTGATTAGACGAGCGAGGGGCAGGCATCAAGCCGCGCAGCCCGGATTGCAAGGCTTTCGCAGCACTTGGCGCGGTTTGCGGGCGAATGGTGCATACGCCCGTATGGGCCATACGGCTGCGATGGTTGGTGATCGGATTTTTGCGCCCTGGCCGGCGGCGATTAACCCGGCGCTAAGCTTGCGCTGTCAGAACGGAAAGGCCGCGGGCCGGATTTTGCGCCGGTCCGGGCGGGGCGTTTCTGTGGCATCTGATTTGGGGGCAAACATGCGGATGGTCCGGCAATTCGGGCGCGAGGACTGGATCGAAGCGGGGCTGGACGCGCTTGCCCGGGGCGGCACCGCCGCACTGCGGGTCGAGACGGTGGCGCGGCAGATCGGCATCTCGAAAGGCTCGTTCTACTGGCATTTCCGCGACCGCAGCGCCTGGCGCGATGCGTTGCTGGATTGGTGGGAGCATTGCGCCTTCGCCGCGCTGGTCTGCGCGGGCGAGGGGCGGCGATATGTGCCGCCGGCGGGGCTGGAGCGGGCCTTGCAGGACTGGGCGCGGCAGGATGTGGCGGTGGCGCAATGCCTGCAGCGCGTCGCGGTCGAGCGCCGGCAGCGCCTGGCGCCGAAGCCCGACAGGCGGACCCGCCGGATTGGGGGGACTGCCATGGCTCAGGGCGGCACGGTGATGCGCGCCAGCCCCTTGACCGCGCCGCTTTGCGATCCGGGCTGATCGGGCGCGCGTCAGCGGGCGATGGGCGGCTTGCGACGGCAGAAGACGGGGCGGCCGCGCCGGGGACAGACCGAGTGTCGGCTGGCTGCGCCGCAGAGCGGAGCCTGACGCGCGACGGGAAAGGGAAAACCAGAGGCCGGGGAAAGTCAGAGGTCAGCGAAAACCGGAGGCCACCGAAAACCGGAGGCCAGGGAAGAACAAAAGGCCAGAGGAAACCACCGTCTCGGGATACGCAAAGGGCCCAACCCCACGAAAAAGGGCGCCGCAAGGGCGCCCTTTCCCGGAAGTCGGTCAGCCGAACAGGCTTATTGCAGCGGGCCCATCGGGGTTTCGGCGGCCACCATGTCTTGCGTCGCCTTCAGCTCGGGGTCCGAGACCAGACCATAGGCGGCCAGCGGGCCTTCCGGGCCGGCCATGTCGTCCGAGACGAAGAATTCGATATATTCCTTCAGGCCCGGGATCACGCCCAGATGCGCCTTCTTCACGTAGAAATACAGCGGACGCGACACCGGATAGTCGCCCGAGGCGATCGACTCGGTCGAGGGAACCACGCCCGACATGGTCGCGACGCGCAGCTTGTCGGTGTTGTTCTGATAGAAGGCCAGACCGAAGACGCCGATCGCATTCTTGTCGGCATCCAGACGCGCCAGCGTCTCGGTATAGTCGCCGTCGATATCGACCGAGCGGCCATCCTTGCGCAGCTCAAGGCACATCTTCTTGGCGGCGGATTCCTTTTCCTTGTCGTCCTTGCCCTCGGCGGTCGCCTTGAACAGGTCCAGCGCGCCGGTTTCCTTGCAGCCCGCTTCCAGCACCTTCTGGTCGAAAACTTCGCGGGTGCCGTGCTTGGTGCCGGGGATGAACATCAGGATGTCCTGGGCGGGCAGGGCTGCGTTCACATCGGCCCAGCTTTTCACCGAATTGTCGACCAGCGCGCCGTCCTTGACCACTTTGGCGCCCAGGGCGGCATAGACATCGGCCGGGGTGAAGGCGAATTCCGGGCCATTCGCGGCCGAGGCAAAGACGATCCCGTCATAGCCGATCCGCACTTCCATGATCTCGGCCACGCCGTTCTTGGCGCAGAGGTCGATATCCGATTGCGAGATGCGCGACGAGGAATTGGCGATGTCGACGGTGTTCTCGCCCACGCCTTCGCACAGCTTCTTGCGGCCGGCACCCGAACCGCCGCCTTCAACGACCGGGGTCGGGAAGTCGAAATTCTCGCCAAAGGCTTCGGCGACGATGGTGGCATAGGGCAGAACGGTCGACGAGCCGGTGATCTGGATCTGGTCGCGGGCCTCGGCGGCCGAAGCGGCGGCGACAAGGGCCAGGGCCGAGACGGTGAATTTCACGGATTTCATGGATCACTCCTGAGTGTCTTGGCCGGCGAGTCGGCCTGCGGCAGGGGATAGGCGGCTTCGGTGACAGTCGGCTGTCAGATTTGTAACACCTGCATGACGGCAAGCGAATTTCGCAGCCGGCCCTGCCGCCCCGCGCCCTGACCGGCCCCCAAAGGTGCGGAAGCGCGCGGCGGAATTCCGGCTCGACCGGCACGGGGCGCCAGCCTGCGGCCGGCGGTGCGCAGTTGGAACGGGTTCGCCCTGCGACGGCCGACAGAGCGGCGCGTGGGATGACCTCAGATCTTCATCCGGCGCTGCAGCTGACCGGGCGTGATCCCATGGGCGGCCTGAAAGGCGGCGATAAGACCGCTCGCGCTGGCGTAGCCGGCCGTATGGGCGGCCTGCTGCACGCTTTTGCCCGCCATCAACGGGGCAATCGCGCGGGCCAGCCGCAGGTCTCGCATCCAGATGGCCCAGCTTTGCCCGGTGTCGCGACGGACGAGCCGTTGCAAGCTGCGCCGCGACAGGGCCAGTGCCGCGGCCCAGTGGTCGAGCGAACAGTCTGCCCCATCAAGATGTGCCAGCGCGATCCGACGCAGGCGCGGGTCGGCGGGCAGGGGCAGCGTGGGCGCAGGGGCGGGGCGCGCAAGCCGGTCCCACAGCACGGCGGTCAGCCGGGCGAAGGCGGGCTCTTGCCGGTCGGCGCGGCTGGCAGCGGCGAGGGTGCGGAGAAGCTCAGCCTCCAGCGCCTCGAGCGGGAAGGGCGTGGGGGCCCCGGGAAGCGGCGCCGCGCCGGGCCGGGTGTAGAGATTGACCGATTGCCGCGCGCCCTCGGCCCGGATGCGGTGGCGGTGCGTCGGTGGAAGCCAGATCGCCATGCCGGGAGAGAGAAGATGCAGCCTGCGTCCTGTCTCGACCGTCACCGGTCGGTCCGGGCACCAGGCCAGCTGGCCACGCCAATGCGCATGGGCCTTGGGCATGGTCGCGGGTGAAAAGCCGGTGACCGTGCCGATCAGCGGACTTCCGTCCTCGACAAAACCGCCGATCTCATCGCGCTGCATGCTGGCACCTCCGGGGGATCATCTGGCATCGGCGCGACACATTTTTCCAGCCCTGGCGTCAGGATCGGGCGGGGGCAGGGAGGAGGAGCGGATGGATATAGGGACAATGACGCTGCTTGCGGGCGCGGGGTTGCTGGGCGGGCTGTGCAATGCGATCGCGGGCGGAGGCACGTTTTTTACCTTCCCGGCGCTGCTGGCCGTGGGGCTGCCGCCGGTGACGGCGGGCGCGACCAGCGCAGTCGCGATCTGGCCCGGCCATGCGGCCAGCCTGATCGGCGAAGGCGCGGTGCTGCGGCAGGAACTGATCGCGCGGCCCGGGCGCGTCGCGGTGTTTGCGCTGGCCTCGGCGGGGGGGCCGGGCTGTTGCTGCTGTCGGGCGATGCGCTGTTTCGGCAGTTGGTCCCCTGGCTGCTGCTTTTCGCGACGCTGCTGTTTGCGGCGGGGCCCTGGCTCAACCGCTGGCTCGCCCGCCGCGGGGTGTCGATCGGGCCAGTCAGCGCCGCATGCGCCGAGGCGGTCGTGGCGCTTTATGGCGGCTACTTTGGCGCTGGGCTGGGGGTCTTGCTGCTGGCGCTGCTGACCGTGACGGGGGACGACGATCTGAAGCGGCTGAACGTGGTCAAGAATGCCTTGGCGACGCTTGCGACCAGTATCGCCGTCCTGATCTTCGCCTTTGGCGGCGCGGTCGCCTGGGGGCCGGCTGCCCTGGTGTTTCTGGGGGCGACGGCTGGGGGTGTCATCGGTGGCCGGCTGGCGCGCCGGGTGAAGCCGAAATTCCTGCGCGGCGCGATCGTCTGTCTCGGCCTGGTACTGGTCTGGCACTACGCCTGAGCCCGGGTCGAGGCGCGAAACGCCTTGCGCAGCGCCGTGGTGATGCGCCCGACGGGCCAAGTGCTGTGCTTGCCGGGGCGGTCGAGCGCGACCACGGGGCGCAGCTCGACCGAGGTGCCCGTGACGAAGACCTCGTCCGCCGCATCCAGATCGTCAAGGCTGACGGTTCCTTCATGAACCGACAGGCCCAGGTCCCGCGCAAGGTCGAAGACATGGCGCTTGGTCAGGCTGTCGAGAAAGCATGTCGGAAGGGGCGACAGAAGCCTGCCGTCCCGGACAAGGACGATGTTCGTCACCGTGGTTTCGGCCACATGGCCTGCCATATCCAGCATGAGGGCATCGTCATGTCCGCTACGGGCGGCTGCGGCGCGCGACAGGGTTCCGGTCATGTAAAGCCCCGAGCATTTCGACGCCGTCGGTGCCGTGTCGGGCGCGGGGCGGCGCCAATCCGACAGAACCAGGCGCAATCCGCCGGCCCCGTCCTCAAGGGCGGTTTCAACCGGCCAGTCCCAGGCAGCGATGGCGGTATGGACCCGGCAGCCCTGCGCGGAAACCGTAACGCTTTCGCTGCCGCGCCAGGCGATCGGCCGAATATAGGCGTCCTTCAATCCGCCAGCCCAAAGCACGGCCTCGGCTGCGGCCTGAAGATCATCAACCAGCCATGGCAGCGTGTAGCCGAGAAGCTCGGCCGAGCGCTGCAGGCGGCGGAAATGCCGTTTGCCTAGAAACAGGCGGCCGTCATAGGCGCGGATCCCCTCGAAGACCGCGCCGCCATTGTGCAGGGAATGCGTCAGAACAGGCAGCATTGCCTCACCCGAAGGCAGAAGCGACCCGTCGAACCAGACGGGGCGTGCCGTATCGACGCGCGGGGCCTGCACGGCTTCGGTCAGCATTCGGGCTCTCCCTCTTCGCGAATGGTGGGACGATCTTCGGGCGCAAAAGCCGGGCAGGCGAGTGAGCAGTTTTCACGCGCTGATGAGAAAGCGGCGTTCTCGTGGCGCCGGATATCGGCGATAGTCCGCGTGTGAGGATCAATGGATAAACACCCGCCCCTTCGGCTGAACGTGCCCTTGAACGCCCTGCGCGCCTTCGAGGCGGCAGCGCGCCATCTTTCGATCAAGGAGGCGGCGCTGGAACTTGGCGTCACGCCTTCGGCCGTCAGCCACCAGCTGCGCGGGCTTGAGGATGCGCTGGGCCTGACCTTGATGCGGCGGGTCGGTCCGGCGCTGGAACTGACCAAGGCCGGCGCGAGACTGGCGCCCGATCTGACCGAGGGCTTCTCCCGGATCATCGAGGCGGTCGGCGGTCTCAGGCAGGATCGCAACGCGGGCCCCTTGCGCCTGTCGATGCTGCCGACTTTCGCGGCGCATTGGTTCTCGCCCCGGCTGACGCGCTACCCGTTTGAACGCAACGGCTTCGATCTGCTGATATCCACGACACAGGACGCGGTCGATCTTTCGGCCGGCGTGGCCGATGCGGCGGTGCGGCACGGGCAGGGGCACTGGGACGACCTGCAGGCGGACCTGCTGTTCGAAGAAAGCGTGAGCCTGTTCGGCGCGCCGACCCTGGGCAAGGATGACCCCGACGAGATGCGGGCGCAGATCGCACGCATGACCCTGTTTCTGTCGCAGCATCGGAAAGAGAATTACGCGCGATGGAATGCGACCTTGCCGGGCGGGCCGATCCGGCCTGCGGCGGTGATGATGGTCGATTCCGCCGGTCTTGCCCTGCGCGCGGCCATGGACGGGGCAGGAGTGGCGCTGGCGGGTGCGGAAATCGCTGCCTTCGACGTCGGAGCCGGGCGGTTGACGCAGCTGTTTTCGCACTGGGTTGATACCGGCGGAGGCTATTTCCTCGTCTATCCCGAGGCATTGGCCCGGGACCGTCGCGTGCGCAACCTGAGCCGCTGGATGGTCGAGGCTTCGGCCGGGGAAAGGGCCCTTGCGCAAAAGAAACCCGAGCCGGGAGCAGATTGAGTGAATCGTATTGAAGCGGCTGCGGTCGACATCCGGCGACTTGAGGAACACGACCGCGCGGCTTGGGAGGGCCTTTGGCGTGCAAACCTGGACCATTTCGCTGCGCCCGATCAGGCCCGCGCGGACATGCCCGTCATCTGGCAGCGCCTTATGGATCAGACCGCGCCGCTTCTCGGCTGGCTGGTCCTTTATCAGGGGCGGGCGGCCGGGCTGGCGCATGTCGTCCTTCGCCAGCACAGCTTCAGCACGTCCCAGATCGCGATCCTGGAAGATCTCTGGATCGCGCCTTTCGCGCGCCGTCAGGGGCTGGCGGAACGCCTTGTCGCGCGACTGGTTCAGGAGGGGCGCAGGCAGGGCTGGCGCCGCATCGAATGGGAAACCGGCGCTGAAAACCTTGCCGCGCAGCGCCTTTATGACCGGATTGCCGCGCTTGATCCGGTGAAACGCTACCGGATCGACCTGGTCTGAGCGGTTGCGGATTGTAAAGCTTACTTGACATTGTCGTGCGCGCTTCCCAGTGTCCTATGTAAAGCTAACTTTACGCGGAGACGACTATGCGGTGGCTCGGACCTTTGACAATCGGACTGATCGCCTATGTGGCGATGCTGATCCTGTCGCAGAGACTGCTCGCCGGGGGTACGGCCAGCGAGCCGATGCGGATCCTGCTGTCGCTGGCACCGATGCTGCCTTCGGTCTTTATCTGTGTCGTCATCGTCCGCACCATTCGCCGGATGGACGAGTTGCAACGCAAACTTCAGTTCGAAGCTCTGGCACTTGCGTTCGCGGGCACCGCGCTTGTGACCTTCGGCTATGGATTTCTCGAAGGGGTCGGCTTGCCGCGCCTGTCGATGTTCGTGGTCTGGCCATTGATGGCGTCGCTTTGGGTCGTGGGCGTGTTGATCGGCCGTGTGCGCTACGGATGAAGAACGCGATCCGCGAATTGCGCCAGGCGAAAGGCTGGTCGCAAGCCGATCTGGCGCTGCGCCTTGACGTGTCCCGGCAGACGGTCAACGCGCTCGAACGCGGGCGCTATGATCCCAGCCTGCCGCTGGCCTTTCGGCTGGCTGGCCTCTTCGCCTTGCCGATCGAGCAGATTTTCCAGCCAGAACGCGGGGATTGACGCCAGGCCGCCCGCAGCGCGGCGAAAAGGCGGATTTGGACGCGAGGTCGAACCGGAACGCGATCCGGCTCATGCCTCTTCGCCCTCCCAGTAATCGACCGCATCCGTGGCCCGGAAAGAGGCGGCGACGCGACGCCTTGCCTTGTCACCTCCGGGCGCGGCGCCTGCGAAGACCGTCAACTTGCCGCTGTCAGGATAGGTCATCACCTCGGGCTCGCGCATGGTGCTGACGGCGATATAGCGCAGGGGGGCGGTGCCTGTTGCGATCAGCTGATGGGCCGTTTCGGCGCCGCCGGCGGGGCAGACCGCCACCATGCCCGCCGCGACCGGGTAACGGTCGGCGCCGAAGCGCAATTCACCAGTGCCCGCGAGAATGACGAAGATCTCGTCATTGGCGTGATGGGCATGGAAAGGCCAGGCCGCCTTGCCCGGTGGCACTTCCACCAGCCGCGCGCCCAGATGCCCGGCCCCCAGCGGGGCGGCGATGGCCGCCATGGCGGCATGAAAACGGGTGCCATGGGTCTGTGGCGACAGGTCCAGATCGTCGAGCGTGACGACGGGGTTGCGTGGCGTGTGGTCCTGGGTCATGTCGGTGCCCTCCTGCGAGAAGAGAGCGCCAATCCGTCCGGTCCCGCAATTGAATTGGCTTCAGCTGAGCCGGAGCAAAGCTCATTTGGCGTGATGTCCATTGCGACGGAAGCTGTTCTCGTATGGTCGGACCTGTGACGAATGTGGACCCCAATGCTTTACCGCTTTAGGCCGGACGCTCTGCCATCGCGGCCGAACCCCGAAAGGCCCGCTGCGCCGATGCCCGAGGAACGCTTCGAGGTGGTGGCCGAAGACGGCTATCCGATCCGGGGCGGGATCTGGCAGGCGCAGACCGGCCCTGTGGTCGTGCTGCATGCCGCCACGGCGGTTCGGGCGCGCTATTACGCGCGGTTCGCGGCCTGGTTGTCGGGGCAGGGGGCGACGGTCCTGACCTTTGACTATCGGGGGATCGGCGAGTCGCGCGCGACTCCGGTAAGGGATTTGCAGGCGGGATGGGTCGATTGGGGCGTTCTCGATGCCGAGGCGGTGCTTGCCTATGCCGGCAGGCGCTGGCCGGACCGTCCGCTCTGCGCCCTGGGCCATTCGATCGGCGGCTTCGCTTTGGGGTTGGCGCGCGCCTCGGCGCGGCTTGACCGGATCGTGACGGTTGGGGCGCAATTCGCCTATTGGCGCGATTACGCCCCCCGCCAGCGGCGCGCGATGTATCTGAAATGGCATCTTTTCATGCCCGCCGTCACCCGGCTTTTCGGCTATTTCCCCGGTTCACGGCTGGGATGGCTGGAGGATGTGCCGCGCGGCGTGGTGCGCGACTGGAGCCGGATGGGGCCGCGGTTCGAGACGAGTGTCAGATCCGCCTTGGCCCCGGCAGAGCTTGCCGCGCGCCATGGCGCCACCCGGGCGCGGCTTCTGGCCATCGGGTTGACAGATGACCCGTTCTGCACCGAAGCTGCGGGGCAGCGCTTGCTCGGCTACTATTCGGGGGCGGATCGCACCCATCTGCGGATCGCGCCCTTGGATATCGCGGTGCCCGAGATCGGGCATTTCGCCTTCTTCCACGCCCGTTTCGAACAGACGCTCTGGCCGCTTGCCGCCGCATGGCTGCTTTCCGGCGCCTTGCCCAAGGACGCTCCGGGCCGGATCGTCTTTCCGACGTGTTGAATGCAGGCCAATTTCCAGCGGGATCACCATGAACGACCGACTTTTCGTCATTACCGGCGGCCCGGGATCGGGCAAGACGACGCTTCTGTCCGCACTGGCGCGGCGTGGTGTGGCGACCATGCCCGAAGCCGGGCGCGCGATCATTCAGGATCAGACCCGGATCGGCGGGACAGGCTGGCACGGGCAGGACCGGCAGCTCTTTGCAGAGCTGATGCTGGGTTGGGAATTGCGCTCGTGGCACGAGGCGCAGCGGATCCGCGGTCCGGTGGTCTTCGATCGCGGCATTCCCGATGTGATCGGCTATCTGCAGCTTTACGAGGGCGAGGCGCCCGCGCATGTCCACGCGGCGGCCGAACTTTTCCGCTATCACCCGACGGTGTTCCTGGCACCGCCCTGGCCCGAGATCTTCGGTCAGGATGCGCAGCGCGGGCAGGATTTCGACGAGGCGATCGCCACGGCCGACGCCATGGAACAGGCCTATGAAATGGCAGGATATGATCTGGTGCCGCTGCCTTTGGACAGGGTCGAGGCGCGGGTGGACTTCGTTCTCGAGGTTCTGGATCAAAGCGCCTGATCAGCCGATGGCAGTATTGCCCGAGCCGTGAACCGGATCCTCCCATGCCCCGGCGCGTCGCGGGGGTTCCTAGGACGCGTGCAGGAAGATGACTGTCGTGGCGACCAGCGAGTGAGCGGTCAGGTCCACAAGCAAGGGCCGCCCACGGGGCCTGCGGCAACCCGACCTGCGCCCTTCTTGCCTGCAAGATTGCCCGGCCTTCCTTTCAATAGTCAGCCCGCCCGCCGGACATGTCAAACACCGCCCCGGTCGAGAACGAGGTCCTGCGCGAGGCGACGAAGGCCACCATTTCGGCCAGCTCTTCGGCGGTGCCAAAGCGGTTCATCGGGATTTTACCCAGCAACTCCTGCACATAGCTTTCGGGCCAGCCATCGAAGATCCGCGTGCGGATCGCGCCGGGCGCGACACAGTTCACGGTGACCCCGGTGGTCGCAAGCTCGCGCCCCAGGGTCTTGGTCAGCGAAATCACCGCCGCCTTGCTGGCGGCATAGGCCGCGATCTTCGGCCCGGGCTCTTTGCCGGCCACCGATCCGATGGTGACGATCCGGCCATAGCCGCGCGCCACCATATCGGGGATCACCGTCTGGCAGCACAGCAGGGTGCCGGTGACATTGACCTCCATCACCCGCGTCCAGTCGCCGACCGAAAGCTCGGCCGCGGCCAGGTTCGGGCCGGGAACGGCGGCATTGCAGACCAGGATCGAGATCTCGCCCAGCATCTTGCGCGTATCGGCATAGGCCGCCGCGACCGCCTCGGGCGAGGTGATGTCGACCGCGCAGGCATGGGTCGGGCCGATGTCGGACAGCTGTTCGGCGCAGTCGCGGGCGGCGTTGGCGTCCTGGTCCCAGATGGCCACCCGCGCGCCCTGCTCTAGAAACTTGCGAGTGATCGCCTGGCCAAGCCCGCGCGCGGCGCCGGTGATGATTGCGGAACGCCCCTTCATCGGCGGCTCTCCTGTCCGGGGATGGGTTTGCGGCTGCGCTCCATCCAGGCGGCGATCTCGCCGACCAGACCCTTGCGGAAGGCCAGGATGCAGGACAAGAACACCACGCCGATGATCACCGACAGCCATTCGCCCACCTTGTCGGCCAGGAAGTTCTGCAGAAGGATCACGAAGAACGCCCCCGCGACCGGCCCGCCCAGCGTGCCAAGCCCGCCCAGGATGCACATCATCACCACCTCGCCGCTCAGCGCCCAGTGCAGGTCATTCAGCGATTCATAGGACAGCGCCAGCGCCTTCAGCGACCCCGCAAGCCCCGCCAGTGCCGCCGAAAGCGTCAGGGCCAGCACCTTGTAGCGCTCGACATCATAGCCAAGCGAGACGGCACGCGGCTCGTTCTCGCGGATCGCGGTCAGCGCAAGGCCGAAGGGCGAGGTGACGATCCGGTGGATCGCCAGCAGCGCCAGCACGAAGCAGACCGCGACCAGACCGTAAAGCGCCAGGTCGTTTTCCAGGTCGATCAGCCCGAACAGCCGCCCGCGCGGAATGCCGTGGAAGCCGTCGTCGCGCCCGGTCCATTCCATCTGCATGGCGACGAAGTAGATCAGCTGGGAAATCGCCAGCGTGATCATGGCGAAATAGATGCCCTGCCTGCGGATGGCGACAGCACCCGCGACAAATCCGATCAGCGCCGCGACCGCGATGCCGGCCAGAATGCCAAGTTCCGGCGGCCAGTGCAGGAACTTGGTCGTCACGCCCAGCGCATAGCCCGCCGAGCCGAAGAACATCGCATGGCCGAAAGACAAAAGCCCCGTATAGCCCAGCATCAGATTGAAGGCCGAGGCGAAGATCGCAAAGCACAGAAGCTTTACGATCAGCATCGGATAGATGAAGGCAGGCGCCACGACCAGCGCCGCAAGGCCAAGGGCGATCAGCAGATTGCGTTGAAGTGTCATGACTGCCTCACTGTTTTCCGAACAGGCCATGCGGGCGCACCAGCAGGACCAGGATCATCACCACGAAAATCACCGTCGAGGAGGCCTCGGGGTAATAGACCTTGGTCAGGCCTTCGAGCAGCCCGAGACCAAGGCCCGTCACGATCGAGCCAAGGATCGAGCCCATGCCGCCGATCACCACGACACCGAAGACGGTAATGATGATCGAATGGCCGATCTGCGGGGTCAGCTGCATCAGCGGCGCCGCCAGAACGCCGGCAAAGGCAGCCAAGGCGACGCCCCAGCCGAAGACCAGCGTCACCAGCAGCGGCACATTGACCCCGAAGGCCTTGACCAGCGCGGGGTTTTCGGTGCCCGCCCGCAGGATGGCGCCCAGCCGGGTGCGCTCGATCACCGCCCAGGTCAGCAGGCAAAGGCCCAGTGCCGCGACGATCACCCAGGCGCGGTAGATCGGCAGCTTCATGAAGCCCAGATCCACCATGCCCGACAGCGAGTCCGGCACCGCATAGCGCAGCCCCGAGACGCCGAACCAGACCCGCACCAGCCCCTCGATGATCATGGTCAGCGCGAAGGTGACCAGCAGACCGTAGATATGGTCGAGCTTGTAGATCCGGCGCAGGATCGTGCGTTCGATCCCGATGCCAAGGCCTGCCGCCATGATCGGCACCAGAACCACCGCCCACCAATAGCCCAGACCCAGCGGCTGCAGCAGGAAATAGGCCAGAAAGGCGCCCAGCATATACATGGTGCCATGGGCGAAGTTCACGATGTTCAGCAGGCCGAAGATCAGCGAAAGGCCAAGCGAGAGCAGCGCGTAGAAACTGCCGTTGACCAGGCCCAGCAACAGCTGGCCATAAAGGACGGGAACGGGAACGCCAAAGATTTCCGGCATGATCAGACCCCCAGCCAGGTACGGATATCGTCCATCCGCGCGGCAAGATCGGCCTGATGGATTTCCTCGACCACGCTGCCGTGTTCGATGATGAAGAAGCGGTCGGCCAGCGGCGCGGCGAAGCGGAAGTTCTGCTCGACCATGATGATGGTGAAGCCGCGCGCCTTCAGTTCGCGGATCACCCGCGCCAGCGTCTGCACGATGACCGGGGCCAGACCTTCCGAGATCTCGTCCAGCAGCAGGATATCGGCGCCGGTGCGCAGGATGCGGGCGATGGCCAGCATCTGCTGCTCGCCGCCGGAAAGGCGGGTGCCGGGGCTTTGCGCGCGGTCCTTGAGATTGGGGAACATCGCATAGATTTCATCGAGCGACATCGCCATCTGGCTTCCGGCGCGGATCGGCGGCGGCAGCATCAGGTTTTCTTCGCAGCTGAGGCTGGCAAAGATGCCGCGCTCTTCGGGGCAGTAGCCCAGCCCGCATTCCGCCATGCGGTGCGCGGGGGTGGCGCTCATGTCGCGGCCCATGACCGAAAGCGTGCCGGTCCGCTGATCCAGCATCCCCATGATCGCGCGCAGGATCGTCGTGCGCCCGGCGCCGTTGCGGCCGATCAGGCTGACCACCTCGCCCCGCGCCACATCCAGGCTGACACCATGCAGCACATGGGATTCGCCATACCAGCCGTTGATATCCTTCAGGGAAAGCACGGTCTCGCTCATCCGTGCGCCCCTTCCAGCTGGGTCTCGCTGCCCATATAGGCGCTCAGCACCCTTGGGTCGGCCGAAACCTCGGCATAGCTGCCCTCGGCCAGGATCGCCCCGCGCTGCAGGACCGAAATCCGGTCGCAGATGCCCGCCACCACCTTCATATTGTGTTCGACCATCAGAATGGTGCGGCCCGCCGCCACGCGCTTGATAAGCCGGGTGACTCGCTCGACATCCTCATGACCCATCCCCTGCGTCGGCTCGTCCAGCAGCATCACCCGCGGCTCCATCGCCAGCGTGGTCGCGATCTCGACCGACCGTTTGCGCCCATAGGGCAGATCCGCCGCCTTCACGGCGGCGAAATCCTGCATGTCGACCTGTTCCAGAAGGTCCATCGCCCGCCCGTCCAGCCGCGTCAGCACCCGACCGGGCAGCCAGAAGGCAAAGGTCGGCGCCAGGCGGCGCTGCAGGGCGACGCGCACATTCTCCAGCACCGTCAGATGCGGAAAGGTGGCCGAGATCTGGAAACTGCGCACCAGCCCGCGCCGGGCCAGCGGCGCAGGTTTCATGCCGGTGATGTCCTGCCCGCCGAACAGGATCCTGCCCGAGCTTGCGGGCAGGAACTTGGTAAGCAGATTGAAGACGGTGGTCTTGCCCGCGCCGTTGGGTCCGATGAGGGCGTGGATTTCGCCCTCACGAACCTTCAGCGAGACAGTGTCGACCGCCCGGAACCCGCTGAACTCTTTGCAGAGGTCAACCGTTTCAAGGATATGGGTCATCGGCCGCGCCTAGCCCTTCTTGACCAGCGGGCACTTGCTTTGTTCAAGCGGCAGGAAGGCCTTCTCGGCGGGAATGGTCTCCAGCACGTTCAGGTAATCCCAGTCGTATTTCGACTCTTCCGGCGTCTTGACCTGCACAAGATACATGTCATGCACCATCATGTTGTCTTCGCGCACCCGGCCGTTTTCGGCAAAGACATCATTGACCGGCATCTCATGCATCTTGGCCAGAACGGCGGCGGCATCGTCGGTGCCGGCGGCCTCGACTGCGCGCAGATAGTGCAGGGTGCCGGAATAGTCGCCGGCATTGACCATGTTCGGCATCCGGCCGACCCGGTCATAGAACCGTTTCGACCAGTCGCGGCTGGCCTCGGTGCGGTCCCAGTAAAAGGCATCGGCGAACAGCAGCCCCGAGGCCTGTTCCAGCCCAAGACCATGGATCTCATTGATAAGAAGGGTGAAGGCCACCATCTTCTGGTCGCCGCCGATGCCGAATTCCTTCAGCGCCCGGATCGAGTTGGTGGTGTCGGAGGACGAGTTCGACAGCCCGATCACCTGCGCGCCAGAGGAAATCGCCTGCAGGGCATAGGACGAAAAGTCGCTTGCCATGAAGGCGGGATGCTTGACGGTGCCGGTCAGCGTGCCGCCTGCGGTTGCGATGGCATCGGTCACCGCCGCCTCGACCGAAAGCCCATAGGCGAAGTCGGACACGATCAGGAACCAGCTGGTATCGCCGGATGCGGCCAGCGCCTGGACCGGCGAATTGGCCAGCGAATACGAGTTGAAGGCGAAGTGGATGGCATTGGTCGAGCAGGCCTCGCCGGTGATCTTGTCAGATCCGGCGCCGGTGACGATCACCACCTTGTCCTTGGCCTTGGCAATTTCGATCACGCCCAGGGCGGCGGCCGAGTTCGACAGGTTGATGATCATGTCGGTGCCGCTGTCATAGGCCTCGCGGGCCTTGGTGACGGCGATGTCGGGCTTGTTCTGGTGGTCGATGAAGTCGATCTTGATCGGCTTGCCGTTCAGCTCGCCGCCGAAATCTTCGACCGCCATCTTCACGGCCTCGATCGCACCCTGACCGCCGTAATCGGCAGTGGCACCGGCAAGGTCGGTCATCAGCGCGATATGGATCTCGTTGTCCTGCGCGAAGGCCGGTGCGGTCAGCGCAGTGCAGGCCAGCAGCGCACAGGCGCATCCTTTGAATTTTCTCATCTTTTCCTCCCGTTACAGTGGCTGTGACACGCCGGCCAATCGCCATGCGGACACGCATATGCGAAACCGGCCAGACCTGCCGGAGTACGGTTGATGTCACGAAGGAATGCGCGGGCTCTCCCCTTCCCGCAGCTTTTCCAGGGCGCCGTTCCCGGCCTTGCCCATGGGGCCGGACGCTATGCAACCCGCAGGTATGTGTAAAATAGATAATTGACATGCGATCCATAGGCTAATGTCATGCCTGCCGCACGGAACAAGGCCGCCCCCTGCGGCGCGCCTGCCGATGGTCCACGCTGGGGAGGGTGGCGCAAGGTCATGAAAATCAGGCAACTCGAGTATTTCATCCATGTGGTGAACACGCTGAACATCACCCATGCCGCCGAGCGGGCGAATGTCTCGCAGCCCGCGCTCAGCCGGCAGATCCAGCTGCTGGAGGAAGAGCTGTCCACGCAGCTGGTCGAGCGGCGGCCGCGGGGCGTGGCGCTGACACCGTCCGGTCAGCGGCTGGCCGATCACGTCCGCGCCCTGATGCAAAGCGTCGAGCTGATAAAGGAAGACATTATCGCCGCCGAGACATTGCCGGCGGGAACCCTGCGCATCTCTTCGGCCTATTCCCTGCGCGGGCTGCTGATGGCCGATGTGGTGGCCGAGTTCCATCGCCTTCACCCTCAGGTCAGCGTCGAGATCCAGGAAGGCACCTCGGTCAATGTGCGCGAGGCTTTGGTGACGCGACATGTTGATCTGGCGCTTTATTCCGATCACGGCGCCTCGCGCGGGCTGAACCGGCAAGCCCTGTGTTCCGAAGCGCTGGTGCGGCTGTCGTCGCGGGAGACCGGGCTTCGGATGGATCAGCCGGTGGGGGCCGATTCCCTGGCCGAGCTTGATCTGGTGCTGACCCCTTCGAACAACGGGCTGCGCCGGGTGGTCGATGAAATGCTGCCCCAGACCGGGCGCAGCCGGAACCCGCCGGTGATCGTCGAGACCAATTCGATCATCATCGATCTGGTGTCGCGCGGCGGGCTGCACAGCATCCTGCCCTACAGTGCCTGCCATCAGGCCTTTGGCCGGGGCGAGATCTCGATCGCGCCGATTGCCGGAATCACCTGGCCCTGGATCATCGCCACCTCGCGCGACCGGCCCCGCACCGCCGCCATGCGGGTGTTCCAGGACCTGCTGGTCAGCCATGCGCAGCGCATGGTTGCCCAGGGGCTGTGGGTCACGGCAGAGCTGCCGCCCGGCGATTGATGCATAGTATTTGATGATATTGGGACGCCAGAAATACCCTGAAGTTATGCCTGGCATCAGCGCATTGATTTTGTCCTAGCCCGATAAACATGTTTGGGTCGCCGCAATGGCCGCATCCTTGCGATGCCGGCCGGCTGTCCGGGAGGGATCACCAGTGGCACGAAATGCCCGCACCACCGCCAAAAGCGGTTCGTCTTCACATGCCGGAATCCCGGCTGTCATCTCGGCGCCGGGGCGCCTGAACCGCAATGTGCCGGCCCCCGACCGCGAGGATATGCTGGCCATGGCGCGCACCATGCTGCTGATCCGCCGGTTCGAAACCCGCACGGAAGAACTGTTCAAATCCGGGGTGATCAAGGGCACCGCCCATTCCTCGGCCGGGCAGGAGGCGATTGCCGCAGGGGCCTGCTTTGCGCTGCGCCGCAGTGATTTCATCACCACCCACCATCGCGGCCACGGCCATTGCATCGCCAAGGGCGCCGATATCAACGGGATGATGGCCGAACTTTGCGGCAAGGTCGGGGGCATCTGCGGCGGGATCGGCGGCTCGATGCATGTGGCGGATGTCGAGCTGAACATCCTGGGCGCCAACGGCATTGTCGGGGCCAGCATGGGCCTGGGCGTGGGCGCGGCGCTGGCCGCCAAGCAGCGCGGCTCGGACGATGCGGGCATCGCCTTCTTTGGCGATGGCGGCTCGAACGAGGGGATCTTCCACGAATCCCTGAACCTTGCGGCCCTGTGGAAACTGCCGATCATCTTCTTCTGCGAGAACAATCTTTACGGCATGTCGACGCCGTTTGAACATGCGACCGCTGGCGGATCGGTCGCCGGGCGCGCGGTCAGTTACGGCATTCCGGGCGAACGGATCGACGGCAATGATCCGGTGGCGGTCTATGCCGCCGTGGCCGAGGCCCTGGCCCGCGCCCGGGCAGGCGAGGGGCCAACCCTGATCGAGGCGCTGACCTACCGCCATGGCGACCATTCGGTGCGGGGCAACCTGCTTGGCTACCGCACCGATGACGAGGTGCGCAAATGGCTGGACGACGACCCGCTTCACCGGCTGAAGCGCCGGCTGGCCGAGGACTGGCAGGTGGACGACACCGCTTTCGCCGCCCTTGAGGACGAGGCGCGCGACCGGATCGAAACCGCGATCCGGCAGGCGGAAGCCCAGGCCGAGCCAGAGTTGAAATCGCTGTTCGACAAAGTGCTGGCGCCGCGCCGAAGCCCGCCGCCACCGCCCGCGCCGGGCAGCCGTGCGTTGACCTATGCCGAAGCGCTGCGCGAGGCGATTTCCCAATCCATCGAAGGCGACGAGTCCGTGTTCCTGATGGGCGAGGATGTCGGCCCGGTCGGCGGTACCTTCGGGGTTACACGCGGCCTGCACGACAAGTTCGGCACCGACCGTGTCATGAACACCCCGATTTCCGAAGGGGTGATCGCCGGGGCGGCGGTCGGGGCGGCGCTGTCGGGGCGGCGCCCGATTGCCGAGATCCAGATTTTCGACTTCGTCACCTTCATGATGGACCCGATCGTCAATCAGGCGGCGAAACTGCGCTTCATGCTGGGGGGCAAGGTCTCGGTCCCGGTGGTGTTCCGGGGGCCGCAGGGCGGCGGCATCCGGCTGGCGGCGCAGCATTCCCAATCGCTCGAGGCATGGTTCGCGCATATTCCGGGGCTGACGGTGCTGGCCCCCTCGACGCCCTATGACGCGAAAGGGCTGTTGATGGCGGCGATCCGGGACGACAATCCGGTGATCTTCCTTGAACACAAGCTGCTGTATCTTGGCGGCGCGGCGCCGGTGCCCGAAGCCCCCTATGAGATCGAGATCGGCAAGGCCGACATCAAGCGCGAAGGCGCTGACATCACCATCATCGCCACGCTTGCCATGGTGGAACGCGCGCTTTCCGCCGCCGATACGCTGGCGCGCGAAGGCATCAGCGCCGAGGTGATCGACCCGCGCAGCCTGCGTCCGCTGGATATGGACAGCTTTGTCCGTTCCGTGAAGAAGACCAGCCGGTGTCTTGTCGTCCACGAGGCCTGGCGCACCGGCGGGCTTGGCGGCGAGATCGCCGCCCAGATCACCGAAGAGGCATTCGATTGGCTGGATGCCCCGGTCGAACGGCTGGGCGCGGTCGAGGTGCCGATGCCCTATAACGACCGGCTGGAGCGCGAGGTGATGCCAAGTGCCGCCGCGATTGCCGAGGCGGCGCGGCGCATCTGCCACCGCGATCGCGGCACGGAGGATTGAGCCATGGCGGTTGAAATCCTGATGCCGGCGCTGTCCCCGTCGATGGTCGCGGGCAAGCTGGTCCGCTGGCATGTGGCGCTGGGGGCGCCGGTCAAGAAGGGCGATATCCTGGCCGAGCTGGAAACAGACAAGGCGGCGCTGGATATCGACGCGCCCGCCGACGGGTTCCTGGAACGGATCCTTGTCGAAGGCGGCACTCCGGATGTGCCGGTCGAGACGGTGATCGGGCTGATCGGTGACGGCAGATCCGGCGCAAAGCCGGCCGCGACAGGCGCTGCATCGGCGCCGGCTGCGCCACAAGCTGCATCTGCCCTTTCGGCGCCCGAGGCGGATGACCCCCCGCGCCGCATCTCGCCTTTGGCGCGCCGCATTGCGCGCGATCTGGGGGTGGAAACCGAAGGCCTGCGGGGCAGCGGACCGAAGGGGCGCATCATCGCCGCCGATATCCGCGAAGCGGCGGAGCGGGGTGCCGCGCCTGCGCCGGTGGCCGCAGTGGTGGCCGCCGCCCCGGTTGCAGCACCGCCCGCCGCCATCCCCGCCGCGCTTCCCGCAGGCACAGAGGTCGAGCCGCATGGCGCCATGCGCCGCACCATCGCCCGCCGGCTGGTGGACTCCAAACAGACGGTGCCGCATTTCTATCTGGAAATCCGCTGCGAGGCCGACGCGCTTCTGGACCTGCGGGCACAGCTGAACACGGCGCTGGCCGATGGCGGGGCCGAGACGAAGCTGACGGTGAACGATCTGGTGATGAAGGCCTATGCGCTGGCCATCGCCCGGACGCCCGAGGCCATGGTCACCTGGACCGACGAGGGGATGGTGCGCCATCGGCAGGTCGATCTGGGCATGGCCGTGGCGCTGGATGCCGGGCTGATCACCCCCATTCTGCGCGATGCGGCCCGGTTGTCGCTGGGGGCGCTGTCGGATGCGGCGCGGCTGGCCATCGGCCGGGCCCGCGAGGGCCGGCTCGCAGCCGAGGACTATACCGGCGGGCTTGCGGGCATCTCGAACCTGGGAATGTTTGGCGTCAGCGCGTTTTCGGCGATCATCAACCCGCCCCAAAGCATGAACCTTGCCGTCGGTGCCATCGAAACCGATCTGGCCCTGCGGGATGGCCAGCCGGTCGAGGTGCGGCGCCTGCGCCTGACCCTGTCGGTCGATCACCGGGCCATCGACGGCGCGGCGGCTGCGCGGATGCTGCAGCAGCTGAAGCGGCTGATCGAAGCGCCGCTGTTGCTGGTCGCATGATGCGCGGTGCCTTGCAGGGGCTGTTCGACCTGACCGGCCGCACCGCGCTGATCACCGGGGCGGCGCGCGGGATCGGGCTGGAAACCGCACGGCTGCTGGGGGCCGCGGGGGCGGCGGTGGTGCTGGTCGACCGCGACACCGCCGCGCTGGAGGCCAGCGCCGCAGGCCTGGCAGATCAGGGGATCGCCTGCCTGCCGGTGACGGCCGACATCACCGATGCGGCGGCGCTGGATCGGCTGTTCGCGACGCTGACCGACTGGTGCGGGGGCGCCGATATCCTGGTGAACAACGCCGCCATGGTGCAGCGCAGCCCCGCGGCCGAGCTGGTGCCCGCGCTTTGGCGTCAGGCAATGGCGGTCAATCTTGACGCGGGGTTCGAGCTTTGCCGTCGCGTTCAGCCCACCATGCTTCAGCGCGGCGGCGGCGCCATCGTCAACATCGCCTCGATCATGGCGGTGTCGGGCGGCGGCTTCTATCCGATTGCCTCTTACCATGCCTCGAAAGGGGGGCTGGTCAATCTGACCCGGGCGCTGGCGGTGGAATGGGGGGCGGCCGGTATCCGGGTCAATGCGGTGGCACCGGGCTGGATCCGCACCGATTTCAACAGGGATTTCCTTGATCAGCCCGGCACTGCCGGCCCGCTTTTGGCCGCGACGCCGCTGGGTCGCTTTGGCAGCTTGCGGGATGCGGCGGCGGCGGTTCTCTATCTTTGCAGCCCTGCGGCGGCGATGGTCACCGGCCATGTGCTTGCCGTCGACGGAGGTTTTCTTGCCCGGTGAACGCACCTTACGGAGACGAGACATGGCCATGACTGTCAATCACACCGGCATAACCGTTGCCGATCTCGACCATTCCGAAGCGATGTTTCAGACGCTTTTCGGCTTCGAGACCCTGTCGCGCGCGACAAGAGACCCCGCGATGATCTCGGCCGTGACCGGGGTGCCGAATGCGCGCGTCGAGGTGGCCTATATGCGCAACGGTTCGGCGACGGTCGAGCTGCTGTGCTATGCCGCGCCGGAAGATCGTGCGGATTTTCGTCCGCGCCCCTGTGACCTTGGCTCGCTGCATCTGGGCTTCAACGTTGCAAATCTTGATCACGCCATGATCGAGGCCGGGAAATGGTCGCTTCAATTGATGGGCGAGATCGCCGTTGTGAATGCCGGGCCGAACAAGGGGGCTCGGATCGTCTATTTGCGAGACCCCCGCGATGGGCTTGTGCTTGAACTGATCGAGCCTGCGCCAAGCGGCCAGGACCTGCCATAGGGCGGGGAAAGGCCTGTTCGCGAAAATGGAAGCAGACGGAACAGCTTAGGGGGTACGGCCCACCGGGCTTCGCATCCGAAACGGCAGGGCGCAGCTTTCGGAAATGCGACAAAGCCGCATGGATCGAGGTTTGCGGGGGCCTGGCCGGGGCGTCGACGCTGCCGCGTCTGGGGCGCGTCACTGCTGGCCGCGCCGCCGCAGGGCGGCTTCGCGCCCAGAAGCGACCAGGCACAGGGCATCAAGCCCAGCGGCGGAACAATGGTTCAGCCAGAGCGGAACAGGGCGCTTCCTCCGATCTTGCCGGCGACAAAATCAAGGAACGCGCGCGTGGTGGCGGGCAAATTCCGACGCGAAGCGTAAAGGGCGTAAAGCGACAATTCCGCTGGCTTCCAGCTGCGCAGAAGATGAACGAGGTTTCCGTTGGCGATATGCGGCGCAGCGGCGAAGGCCGGCAGGATGACGATGCCGATCCCCTCAAGTGCGGCACGCAAAAGCAGATAGGCTTCGTTCGTCTGAAGCGGCCCGGCGACCTCGACCCTCACGGTCCGGTCCGGGCCTGACAGGGTCCAGGTTTTGCCACCCAACTGCGCGTAACTTATGCAAGGCCGATCTGCGAGCGCTTCGGGCGTTTCCGGCTGTCCGATCCGCGACAGCAACGCGGGTGCCGCGCAGAGAACCGAGCCGACACCGCCAAGGCGGCGGGCGATGATGGCGCGGTCAAGCGCGCTTGTGATCCGAAGGGAAACGTCGATCCGGTCCTGGACAAGATCGACAAGCCGGTCGGTGACCTGGAGGTCGATGGACACCCTTGGATAGCGGTCGGAAAAGTCGCGAAGCATCGGCAGAAACACCGCATCCGCCAGCGCTCCGGGCATGGCAACGCGGATCTCGCCCTGTGGCGTTGCCGTCTCGGCGGCGCGGCCCGATATGCCCGCGGCGACCCCGATCAACGCCCGGCATCGGGTCAGCGCCTCTTCTCCGGCGGGCGATACCGACATGTGGCGGGTCGATCGGTGCAGTAGCCGGGCGCCGGCCCAATCCTCCATCGCGGCAAGATAGCGCGACACCATCGCGCGCGACATGCCAAGCGCCTCCGCGGCAGCGGTGGCGCTGCCGCGTTCGACCGTTTCGACGAAGACCTGCGCGGCGATGATCCGATCAAGCATTTATCCGCTCATATTACGCAACACTGATGCTCATAGGATGGTCTGTGTTTTCGATCCAGGAAACACTAGATCCGCGTGGCACGATGAAAAAGGACATGCCATGACCCCGAATGCCCGGCTCAGCTATCTTTTCGATCCGCTCTGCGGCTGGTGCTATGCCGCAGCCCCGGCGCTGAAACGGGTCGCCGAAATCCATGGCGACCGCTTGCGGCTGATGCCCACCGGCCTTTTTGTCGAGCCCCGTCCTGTCGCGGCGATCGCCGACCATGCCTCCAAGAACGACAGCCGCATCCAGAACCTGACCGGCCAGCCCTTCACCGAGGGTTACCACCAGGGCGTGATGCGTGCGCGCGGCGGCATCTTCAGCTCGATGGCGCTGACCCGGGCGCTTGTGGCGCTTGGGCAGATCGATCCCGTGCTTGAGCCGCGCTTTTTGCACGCGGCCCAAACGGCCCGCTATGTCGGGGGACAGGACACGTCGCGCGCCGATGTGGTCGCGGGCATCGCCCTGCAGGTTGCGCGCCTTTCGCATGTCGGGGTCGATCAGGCGGGCTTTCTGGCCAGGATCACCGATGACCCGGCGCTTGAGGTCGAAACCGACCGCCGGATCGCCGAAGGGCAGGCCCTGATGTCGACGCTTGGGATCCGGGGTGTCCCGCAGCTGATCGTCACCGATGACCGCGGCGCGCGCGCCGTCGACGGCCAGGCTCTTTACACGGGCGGCGATGCCGTCCTCGCGGCGCTGAATAAGCCCGCCTGACCCGCGAAACCCAGAAGGCAGATCGCGACAGTCATCCGCATCGGTGCCTTTGGACAAGCGCTTCGGCACTCTGGCTTCAACGCCTTGCTCTGCCGGATTCACTCCGCGGCAGCCCCGAGATGTGGGCGAGGAAGCCCCCGGGCGATCACGGAAGCCTTTCGGCATGCCCTTTCACGAAGCGGTATTCTATTTGCACAGGGTTTCCCGCAGCGTCGAGCGCGTTGTCCATCAGGCGGGACAGGCCATTGATATCCGGCGCGGTCACGAAAGGCCGCATCAGCGGAAGCTCGGACAGCTGCCAGTTTGGCCAGTCCATCCAGATCACCACGCCGACGATGGCACCGTAAGTCGAACTCTGATCATGAACCCGCAGGAAGACAACCCTGTCGCATTCGGCGCAGAGCCGCACCCAGCCAAGGTCGTCGCGGTCGAACATCGCATTGCCGAACATCAGCCCGCTGCGGAAATAGCCGTTGCGGTAGATCTCGGCGGTGATCTTGCCGGGTTCGGGGTTGCGGACGATCAGGCTGTGGCTGTCGTCCAGCGCCAGATGCGCCTTGCCATCGGGCGCGACCAACAGCTCGGATCGGGCCGGAGACGACAGGGCAAACAGGCACAGGCTGGTGGCCAGGGCACAGGCGATAGGGCGGTGCGGGGTGGTTCGGAACCTGTCGGGCACGGGCAAACTCATCTTCCGAATTGATATCCCGGAACCCTTGAACAGACGGTTCCGGCCGGGCGGCGCTGTGCGAACCGCATGCCTTGCGGTCATGGTCAGGGCAGCAGCACCTGCGGTTCGGCATTTGCCTCGGCGCAGGCCTTCCTGGCCTCTTGCAGGGTGGCAAGGAACGCCATGTAGCCCCGATTCAGGCGGACTTGTCCTGCGGCCTTCTGAATGTCGCGGCGCTGCCGGGCGATCTGTTCCCGCAGCAGGGCGCGCGTTTCGCTTTCCTTGCGGGCGCGCTCGGCGATGTCCTTGATCTCGAACGATCCTTCGACGATCGCGATCAGCCCGTTCAGGGTCTGGTCGATCGTCTTGTCGCCAAGTTCGAGGACGTCGATCTCGGGGGCCGAGCCGTCCAGCAGGGCGCGGCCGAACCAGTCGCGCATCGCTGCATCCGCCAGTTCGGCGGTGGCGATCACGGCAAGGGCCCCCAGCAGGGTTGCGGCCGTCGCGGGTGCGCCCGCAAGCGCCGTGGCGGCCGCCCCGATCCCCAGGGCAAGTTTGGAAGAGGCTTTCACCGTCAGGACGGTTTCCCGCCATGCGGTGCGAAATCCGCCAAGCGTCGCAAGATCGCCCTTGAGTGCCGTCTCAAGCGCCTGAAGATCGCGCAGGTGATCCTCGAAGACCGAGACGAGGATGCCCTGCCTTTCCTGCCAGAGCGCGATGACATGGTCGTCGGTGATCCTTTCGGCCAATGCACAGCCGGCTGGCGGCGCTGTGGCGGCATCGGCCGAGGCGCGCTTCAGCGCCTCGCGCAGCGCCACCATGTCGGTGCAGCCGACACCGATCTTGCGGCTGGCCGCAAAGGCATCGGCGGCGGCGCAGGTCGCCCGCCCGGCCTTGCCGTCCACCGCCCCCGGATCAAAGCCGGCGGCGGCGAGCAGGAGCTGCACCTCCCTGACCAAGGGATCGCCTTCCGCCGGGGCAGGTTTCGGCGCAGGCGGGGCGGGTTCGGCCGCGGGCGCGCGCTCGGCGCTGATGGCCTCCGGCGCATCTGCCGTGCAGGCTGCGTTATTGCGTTCGAAAAGCGGCAGGTCGGCGCAGGCCCGGCTGTCGCCCCCCTCGCAGGCCGCCACGACCCTTTGATGCATCTTGACCGCGAAGGCGCAGTCCAGCGCCGCGGCGGGCAGCGGCGTGACGATCGACAGGGCGGCGGCCAGCGCCGATCCGCGCAGACCCGGGGTCCCGCGCATCGCCCCTATCCGCCGCAAAGCTGGTCGCGGGCCGCGACGGTTTCCGGCATGATCTTGCGATACTCAGCCAGTTGCTGGCCGGTCGGGTCCATTTCGGCCCCGCATTGTTCGTGGAAGGAAATCATTTCTTCCAGCAGCGCGACATGCCGGTTCAGCGCATTGCACATGCCGCCGACCGCCCCGGATTCAAGATCGGCGGCCAGGGCATTGGCCTTGGTCTCGAGTTGCACGTCCAGCTCCGAGCAGCTTGCCGCCCGAAGCTGTGTCGGGCCAAGCGCGGCGAGTATTGCCGCGGCCAATCCCGTGCGCCGCATCGCCTGCCGGGCTGTGGTGACCATCGCCATCATTCTGCCGATCCTCCTATGTCCAAGCCGGTCCCGCAGGCTCGGGCCGGTGTTGCTCAGCCTCCGTCCAGGGCGCGGTTGTAGACCTGGCGCATGGCCGCAAGCTCGTTCGGGTGGAAACTGCCATCGCCCAGGCAGGTGCGGAACGTCACCCTGTCCGTGGACAGGATGTCAGACAGCGTGCCAAGCGGGGGGAAGGCGGTCAGATGGAAGGTGTAGGTCGGCCCCGAGACCCGGCCCTGGACCTGATCCATGGTGCGGATCTGTTCGACATCGAAATCGACCGGCAATTCGATCACCCGGCCCGAAGCCAGAAAGGCAATCGTCCTGCAGGCCGAAAGCGCGGCGTAGCGGGCGTCCCGCACGGTGCTGACGGACGAGATCGAGAGCATGGCCGTAAGGCTCTTGCGATCCTTTCCCGAGATCCAGAGATCGGATTCGAACCTGTCGTAGATCCGGTTGCCATCGGCATCCCAGTGACGATTGCCTTTGCTGTCCATCCGCACCGTCCGCACGCCGGTGAAGGCGTCGGTGGTGTCCGATATCCCGAAATCGTAGGCCGCGGCGGCATCCTGTCTGAACTGGGCCTGGTATTCATCGACGCAACCCGAAAGCGCCAAGGACCAGACCGCCGCAGCGGCGGTGAAGACGACCCGTTTCATGTCTGAATATCCAGGTTCACGGCGGTTTCTCCGGTGGTGGCCCGACGCAGGCCGGTCAACCCTTGCAGGCACATCGGCCGCTCGAGTCGCAACTTGCGATCACGTCACCGATCCCGCCCGGGGACTGGCATTCCACCCATTCGACATTGCCGCTCAGTCCGCCGGTGCCGTAGCGGCCGCCGGCACCGACATAGCCCGAGCAGGACCAGCCGCGGCAGGATCCCTGGTCGGTGAACTGGAAATCGATCCCGACGCTGCAGGTGTTCACGAAGGGATGGTAGATATCGTTCCAGTCGACATAGAGGCAGGTCGCCCGGGCCGCTTCGGCGCCCGCCAGCAGGCAAAGGGTGCCGGCGATGAACGCTGCGGCGATCCGTTTCGTCACGTTCCGATGCATCCGGTATGTCCTCACCGATTGATCTGGTTCTGGAAAATGAAATCACTGGCCGCGCGGGCGGGGCAGGCGATCTTGGCGCAGGCTAAGCGCAACCGGGATCGGATTTCTTCCCCCTGAAGGGGGATAAAGACGCAATCAAGGGCCGCAGGGGCAGGGCCTGGTCGATCACGCCACGGGGGCAGGCTTGGCCCGGATCCGCCGCCGCAGAAGAAGCCCTGCGACAAGGCAGCAGCCAAGCGCGGGCAGCGCGGCGGCCCAGCCGATCATGACGGCCGCGCTGCCGATTGCAGAGCCGGCCTCGCGCGCGCTGTCGGGGCGGAACAGCGACAGGGTGATGCCATTGATCATCGCCGCCACACCCGCCGCCGCCTGGTTGAGAAACGTGAAGGCGGCGGTGGTCAGCCCCTCGCCCGGCGGGGAATCGGCCATCTGCGCCCGCTCGACAGCCTGGGGCACAAGCGCCCAGGCCGCCAGCGCAAGACCCGACAGACCGATGCCGCAAATGGCGGCCATCGCGAACAGCGCGGGTGACGGTCCGGCGGGCAGAAATGGCATGGCCAGCGCACCGGCCGAGGTCGCGCTCAGCGCGGCAAGCGGCTGCGCGCGCGCCGGCCAGCGCCGTGCAAGCAGCGACCAGACCGGGAAGGTCAGCAAGGCCGCCGCGAAGACCGAGCCCAGGACCGGAAACTGCCGGTCGGCAGGCAGGCCGACATGCATCTCAAGGTAGAAGGGCAGGATGGATTGCAGGAGGAAGGGCACGAGGACCAGCGCAAGGAACTGTGCCAGCGGCCGCGCCAGACCGACCGCGCGCAGCAGCGCCAGACCCTGCCGCAGCGAGCCCGGCCCGGATCCGGCATCCGAACGCAGGGGCTGATCCTCGACCAGCAGAAGGAAGGGCAGATAGAACAGCAGCACCGGCAGCGCCAGAAAGGCGGCGGCTAGGCTCCAGGCGAAGGGGGCGGGGGCGAAGACGGCGGCCTGCTCGACGATCAGTGGAAAGGCCGACGAAGCCAGCGCGACCGCAAGCCAGGCCAGCACCATGTCCATGGCGACCTGCCGGATCCGCGCGTCACGGCTGCGGGCATAGCCCGGCAGCATGGCCAGCCGCGGCACGGCGGCCAGCGTGTAGAACAGCGAGAACAGCGCGAAGCCGGTCGTCGCGGCAAGGAAGACCCCGATGGTCGCGCCGGGCCCGCCCGACAGTGCCGGCAGCAGCCACATCAGCACCAGGCTTGCCGCCGCCAGGGGCAGCGCCAGACCGATCAGGCGGACACGGCCGCCGCTGCGGGCTTGGCGGTCCGACAGCCGGCCGGCGGGAAAATCCAGCCCGGCGTCCAGAAAGCGCCCGATCAGAAAGGCCGCCCCCGCCAGGACAGGCGACATGTGAAGGACCGAGACCAGATAGTAGAGAAACCAGGTGTTCACCGAGGCGAACATCAGATTCAGCGACAATTCCGGCAAAGCGAAGACCAGCCGGCGGATCATGGCGGGGCCGATGTCGCGGTTCCGCGGCTGTGCTGCGGCGGCGCAAGCCCGGCCAACAGGCGAAACATCCCGCGCAGGCTGCGGCCGATCAGCAATTGCCCGGTGTCGGGCATCACATGCAACTGGACATCGGGCAGCGAGGCCACCAGTTCGCGGATCAGCGGCAGCGGGTGAATGCTGTCCAGCGTGCCGTGCAGGATATGGACCGGCATCTTCAGCCGCCGGACCTGATCCCATTGCAGGTCGCGCTGAAAGGCAAAGTCGTTGCGGATCGAATGCAGCGAAAGCTCCAGCGCCTCTTTCATCCGGCGCCCACCCGCGACATCGTTCAACTCGTAGCGGATCGCGGCGCTGTCGGGCGCGCAATCGGCGAAATGGCTGGTCAGGAACCGTCGGAAACGCCGCTCTGACAGAAGATGGCGGGTCGCCACGCGCAGGGCGCCCTCGGCCAGCCAGGGCGCGCTATCGAGGATATGCAGGATGCTTTTCGCCAGACGCCGGCTGGTCGTCTGCGGTCTTCCGCGCAGAACGCAGGCCGCCGCGAGGCACAGCATGTCCACGCGCTCGGGGTGTTTCCGGGCGTAGGCGACGGCCACCTTGGACGCGGCCGCGATGCTGACCAGCGTCGCTGTCGCGCCGCAGAAGCCGTTGCGCACAAGATCGATGCTTCTGATGGCGTGATGGATGGTCTGCTCTTCCGAGCTGGGCGGATCGTGCGGCGCAAGCTGCCCAAGCCGAAGCGGCCAGTACAGGCGCAGGCCCAGCCGGTTCAGATCCTGCAGATCTTCGGTCGAGATGCTGGGCAGGATCAGCGGGTGCAGCACGATCAGCGGCCGGCCATTGACCGGCCCCATTGCCAGGATGCGATGGGTGCTGCCGTCGCGATCAAGGATCACCAGCGCCTGGACGCCGGCGGGATAGAAGCGCTCGACATGGGCATGGAAGACCGTGTTGTCAGGGCGTTGCCGCCGGCCGACGGCCTCTTCCACCCGGCGCAACAGAAAGGCGCCGACGACGCGCGCGACCTCTTCGGTCGTCGCAAGGCCAAGCCGGTTGCGCAGTTCGCGCGCCTGCGTCTTGCGCGTCTCGGCCGAACGGCCGTCGCCCGGGCCGCCGGTGCGGAGCGGCACGCCCGCCAAGACGGCGACAAGAAGCTGCATCAGGGCCGGGGTCAGCCGCGCGCCCGAGAAATCCGCCGCGATCCAGCCGGCGATCAGCTGCGGGCCAAGGAAGACCACCAGGCCGGCGCCGGGTTCACTGTCGGGCCGCGGAACCAGAAGCTGGTCGCCGGCCAGACCGAAGGGGCGGCTGTAGCCCTCTTTCCACTGGTCTACGAGCGCTTGCGCGGCTGCGACCGGCGCGGCCAGTTCGGGCGGAAGGCTTGGCGGCGCCACGATCCGCCATTGCGCATAGTGCAGCGAGGGCATGATCTGGCCGTCGAAATCGATCCCCGGCAGCAACCCGGAATTGTCTGCCGTCTGGCGCCAGGACCGGATCGCATCGCCGGGTTCCACGACGACATCGTAAAGGTCATCAATAAGCTGCCTGATCAGCATTCACATCGCCTCACGACCGGAAACATGCTAGCGGCTGTCTTCCCCCAGGGAAACCCTTTTGCTTTTCTGGTCCTTTCAAGGGGCTGCGGTCATGATTGCTTGTGCCGCGTCCGCAGGCGAATTTGGCCGATATGGCGGCTCGCAATCCAGGGGGGCGCGCCTTCAGCGCGTGGGATCACGCCCGCCCTGAGCCGTTCGGGCCGCCCCGCTCTTTCCCATGCCGTTCGTTCGTCTTGCCTGCCGCGAACGACAGTCCACCGATGGGAAAATGAAGTTTTCCCACCCGCGCGCCATGCCTGAAAAGGCGCAGGTCAGGCCGCTTCAGCCGGAAACCCGGTCAAGCGATGATGCCTGTGGCACCCGCGCCTCAGCCGACCCCCAGCGAAAGCAGTGCGCGGCGGAATTCGGGCTCGGTCAGCACCACTTCGCCCGCGCCCAGCGCCTTGGCATGGGCCAGCGCGCGGCCGGTCAGGCGCTGGGCGGTTTCGATCGCGCGGGGCAGCGCCAGGCCGCAGCCCAGCCCCGCCATCAACAGCCCGCAGAACAGATCGCCCGTGCCGGGCAGGGCGATGGGCAGGCGCCGCGCCGGATGGCGGCTGACGCCCGAGGGCGCAAGCAGCACGGTTTCCAGATCGCCTTCCGCGGTGTCGTCCAGCACGCAGCCGGTGGCAATCAGATCCGCGGCGGGGGCCAGGTGCAGCGCGGCCCGCGCGGCCTGAAGATCGGCCAGGGATCGGATCTGCTGCCCGGTCAGCCAGGCCAGTTCAAACGGGTTGGGCGTGGCCAGATCGGCCAGCGGCAGCAGCCGGTCGCGCATTACATCGGCAATCGCCTGCGGCACATACAGACCCGGCCCCTCATCGCCCATCACCGGATCGCAAAGATAGCGCAGGCGCGGGTTCAGCGCTTTCGCCTCGGCCACGAAATCCGCCACTAACAGCGCCACATCCAGTGATCCGATATAGCCGGTGACGATGTAATCCGCCCGTTCCGGCAACCCGCGTTCGCGCGCGCCCTGCAACAGGTCCGAGAAGAATTCGGGCGGCAGGGCGCGGCCGCGCAGGGTGGGGTAATCGGGGGTGTTGGAAAACACCACGGTGGGGATCGCCGCCACCTCCAGCCCGGCCGCCTGCATCGGAAACAGCGCTGCCGAATTGCCGACATGGCCGAAGACCACCTGGCTCTGGATCGAGATCACGAAGGGAGGAGGGGTCATGCTGTGCCGTCCAGTCTTGCGCTCCAGTCCTCGACCCGGCCGCTTTCCAGCCGGCGGACCGCGTATTTGCGCCAGCCTTCGGCCAGAACGTCAAGGGCGGCAATGCCCTCCAGCTCGGGCCGGTTCAGCCGGTCGACGTAAAGCGCATGCCACAGCCGGCGCAGGGTCCAGTCAGGGGCCAGGCGGTCGATCCGTTCCAGCCTGTCGCCGGGGGCGACGGTGCCGGGTTGCAGCACCCGGTAATACCAGCCGGTGCGCCCGGTCTGCTGCACGCGCCGCGCCATGTCGGGCTGGCCGAAGCGGTGGTTCAGCTTCCAGCAGGGTTGCCGCCCCTGCGAGACCTGCAGCACCGCGCCGCCAAGCCGGAACGTGTCGCCGACGGCAATATCCTGTTCGCTAAGGCCCAGGGTCGAGATGTTCTCGCCAAAGCCGCCCGGCGCGGCAAGGGCGGGTACGTCGCCCAGATCGGCGCGCCACAGCGCGTAATGATCCAGCGGATAGTGATGCACCGCCTTCTCGATCCCGCCATGCACCCGCCGGTCGGCCTGTTCGTCGCCGGCGAAGCCTTCGGGGCCCAGCGGCAGCGGCTGGGCGACGGGGCGCTTGTCGATGCCGCTTTGCGCGCGGCTGCCGGGCAGCGGACGGGCGGGGCCGATCAGCAGGGTAATGGCGGGGAAGGCGGCAGCGGTCATGACGGTCTCTTGCTATTTCCGCCTGTCTGGCAAAATACTGGCCCAGGCAAAAGGGCCGGTATTGAAGAAACAGGATAGGCCAGTTCAGTCGTGCTGCATCCGCCCTATGCCTTGCAGATCGAGCCCGGCCATGGCGGCCCGCTGTTCCTGGCGATTGCCGAGGCGATCACCCGCGACATCACCCGCGGGCGGCTGAGGCCGGGCGCGCGTCTGCCCGGCACGCGCGCGCTGGCCCGCGCGCTGGGCGTGAACCGCAACACGGTGGACGCGGCCTATCAGGAGCTGCTGACCCAGGGCTGGCTGCAGGCCGAACCGGCGCGGGGCACCTATGTCGCGCAGGATCTGCCACAGCCGATGCT
>NZ_JAICBZ010000038.1 GCF_020179405.1 Xinfangfangia pollutisoli | reverse complement strand
ATGGCGGCGGGCCAGGGCGTGGCACGGCGCGACGGCGCGGTCTTGTGGTTCGGCGTGCTGGAGGGCGACAGCCCGCCGGCGCGCGCGCCCTGGATCGGCCGGATGACGCCCGTGCCCACCCCCGCCGGTCCGGTGGCCGCGGGGCGGCTGGTGCCGGGCGACTGGATCCTGACCGAGGATGCGGGGCCCTTGCGCCTGCGCGACATCCGCCAGCTGGCGATGCCCAGCCGGGGCAGCCATGCCGCGATCGTGCTGCGCGCGCCCTATTTCGCACAAGGGGTCGACCTTCTGGTCTCGGCCGACCAGCAGGTGGCGCTGGGCGGGCCCGAGGCCGAATATCTGTTCGGCGAAGAGCAGGTTCTGGTCAGTGCCGGCGCCCTGGCCGATGGCCGCAGCGCGGTGCAGGACAACCGCCGCGCCGTCACGACGGGCGTCTCGCTGGATCTGGGCGGGCTGCATCTGATCGACGCGGGCGGCTGCCTGCTGATGACGGCGCATCATGGCCGGGCCGAGCCTGCGCCGCTGATGCCCCTGCGGGCGATCCGCGATTACGAGGCCGCGCCGCTGATGGGACTGCTGCGCCGTTTGCGCCCTTCGGACGCGGCCTGACCCCTATTCGGGACGTGTCCAGTCGGTGGCATTGCAGGCGGGGCAATGCGGCTGGGGCTGGGGCAGAACCTGGCCGCAATTCACGCAGACCGCCCCCGCCTTCGGATCAGGCGGCGGCAGGTCGGTCAGTTCCACCGGCGGGCAGATCTGCAATCCGGGCCGGGCGGGCTGGGCGCGGAACAGCGACAATTCGCCCGAGGGCTCCAGATAGGCGGCCCGGATCTCGCCCAGATTCGCGATCTCTTTCAGCCGCAGCATCTCCATCAGTTCCAGCGTGCCCAGCGCCCGCGCCGACACCCCGTCGCACAGGATGCGGCCATCGCGGATCACCTCAAGCGGGCGGCCGTCGATCAGCCGCTTGGCAACCTGCCAGCGCCGGATCGCCAGATCGACGGCCTTGTCCAGCAGGACGATCATCAGGATCACCAGCATCGCATGCAGAAGCGGCACTTCGGGGTAGAACAGCGCGTCCCCCACGGCCGAGCCCAGCGCGATGACCAGCAGGAATTCGACCAGCGACAATTGCGAGATGCTGCGCCCGCCGATCCAGCGCAACAGGCCGGCGGTCCAAAGCCAGATCACCAGCACCCGGAACAGGATTTCCAGCAGGAACAGCGGCGGCGCATCGCCCCAAAGCATGCGCGCGACATCGAAAGGGACGATCGTTTCCATGCCCGGCCCTCTGCTCTGCCTCGGCAGGTGCAACGTTCGGGCGCGGCCGCGGTTCCTTAGCTGTAGAAGGGCGTCATCTGCGCGACGATGACCGAGTTTTCTTCCAGCGCGCGCTGCATCAGCGCCACTTCCTCGGCGCCGATCTCTTCGCCCGCCTTGCGGCGTTCCTCAAGCGTGCCCAGACCTTCCACCTCCAGGGGTGCCAGATCGGCCTCTTTCAGGATCGCCACCGTCTCGCGCACGGCTTCGGCCTCATCGACGCCCGAGGCATAGCAGATCAGCGCCGCCCCGGTTGCCTTGTCGGGCAGCCCGTCGCCGGTCTTGCGCCCGACCTCGACCACCAGGGTATAGACCTGCTGGGGGCGCTTTTCCTTGACCGGCTTGGCGGTGCCGTGATCTTCGGCCTCGTCGTCCATCTTAATCCCGCAGCAATTCGTTGATCGAGGTCTTCGACCGGGTCTGCGCATCGACCTTTTTCACGATCACCGCGCAATACAGGTTCACCCCGCCCTTCGAAGGCATGGATCCGGCGACTACGACCGAACCGGCCGGCACTTCGCCATACATGACCTCGCCGGTCTCGCGGTCGACGATCTTCGTCGACTTGCCGATGAACACGCCCATGCCCAGGACCGAGCCCTCGCGCACGATGCAGCCTTCCACCACTTCCGACCGGGCGCCGATGAAGCAATTGTCCTCGATGATGGTCGGGCCGGCCTGCATCGGTTCCAGAACGCCGCCGATGCCGACGCCGCCCGACAGATGCACGTTCTTGCCGATCTGCGCGCAGGATCCGACGGTGGCCCAGGTGTCGACCATCGTGCCTTCATCGACGAAGGCGCCCAGGTTCACGAAGCTGGGCATCAGCACCACGCCCTTGGCGATATGCGCCGATTTGCGCACGATACAGTTCGGCACGGCGCGGAAGCCCGCGGCCTTGAATTCGGCCTCGCCCCAGCCAAGGAATTTCGAATCGACCTTGTCCCACCAGCTGCCGCCCTGCGGCCCGCCGGATTGCAGGCCCATGTCCTGCAGGCGGAAGCCCAGAAGCACCGCCTTCTTGGCCCATTGGTTCACATGCCAGTCGGCGCCGCGCTTTTCGGCCACCCGCAGCGTGCCCGCGCCCAGCGCCGCCAGCGTCGCTTCAACCGCATCGCGCGCCTCACCTTTCGAGGCCGGGGTCAGGGCGTCGCGGCCTTCCCAGGCGGCTTCGATGGCGGCTTCCAATGCGGCATTCGACATGAGGCTTTTCCTTTTCCCGGTTTCATGGGGGGCCCCGCGGCTATAAGCCTTGGGGAATAGCCACGCAATCCGGGCGAGAGATGAAAGAAGAAAACCGCAACCATCCGTTCCGCGACTCGACCCAGGATGTCGAGACGGCGAAGCGCATTCCCGACACGCCGCAGACCCGGTCTCCTGCCTATCGGCTGGCCTTCGACGACCATGATTTCCTGACGCGCGAGGAATTGCGCCCGGTGCGGCTGCAGCTGGAACTGTTGAAGCCGCAGATGCTGATGGACGAGAAGGGGATCGAATCGACCGTGGTGATGTTCGGCGGCGCGCGGATCCCGGCGCCCGAACATCGCGACCAGGCCCGCACCCCGGCGCTGGCGGCGCTGAGCCATTATTATGACGAGGCCCGCCGCTTTGCCGCCGCGATGACCGAACGCAGCCTGGAAAGCTATGGGCGGAAATGGGTGGTCTGCACCGGCGGCGGCCCCGGGGTGATGGAGGCCGGCAATCGCGGCGCGGCCGAGGCCGGGGGCGCCTCGATCGGACTGAACATCGTCCTGCCGCATGAACAGGCGCCGAACCGCTATGTCACGCCGGACCTGGCCTTCAACTTCCACTATTTCGCGATCCGCAAGATGCATTTCCTGATGCGGGCGGCGGCGGTCTGCGTCTTTCCCGGCGGCTTCGGCACGCTGGACGAGATGTTCGAAAGCCTGACGCTGATCCAGACCGGGCGGATGAAGCGCATCCCCTTCCTGCTGTTCGGCCGCGACTGGTGGGAAAGGGTGGTGGATTGGCCGATGCTGGCCGAAGCCGGCGTGATCAGCCCCGGCGATCTGGGCCTGTTCCGCATCGTCGAGACCGCGGAAGAGGCGCTGGCGCTGATCGACAATTGGCCCGAAGCATGACGGCCGGATCATGACCGCGCCCCCCGCTTTGCGCCCCGGTCGCGTGCATGAGGTGGGCGGTCCCGCCGCCTGGGCCTTTGCCGCGGTGCAGGCGGCGCAGGGCCGCGGCCCGGTTCTGTGGCTGCGCGAGGCCTGGCTGGCCGAGATGCCGAACCCAGCTGGCCTGGCCGGCTTTTTCGACCCCGCGCGGCTCTTGCTGGCGCAGACCCGCAACCAGACCGACACGCTGGCCGTGGCCGAAGAGGCGCTGCGCGACGGGACGGTGCCGTTCGTGGTGATCGACATCACCCAGCCGCTGGGCCTGACCGAGGGCCGGCGGCTGCAGCTGGCGGCGCGGGACGGGCAGGCCACCGGCCTGTGCCTGATTCCCGAAGGCGCGGGCAGCAATGCCGCCGAAACCCGCTGGCTGGCCAGCCCGCTTTACGATCCGGCGCCGCCGAGTGGGGGGGCGGACTCGACTCTGATGCGATGGGAGCTTAAAAAGAACAAATCAGGAACCAGTGGGCTTTGGGATGTTCGGTGGGATGCAGCGACGCATCGTCTCGATGTGGTTTCCCCGCCTGGCGAGCGACCGCAGCCTGCGGGCCCGCCCGGCTGAGGGGCCATTCGCGCTTGCCCTGACGCAGGAAAATGCCGAGCGCATCCATTGCCTTTCGGCCAAGGCGGAACGGCTGGGCCTGCAGCGCGGCATGACGATGGCCGATGCCCGCGCCTATTGCCCCGATCTGGTCAGCCGGCCGGCCGATCTGCCGGGCGATTCGCGGTTCCTGGCGATGCTGGCGCGCTGGGCCACGCGCTATTGCCCCTGGGTGGGCCTGGACGGCGCCGATGGGCTGGTGCTGGACGTGACCGGCGCCACCCATCTGGCCGGGGGCGAATCGGCGCTGCTGGCCGATATGCGCCAGCGGCTGGCGCGGGCCGGCCTGTCGGTGCGGCTAGGTCTGGCCGACAGCCGCGGCGCGGCCTGGGCGCTGGCGCATTGGGCCGAAGGCATCGCGCCAAAGGGCCATGTTCGAGACGTTCTGGCCCCTTTGCCCGTCGCCGCCCTGCGCCTGGATGCGCCCGTTTGCGACGCGCTGCGCCGGCTGGGCCTGCAGACCGTGGGCGCGCTGATGGCCACGCCCCGCGCGCCCCTGGCCCGGCGCTTCGGCCCCGCGCTGATGCAGCGGCTGGACCAGGCGCTGGGCGATCTGCCCGAGGCGATCTCGCCCCAGGCCGAGGCGCCGCATTACGGCATCCGCCTGACCCTGCCCGAACCGATCGGCCGGACCGAGGATGTCATGGCCGGCACGGCGCGGCTGCTGGATCGGCTCTGTGCCCGCCTGAAGGCGCAGGATTCGGGCGCGCGGGTGCTGGAACTGACGCTGCGCCGCGTCGATCAGGCCAGCCAGACGGTGGAGCTGCGCCTGGCCGGGCCGATGCGCGACCCGGCCCGCATCCTGCCGCTGTTCCGCCGCGGCATCGAGGCGGCGGATGCGGGCTTCGGCATCGACCAGCTGCGGCTGGAAGCGACCCTGGCCGAACCGCTGCCGCCCGAACAGATCACCCGCGCCGGTCCCGCCCGGCAGGGCGCGGCGCTGGACGATCTGATCACAAGGATCGGCACGCGGATCGGGCTGGAAAACGTGCAGCGCTTTCTGCCGGCCGACAGCCATATTCCCGAACGCAGCTTCCTGATCGCGCCGGCCGCCTTCAGCCGCCCTGAAGGCGCCTGGGTCAGCCCGCGTCCGCGGCCCTTGCGGCTGTTTGCGCCCGAACCCGTCACCGCCACGGCGCCCGGCCCCCAGCCGCCCCGGCAGTTCCGCTGGCGGCGCATGGCGCTGGCCACGGCGCGGGCGACCGGGCCCGAACGGATCACGCCGGAATGGTGGCTTGAGGATGCGGCCTGGCACAGCGGCCTGCGCGATTACTGGCGGATCGACACCCGCCAGGGCCGGGCGCTGTGGATGTTCCACACCCCCCAGGCGCCGGGCTGGTTCGTGCAGGGGGAATTCGCATGACCTCGCCCGCGATTCCCGCGCTGTCGGGCTATGCCGAATTGTGCGTCACCTCGAATTTCACCTTCCTCACCGGCGCTTCGCATCCCGAGGAACTGGTCGTGCGCGCCGCCGAACTGGGGCTGAACGCGATCGCGATCACCGACCGCAACTCGATTGCCGGTGTGGTGCGGGCCTGGCGGGCGCTGGCCAACTTGCGCGAGAAGGCGGATCAGCCGCTGCCGATCCGCTCGCAGCACCGGATCGACCCTTCGTCGCGTCAGGCCTTCGGCCAGCCGCAGGATCTGGCCCGCCCGCCCGCGCTGCAGCTGCCGAAGCTGATCGTGGGCTGCCGGCTGGTGCTGCGCGACAGCCCGGTGCAATGGCTGGCCCTGCCGCAGGATCGCGCCGCCTATCAGTGCCTGTGCCGGCTTCTGACCCTGGGCAAGCGACGGGCCGGGAAGGGAGAGTGCCATCTGGACAGCCGCGACCTGCTGGACGGCTGTGCCGGCATGGTGCTGATCGCCCTGCCGCCCGCCCGGCCAGAGGCGGCGGCCCCGCATATCCAGTCTCTGCGACGGCGGTTTCCGGGCCATGTCTTCCTGGGCGCGGCCCCGCGCTATGACGGTTCGGACCAGGCCTGGCTGGCCGCCTGCGCCCGGCTGGCACAGCAATGCTCGGCGCCGATGGTGGCGGTGGGCGATGTGCTGATGCATCGCGCCAGCCGCCGCCCGCTGGCCGATGTGCTGACCTGCCTGCGCGAGGGGCTGACGATCGACCGGATCGGCACCCGGGCCCTGCCCAATGCCGAACGCCGCCTGAAAGGGCAGGAGGATATGGCGCGGCTGTTTCGCGACCATCCCGCCGCCCTGCGCCGCACGCTGGAAATCGCCGCACGCTGCAGCTTTGACCTGTCGGAACTCAGCTACGATTACCCCGACGAGATTTCGGATGGTGAAACGCCGCAGGCCCGGCTGGACCGTCTGGCCCGCGAAGGCCTGGCCCGCCGCTATCCGCAGGGCGCGCCCGACAAGGTGATGACGCTGATGGCCAAGGAACTGGCGGTCGTGGCCGAACTGGGCTTTGCGGCCTATTTCCTGACCGTCAATGACATCGTGGCCTTTGCCCGCAGCCGCGGCATCCTGTGCCAGGGCCGCGGCTCGGCCGCCAATTCGGTGCTGTGCTATCTGCTGGGCATCACCGATGTCTCGCCCGATCTGATCAGCATGGTCTTCGAGCGCTTCATCTCGAAATACCGGGGCGAACCGCCGGATATCGACGTCGATTTCGAACATGAGCGCCGGGAAGAGGTGATCCAGTGGATCTATGACCGCTATGGCCGCCACCGCGCCGGGCTATGCGCCACGGTGATCCATTTCCGATCCCGCGCCGCGATCCGCGAGGTGGGCAAGGTCATGGGGCTAAGTGCCGATGTGACGGCCAGCCTGTCGGGGCAGATCTGGGGCATGTCCGACAGCGGCGTGCGGCCCGAGCGGCTGGGCGAATTGGGGCTGGATCTGTCGGATCGCCGCCTGGCGCAGACCGTGCGGCTGATCACCGAGATCATCGGCTTTCCCCGCCACCTGTCGCAGCATGTGGGCGGCTTTGTCATCACCCGCAGCCGGCTGGACGAACTGTGCCCGATCGAGAATGCGGCGATGGAGGATCGCACGGTGATCGAATGGGACAAGGACGATATCGACGCGCTGGGCATTCTGAAGGTCGATATCCTGTCGCTGGGCATGCTGACCTGCATCCGCAAGGCCTTTGACCTGCTGAAGACGCATGACCGGCAGGTCCTGACCCTGGCCAGCGTGCCGCAGGAAGATGCCGCCACCTATGACATGCTGTGCGCCGCCGATGCGGTGGGGGTGTTCCAGGTGGAAAGCCGGGCGCAGATGAACTTTCTGCCCCGGATGCGGCCGCGCACCTTCTACGATCTGGTGATCGAGGTCGCCATCGTCCGCCCCGGCCCGATCCAGGGCGGCATGGTGAAGCCCTATATCAAGCGCCGCCAGGGGCTTGAGGCCGCCGAACCCTTCGGGCCCGAGCTTGAAGCCGTCACCGCCCGCACCCTGGGCGTGCCGCTGTTTCAGGAACAGGCGATGCAGATCGCCGTGGTGGGCGCGGGCTATACGGCGGAAGAGGCCGACCGGCTGCGCCGGTCCTTGGCGGCGTTCCGGCGCATGGGCACGATCGCCGAACATCGCGAGCGCTTCGTCTCGGGCATGACGGCGCGGGGCTATGCGCCCGAAGTGGCCGAACGCTGCTTCGGCCAGATCGAGGGCTTTGCCGATTACGGCTTTCCCGAAAGCCATGCCGCGGCCTTTGCCATGCTGACCTATGTCTCGGCCTGGCTGAAGTGCCATCATCCGGCGGTCTTCGCCTGCGCGCTGCTGAATGCGCAGCCGATGGGTTTTTATGCGCCGGCGCAGATCGTGCGCGACCTGCGCGACCATGGGGTCGAGGTGCGGCCGGTCTGCGTGAACCGCAGCGGCTGGGACAATGCGCTGGAACGGCGGGCCGACGGGCGGCTGGCGCTGCGGCTGGGCTTTCGCCAGATCAAGGGCTTCCGGGCCGAGGATGCCGGCTGGATCGAGGCCGCGCGCGGCAATGGCTATCCCGATCCCGAAAGCCTGTGGCTGCGCGCGGGGCTGGGCCCTTCGGTGCTGGAACGGCTGGCCGAGGCCGATGCTTTCGCCGGGCAGGGCCTGACCCGGCGCGATGCGCTGTGGCAGGTGCGGGCGATCCGCGCGCCGGCGCCCTTGCCGCTGTTCGCCGATCCCTTGGATGGCGAAGGCCTGGCCGAGCCGCCGGTCGCCCTGCCTGCCATGCATCTGGGCGAAGAGGTGGTCGAGGATTACGTCGCCCTGCGCCTGACCCTGCGCGCCCATCCGATGGAACTGCTGCGCCCCGCGATCTCCGGCCTGACGCCGCATGCCGATCTGGCCACGGCGCGGCCGGGGGCGCGGCTTGCGGTCTGCGGGCTGGTGATCACCCGGCAAAGGCCCGGCACCGCCTCGGGCGTGATCTTCCTGACGCTGGAGGACGAGACCGGGGTTTCCAATGTGGTGGTCTGGCCGGCGGTCTATCAGCGCTTCCGCCGCGTGGTGATGGGCGGGCGGCTGTTGCGGGTCAGCGGCCGGCTGGAGCGCGAGGGCCAGGTCGCCCATCTGATCGCCGAGCAGATCGAGGATCTGTCGCCGCGCCTGTCGGATCTGGGCCATCCGCTGGACGCGGTGGTGGGCGTTACCCGCCCCGGCGCCGACGAGGCCCCGCGCCCCCATCGCAACCCGTCGCGCAGCCCTGCGCGGGCGCATCACCCGCGCGACCAGGCCAAGCGGCTGTTTCCCAGCCGCGATTTCCATTAGCGGCGCCGGTTTCCATGTAACGGGAGTGGCCGCACGGTTTGCTGCTCGGGGAACGATCTGCGACCGGGCAGATCGAGACAGGCTTCTAAAGGAAACCGATACCGCCAAGAGGGCCTGGGGAACCCCCTTACTGCCTGAACGCAACTTACCCCGAACAGCAAGACCGCAGCTTGGCCCCTGCCTTGCACAGCAAAGGGAAGCGGAGCAAATGCCCGACCGCCCTTTGCGGCGCTACGCAAAACGGCGGGCCTGGCCGTTAGGGCCAGGCCGCGCTGGGTCAACAAAAGCGATAACCCCTTAAACGCGCAAACATCGCACCATTTACAGGCACCATGTGTCATCCTGCGGCAGCCGGCGTAAATTCGTAGACTTGCCTAGGCAGTTTTGCCTATGCCTTTGCCCGGGGCTTGTGGCTAAACCAGCCCGGCGACGCCCTTCGCCCCGCAGGGGGCCGATATGCAGACCTCGAGGCAGGAGCAGACCATCACCCGATCCTTCAGTGCCATTCTGGCGATCAGCCTGGCGGGACTGCAATTCTTTGCGGTCCTGGCCGTGGTCACCAGTTCCTATGTCACCTCGGAACGGGCGCTGATCCGCCATGCGCGCGATCTGCTGACCGATGTCGCCGTCAACACGACCGAGCATTCCAAGGGCTTCCTCAGCCCGGCCCAGGGGGCGGCGGAACTTGCCGCGCGGCTGGCGCAAAGCCGGGTTGTGGCCAGCGACGACCCGCAGATCCTGGAAAAGCTGCTGTTCCAGCAATTGCAGATCACCCCGCAATTCGCCGGCATCTATTACGGCGGCGAGGATGGATCCTTCGTCTATGTCATGCGCACGCCCGGGGGGGCCGGCCCGATCCGTTCGAAGATCATCACCGTCACCGAGGGGCTGCGCTCGACCGAGCTGATCTGGCGCGACGATGACTTTCATGTGCGGCAGCGCAGTTCGGACCCGCAGGACCGCTTCGATCCGCGCGACCGGCCCTGGTATCTGCGCGCCCGGCAAGCGCGCACGACGATCTGGACCGATCCCTACATCTTCTTCTCGTCGCAGCAGCCGGGCATCACCCTGGCCGCGCCGGTGCTGACCGAACAGGGCCAGATCCGCGGCGTTGTGGGCGTGGATATCGAGATCTCGATGATCTCGAACTTCCTGGCGCGGCTGACGATCGGCACCCATGGCAAAGCGCTGATCATGAACCACAATGGCGATGTGATCGCCCATCCCGACATTGATCTGCTGCGCATGCGCGACCAGGACGGAACGCTGCGTTTCGCCAGCATCCTGGAACTGGAAGACCCGATCGCCCGCGCCGCCTTCTCGCCGCTGATGAAGGACGGTGCCCTGCGCGCGGTGCAGGAAATGCCCGCGCAATTCGTCTACAAGGGCGAAAGCTATGTCTCGGCGCTGATGCAGCTGAACAGCGATGCGTTGCCCTGGACCATCGCCGTCTATGCCCCCGAGAACGATTTCACCGCGGTGATCAAGCGCAACCGGCGCAGCAACCTTTGGATCGCGGCCGGGGTGGCGGTGGTGACAGGGCTGATCGGGCTGGCGCTGGCCCTGCGCCTGTCGCGGCCGCTGCGCGATTTCGCCGACCGCTCGGCCCTGATCGCGACCGGCCAGCTGGATGCCAGCGCCGGGCCGGCCGAGACCTATTCCGAACTGGAAAGTGCGGGACAGACGCTGATTCAGGCCACCGAAGCCCGGCGCGAGGCCGAGCGCGAATATGGCATGACCTTCGACCTGTCCAGCCGCGGCATGGCCCAGGTGATGCCGGGCACCGGCCGGGTGATCCGGGCCAACAAGGCGCTGTGCGACATCACCGGCTACAGCGCCGACGAGATGGCAGAGCTGACCCTGTCGGATCTGGCCGATCCCGAAGAGCCGGACTTCGACCCGCTCGACAGCGCCCAGACGCCGACCAATGTGGTCAATCAGCAAATGCGCTGGCGCTGCCGGGACGGGCGGGTGATCTGGGTCAACATCAACGCGATCATGATCCGCGATCGCACCGGCACGCCGCTGCATGCGGTGGTGACGGTCGACGACATTTCCGAAGCGCGCGAGAAAGAGCGCGAAATCCTGCGGCTCAACCGCGATCTCAGCCATATCGCCCGCGGCAATACGATGGGCCAGATGGCCTCGGGCCTGGCGCATGAGCTGAACCAGCCGCTGACCGCCATCGCGCAGAATGCCGATTCCGCGGTGCTGCTGCTGAACCGCAGCGCCGCGCCGCAGCCCGAGGTGCGGGCGCTGCTGGATCAGATCATGCGCCAGTCGATGCGCGCGGGCGAGATCATCCACGCGCTGCGCGCCTTCATCCGCAAGGACCAGGGCGAAAGCGGCCCGGTCAGCCTGCCCGATCTGCTGGAACAGACCATGCAGCTGTGCCAGGTCGAGATCGCCGAGGCCGGGGTGACCGTCGAAACGCAGCTGGAGCCGGACCTGCCGCCGGTTCTGGGCAACCGGGTGCAGATCGCCCAGGTCGTGGTGAACCTGTTGCGCAACGCGATCGAGGCGATTGCCGGCGCCGGCCTTCCCGCGCCCGACCGCCGGGTGACGGTGCAGGCCCGCCGCGCGGGCGCCATGGTCACGGTCACGATCGCCGATACCGGGCCGGGGGTCGCGCCGGGCCAGGCGCTGTTCACCCGGTTCGAGACCGGCAAGCCCGGCGGCATGGGCCTTGGCCTGTCGATCTGCCGCACCATCATCACCGCGCATGGCGGCGCGCTGTGGCACGAGCCGGTCCAGCCGCATGGCGCGCGCTTCCGCTTTACCCTGCGCATCTGCCAGCCGGCCGAGGCCGACCCGGCGGCAGAGACCTAGAAAGCTGGCAGGCGTCTGAGAGAATTCGGAAAATCAAGGCATGGACCGCTGCCGCCGGTTGCCCCTGCCCCCAAATTAACTAATATAATCTCATGGCCAGCTCTCGGTCTGGCCCACCCAACCGAGGGCAGTAATGGTCGCCGAGGCCGGTGAGGTATTGACGGTTTACCTGGTGGACGATGACGCTGACATCCGCAGCGCCCTGTCGTTTTCGCTTTCGATGCGCGGCTATCAGGTTGAAACTTTCGCGTCGGGGCCGGAATTCCTGGCTGCGCTGCGTCCTGCGATGCGCGGCTGTCTGGTGCTGGATTACGGCATGCCCGGGATGAACGGGCTGGAGCTGCAGCAGCAGCTGAACGATCTGAAGGTGGACATTCCGGTCATCTTCATCACCGGCCATGGCGGCGTGCCGGAATCGGTGCGGGCGATCAAGGCCGGGGCGCTGGATTTCCTGCAAAAGCCCTTCGGGCCGGCCGAGCTGATCGAAAGGATCGAAGCCGCTTTCGCGATCACCCGCGCTCGGCTGACGGTGGAAGAACGCAGCCGCCGCGACCGGATGCGCTTTGACAGCCTGACCCAGCGCGAACGCGAAATCGTGGCGCGGATCGTGGCGCGCCCCTCGGCGATTTCGTCGAAAGAGATCGCGGCGGATCTGGGCATCAGCCCGCGCACCATCGACCATCACCGCGCGCGGATTCTGGAAAAGCTGAACATGCGCTCGGTCGCGGAACTGATCTCCGAGATCAAGCGGCCCGAGTGACGCTGCCCGTCGGCGCCCGCCGGCTTAGGCCGACAGCACCTTGCGGAACCGCCACAGCACCAGCGACACCGCCACCAGCGCCATGGCGGCAATCGCCGCCATTTCGGGCCAGACCGTCAGAAGCCCGGCATCGCGATACAGAACCCCCTGGGCGAAGCTGACGAAATGCGGCGCCGGGCTGACCAGCCGCACCGCAAGGCGCAGCCAGTCGGGCATCGATTCCATCGGCGTCATCGCGCCCGACAGCAGGAACATCACGATGATCACCGGAATGACCAGCAGCCCGAACTGCCCCATGTTCTGCGCCAGCGTCGCCAGCAACAGCCCGATGCTGCCCATGGCCAGCACATAGATCAGCGCCCCCGTCACATAAAGCGGCAACGAGCCGGTGACCGGCACACCCATCAGCCCCTCGACCACCAGAAGCAGGCTCAGGATCTGGGCGCCCAGGATCACGCCGCCATTGGCGCAGATCTTCGACAGCGCAATCTCATGCGGGCGGACCGGCATCACCAGCACATGCTCGATCGTGCCGTGTTCGCGTTCGCGGATCAGCGACGAGCCCGACAGGATCAGCATCAGGATGGTCACATTGTTCATCAGCTGCATCACCGCGGTGAACCACATCGGCGACAGGTTGGGGTTGTAAAGATTGCGGAACACCACATCCACCGAAGACGTGCTGGCCGCCTGCGGCCCGGCCCAGGCGGCGATCTCGGTCAGCACCGCCTGGCGCAGGAAGGTGGCGCCATTGCCGGCATGGGCGACGGCCGTTGCATCGACCAGCAGCATCAGCTGCGCCGTCCCGCCGGCCATCAGATCGCGCTCGAACCCCGGCGGGATCGACAGGACCAGCACATAGCGCCCCGCCTTCTGCGCCTGCGCCGCCGCTTCGGGCGTCAGCGCCACGGGCGAGGCGAACATCGGCGCCTGGATCGCATCGGTGATCCGGGCGGAAAGCTGGCTTTGATCCTCGTCCACCACGCCGACCGACAGGTTATGCACCTCGGTCGAGGCGGCGTTCGACACCAGCCAGACCGCGGCGGTGAAGACGTACAGGATCAGCACCAGCATGATCCGGTCGCGCGCCAGCGCCCGCAACTCCTTGACCGTCAACGCCGCGATGTTCTTCAGGCTTTGCATCTACCGCTCCTGCTTGCGCAGGCCCAGGATGGCCAGGCCCAGATAGGTCAGCGCGAAGCCCGCCAGCACCAGCGCGGGAAAGACCAGATCCTGCCAGCCATAGCCCTTGACGAAGGACCCCACGCTGACCTGCTGGAACCAGGCACCGGGAAAAGCCTCGCCAATCAGCTTGCCGGGCAGGGCCAGGGTCGAGGTCGGCACGATCAGGCCCGAAAAATTCACCGTCGGGATGATGGCGATGATCGCCGTGGCAAAGACCGCGGCCACCTGGGTTGCGGTGAACGACGACATCAGCTGCCCAAACCCGGTCGAGGCGGTGACATAGATCAGCGCCACCGCGCCGAAGGCCCAGATCTGGCCGGTGAAGGGCACACCGAACAGCCCGCGCCCCAGCGCCGCCAGAACCCAGAACCCGCCCCAGGCAATGGCGATATAGGGCAATTGCTTGCCGATCAGGAATTCGGGCCGGGTCACCGGGGTGGATCGAAAATTGGCGATGGTGCCGGTTTCCTTTTCGCGCACCACGCTGATCGCGGCCATGATCGCCGGGATCAGCATCAGGATCAGCATCAGGATCGAGGGCACCATCGCATTGGCGCTTTTGAACGCCTGGTTGAACAGGAAGCGCAATTCGAAGCTGACGGCATCCTGCGTGCTGGCGCCGGCCGCGACGGCCCTGTCCTTGGCCGCGCGCTGGATCACCCCCAGCGCATAGCCGCGCGCGGTTTCGGCCCGAAACGGCATGGCGCCATCGACCCAGACCGAGATTTCCGGCGCTTCGCCCTGGGCCAGCGCCTTGCCGAAGCCGTCGGGAATTTCCAGCGCCAGCGACAGATCGCCCTGGCGCATCCGCGCCGCCAGCTCCTGCGGCCCGGCCAGTGGCGCACCCTCGGCGAATTGGCGGATCGCGGTAAAGCCCTCGGCCAGCCCGCGGCTTTCGGCGCTTTGATCCTGATCCAGCACGCCGAAGCTGAGCCGGTCGACATCGAAAGAGATGCCGAAGCCCATGGTGATGAACAGGATCACCGGGCCGGCCAGGGCGAAGAACAGCCGGATCGGATCGCGCATCAGTTCCAGCGTCTCGCGCCAGGCATAGGCCCGGGTGCGGATCAGCGCCGCCAGCCGCGCCGGGTTTTGCGTGGGCACGGGCGCAATGCCTTCGGATCCCAGCGGCCGCGCCGCATCGCCCATTTCATGCGCCAGCACCTCGATGAAGGCGGCTTCCAGCGTGTCCGTGCGGTGGCGTGCGACGATCTCGGCCGGGGCGCCCACTTCCAGCACCTTGCCGGCATGCATCAGCGAGATGCGGTCGCAGCGCTCGGCCTCGTTCATGAAATGGGTCGAGATGAAGATCGTCACCCCATCGTCGCGCGACAGGCCGATCAGCTTGCGCCAGAACACATCGCGCGCCACCGGATCGACGCCCGAGGTCGGCTCGTCCAGGATCAGGATCCGCGGCCGGTGCAGCACCGCCACCGCCAGCTGCAGCCTTTGCCGGATGCCCAAAGGCAGCGATTCCGGCAGGGCGTCGGCCTCGGCCTGCAGGTCGAAGTCGCGCAGCACTTCGGCGATGCGCGGGGCACGGTCGGCCGGCGGGATCGCATACAGTCTCGCATGCAGGGTCAGGTTCTGCCGCACCGTCAACTCGCCATACAGCGAAAAGCCTTGCGACATATAGCCGATGCGCAGCCGGCTTTGCATGTCGCCGCTGGTCATATGTTCGCCGAACAGCTCGGTCTCGCCCTGGGTCGGGGTCAGAAGCCCGGTCAGCATCTTCATCGTCGTCGACTTGCCGCACCCGTTCGAGCCGAGGAAGCCGAAGATCTCGCCCTGCGGGATGGTGAAGCTGACATCGTCGACCGCGGTGAAATCGCCAAAGCGCATGGTCAGATGCCGCGCCTCGATCGCCGGCACCGCATCGCCGCTGTCGGGGCGCGGCGGCAGGATCAGCGGCGCGGGGTCGCCGCGCCGATCCGCCGGCAGAAGGTTGATGAAAGCCGCTTCCAGCGTCTTGCCGCCGCCCTTCTGCCGCAGATCCTGCGGCGTGCCGCTGGCGATCACCCGGCCCGCATCCATCGCGGCCAGCCAGTCGAACCGGTCGGCCTCTTCCATATAGGCGGTGGCGGTCAGCACGCTCATCCCCGGGCGCTGGGCGCGGACATGGTCGATCAGATCCCAGAACTGACCGCGCGACAAAGGGTCGACCCCGGTTGTCGGCTCGTCCAGGATCAACAGGTCGGGGTCATGGATCAGCGCCGAACACAGCGACAGCTTCTGCTTCATCCCGCCCGACAGCTTGCCCGCCGGCCGGTCGGGAAAGGGATCAAGCCCGGTGGCCTTCAGCAGCATGGCGATGCGCGCGTCGCGTTCGGCGCGGTCCTGCCCGAACAGAAGCCCGAAGAAATCCAGATTCTCGCGCACGGTCAGGGTCGGGTACAGGTTCCGCCCCAGCCCCTGCGGCATATAGGCGATGCGCGGGGCGGTGGCGCGGCGGACCGGCGCCCGCCCCATATCGCCGCCCAGCACCATGACCTGCCCGGCCTGCAGCTGCCGCACGCCCGCGACCAGCGCCATCAGCGTGGATTTGCCGACGCCATCCGGCCCGATCAGCCCCGCCATGCAGCCCGCCGGAATGTCCAGCGTGACATCCTGCAGCGCCGCGACCGCGCCGTAACGATGGGTGACGCCCGTCAGCCGGGCCACCGGGCCCATCGTCTAGTCCGGCAGCTTGACGGCAAGCTCGGCCGGCCAGTCCGCCGCCGGATCGGTGCGCACGAAACCGATGCCGCGCACGCCTGCCTTCACATATTTCTCGAAGGTGACCAACAGATCGCGCGGGATCGACAGCTTGACGCGGAACACCAGATCCTGCCGTTCGGTTTCGGTTTCCACCGAATGCGGGGTGAATTGCGCCTCGGGCGAGATGAAGGTGACCCGGGCCGGGATCACGAATTGCGAGGCCGGATCCAGGATCAGCCGCGCCTCGTCATTCAGGATCAGCGGGCCCACCGCATCAGCGGGCAGGTACAGGTTCATCCAGACATCGGTCATGTCCAGCAGCGTCACGATGGGCGCGCCGCCGGCCACCACTTCGCCCGGCTCGCGCAGCCGGTACAGAACCCGGCCACGGATCGGCGCGCGGATCGTCAGATCCTCAAGCATCACGTCCAGCTGGGCGACCGTCGCTTCGGAAACCTCGATCAGCGCCCTGGCATCGGCCACCTGGGCCTGGGCCATGGCCAAGGCCGCCTCGGCCGAGGTCAGCGCATTGGTCGCATCGTCCAGCACCGATTGCGCGGCATGGCCATCGGCATTCAGCTTGGCCACCCGCGCCTGGGTGGTGCGCGCCACATCCAGCGCGCTTTGCGCCTGCATCACCCCGGCTTCGGCCAGTTGCAGCGCGGCACGGGCCCGCAGCACCGCCGCCTTGGCACCGACGATCTGCGCCTTGGCATCGCGGTCATCCATGCGCGCGACCACGGCGCCCGCCTCGACCAGATCGCCTTCGGCCACCAGAACCTCGGTCACGCGGCCGGCATATTTCGTGGCCACCGCAACGGTTTGCGCCTCGATCCGGCCGTTGGAACTGGCAAATCCCGCATAGGTGTCGCCGCCCTTGAACCGCGCGATCAGCGCGTCAAACGGCGTTTCGGCCAGGCCCGGCCCGGCAAGCGCGGCCAGCGCGACAAGGGCGGCCAACACGGGTGCTTTCATCGAAGATCTCTCCCGGCCCTGCGGTGTCTGTCTCCCTCAAGTTGAACCGATCACAGACGCGGCCGCTCTTCAATGGCCGAAGCTGCGACAAATCGGATTTCCCTTGCGTCTGACCTCCTCGTTCTGCGCGCCCTGGCTAAGCCGCATCCTCGGCCAGCCCGGCCAGGGGCCGCGCCGCCTCGGGGCAGAATTCCCCCAGCGCCTCGACGATGGCGGCCTTGCGCAGGGGCTTGGTCATGTAGCGGTCGATGCCCGAGGCCAGAATCGCCTCGGCATCGCCTTCCATCGCATGGGCGGTCATGGCGACGATCGGCACATGCACCCCCGCCGGCTCGCCGGCGCGGATGGCGGCGGCGGCTTCCTTGCCGTCCATTTCGGGCATCGAGATGTCCATGAAGATCAGATCGGGGGCAAAGCTGCGCCACTGTTCCACCGCTTCCAGACCATTGCCGGCAAAGACCAGATCCAGATCCAGCCCGCGGACCATCTTCTGGAACACCAGCTGATTGGTCTTGTTGTCTTCGGCCGCCAGAACCCGCATCCGCCGCCGCTCGGTCGCCGGGGCGGCCGCAGCGACGGGTTCCGCCACCGGCTCTTGCAGCGCGGGCGCGGACAGATCGTGCAGCCGGCGGTACAGTTCGGCCCGCAGCACCGGCTTTTGCAGGATCGCGTCCAGCGCCGCCGCGCCTTCGCGTTCCCGCGCCAGCGTGGGGTTCGAGGACAGAAGCAGGATCGGCATCGCCAGCCCCTCGGCCCGCAGCCGCGCGGCCAGGCTGATCCCGTCCATCTCGGGCATGTCGTGATCGGTCAGCACCACATCGAAGGGCGTGCCCGCCAGGACAGACCCCGCCACCGCCGCCAGCGCCTCGCTGCCCGACCGGCACAGCGTCACCTCGATTCCGCAGGGGGCAAGCTGGCGTTCCAGGATGGTGCGGTTGATGAACTTGTCATCCACGACCAGCGCGCGGCGCAGCGAGACGGGCGGGCGGACGGGCTGGCCCTCTTCGCCGACCGGCAGCGTGACGCGAAACCCGAAGGCCGAGCCTTTCCCGGCCTCGCTGTCGACCCAGACCGCCCCGCCCATGCGTTCGATCAGCCGCCTTGTGATTGCCAGGCCCAGGCCGGTGCCTTCGTATTTGCGGTTCCGTTCATCCTCGACCTGGTTGAACTCGCCGAAGATGTGGTCAAGGTGTTCGGGCGCGATGCCGATGCCGGTGTCTTCCACCGTGACATGCAGCTGTTCGCGCCCATCCTCGGCCTCGATCCCCACCACCCGGGTCAGGACATGGCCGGTCTCGGTGAATTTCACCGCATTGCCGATCAGATTGGTCAGAACCTGCCGCAGCCGGCCGGGGTCGCCGACAAAGCGGGTGGGCAGGAACATGTCATAGTCGATCATCATGTCGATGCCCTTCGCGCGCGCCCGCGGCTGCAGCAGCATCGTCACCTCATGGATGGTGCGTTCCAGATCGAAGGGTTCGGGATGCAGGGTCATCCGTTCCGCTTCCAGCTTCGAATAATCCAGAATGTCGTTGATGATGTTCAAAAGCGCCTCGCCCGACGAGCGGATCGTCTCGGCGAACAGGCGCTGTTCGTCCGACAGCGGCGTGTCGCACAGAAGTTCGGCCATGCCGACGACGCCATTCATCGGGGTGCGGATTTCATGGGACATATTGGCCAGGAAGGCCGATTTCGCCCGGTTCGCCGCCTCGGCCGCGCGGCGGGCGGCGTCCAGCGCGATCTGCTGCTCGCGCAGCTGGGTGATGTCGGTGCGCAGGCCGACGCGGCCGCCATCGGGGGTGACATGGTCGGTCTCGCGGATCCAGCGCCCGTCCGACAGCTGGCATTCGCTGGCCCCGGCGTCGCGGAACTGCGCCAGGCGGTCGGCCAGCCATTCCTCTTCGCGGCCCCTGGCGGCGGGCACATGGCCCGCGGCCAGACCCTGGCGCAACAGCGCCTCGAACGGGATGCCGGGCACCATGTTATGGGCGGAATCGGGAAACATGTCGCGGTAGCGCTGGTTGCAGGTCAAGAGACGTTCCTCCCGGTCAAAAAGCACGAAAGCATCGGGCAGCGCTTCGATCGCGGCCCAGATGCGCATCTGTTCGGTGATGTCGAAGACAAGGCTGACCATGTCGCCATCGCGGGCGCGGCGGTCGACGACGCGGATCCAGGTGCCATTGGTCAGCCGCGCGGTTTCGGTTTCGACCGGATCCTCGTCCAGCCGGGCGATCATCCGGGCGATCCAGTCGCCCTCACCCTCGCCCTGAAGGTCGATGATGCCCTTCTGCGCGGCCAGCGCGATCAGATCGGGATAGCTGTCGCCGGGGTTGATGCCCTGAGAGGTGAAGATCGCCTTGTAGGCCTGGTTGGCGGTGACCAGTTTCAGCTGGCTGTCGAAAACGGCGAATCCGTCGCGAATGGTGTTGATCGAATCCCAAAGCCGGCGTTCGGCCATGACGGCGGCGGTATGGGCGCGTTCCAGATCGTTCAGGAAGCGGTGATTCTGTCCCTTCAGCGTCTCGGCCTCGGTCTTGACCGAGCGCACGACTTCGCGCTGTTCCACGATCTGGTCCGACAGCGACCGCGCATGCAGGGCAAGTTTCTCATTCGCGGCAAACAGTTCGCGCGTTTTCTGTTCCAGCAGCCGTTCCGCCGCCAGCCTTGCGCGCCGTTCCTTTGCCAGTCTTTCCGTCAGGTCCATCCTGTGCCCTGCGCCGACATCCTGCCTGCCCCCAGCCCGCCCGACCCTCGCGCGCGCCCGCCCTGATCGACGATCTGCCGCCGCAGGGGGCGCGGCGCGTCGCGCAGGAAACCGCCCAAGGTCCGGTTTTCACGACTACATTCGCCCGGCGAGGTGAACCAAGACTTAACGCGACTGGCCCAAGATGCCTTGCCGCAGACGGCGCTGCATGCGAGGGTCCGGGCATCTGTCTGACAGGAGGGTTTTCCATGGTTCGCCTCGCAAAGGCCGCACTTGCGGCCCTGTTTCTCGTTCTGCCCGGCGTCTTGGCGGCCCAGGACCTGATTCCCGAGAAGCGAACCCTTGTCACCCAGGATGCGGATCTGCCCGGCGGCGATATCGCGTCGATCTTCGACACCAGCCAGGACGCCTGCGAACGCGCCTGCCTGACCAACACGCGCTGCGACGCCTATACGTTCAACGGCAAGAACGGCAGCTGCTTCCTGAAATCCGATCCGGGCGAGCCCACGTATTTCCAGGGCGCGCAATCGGCCGTGGTGGTGACGGCGGATGCGGCCAAGCGCGCGGCGGCGCCGGCGCTGCGCCGCGATCTGGGTTTCGTCTATGATTACGAAATCGCCAATGCCTATGACATGGCCGTCAGCCTGGGCCGCACCCATACGACCGGGCCCTGGACGGCGGACGAGCATCTGCAAGAGGCCGCCCAGAAGGAATCGCAGGGCGACTGGGCGATGGCGACGGCCTTCACGGGGGCCGCGCTGAACATCACCGACGATGCCGGGACCTGGCTGGAATATGCCCGCCGCGCGTTCGAGGCCTCGAAGCAAAGCGGCAATGACCGCTACTGGTATCAGAACCGCGCCTATCTGGCGACGGTGAACGCCTATCTGCGCTCGGTCAGCCCGGCACAGCGCCATTCGATCCTGGTGCAGATGGCGATCCTGCAGGAAGACATGGCCCGCGGCCGCGACATGGTGCAGGCGCTGCGTCTGGCCCAGGCGCAGCAGAACCGCGCCGATACCGCCGCGATGCTGGATGATGCGATCGGCAAATACGGCTTCCGCGTCACCGACAATGTGGTCGAGGCCGATCTGGCCCGCCCGCGGATCTGCGCGACATTCTCGGAAAACCTGGTGCCCTCGGGCGTCGATTATTCGACCTATGTGAAGCTGCCCGAACCCGGGCTGGCGGTGGAAGTGGCCGATCCGCAGCGGCTGTGCGTGACCGGCATCAGCCATGGCGCGCGCTACAGCCTGACCTTCCGCGAAGGCCTGCCTTCCGCCGACGGCCAGACCCTGGCCAAGGATGTGGAACTGACCCTGTATGTGCGCGACCGCAATCCGGGCGTCAGCTTCCCGGGCCGCGGCTATGTGCTGCCGGTCAGCGGCGAGGCGGCGCTGCCGGTGCAGACCGTCAATACCGAGAAGCTGGACCTGAAACTGTACCAGGTCACCGACCGCAACCTGCTGCGTTCGATCCAGAACAACTATTTCGGCTGGCCGATCTACGAATATGACGAAAGCTATTTCGCCGACGAGATCGGCGCCGAGATCTGGACCGGCACGGCCGGGGTCGGGCAAGAGGTCAACAAGGATGTGACCACCCGCCTGCCGATGACCGAGGCGCTGTCGGGCCGTGCGCCGGGCATCTATGTGCTGAAGGCCAGCGTGCCGGGGGTGGATGTGAACGCCGTCCCCTCGGCCTGGCAATGGTTCGTCGTGTCGGATCTGGGCGTCACCACGCTCAGCGGGGTGGACGGGCTGCATGTCTTCGTGCGCAGCCTGTCGACGGCCCAGGCCAAGCCGGGCGCCACGGTGGAACTGCTGAACCGCGCCAATGCGGTTCTGGGCACCGCCACGACCGACGATCAGGGCTATGCGCGCTTCGATGCCGGGCTGACCCGTGGCACCGGCGCGGCCGAGCCGGCGATGGTCGTGCTGCGCGATGGCGACAGCGACCTGTCCTTCCTGTCGCTGACCGACCCGGAATTCGATCTGTCGGACCGCGGCGTCGAAGGGCGCGAGCCGGCTCCGCCGATCGACGTCTTCCTGACCACCGATCGCGGCGCCTATCGCGCCGGCGAGACGGTCTATGCCACGGCGCTGTCGCGCGATCCGCAGGCCGATGCGGTGGAAGGCGTGCCGCTGACCGCGGTGCTGACCCGGCCCGACGGGGTGGAATATTCCCGCCAGCTGGTGGCCGATTCCGGCGCCGGCGGCCATGTCTTCCAGCTGCCCATCGCCGGCACCGCGCCGCGCGGGGTCTGGACGATCCAGGTCCTGGCCGATCTGGACGCGCCGCCTCTGACCACCAAAACTTTCCTGGTCGAGGATTTCCTGCCCGAGCGCATCGACTTCTCGCTGGATCTGGGCACGGCGCCGCTGCGGCTGGGCGATGCGCCCGCGGCCGCGTCGCTGGCTGCCCGCTATCTGTTCGGCGCCCCGGGTGCGGGGCTGCGGGTCGAGGGCGAGGTGCTGCTGCGCGCGGCGCAGGGCCTGCCCGACTGGCCGGGCTATGTCTTTGGCCGCTATGACCAGACCTTCTCGTCGCTGTATAACAGCCTGGGCTCGGTCGATACCGATGCCGAGGGCAAGGCCGATGTCGAGTTCTACCTGCCCGATCCGGGCCAGGTCGGCCGGCCGCTGGAAGCGGTGGTGACCCTGCGGGTCGCCGAAGGCTCGGGCCGGCCGGTCGAACGGCGCACGACCCAGCTGGTGATCCCCTCGGAACCGATGATCGGGCTGAAGCCGATGTTCGCCGATGTGGTGCCCGAAGGCGCCGAGGCGCGGTTCCAGGCGGTGGCCATCGGCCCCGATGGGGCGATCCCGGATATGCCGGTGCGCTGGAAGCTGAACCGGGTCGAGACGGATTACCAATGGTATCAAAGCTATGGCAGCTGGAGCTGGGAACCCGTGACCTATCGCAGCCCGGTCGCCGAAGGCGAGACCGTGCTGAGTGGCACCCCGGTTGAAATCGCCGCTGCGGTGGATTGGGGCCAGTATGAGCTGGTGGTCGAAGCGACCGACGGCTCGCTGGCCGTGTCTTCGACCAGCTTCTGGGCCAGCTGGTATGCGCCGGCCGATACGGTTTCCAGCCCCGATACGCTGGAGCTGTCGCTGGACAAGCCGGCCTATAAATCGGGCGATACCGCGACGCTGCGCATCGTGCCGCGGGCGGCGGGGACGGCGCTGGTCACGGTGCTGTCGAACCGGCTTGTCACCATGCAGGCGGTCGAGGTGAAGGAAGGCGAGAACACCATTCCGCTGACCGTCACCGACGATTGGGGCGCGGGCGTCTATGTCACCGCCTCGGTCTTCCGGCCGATGGACGCGGGCGCCGGCCGCAATCCGGCCCGGGCGCTGGGCCTGGCCTATGCCGCGATCGACCCGGGCAAGCATGCGCTGAAAGCCACGGTCGAAACCGCCGACGAAAGCGCGCCGCGCGGCCCGATGGATGTGGCGGTGAAGGTTGAAGGCGTGCAGCCCGGCGAGACCGCCTATGTCACCATCGCCGCGGTGGATGTGGGCATCCTGAACCTGACCGGCTTCAAGTCGCCCGATCCGCAGGGGCATTTCTTCGGCCAGCGCAAGCTTGGCGTCGGTATCCGCGACGTCTATGGCCGGCTGATCGACGGGCTGAACGGCGCCCAGGGCGAGGTCCGCTCGGGCGGCGACGCGGGCGCGCAGGCGCGGCTGCAATCGCCGCCGCCCACCGAAGAGCTGGTGGCCTATTTCTCGGGTCCGCTGGAGGTGGGCGCCGATGGCTATGCCCGGACCAGCTTTGACATTCCGTCCTTCAACGGCACGGTCAAGATCATGGCGGTTGCCTGGTCGAAGACCGGGGTCGGCCAGGCCGACAAAGAGGTGCTGGTGCGCGATCCGGTGGTGGTCACCGCCTCGATCCCGCGCTTCATGGCGCCGGGGGATCAAAGCCGGCTGCTGCTCGAGATCGTGCATGCCACCGGGCCCTCGGGCCGGATGGGGCTGGACGTCTCGGCCACGGGCGCCGCCTTGGGCAGCGCGCCTTCGGGCGTCGATCTGGCCGACAAGGGCAAGGCGGTGATCGAAGTTCCGGTGACCGCGGGAGAGGCAGGTCTGGCCAAGATCGAGGTCACTTTGACCACGCCCGATGGCAAGGTGCTGCGCAAGGCGCTGAACCTGCCGGTGCAGGCCAATGATCCGGAGATCGCCAAGGTCTCGCGGTTGGATCTGAAGAAGGGCCAGACGCTCAGCTTCGATCAGGCGGTCTTTGCCGATATGGTGCCGGGCACCGGCAAGTCGGTGATGGCGATCGGCCCGATCGCCCGGCTGAACGCGCCCGGGTTGCTGGCCAGCCTGGACCGCTACCCCTATGGCTGCACCGAACAGATGACCTCGAAGGCGCTGCCGCTGTTGTATTTCGACGAAGTGGCGCGGGTGATGGAGCTGAAGGGGGCCGAGAACCTGCAGACGCGCATCGACCAGGCGATCACCGAGATCCTGGGCAACCAGTCGGCCGAGGGGGCCTTCGGCCTTTGGGGGCCCTATTCGGGCGATCTGTGGCTGGATGCCTATGTCACCGATTTCCTCAGCCGGGCGCGCGCGCAAGGCTATGTGGTGCCGGATCTGGCCTTCAAGAACGCGCTGGCGAACTTGCGCAACCAGGTGAATTACGCGCCCGATTTCGACGCTGGCACCAATGGCGGAGGCACGGCGCTGGCCTATGCGCTGATGGTTCTGGCCCGCGAAGGCGCCGCGGCGGTGGGCGATCTGCGCTATTACGCCGATGTGAAGGGCGATGATTTCGCCACGCCCCTGGCCCAGGCGCAGCTGGGCGCGGCCCTGGCCTCGTATGGCGATCAGGCCCGGGCCGACCAGCTGTTCCGCAAGGCCGCGGCGCGGGTGCCCGATCTGTTCGCCACCCAGGAAGGCCAGGTCTGGCGGGTCGATTACGGCACCGCCTACCGTGACACCGCGGCGCTGCTGACGCTGGCGGTCGAAGCCGGATCCAACGCCATCGACCGCGAGGCGCTGGTCGACCGGCTGTCGCAGCAGGGCGGGCGGCTGTCGACCCAGGAAGCCACCTGGGCGCTGATGGCCACCAATGCGCTGATCGACCGGCCCGATGTCTCGGGAATCAAGATCGACGGCCAGCCCGCGACCGGCCCGCTGGTCAAGGTGATGGCCGATGGCGACGCCCCGGTTTCGGTCACCAATGATGGCGCCGATACCACGGTGACCATCACCACCTACGGCATCCCGGCCGAGCCGGAACCCGCGGGCGGCAATGGCTATGCGATCTCGCGCAGCTATTACACCATGGAGGGCGAGGAGGTTGGGCTTGACGGGGTCAAGGTCGGCGACCGGCTGGTCGTGGTGGTCGAGGTCACGCCTTTCGCCTATTCCGAAGGCCGGCTGATCGTGTCGGATCCGCTGCCCGCCGGGTTCGAGATCGACAACCCCAACCTGATGTCGGGGGGATCGACCGCGCAACTGGGCTGGCTGGATGCGATGAGCGACATCGCCCATGCCGAATTCCGGCAAGAGCGCTTTGTGGCGGCGGTGGACTGGTCGTCTTCCGATGCCTTCCGCCTGGCCTATATCGTGCGCGCGATCAGCCCCGGGACCTTCCACCATCCCGCGGCCTCGGTCGAGGACATGTACCGTCCCGACTATCGCGGCCGTTCGGATATGGGCTCGGTGACCATCGCCGCGCCGTAACATGCGCGCGCGTGGCATAATCGCCCTGGCGGCAGGCCTTTGGCTTGCCGCCCTGGGGCGGGACCGGATCGACGCCTGGATCGACGCGACGGTGCTGCCGCCGCTGCAGATCGCCGGTTCGGTCCAGGTGCTGGACCGCAAGGGCGCCCTGATCCGCGCCTATACGGTCGATGACGGGCGCTGGCGGCTTTCGGTCGATCTGGACCAGGTCGATCCGCGCTATGTCGAAATGCTGCTGACCTATGAGGATCGGCGTTTCTACACCCATCCGGGGGTCGACCTGCGTTCGCTGGCGCGGGCCGGATGGCAGGCGGCGACGACCGGGCGGATCGTCTCGGGCGGGTCAACCCTGACCATGCAGGTGGCGCGGCTGCTGGAGGCGGGCACCACCGGGCAGATCGACGGCAAGCTGCGGCAGATGCGGGTGGCGCTGGCGCTGGAACGGCGGCTGACCAAGGACCAGATCCTGACGCTGTATCTGCAGCTGGCGCCGTTCGGGGGCAATCTGGAAGGGGTGCGGGCAGCCAGCCTGTCCTATTTCGGCAAAGAGCCGAAGCGTCTGACGCCCGCGGAATCGGCCTTGCTGGTGGCGATCCCGCAGGCGCCCGAAAGCCGCCGCCCCGACCGCGCCGCCGACCGGGCCGAAGCCGCGCGCGACCGGGTTCTGGCCCGCGCCGTCACCTTCGATCTGATCGATCAGGACGAGGCGACGGCGGCCCTGTCGGAACATGTCCCCGGCACGCGCAAGGCCTTTCCGGCCCATGCCCCGCATCTGGCCGACCGCGCCCGGGCCGAGCGGCCGGATCTGGCCGAACATCGCCTGACGCTGGATCTGGACCTGCAGAAGAAGCTTGAAACCTTGGCCCGGCAGGCGGTGCAGGGAAAGGGCGACCGGCTGCAGATCGCCATCGTCGTGGCCGATCACAAGTCGGGCGAGATCCTGGCCTCGGTCGGCTCGGCGGCGTTCGAGGCCGATGCGCGGCAGGGCTTTGTCGACATGACCACGGCGCTGCGCAGCCCCGGCTCGACGCTGAAGCCGCTGGTCTACGGGCTGGCCTTCGACCAGGGCCTGGCCCATCCCGAAACGGTGATCGAAGACAAGCCGACCGTCTTCGGCGCTTATGCGCCGCAGAATTTCGACAAGCTGTTCCATGGCGAGATCCGGCTGCGCGAGGCGCTGCAGATGTCGCTGAACATTCCCGCGGTGATGCTGACCGATGCGCTGGGCCCGGCCAAGCTGATCGCGGCGCTGGGCAAGGCGGGGGTGGCCTACAAGATCCCGGGCGATCAGCCGGGCCTGGCCGTGGCGCTGGGGGGCGTGGGGGTGACGCTGCAGGACATGGTGCAGCTTTACGCCGCCCTTGCGCGCGGCGGCGTGGCCCTGCCGCTGACCTGGCGGGCCGAGGGCGACCGGGCCGAGGGGCAGCGGCTGATCTCGGCCGTGGCGGCCTGGGAAGTGGGCGATATCCTGGCCGGGCTGGCGCCGCCGCCCGGGGCGCCCGCGAACCGGCTGGCCTACAAGACCGGCACGTCCTACGGGCATCGCGACGCCTGGGCGATCGGCTATGACGGGCGGCATGTGATCGGGGTCTGGATGGGCCGCGCCGATGGCACGCCGGTGCCGGGCGCCTTCGGGGCTGATGTGGCGGCGCCGGTGCTGTTTCAGGCCTTCAACCGGCTGAAGCCGCAGCTTGACCCGCAGCCCGCCGCGCCCGCCGCGACGCTTCTGGTTGCCAATGCCCAGCTGCCCGCGCCCCTGCAGCGCTTCCGCCCGCGCGGCGCGGCCTTTGCCGCCGCCCCGGATGCCCCCGCCGTGGCCTTCCCGCCCGATGGGGCCGAGGTGGAACTGCTGCCTTCGGGGCTGAAGGTTTCGGTCCGCGGCGGCACGGCGCCCTTCACCTGGCTTCTGGATGGCGCCCCGGTCCAGATCGCCACGCGTGAGCGCGAGGTGATGCTGCCCGCGACCGGAACCGGCTATGTCACCCTGTCGGTGATCGACGCCCAGGGCCGCTCGGCCAGATCGACCGTGCGGCTCTGGTAGTCGGCGCGTCTACACCCGCTCGATCGCCAGCGCGATGCCCTGGCCGCCGCCAATGCACATGGTGACAAGCGCGGTCTTGCCGCCGGTCCGCTCCAGCTCGGCCAGCGCCTTGGCGGTCAGGATCGCGCCGGTGGCACCCACCGGATGGCCCAGCGCGATGGCGCCGCCATTGGGGTTCACCCTGGCCGGATCCAGATCCAGCGCGCGGCTGACGGCCAGGGCCTGGGCCGCGAAAGCCTCGTTCGATTCCACCACGTCAAAGCTTTGCGGCGTGACGCCCAGCTTCTTGCACAGGGCCTGCACCGCGGGGATCGGGCCGATGCCCATGATCTTGGGGTCCACGCCTGCCACCGCATAGCCCATGATCCGCGCCCGCGGCACCAGGCTGCCCAGCGCATCGCCGCGCGCCAGAACCACCGCCGCCGCGCCATCGTTCAGCCCCGAGGCATTGCCGGCCGTCACCGTGCCGTCTTTCTGGAAGGCCGGCCGCAGCCCGGCCAGCGCCTCGGCCGTGGTGGCCTTGGGATGTTCATCGACCGCGAAAGAGACCGGGCCCTTGCGGCTGGCAATCTCGACCGGAACGATCTGCCCGGCAAAGCGGCCCTCGGCAATCGCCGCCGCGGCGCGACGCTGCGATTCCAGCGCGAAGGCATCCTGATCGGCGCGGCTGATCCCGTCGCGCGCCGCGACATTCTCGGCCGTCACGCCCATATGGCCGGTGCCGAAGGGGCAGGTCAGCGCGCCGGTCATCATGTCCAGCGCCTTGGTATCGCCCATCTTCTGGCCCCAGCGCGCATTTGTCAGCGCATAGGGCGAGCGGCTCATGCTTTCCGCCCCGCCGGCCAGCGCGAAATCGGCATCGCCCAGCATCAGCGCCTGCGCGGCCGAGACGATGGCCTGCGCCCCCGACCCGCACAGCCGGTTGACGTTCATCGCCGGCGCCGTCTCGGGCACGCCGGCCTGCATCGCCGCGACTCGGCTGATATACATGTCGCGCGGCTCGGTGTTGATGACATGGCCGAAGACCACCGTGCCGATCTGCCCGCCTTCGACCCCGGCGCGCTCCAGCGCCGCCTTGGCGACGATGGTCGCCGTCTCGGTCGGCGGCAGCGCCGCCAGCGCGCCCCCGAAAGTGCCGATGGCGGTGCGGGCGGCAGAGAGGATGAAGATGTCGGTCATGGGTCACCTCGGAACAAGAGCCAAAACGTTAGCCGGGAGCTGCAGGCAGTCCGAGACGCCGCGCCAGGCCGGCGCGGCCCGTCACGGGCCCCGGTATTGCTGCAGGAAACACCCCCGCTGTGCAAGCGTTGACAAGCCCGGAGCGAAGCCCGAGACGTGGCGGCACAGGCGCTGCGGCAGGAGACACAGGTGAGCGATTCCCCCCGGGCCCGTCAGGCCCTTCTGGCCGCGGGTCTGGCGACCTTCGTGATGATGGGGGTGGCGCAATCGCTGTATGGTCCGGCCCTGCCGGCCTTCGGGCGGATGTTCGGCGTCGATCCGGCGCGGACCGGGCTGGTGGTTTCCGCGCATTGGACAGGCTGCGCGCTGGGCATTTCGCTGATGTTCGGCATGGGCGGGCGGATTTCGGCGCGCCATGCGCTGGCGATCATGCTGGCGGGCGCGCTGGGCCTGGCGACGCTGGCCTCCTGGGGGGCGGTTCTGGCCTCGGCCTTCGTCTTCGGCACCGGCTATGCGATGGCGACGGCGGTGTTCAACCCGCGGGTGCTGGCGGCGTTCGGGCCGAAGGGCCCGGCCATGCTGAGCGCGCTGAACGCCTGCTACGGGATCGGGGCGATCCTGGCGCCTTTGGCCTTCGTGCGCATCGGCAGCGATCTGCGGCTGGCCTTCCTGGCCACGGCGGCGCTGGCCGCGCTGATCTGGCTGATGCCCGGCAGTGCCGCGCCCGCCACCTCGCCGGGCCGCGCCCCGGTGCGCGGCTTTCGCCCCAGCCTGCCGATCCTGGCCTTCGGCGCGGTGGCGATCGGGCTTGAGGCGGCGCTGGCGGGCCTTGGCCCCACCGCCCTGATCGCCGCGGGCGAGACCGAGGCGCGGGCGGCCGATCTTCTGTCGGTCTTCTTCATGGTCTTCCTGGCCGCGCGGATCGCCCTGGGCTTTACCGCGCATCTTGTGCCGGGCTTCGTGCTGTATCTGGGCGGCATGGCTGCGATTGCCGTCCTGGCCCTGGTCGCGGCGCTGGTCTCGCCCGCGCTGGGCTTTGTCGCCATGGGCGCCTCGGCCGGGCTGTTCTTTCCCAGCTATTTCGTCACCGCCAGCCGGCGGATGGGCGAAGACCCGCGCGTGCCGCCGGTGATCATCGGCGCGGGGCTGCTGGGCGGGATCGTCGCGCCTCTGGTCTTTGCGCCGCTGATGGGCAGTTTCGGCCCGCGCGGCTTTTTCTGGCTGGTGGCGGTGCTGTCGGGCGCCACGACGCTGGCCGCGGTGCTGGCGCTGCGGCCGATGCTGCGCGCGCCGGCCTTGCCTCAGGCCTAACGCATCAAGTCTAGCGCGCCGCCTGCCATTCGGCCACGCCGGGCAGCGGCCAGACCAGCATCAGCACGTTCAGCGCCAGCCCGTCGCGAATAAGCCAGATCGTCAGCGCCTCGAACCCCAGGGCGATGGCCACCGTCGCCCAGACCGGCAGCCGCGCCGCCAGCCAGAAGCCGATCATCATCGCCACGATGTCACAGACCGAGTTCAGCACGGAATCGCCGTAGTAATCCAGGCTGATCGTCACGCTGCGATAGCGCTCGATCACCGCATCCGAATTCTCGACCAGTTCCCAGGCGCTTTCCACCAGCGTCGCGATGGCCAGCCGCCAGCCGAAGGACAGCCGCCGCGCCACCAGCCAGAGCGCGCCGAAGAACAGGAAGCCGTGGATGATATGGCTGGCCGTGTACCAGTCCGAGATATGCTGCGAATTCTCGGAGCTGACGACCTGGCCATGCCAAAGCTTCACGTCGCCGCATTTGCAATAGGGCTCGCGCCCGTCCCACAGCAGCCAAAGCGCGGCCAGAAGGACGATCAGCAGGGTGACAAGGTAAGGCAGATAGCGGGAAAAGCGTCGGGTCATGATCGCCAGACGCAACCACGCCGCGCCGCCGGGGTAAAGCGAAATGCGCAGGGCGGGCAGGGGCGTCAATGCGGCTCGATATGGTCGGGGCGCGGCATGACGAACAGGCTTTCCGAGGTCTGGTAGTCCCAATAGCCGCAGCGCGCGATGGTGCCGGCGCGCAGCATGTCGAAATGGCCATCGGTCAGCGCGGCATCGTCGATATGGATTCCGACCACTTCGGCGATTGCCATCGTCCGCTCGGCAGTATCGCCGGACAGGTCGGGAATCGGGTGGATGGCGGTCACCCGGCATTCCAGCGCCGCGGCGGCCACCGCCAGCCGCGGCGCTGCCACCAGGCGGCAGGGCGCCTTGGCCAGGCCCGCGACTTCAAACTCGTCCACCCCCTCGGGCCAGGCGATCGAGGTGCGGTTCAATGGCTCGGCCAGGGCGCGCGTGGCCAGGTTCACCACGAATTCGCCGGTCTCGCGCACATTGGCGATCGTGTGCTTATGGCCTTCGCTGGCAAACATCACCATGGGCGGGTGGCCGGCGATGGCGTTGAAGAAGCTGTAGGGGGCAAGATTGTCGATCCCTGCGGCCGAGCGGGTCGAGATCCAGCCGATCGGGCGCGGCGAGACGATGGCACGAAACGGATCATGCGGCAGGCCGTGGCCTTGGCGGGGGTGGTAGAACATCGGGCGGCTCCGCTGGCTGTTTCGGTCGGGGTATAGCCGATCCCGCCCGGCGATGGCGTGAAGGATATGAAAAGAAGCTTTTCACAAGCTGCAACCCGCACCCCGCGGGCCGTGCTGTGGCCGGGCAGGGAATAGCCGCCATTCCCCAGTTATTTCAAGCGCCTGCGCCCGCCAGCCCTGCCATATTTCCGGCGTTCTGGCCCCGGATTGGCGGTGCCCTGCCGCACGGGGCCGGGATCAAACAGCAATTGAAAGCTTGCTGGCACGGGGGGCATGGTCCCACAGATCGCGGGGGCCCTGGCCTGGGGAGCCGGGGCCCATGGACCAATTTCGAGGAGGAGAACGGGATGAGACAGACAGCACTTGCCGCCGTCACGCTGGCGATCGCCTGGGCCGCGGGCCTTGCCCAGGCCGAACCCATGCGGATGATCCAAAGCTGGGCCGAGACCAACACCTCGGCCTATATGCCCGCGCTTGAATTCAAGCGGAACCTCGAAGCGGCCGGCAGCGGGATCGAGCTGGAAATCCTGGGGCCGGAAACCGTGGCCGCCTATGAACAGCTGACCCCCACGCAAGAGGGGCTGTTCGACTTCATCTATACCTATCCGACCTATCATTCGAAGGCGCTGAACATCGCCACCAGCGCGATGCGGCCCGACATGGCGCTGATCCGCAGCTCGGGTGTGTTCGACTTCATGGACCAGTATTTCCAGAAGGAACACAATCTCAAGCTGCTGGCCAATATCGCCATCGGCACCTCGGGCTTCCACTGCTACCTGCGCGAACCGCTGAGCGGCGCTTCGGATTGGGCCGGCCGCAAGATCCGCGGCGTGTCCAACTATGTTCCGGTGATCGAGGCGCTGGGCGGGGTCGCCGTTTCGACCGATATGGGCGAGGTCTATTCGGGGCTGGAGCGCGGCGTGGTCGATGGCGCCTGCGCCCCGCAATCGGTGTTCCGCGCGACCCGGCATTATGAAGTGGCCAAGTACCGCACCGAGCCGACCTTCGGGCAGATGGTTTCCTATATCGCGATGAACCTGGATGCCTGGAACGCGCTGAGCGATGACCAGAAGGCCGCGGTGGAACAGGCCGCCATCCAGACCGAGGCCGACACGATCCGCATCGGCAACGCGACGGCCTCGGCCGATCTTGAGGCGCTGGCTGCCGAGGGTGTCGAGGTGACGCGCTTTTCGGACGAGGCCTATGGCAAGGTGACCGCAGCCTATGATGCGGGGATCTGGGCCTTTGTCAGCGATTGCTGCGGCACCGAGAACAGCGATGCGCTGCGCAAGCTTGCCCAGGATGCGGGGCTGTTGAACTGATGCCGGGACCGCTGGGCAGGCTGCATGACCGGATCAGCCGCGTCTCGTTCCAGGTGGCGCAGCTGGGGCTGGTGGTGATCACCGCCAGCTATGCCTGGGAAGTCGTCGCGCGCTATTTCTTCGCCGCTCCGACCTCGTGGTCGAATGAGGTCGCGGCCTATGCGCTGTGCATTTCGGTCTGCCTGGCGCTGCCCGAAGTGACCCGGGCGCGCGGCCATATCGCGATCGACTTCCTGCTGAATGCCCTGCGCGGCCGGGCCTACCGGGTGGCGCAGGTCGGTCTGGCGCTGATGTCAGGCGCGGTCTGCCTGATCATCGCGGCGATCTGCCTGCGCGCCAACCTGCTGCAGATCGAGCGTGCCGAAATGCTGGTGCGGGTGAACCCGATTCCGAAAGTGCTGATCTCGATCTGGCTGACCTATGCGTTCTTCAGTGCCGGCCTGCATTTCCTGCGCCATGCCGCCGATCCGAATGGCCGCGCCGAAGTGGGGCTGTTCTGATGGAATGGTGGATGCTGCTTTGGGGGGCGCTTGGGCTTCTGCTGCTGATCTTCCTGACCGGCGCGCCGCTGTTCATCGGATTCTTCGTGATGAACCTGGTCGGGGTCTGGACGATGATGGGCAGCCGCGGCGCGACGCTGGCGGCGAATTCGATCTTCGACAGCGCGAATATGGGGTCGCTGACCGCGATCCCGCTGTTCCTGCTGATGGGCGAGATCCTGACCCGATCGGGCGCGGTCGACAATCTGCTGCGCGCCTCTGACGGGCTGATCGGCCGGCTGAAGGGGCGGCAATTCGTGCTGACCGTGCTGATCTCGATCATCTTCGGCGCGCTTTCCGGCGCCGCGATGGCGGTGGCGGCGATGCTGGGGCGGTCGCTTTACCCGGTGATGCGGGCGCGGAACTACGATTCCCGGCTGTCGATGGGGGTGATCATGGCCGGCGCCTCGCTGGCGCCGATCATCCCGCCCAGCGTGCTGGCTGTCGTGATCGCCACCATGGCGGGGCTTTCGGTCAGCAAGATGCTGGTCTCGGGGATCGGGCCCGCGCTTTTGTGCGCGCTGCTGTTCCTGTGCTACATCTTCTGGCGCTGCCATCGCGATCCGGGCCTTGCACCCGAGCGCGACGCCGATGCGGGCCGGATTTCGGTTCTGCGGGCGCTGATGCTGATGGCGCCCTTCTCGGTGGTGATCTTCTCGATCATGGGGCTGATCCTGCTGGGCATCACCACCCCGTCCGAGGCGGCGGCAAGCGGGGTTCTGGGCGCGGTTCTGGTGGCCATCGTGTATCGGCAATTCTCGATGGCGATGCTGTGGCGGGCGCTGGCGGGGGCCACGTCGATCACCGCGATGATCATGGTCATCGTGATCAGCTCGAACCTGTTCGGGCAGCTGCTGGCTTTTTCCGGGGCGACGCGGCAGCTGGTGGGCTTTGGTCAGGCGCTGGCGGACAATCCCTATCTGCTGCTTCTGGCGATGCAGCTGTTCGTGCTGGTCATGTGCCTGTTCGTCGATCCGATCGCGCTGATGCTGATGCTGATTCCGATCTACAAGCCGCTGGTCGAGGCAGGCGGGCTGGACCCGCTGTGGTTCTGGACCATCGTGCTTCTGAACCTGACCATCGGCGGCATGACACCCCCGTTCGGCTACACGCTTTTCGCCTTCAAGGCCGCCAGCGGCGCGCCACTGAAAGAGGTCTATGCCGCCTCCTGGCCCTGGGTGGGGCTGATGCTTCTGGTGATCCTGGCCGTGGTGATCTTTCCGCCGCTGGCGCTTTGGATCCCTTCGGTGACGGGATAGGAAAGGCCGCCCTCGGGCGGCCTTTTCAACATCCGGCAGGTTGCGCCGCGCCTAGCCGCCCTTGAAGACGGGCTTGCGCTTTTCGACAAAGGCCCGCTGTGCCTCGCGCGTGTCGTCGCTGCGCGACAGGGCCACGGTCAGGCTTTGCTCGTAGCGATAGGCCTCGCGCACGGGCATGGTCTCGACCGTCATGAAGGCGCGTTTGGCGGTGCGGATCGCAAGCGGGCTTTTCGCGGCAATCTCGCGGGCATAGACCATGGCGGCCTCAAGCAGGGCATCTGCGGGCAGGACCTGTTCGATCACGCCCAGCCGGTACAGCTCGGCCGCGGGATAGCGGCGCGCGGTGAAATACATGGCGCGCGCCCGGGATTTCCCGAAATGCTCGGCGATGAAGGCCGTGCCCCCGGCAAGGCCCACATCGACTTCGGGCATCTGCACAAAGGCGGTATCGGCCGCCAGCATGATGTCGCAGGCCAGCATCAGCGCAAAGCCCGCCCCGATCGCCGGCCCGTTCACCGCCGCGATCACCGGCTTTTCGCAATCGGCCACCGCGAAGAAGTAATCGCGCACCTGCCGGTTGTGGCGCAGATAGTCGCCCTGTTCGGGCGCCATGCCGACCCGTTCCTTCAGATCCGCCCCGGCCGAAAACACCTTGCCCGCTCCGGTCAGCACCACGCAGCGCACCTCTTCGGCATCGCTCAGCCAGTCGAACAGCCGGATCCCCTCTTCGCGGAAGGGCCGGCTCTGGGCATTCACCGGCGGGTGGGTCATCGTCACCGTCGCCACGTGATCGGCGATCTGCAGGCTGTGATAGAGAAGGTCCATCTCGGCTCCGTTCCTTTGAGACCCGTCTGATATAGCCGCGGGCCCGGAGCGCATCGCCCGCCGATGGCGTAAAGCAACTGTGCAACCTGCGCATCGCCGGGGCCGGGCCAAGCTGATAGGGTCGGGCAAAAGACGACAGGAGAGCGCGTGCGTATCGGCAATTTCGAAGTGACCCGTCTGCCCGAACTGGTGGTGACCGAAGGGGCGGGTCTGTTTCCCGAACTGGATCTTGCGACGGTCACCGATCCCCGCCTGCTGGCGCCGCCCTTTCATGACGGGGGGCTGTTCCGGTCCTCGATCCATCTGTGGCTCCTGCAGGGCGAGGGGCGGGTGATCCTGGTCGATGCCGGGGCCGGCGCGGGCAAGGACCGGCCGCTCAGCCCGCGTTTCCATCGGCTTGAGGGCCGCCTGGACAGGCTGCTTGCCCCCGCGGGCGTCACGGCGGCACAGGTCACCGATGTGGCGCTGACCCATCTGCATGTCGATCATGTCGGCTGGTGTACGACCAGACAGGATGGCGAGTGGCGGCCCAGTTTCCCCACGGCACGTCACTGGATTCCGGCGGCCGAACTGGCGGCCTTCGCCCCCGAAGCCGCGCCGCCCGGCAAGGACCCGCGCGCCCATCTGCCCTGGCAGGACAGCATCGCCCCGCTGCTGGCCGCTGGCCTTGTCACGCCGATCGCGCCGGGCGACCGGATCGGGCCGCTTCTGGCGCTGGAGGCCGCAGGCCATACCGCCGGCCAGCTGGCCTTCCTGCTGGAGCAGCAGGCCGCGGCGGCGCTGTTTGCCGCCGACATGTTGCATCAGCCGCTGCAGATCCTGCTTCCGCAGGTGAACAGCCGCTATTGCGCCCTGCCCGAGACCGCCGTCGCCACCCGCCGCCGGCTTCTGGCGCTGGCCGCAGACCGCGGCGCCGTGCTGCTGCCGGCGCATTTCGACCTGCCCTGCGGCGTTCTTGTCCGGCGCGCCGGCGCCGGCTTCGACTTCACTCTGCCCCGGCCTGCATCTTCAGCGCCTTGAACTCGGCCACCAGGAAATCCAGGAAATGCCTGATCTTCGACGGCACACCGCTTGACCGCTGGAAGACGGCGTAGATCCCGTTTTCGAAATCTGAAAAGGTGACCTCATAGCCGGGCAGCACCCGCCGCAGCCGCCCCTGGGCCAGATGATCGCGCACGGTCCAGTCGTTCATGATCGAAATCCCCATATCGTCCAGCGTTGCCTGCAGCAGCGCCAGGCCGCTGTTCGAATGGAAGGCGCCCGTCACGGGAACCACGGTTTCCTGCCCGTCGCGCGTGCGCAGCCGCCACATCGGCGGGGCCTGATGGATGCGGTAGTTCAGGCAGGAATGCGCGCGCAGGTCCTCGGGCGAGGTGATCGGGGGGGCGCGGTCCAGATAGGCCGGGCTGGCGCAGAGAAGCCGCTCAGACGGCAGAAGCTTGCGCACGACCAGGCTGCTGTCGGTCAGCCGGCCCATGCGAATGTCGATGTCGATCCCCTTGGCCACCAGATCGGCGGGATAGTTCGACAGCTCCAGCTCGACCTGGATCTGCGGATAGCGGGCGTGGAATCGGTGCAGGATCGGCACGATGAACTGATGCCCGATCACCATGCGCGAATGAACCCGCAGCAGGCCGGTGGGCGTGCCGTGCAGATCGGCCACCATCCCATTGGCCTGGCGGATATCGGCCAGGATGCGCAGCAGCTGGTTGGAATAGACCTCGCCCGCCTCGGTCAGGGACAGGTGGCGGCTGGTGCGGTTGACCAGGCGCACCTTCAGATGCTCTTCCAGATCGTTGATATGGCGCGAGATCGTGGCAGGCGAACAGCCCAGCCGCCGGCCCGCCTCGGAAAAGGATGCCGATTGCACGACGCATTCGAACACCTGCGCAGATCGAAGCCATTCCATCGCAATCCCCCCTTGGGACTTGTTCGGATCTTGGGTCTTCAAGATCAAGCCTTTTTCGGAAAGTGCAAAGCTGCTGAACGCGACAGTGCAATTCCGAATTGGCCTTCGATGACCTAACCCTTTTCACAAGATGAATATTCCCTGCCCAAGGATCGCCTGAATGCCTTCGTCTTCGCTGACCCCCACCGATCCCGCCCCCCAGGGCGACCGCAAGGGGCCGCTGTCGCATCTGCGGGTTCTGGACATGTCGAGGGTTCTGGCCGGGCCCTGGGCCGGTCAGATCTTTGCCGATCTCGGGGCCGAGGTGATCAAGATCGAACGGCCCGGCGCGGGGGATGACACGCGCGCCTGGGGCCCGCCCTTCCTGACCGGGCGCGACGGGGCCGAGACGCGGGAAAGCGGCTATTACCTCTGCGCGAACCGGGGCAAGAAATCCGTCACGGTGAACATCGCCACGCCCGAGGGGCAGGCGATCATCCGCGATCTTGCCGCGCGTTCGGATGTGCTTCTGGAAAACTACCGCACCGGCACGTTGCAGCGCTATGGGCTGGACTATGCGGCGCTTTCGGCGCTGAATCCGGGGCTTGTCTATTGCTCGCTGACGGGGTTCGGCCAGACCGGCCCGCGCGCCCATCAGGTGGCCTATGACTTCCTGATCCAGGCCATGGGCGGCATCATGTCGATCACCGGCGAGGAAGACGGGCGCCCCGGGGGCGGGCCGCAGAAGATCGGGGTGCCGATGGTCGATCTGGCCTCGGGGCTGTATCTGGCCGTGGGGGCGCTGGCGGCGCTGGCGCGGCGCGCGGTGACGGGGCAGGGCGACTATCTGGATCTTGCGATGCTGGATGTGCAAGTGAACCTGCTGGCCAATCAGGCGATGAACCATCTGCTGACCGGCACGGTGCCGCGCCGCTATGGCAACGGGCATCCCAACATCATGCCGCAGCAGGTCTTTGCCTGCCGCGACGGCGCCATGGTTCTGGCGGTCGGCAATGACGAGCAATATGCGCGCCTGGCCGAGGTTCTGGGCGATCCGGTTCTGGCCGAGCCGCGCTTTGCCCGCAACCGCGACCGCGTGCGCCAGCGCGATGAATTGCTGGACCGGCTGGCGGGGCTGTTCGCGCCCTGTGCCCGGGCCGAGGTGCTGGCGCGACTGGATGCGGCAAAGATCCCGGCCGGGCCGATCAACAGCGTGGCCGAAGCGCTGGCCGAACCGCAGGTTCAGGCGCGCGGGCTGGTGGCGCGGCTGCCGCATCCGCTGGCGGGCGAGGTGACGCAGATCCTGTCGCCGCTGAAGTTCCGCCATGCAGGCCAGCCCGATCCCCGCTCGGCCCCGCCTTTGGGCGCCGATACCGGGCCGGTGCTGGAAAGCCTGGGCCTGTCGCCCGAGACACTGGCCGGGCTGCGCGCCCGCGGCGCGATCTGACGGGGGGCGGCGATGCAGGACAAGACGCCGGGCGATCTGGTGCGGGTGCAGGATCAGGGCGATCTGCGCATCGTCACCATCGACAATCCGCCGGTCAATGCCGGGGCGCAGCCGGTGCGTGCGGGCCTGTTGCAGGCGCTGCGCGACCTGCCGGCCGGCCTTGCCGGCATCGTGCTGATCGGGGCGGGGCGCAGCTTCATCTCGGGTTCGGACCTGCGCGAATTCGGCCGGCCGCTTGCCGCGCCCGAACTGCCCGAGGTGATCGCCGCGATCGAGGCGGCGCCGGTTCCGGTCGTCGCCGCCCTGCATGGC
>NZ_JAICBZ010000037.1 GCF_020179405.1 Xinfangfangia pollutisoli | reverse complement strand
TTGCTGGCCGACCTGCCCGATGCGCCGCCGATCCTGTGGCTGCAGGGCGACCCCGGGTTGCTGGCGCGGCCGATGGTGGCGATCGTGGGCGCGCGCAATGCCTCGTCGCTGGGCGTGCGCATGGCGCGCCGCCTGGCCGACGGGCTGGGGCAGGCCGGCTTTGCCGTGGTCTCGGGCCTGGCCCGCGGCATCGATGCCGAGGCGCATATGGCCAGCCTGGCCACCGGCACGGTGGCGGTGCAGGCCGGTGGCGTCGACGTGATCTATCCCGAGGAAAACGCCGCGCTGGCCGAAGAGATTCGCCAGAAGGGCTGCCGGCTGTCGGAGCAGCCGCCGGGCCTTGCGCCGCAGACCCGGCATTTCCCGCTGCGCAACCGCATCATCGCGGGCCTGGCGCGCGCGGTCGTGGTGGTCGAGGCCGCGGCGCGCTCGGGCAGTCTGATCACCGCGCGGATGGCGCTGGATCAGGGGCGCGAGGTGCTGGCTGTGCCGGGCCACCCGTTCGATGCGCGCGCGGCGGGCTGCAACATGCTGCTGCGCGACGGCGCGCTTCTGGTGCGCGGCCCGGCCGATGTGCTTGAGGCGCTGGGTCAGCCCCAGCCCGCCCGCCCGGAAGAGACCGGCGAAATCCTTCCCGATCCGCCGCCGCCGGCCCGCCCCCCCGCGTCGCCCGTCTCGCCCGCCTTGGCCGAGGCGACGCGGCTGCATCGGCTGATCCTTGACCGGCTGGGCCCCAGCCCGCTGGCCGAAGACCAGTTGATCCGCGATCTTGCCCTGCCGCCCGCCACCCTTGCGCCCGAGATTCTGCAGCTGGAACTTGACGGCCGGATCTGCCGCAGCGCCGGGGGGCTTCTTGCCCGTCTCTGACCCCCGCCGCGGCGCTGCGGTTGACATTCCGTGGCCTTGCCCCACATGGTGCCCCGCCATTGTCAGGCTTTCGGGAACGGAAATTTATGCCAGTCGTCGTCGTAGAATCTCCGGCCAAGGCCAAGACGATCAACAAATATCTGGGCCCTGATTACACGGTTCTCGCCTCTTACGGCCATGTGCGCGACCTGCCGGCCAAGGACGGATCGGTCGATACCGACCATGATTTCGCCATGACCTGGGAGGTGGCGCCCGAGTCGAAGAAGCATGTCCGCGCGATTGCCGAGGCGCTGAAGACCGATGACAGCCTGATCCTGGCGACCGACCCCGACCGCGAGGGCGAGGCGATTTCCTGGCACCTGCAAGAGGCGCTGGCCAGCAGCCTGAAGAAGGGAAAGACCGTTGCCCGCGTGACCTTCAACGCCATCACCAAGGATGCGGTGACCAAGGCGATGAAAGAGCCGCGCCAGGTCGACCAATCCCTGGTCGAGGCCTATCTGGCGCGCCGCGCGCTGGATTATCTGGTGGGCTTCACCCTGTCGCCCGTCCTGTGGCGCAAGCTGCCCGGCGCCAAATCGGCGGGCCGGGTGCAATCGGTCTGCCTGCGGCTGATCGTTGAACGCGAGATGGAGATCGAGGCCTTCCGCGCCCAGGAATACTGGACGGTGAAGGCGGTGCTGGTCACTCCGCGCGGCCAGGAATTCGAGGCCGGGCTGACGGTTCTGGGCGGCAAGCGGCTGCAGAAATTCGACATTCCCACCGCCGAGGCGGCGGAACTGGCGGTCAAGGCCGTGACCGCGCGGCCCCTGACGGTCGAGGCGGTGGAATCCAAGCCCGCCAACCGCAACCCCTGGCCGCCCTTCATGACCTCGACCCTGCAGCAGGAAGCCAGCCGGAAATACGGCATGGGCGCCAAGCAGACGATGAATGCCGCGCAGCGCCTGTATGAGGCGGGCCATATCACCTATATGCGGACCGACGGCATCGACATGGCGCCCGAAGCGGTCACCGCCGCCCGGGCCGAGATCGAAAGCCGCTTCGGCAAGGCCTATGTTCCCGACGCGCCGCGGATCTACAAGAACAAGGCCAAGAATGCGCAGGAAGCGCATGAATGCATCCGCCCCACCGATATGGGTCTTTCCCCTGACAAGATCCGCGCCGAGGACGACCAGCGCCGTCTGTACGAGCTGATCTGGAAGCGCACCATCGCCAGCCAAATGGCGGCGGCGCGGATGGAACGCACCACGGTCGACATCTCCAGCCCCGATGGGCAGGTGGTCTTGCGCGCCAATGGCCAGGTGGTGCAGTTCGACGGGTTCCTGAAGGTCTATGACGAAAGCCGCGACGAGGATGCCGAGGATGAAGGCCGCCTGCCGCAGCTGATGCAGGGCGAAAAGGTGGAAAAGCGCGATGTCGCGCCGCTGCAGCATTTCACCCAGCCGCCGCCGCGCTATACCGAGGCCTCGCTGGTCAAGCGGATGGAGGAATTGGGGATCGGTCGGCCCTCGACCTATGCCTCGATCCTGACGACGATCGTTGATCGCGAATATGTGCGCAAGGACAAGAACCGGCTGATCCCGGAAGACAAGGGCCGGCTGGTCACCGCCTTCCTGTCGAACTTCTTCCACCGCTATGTGGAATATGATTTCACCGCCGATCTTGAGACGGAACTTGACGATGTCTCGGCCGGCAGCCGCGATTACAAGGAAGTCCTGGCGCGGTTCTGGCGCGATTTTTCGGCCGCGGTGGCCGAAACCGCCGATCTTCGGATCGGCGAGGTGCTTGACAAGATTGACGATTTCCTGGCGCCGCATCTGTATCCGCCGCGCGCCGATGGCAGCGATCCGCGCGCTTGCCCGACCTGCGGCTCGGGCCGGCTGCATCTGAAGACGGCGCGCTCGGGCGGGGCCTTCATCGGCTGCGGCAATTACCCGGAATGCCGCTATACACGGCCGATCGGCGGCGATGCCGAGGCGGCGTCGGTCGATGGCAAGGTGCTGGGCCAGGATGCCGATGGCCATGAGATTTCGCTGCGCAGCGGCCGTTTCGGCCCCTATGTCCAGCGCGGCGAGGCGACCGAAGACAAGCCGAAACCCGACCGGGCCAGCCTGCCCAAGGGCTGGACGGCCGAGAACTTGACACTGGAAAGGGCGCTGGAACTGCTGGCGCTGCCGCGGTTCGTCGGCACCCATCCCGAGGATGGCGAAAAGGTCGAGGCCGCGATCGGGCGCTTCGGGCCCTACGTCAAGCATGGCGCGGTCTATGCGAATCTGCCGGATGTGGAAGAGGTGTTCACCATCGGCATGAACCGCGCGATCGAGGTTCTGGCGCAGAAGGCGGCCCGGGGCGGGCGGGGCGGCCGTGTGGCGGCCGAGCCGCTGCGGGCGCTGGGCACGCATCCTGACGGGGGCGAGATCCAGGTCATGCCCGGCCGCTACGGTCCCTATGTGAAATGGGAAAAGGTCAACGCGACCCTGCCCAAGGAGCTGGCGCCCGAGACCGTGACGCTGGAAGAGGCGCTGGCGCTGATCGCGGAAAAGGCCGGCAAGTCGGGCAAGAAGCCGGCCAAGAAGGCCGCGGCGCCGAAAGCCGCGGCAAAGAAGGCGCCGGCCAAGAAGGCGGCCGCAAAAACGGCTGGGGACAAGACCGCTGCCGCCAAGAAGCCGGCGGCCAAGAAACCGGCGGCCAAAAAGCCGGCTGCAAAGGCCCCTGACGCAGAATAGGTCGCGATCCCGCACCGCCCCGGCGGAACAGGATCGCGTCTCTGCCGCTTAGCTGCGCGGATTCAGCAGCTTGCCCAGAACATTGCCGGCCCGGATCACCCCGGCCGGTCCACCGTCGCGGGTCACTTCCAGCACCTCGGCGCCGGCTTTCAGCTGCTCCATCACCACTTTGACCGGCGTTTCGGCGGCCACTTTGGCGGCCTCGGGCGCACGGCCCGGCGCCATCACGTCGCAGGCGGTCAGAACGCCCAGCGGGTTCATATGGGCCACGAAATCGGCCACATAATCCGACACGGGCGCCGCGATGATCTCGCGCGCGGTGCCGCATTGCACGATCCGCCCGCCCTCCATCAGCGCGATGCGGTTGCCAATCTTGAACGCCTCGTCCAGATCGTGGCTGACGAAGATGATCGTGCGCTTCAGCTTGGCCTGCAGGTCCAGAAGTTCGTCCTGCAGCTTGGCACGGATCAGCGGGTCCAGCGCCGAGAAGGGCTCGTCCATCAAAAGGATCGGCGCCTTGGTGACGAAGGCGCGGGCCAGGCCCACGCGCTGCTGCATGCCGCCCGACAATTCGCCCACCCGGCGATCGGCCCATTGCGACAGATGCACCAGTTCCAGCTGTTCATCCACCGCGGCGCGCCGCTCGGCCAAGTTGACACCGGCAAGTTCCAGCCCCAGCCCGACATTCTCGCGCACCGTCCGCCAGGGCAGCAGGCCGAATTGCTGAAACACCATGGCAACGCGGCTGGCGCGGATCTGGCGCAATTGCGCGGGCCCGGCATGGGTGACCGAGACCATCCGGTCGCCGTCATTCACCCGCACCTCGCCGCGCACCACCGGGTTCAGCGCATTGACGCCCCGCAGAAGCGTGGACTTGCCCGAGCCGGAAAGCCCCATCAGAACAAGGATTTCCCCGGTGGCAACCGTCAGCGAGCAATCATGTACCCCCAGAACCTGGCCGGTCTCGGCCTGGATCTCGGACCGGCTGAGCCCGCGATCCATCAGCGGCAGGGCGCGGTCGGGCGCATCGCCAAAGACGATCGACACCCGGTCGAATTCCACGGCGGGAAGCGTCATCTTTTCACCTCGCGGCGCAGCATGCGGTCCAGGATGATCGCCACGACGACGATCACGAAGCCGGATTCAAAGCCCTTGGCAGCGTCAACATTCGCCAGGGCCCGCATCACCGGATTGCCCAGGCCCTTGGCACCGACCATGGACGAGATCACCACCATCGACAGCGACAGCATGATCGTCTGGTTCAGCCCCGCCATGATCTGCGGCATGGCCCAGGGCAGTTCCACCTTCCACAGCTTCTGCTGCGGCGTGGCGCCAAAGGCGGTGATGGCCTCGGTCAGGGCCAGGGGGGTGGAGGAAATGCCCAGATGGGTCAGCCGGATCGGCGCGGGCAGGACGAAGATCACCGTGGCGATCAGCCCGGGCACCAGGCCGGTGCCGAAAAAGACGATGGCGGGGATCAGATAGACGAAGGTGGGCAGGGTCTGCATCAGGTCCAGAACCGGGCTGATCGCGGCGTAAAGCCGGGGCCGATGCGCCGCCGCGATGCCGATCGGCACGCCCAGGCCCATGCAGACCACGCAGGCCGCCAGGATCAGCGTCAGGCTTTCGGTGGTTTCCTTCCAGTAGCCCTGGTTGACGATGAACAGAAAGCCCAGGGCCACGCCCAGGCACAGTTTCCAGCTGCGCTGCAAGGCCCAGGTCAGGGCGACGAAGACTCCGATCACCAGCAGCGGCGGCGGGGCCTGCAACAGCCACAGAATGCCGCCGATCATGGCCTCAAGCCCGGCCGAGATGCCGTCGAACAGGAAGGTCAGATGCGCCTTCATCCAGTCGAAGACCGCCTTGGCCCAGGCCCCGATCGGTATCTTCCATGCCGTCACAAAATCCATGCACGCGCCCCGCCTTATGTCATGAAAAAGGCCCCGGGGCGCCGAAGCCCCGGGGCCCGAAGCCCTGCGCTTATTTCAGCGCCGCTTCCACCGCGGCCACGGCATCGCCGCCATCCTTGGTGGTGACACCGTCCAGCCAGGGCTTCCAGGCATCGGGATGCGCGGCAAGCCAGGTCTTGGCGGCAGCCGCGGGATCGGTGCCGTCATTCAGGATCGCGCCCATGATCTCGTTTTCCATGGGCAGCGAGAAGACCAGGTTCTGCAACAGTTTGCCGTTGTTCGGGCATTCGGTCACATAGCCGGCGCGGGTGTTGGTATAGACCGTGGCGCCGCCGAAATTCGGCCCGAAGTAATCGTCGCCGCCGGTCAGGTAGGTCATCTTGAAATTGGCGTTCATCGGGTGGGGTTCCCAGCCCAGGAACACGATGGGCTTGCCGGCGCCGTCATGTTTCTGCACCTCGGCCAGCATGCCCTGTTCGCTGGATTCGACCAGTTCCACCCCGGCCGCCTTCAGCCCGAAGGCATCGCCGTCGATCATGTCGAGGATCAGCTTGTTTCCGTCATTGCCGGCCTCGATCCCGTAGATTTCTTTGCCCAGCGCATCGGCATGCGGCGCGATATCGGCGAAATCCTTGATCCCGGCGGCGGCGCCGGCCTCGTTCGTGGCCAGGGTGTATTTGGCGCCTTCCAGATTGGCGCGGACGGAATCGACCGTCTTAGCCTCAAGATAGGGGCCGATATTCGATTCCATCGTCGGCATCCAGTTGCCCAGGAACACGTCGACATCGCCCGAGGCCATCGCCTCATAGGTCACCGGAACCGCCAGCATCTGGGTTTCCGTCTCATAGCCCAGCGCGTTCAGCACCAGGCTGGTCGCGGCGGTGGTGGCGGTGATGTCGGTCCAGCCCACATCCGAGAAGACGATCTTGTCGCAGCCTTCGGCCAGGGCGGCGCCGGTCAGCGCGAAGGACAGCGCCGTGCCCAGAAGGGCGGCGCGGCGGGTCAGGTGATGGGTCATGTGATACTCCCCGGTTTTTTGTTGATTGACGAGTCAATAAACTTCGTGCTTCACCGGAAAAGCAAGCAAAATGTTGAGTTCCCGATATGCCGAAGCTTGGAATGGAGCCTATCCGAAAGGAAGCGCTGGTCAAAGCCACGATCGTCGAGATCGGGCGTGTCGGCTCGCTTGATGTGACGGTCAGCCAGATCGCCAAGCGGGCCGGAATGTCGCCGGCGCTGGCGCATCACTATTTCGGCTCGAAGGAAGAGATGTTCCTGGCCGCGATGCGCCATGTGCTGACACTGTACGGCGCCGAGGTACGCGGCGCGCTGGCCGCGGCCGAGGGGCCCGAGGGGCGGCTGCGGGCGGTGTTGCGCGCCAGTTTCAGCCCCGGCAACTTCCGGCGCGAGGCGGTGGGGGCCTGGCTGAACTTCTGGGTTCTGGCGCAGTCGCAACCGCAGGCGCGGCGGCTTTTGGCGATCTATCAGGGGCGGCTCAGGTCGAACCTTCTGGCGGGACTGCGGCCGCTGGCCGGGCCGCGCGCCTCGGAAGTGGCCGAGGGGATGGGGGCGCTGATCGACGGGCTTTACCTGCGCGAAGTGCTGAAGACCGGGGCGCCCGATGGCAAGGCGGCGGTGCGCACGGCGCTGGATTATCTGGAGGCGGCGCTGGGGCGGCGGATCGGCGGCTGATGCGCGCGGCACATCTTCTCAAGCGACAGGCAGGGCAGACATGACTGCGGATTATGTGATCGTCGGCGCCGGATCGGCCGGCTGCGCCATGGCCTATCGGCTGGCCGAGGCCGGGCATCGGGTGGCGGTGATCGAGCATGGCGGCTCGGATGCGGGGCCCTTCATCCAGATGCCGGGCGCGCTGTCCTATCCGATGAACATGGGCATCTATGACTGGGGCCTGCAGACCGAGCCCGAGCCGCATCTGGGCGGCCGGATCCTGGCCACGCCGCGCGGCAAGGTGATCGGCGGGTCGTCCTCGATCAACGGGATGGTCTATGTCCGTGGTCATGCCAAGGATTACGACACCTGGGCCGCGATGGGCGCGGATGGCTGGTCCTATGCCGATGTTCTTCCGTATTTCAAGCGGATGGAACACAGCCATGGCGGGCAGGGGCCCGACTGGCGCGGCAGTGCAGGCCCGCTGCACATCACCCGCGGCCCGCGGCACAACCCGCTGTTCGACGCCTTCATCGAGGCGGGCCGGCAGGCCGGTTATCCGGTGACGGCGGATTACAATGGCGAACAGCAGGAAGGCTTCGGCCCGATGGAGGCCACGATCTGGCGCGGGCGGCGCTGGTCGGCGGCCAATGCCTATCTGAAGCCGGCGATGAAGACCGGCAATGTCCATGTGATCCGCGGCCTGGCGCGTAAAGTGGTGTTCGAAGGCCGCCGCGCCGTGGGCGTCGAGATCATGGCCCGCGACGGGCTGCGGGTGATCCGTGCCGCGCGCGAGGTGATCCTGGCGGCCTCGTCGCTGAATTCGCCGAAGCTGCTGATGCTGTCGGGGATCGGCCCGGCCCAGCATCTGCGCGACCATGGGATCGAGGTTCTGGCCGATCGCGCGGGCGTGGGGCAGAACCTGCAGGACCATCTGGAAATCTACATGCAGTTCTCGGCCCTGCAGCCGGTGACGCTGTACAAATACTGGAACCTGTTCGGCAAGGCCTGGGTTGGCGCGCAATGGCTGCTGACCGGGCGTGGCATCGGCGCCTCGAACCAGTTCGAGGCCTGCGCCTTCATCCGCTCGAAGCCGGGGATCGAATACCCCGACATCCAGTATCACTTCCTGCCGATTGCCGTGCGCTATGACGGCAAGGCCGCGGCAGGCGGGCACGGGTTCCAGGCCCATGTCGGGCCGATGCGGTCGAAATCGCGCGGCAGCGTCACCCTGCGCTCGGCCCGGCCCGAGGATGCGCCGGTGATCCGCTTCAACTACATGTCCCATCCCGAGGACTGGGACGATTTCCGCCGCTGCATCCGGCTGACCCGCGAGATCTTCGGGCAAGAGGCGTTCAAGCCCTTCGTGAAATCGGAAATCCAGCCCGGCGCCGCGGTTCAGACCGATGCGCAGCTGGACGATTTCCTGCGCGAGCATGTGGAAAGCGCCTATCACCCCTGCGGCACGGCGCGGATGGGGCGGGCAGGCGATCCGATGGCGGTGGTCGATCCCGAATGCCGGGTCATCGGGGTCGAGGGGTTGCGGCTGGCCGACAGCTCGGTCTTCCCGCAGGTGACGAATGGCAATCTGAACGGGCCCTCGATCATGGTGGGGGAAAAGGCGGCCGATCACATCCTGGGCCGCACGCCGCTGCCGGCCGCGAATCTGGAGCCCTGGATCAACCCCAACTGGCGGGTCGCGCAGCGCTAGGGGCGCGCGCCGGCCCGCCGCCGGCGGGTTCCGCCGCTTTCCTGTGCAGGATCTGCACCGCACTTGACCCTGATCAAAGTGTCGGGCAGGTCAGCCGTTAAGGTGAATCCGAAACGTTGGAAGGAGACGGACATGGCCAATACGCCGCACACCCTGCAGGAAGAATTCCCCGGGGAAGCCGAGCGCATCACCGCGCTGAAGACTTCGGATGCGCATTTCGCCAAGCTGCTGGCGGATTATGACGAGGTGAATGACAAGGTTCACCGCGCCGAAAGCCGCATCGACACGGTCTCGGAAGAGCATGAAGAGGCGCTGCGCCGTGAACGGTCGCGGGTGAAGGATGCCATCGCCGCCGCCCTGCGCGCCGCGACCGTCTGATCTGACCCGGATTTAACGAAGGGGCGGGCCTGCGGGCCCGCCCTTTTGCATTGCGGCTGTCGGCGCGGGCCTAATCGGCGATCTCGTAGGGCAGCAGGTCGCGCCGGTCCAGATTGACGCGCAGCCGCCGCTCCAGCGGCGGGACCGAACGCTGGTGGCAGTTCGGGCGCTCGCAGATCCGGCAGGAAATGCCGATCGGCTCGAACCTTCCCTTCAGGTCCAGCCCGTCGGCATAGACCGTATCGGCGGCATGCTGCACTTCGCAGCCCAGGCAGATCGCATAGCGCCGCACCGGCGCCAGAAAGGCCCCCGCGGGTTTCGACACTTCGCGCGCCAGGCATAGATAGCGCACGCCATCGGGCGTCTCGGCCAATTGGCGCAGGAACTGGCCCGGGGTTTCAAAGGCGCGATGCACGTTCCACAGGGGGCAGGCGCCGCCGAAGCGGGCGAATTGCAGCCGCGTGGCCGAGTGGCGCTTGGTGATCGTGCCGGCCTGATCGACCCGGACGAAGAAGAACGGAATCCCCTTGGCGCCGGGGCGTTGCAGGGTGGACAGCCGATGCGCCACCTGCTCGATCGACGCGCCGAACAGATCGGCCAGCCGTTCCAGATCGTGCCGCGTCTCGCGCGCGGCGTCCAGGAAGGCGCGATAGGGCAGAAGGGCGGCGCCGGCGAAGTAATTCGCCAGGCCGATCTTGGCGATGCCGCGCGCCTCGGGGGTGGAAAAGCGGGCCAGGTCCAGCGTCGCTTCCAGAAGGTCGTTCTGGGTGATCAGCGCCAGCTGGTGCAGCAGCTGAAACCGCCGCGTCGGCCCCTGGGCGCGGGCCGAGATCGCCAGCCGCCGGCTGGCCGGGTCATAGGCCCGCAGCGCCGGTTCCGCGGTGTAATGCAGGCTGATGCCCTGCCGCCGCAGCGCCTCTTCGGCAAACAGCGTCACATCCTTGCGCACCCCGCCCGGCGCCGCGAAATGCTCGGCCGCGCGGTCGACCGCATCGAGGTAATTGTCGCAATAATGGAAGAAATCGCGCACCTCCTCCCAGGGCGAGGGCTTCAGCCCCACATCCTCGCGCCCCAGCGCCTCGTCCAGCGAAGCCAGCCGTTCATGGCTTTGTCGATAGGCGCGGTGCAGATCCAGAAAGGCGCGCGCCAGCGCGGGCGCGTTCGACGCGGCCAGCCGCAGGTCGGCCAAAGGCGGCGCGCCCGAGGTGAAGACCGGGTCCGCCAACGCCTCGCGCATGTCGCTGACCAGCCGTTCGCTTTCGCCCACGGTCAATTCGGTCACATCCAGCCCGAATTCCTGCGCCAGGGCCAGCACCACCGCGGCCGAGACCGGGCGATGGTTGTTCTCCATCTGGTTCAGATAGGGCAGCGACACGCCCAGCTTGTCGGCAAATCCCTTCTGGGTCAGGCCCAGCCGGGCGCGGATCTCGCGCAGCTTGACCCCGGCATAGAGTTTCTGGCTGGCCATGGCGCGCCCCCCGTTTGCAAAGCGGTTATTGGCTTTGCAAACTGGCCGGTCAAGCGGATTTGCGCGCCTTGTGCCCGCCTGGGGCGGCGCGTCGCAGGGCGCAGCCTAGGTCGCGATGCCCAGCTGGCGCGCGCGGCGGAAGACATAGGCAATCGCCAGCATCGAGCCCACCGAGGAGGCCAGCATCAACAGCACCAGCGGCAATTCGGTCGAGCCCGGCCCCAGCAGGGCACCGGCCAGCGACGACAGCGCCGCCCCGCCGCCGATCATGATCGCCCCGCCCAGACCCGAGGCCGACCCCGCCAGCGACGGGCGCACCGACAGGATCCCGGCATTGGCATTGGGCATGGCGATGCCATTGCCAAAGCCCATGGCCAGCGAGAAGCCGAAGAACACCGCCGGGCCCGACAGTCCGGCCAGCGTCAGCAGCGTCTGCAGCGCCAGCCCCGCCGTGGTGATGCCGCAGCCCATCAGGATCATCCGGTTCATGCCCACGCGCACCGACCAGCGCCCGGCCACGAAATTGCCGCAGCCATAGCCCACGGCCGACAGGGCGAACAGCGCGCCCACCTCGCCCGGGGCCAGATGATAGATATGGTCGCCCACGAAGGGCGCGCCGCCCAGATAGGCGAAGAAACAGCCGGAATTGAACGCGGCACTCAGCGCATAGCCCCAGAAGCGCGGCGAGGTCAGCAGCTGCGGATATTCGCGGATCTGCGCCAGGATCGACCCGCCGCGCGGCGGCGAGGTTTCCCCCAGATCGGCCCAGACCAGCAGCGTGATCGCGCCGCCCATCAGCAGAAGCAGCGCGAAATTCGCCTGCCAGCCCGCCAGCTCGTCCAGCCAGCCGCCGATCACCGGGCCGATCATTGGCGCCAGGCTCATCCCCATGGTGACATAGCCGATCATCGAGGCGGCCTGCGCGTCCGAGGTGATGTCGCGCACGATGGCGCGCGACAGGACCATGCCCGAGGCGACCACGGCCTGCAGCATGCGGCAGATCAGGAAGGTCGTGGCATCGGGCGCCAGAAGCGTGCCCACCGTCGCCAGCAGAAAGACCGACAGCGACACCAGCAGCACCCGCCGGCGTCCGTAGCGGTCGGCCAGCGGGCCGATCACCACCTGCAGCGCGGCCGACAGGCCCAGATACAGCGGCACCGATTGCTGCATCGTCGCATAGGACACGCCGAACCACTCGGCCATGCCGGGCAGCGAGGGCAGGAAGATGCTCATCGCCAGGGCCGACAGGCCGGCGATCAGGATCAGCGTCGCCAGATGCGGCGGCGTCGATCGGTCAAGGAAGCGGCTGGGACGGGTCATCCCTCGGCGCTACGCGCTTGCGGCGGGCTTGTCCATGGTCTGGGGCGCGTGGCGGCTCTGGCAGGGCGGGGCAAGGCCGTCCGTCAGCTCCATTTGTGGAAGATGAACCAGGCGCCGGTGACGATGAAGCCAAAGCCGATCAGGTGATTCCAGCCCATCGGCTCTTTCAGATAATAGGTCGAAAACAGCGCGAAGACCGACAGGGTGATCACCTCTTGAATGGTCTTCAGCTGGGCGGCGTTGAACACGCCATAGCCGATGCGGTTTGCCGGAACCATCAGGCAATATTCAAAGAAGGCCACGCCCCAGCTGGTGAAGATCACGATCAGCAGGGGGGCGCTGCGATCCTTCAGATGCCCGTACCAGGCATAGGTCATGAACAGGTTTGACGCGATCAGCAGCGCGATCGTCACGACGGGGGCGGGAATGGCGGGCATTGGCTCTGGTCCGAGGAAAGGGCCGCTTCTGCCGCGCGGGTCCGCTTGGCGGCGGGGAAGGGGCCTAGGGTTGCGCGCCGATCCTGGGTCATGCTGAACTCTGCGCCGGGATCCGCGTCGGCGCAAATTGGCAGAAGCCGGGCAGGCGGGCAAGAGCGGCCAAGGCCGGCTTGCGCCGGTTCGGGCCGCGTTCTGGGGGGCAGGCTGCGCTTAGCCGGGCTGCGCACTGAAATGTGTGCGGGCCTGGGCGGCAAGGCGGGCGCGCTGGAAATCGGCGAAATCCTGGGCCGGCTGGTTCGCCTCGATCGTGGCCTGGAACGGATCGACCACGGCGCTGGTCTGGCCGCACAGCGCCTCGATCACCGCCAGGCCGCAGAAGGGCACCTGCACCTCGGAATAGCCGCCCTCATGCACCGCCAGCAGCCGCCCGCCGCACAGATCCTCGGCCGCCTGTTTCAACAGCCGCGTCATCGCGCGATAGGTGCCGGCATGGGCCTGCATCCGGGCCAGAGGGTCAAAGGCATTGGCATCCAGCCCGCAGGCGATCACGATGATCTCGGGCCGAAATTCCTGCAAGGCCGGCAGGACCAGCAGCTCGAACGCATCCAGATAGGCCCGATCCCCGCCGCCGGGCAGAAGCGGGATGTTCAGGTTGCAGCCCAGTCCCGCCCCCCGCCCGCGATCCGCCGCGGCGCCGGTGTTCACCGGATAGCAGCGCTCCTGATGCAGCGAGATCGTCAGCGTATCGGCGCGGTCGTAATAGATCGCCTCGGTGCCGTTGCCGTGATGCACATCCCAGTCGACCACCGCCGCGCGCAAAGGACCATGCTCTGCCCGCAGGGTTTCCAGCGCGATCGGGATATTGGCCAGAAGGCAGAAGCCCATGCCGAAATTCGGCAGGCAGTGATGGCCGGGCGGGCGGCACAGCGCATAGCCATTCTCGACCCGCCGCTGCCAGACATCGTCCAGCGCCGCCACCGCCAGGCCGGCCGACAGGGCCGCGATCTCGTAGCCGCCCTGCGAGAAGACCGCATCTTCGCCCAGATCGCCGCCGCCGGCATCGGACAGGCGCTGGAAGCGGTCCAGATAGGCGGGCGGGTGGATACGCTCCATCTGCGCCCTTGTGGCCGGGCGGGGTTTGGGATGCGACAGCTGCTCCCACAGGCCCGAGATCTCAACCAGATTGCGCAGCCGGCGCTTGGTTTCCGGGCTTTCGGCATAGCCGCCCGCGGCCAGGGGCTGCAGCCAGGGCTGAACCGGCAGATACAAAACCCGCTCGCCGCCCGAATGCCACATGCAGCGTTCGTCATGGTAGAAGGCGGTGGTCATCTTTGGCGCTCCGTCCTGGGGTAGTGGCTGCGTTTGCGGTTTTCCGCCGGTCCATGCTGCGCCGAAACCGGGCCCGGGGGGAAGAGGGCGGCGCCTGCCCCCACAGGTAGCGGGCGGCCCTGGCTTGGCCCGCAAGATCAGGTTGATGTGATCGCAGCGCTCTGGCCTTCGTGAAAATCCTTTGTCTATTTGCCCTTGCTGGGCGAATCCCGGTAAAGTCGGCGGCGCAGCGGCGGAGGTCCAGGATGCAGCGGTTCGAATTCAAGGTGATCCCGGCTCCGCGCCGGGGCGAGAAATCGCGCGGCGCCAAGACCACGGAAGAGCGGTTTGCCCTGGCGCTGACCAATCTGATGAACCGGCTGGGGGCCGAGGGCTGGGATTATGTCCGCGCCGATGTGCTGCCCTGCGATGAACGGTCGGGGCTGACCGGCACCAAAACCTCGTTCCAGAACATGCTGGTGTTCCGCCGGGCGTTGCCGGCCGCTGCCGCCGCGCCGCAGGCCGAGGCCGAGCCGAAGCCCGCGCTGCCGGTTCTGGTCGCCGATGCGGCCGAGCCCGCGCCGCAACCCTTGCCCGCCCTGCGTTTGGGCGCGGCCGAGCCGCCCTCCGGCCCGTCCAAACCCATTGGCCCGGCAAAGCCTGAACTCGCCGCCGAGTGATCAGCCGCCCGCGGCGCGCAGCGCCTGGGGCAGCACCTCTGCCACCACCGCCATCGCGGCTTCGGGCCCGGTCGAGATCCGCAGGCAGCGATCCAGCGGCGCCACGCCCGGCATGCGGATGAACAGCCCGCGCGCCTGGCACCCGGCCAGCACAAGCCGGGCGAAATCGCCGTCGCGGCCGCAATCCATGGTGACGAAATTCGTGGCCGACGCCAGCGGCTGCAACCCGTTGTCGCGCGCAATCGCCGCCAGCCGGTCGCGCGACTGCGCCACTTTCGCGCGGATGCCGGCCAGCCAGTCCTGATCGCGCAGCGCCGCCAGCGCGCCGATCTGGCTGGCCCGGGCCATGCCGAAATGATCGCGGATCTTGTCAAAGGCGCGGGCCAGATCGGGGTTGGTCAGCGCATAGCCGACCCGCGCCCCGGCCAGCCCATGGCCTTTCGAGAAGGTGCGCAGCCGGATCACCTGCGGATGATCGGGCGCGATCTGCGGGATCGCCTCGGCAGGCGCCAGATCGGCATAGGCCTCGTCCAGAACCAGCAGCGTCTCGGGCGGCAGGTTCGCCGCCAGATCCTCGATCACCGGGCCGGGGTGATGGCTGCCCATCGGATTGTCGGGATTGGCCAGGTACAGAAGCCGCGCCCCCGTGGTGCGGGCGGCGTCCAGCAGCGCCTGCGGGTCTTCGTGATCGCCGCGATAGGGCACCCGAGTCAACGCGCCCGCGCAGGCCGCGACATGGAAGGCGAAGGTCGGATAGGCGCCCAGCGAGGTGACGACCGGCGTGCCCGGATCCAGCGTCAGCCGGCACAACAGCCCCAGAAGCCCGTCGATCCCCGCGCCGATGGCGATATGCTCGGGGCTGCAGCCGTGATGCGCGGCCAGCGCCTGTTTCAGGTCGTGGTTTTCCGGGTCGCCATACATCCAGCTTTCGCCGGCCGCCGCCGCCATCGCCGCCACCGCGCGGGGCGAGGGGCCGAAGACCGATTCATTCGCCCCCAGCCGGGCGCGGAACGGCCGGCCCTGTCGGCGCTCCAGCGTTTCGGGCCCGGTGAAGGGCACGGTCGAGGGCAGAAGGGCGGCATGCGGGGTCAGAAAGCGGCTCATGCGCGGCAGTTATGCCGGGCGGCGCGCGGGGCGCAAGGGGGCGGCTTAGCGCAGGAACTTGCGCCGGCTTTCCTCGGCAATCGCCTGGCGCATTTCCAGCTGCGCCAATTCGGCCAGCGCGGCTTTGCGCGCGCCCTCGTCAGACAGCGTCGCCAGATGGGCGCGCTGGGCCGCGACCTGCTTTTTCAGGGTGATTTCCTCGGGCAGGACGCCGGCCTCGGCCATGATGCGGAACCCCACCGCATCGCCGGCGCTGATGAAGGCGTCGCCCGGGCGGTCAGGCAGGGGTTTCCCTTCGCCTTCAAGATGTTGCAAATCACCCCTCAGGCGCGCGGCCTGGATGCGGCGTTCGGCAAGACGCGAAAGCCAGGTCATGGAATGCCTCCTTTGCCGGGCCAGATTGCGCCTGCATCCCGCCACAGGCAAGGGCCGAAGAAGGGCAAAAAGGGGGCCCATGGCCCCCTTTTCCGGTCTGCACAGCTGGCAGCCGATCAGGCCAGCTCGGCCAGGCGCTGCAACGCGGCCTCGATCTTCGCGGCCTCGTCCTGGCGGGCTTCCAGATTGGCCTTCGCCTCGTCCACCACTTCTTCCGGGGCGGATTTGGCGAAATTCGGGTTCGACAGGCGGCCGTTCAGCCCGGCGATTTCCTTGCCCAGCTTGTCCAGCGCCTTTTGCAGCCGGCCCTTTTCCTCGGCAATGTCGATCAGCCCCTGCAGCGGAATGGCGAAACCCGCCCCGCCCGCGGTCACCGCGATCGACCCCTTCGGCGCCGCGCCCTCGCTGAACGTGTCGATCCGCGCCAGACGGCGGATCAGCGCCTCGTTGCGGGTGAAGGCCGCGCGGGCGGCCTCGGGCAGGTCGGTGGCGACAAGGTCGATCTTCAGCCCGACCGGCACATGCACCTGCGCCCGGGCCGAGCGGATCTCGTCGATCAGCGCGGTCACAAAGCCCATTTCCGCCGCGGCCTCGGCGTCGATCAGGCTTTCCGGCAGCTCGGGCCAATCGGTATGGACCAGCAGCTTCTCGCGCGAGCCGGTGGTGGCCCAAAGCTCTTCGGTGACGAAAGGCATGAAGGGATGCAGCAGGATCATCGAGCGGTCCAGCACCCAGGCCATGGTGGCCCGCGTCTCGGCCGCGTCTTCGCCGTCGAACAGGGGCTTGGCGAATTCGACATACCAGTCGCAGACCTTGCCCCAGACGAATTTGTACAGCGCATCCGCCGCCTGATCGAAGCGGAATTCGCCCAGCGCCGCGTTCACTTCGGCCAGTGCGCGCGCGGTTTCGCCGATGATCCAGCGGTTCGCCGTGGCCTTGGCCGGCGGCGGGGCAGATTGCGTGGCATGGCCCTCCCAGACGCCGTTCATCTCGGCAAAGCGGCAGGCATTCCACAGCTTGGTGCCGAAATTGCGATAGCCGGCGATCCGGTCTTTCGACAGTTTCAGATCGCGCCCCATCGCGGCCATGGCGGCCAGGGTGAAACGCACCGCATCGGCGCCGTATTCGTCGATCAGATCCAGCGGATCCAGCACATTACCCAGCGATTTCGACATCTTCTTGCCCTTCTCGTCGCGGACGAGGGCATGAACATAGACGGTCTCGAAAGGCACTTTGCCGACCACGGCCAGCTGCATCATCATCATGCGCGCCACCCAGAAGAACAGGATGTCGAAGCCGGTGACAAGCACGCTGGTCGGGAAATAGCGCTGCAATTCCGGGGTGTTCTCGGGCCAGCCCAGCGTGCCGATCGGCCAAAGGCCCGACGAGAACCAGGTGTCCAGCACGTCGGGGTCGCGCCAGACCGGATAGACCAGCTGGGTTGCGTCCTGGCTGATCTCATACTGCGCCAGCGCCGCGGCCAGGGTTTCCACCGCCTGCGCGCGGTCGGCGACCTCGACCACGCGGGCATGGTTCAAGGGATGCGGCAAGGGGGCCAGGTCATCACGGAACAGCGGCGCCACGCCGTCGAAGCCGGCGGCGCAGCGGTTCAGCGTGGGCCGGTCGGCCGGGCCGCCATCGCCCAGAACGCGCAGCATTTTCACCGGATCCAGCGCCTCGTCGCCCTCGTCATCGCGGAAGCCGGGGGCGGACAGGTCGAAGCCGTACCAGACCGGGATCTGATGGCCCCACCACAGCTGGCGCGAGATGCACCAGGGCTCGATATTGTCGAGCCAGTGGAAATAGGTCTTGGTATCGCGCTCGGGCAGGATCTGGGTCGCGCCGGTCTTGACAGCGTCAAGCGCGGGCTGAACGATCTTGTCAGTGTCAACAAACCATTGATCGGTCAGCATCGGCTCGATCACCACTTTCGAGCGGTCGCCGAAGGGCTGCATGATCTTCTTGTCTTCAACGTAGGGCACCAGTTCCAGATGCTCGGAGCCGGTTTCCTTGTCGATCGACTTCACCAGCTTGGTGACGGCCAGATGTTCGGCATTGATCGCCGCGACCACGGCCTTGCGCGCCTCGTAGCGGTCAAGCCCACGCAGTTCCGGCGGCACAAGGTTGATCTGATCGGCCTCGGCCTCGGTCAGGCTGCGCTCGCCCCGGGCCACGGCCCCGGCAATCGCGGCGCTTTCCGCGTAGGGCAGCCCATCATCGCGCATCCGCGCCTTCTGATCCATCAGCCGGTACAGCGGAATGCCGTTGCGCTGCGCCACGCCATAATCGTTGAAATCATGCGCGCCGGTGATCTTCACCGCGCCCGAGCCGAAATTCGGATCGGGATAGTCGTCGGTGATGATCGGGATCAGCCGGCGGTGTTCGCTGGGCCCAACCGGAATTTCGCAAAGTTTTCCGACGATTGGCGCGTAACGTTCATCCGACGGATGCACCGCCACCGCGCCGTCGCCCAGCATGGTTTCCGGCCGGGTCGTGGCGATCGAGATGTAATCGCGGGTCTCGCGGAAGGTGACGTTCCCGGCTTCGTCCTTCTCGATATACTCATAGGTCTGCCCACCGGCGAGCGGGTATTTGAAATGCCACATATGGCCCGCGACTTCGGTCTGTTCGACTTCCAGATCCGAGATCGCGGTCTCGAAATGCGGGTCCCAGTTCACCAGCCGCTTGCCGCGATAGATCAGGCCCTTGTGATACATGTCCACGAAGACCTTGATCACCGCATCGTGGAAATTGCCCTCTTCGCCCGCAGGCGCGCCGGGGGCGCCCGACATGGTAAAGGCCTCGCGGTCCCAGTCGCAGGTGGCGCCCAGCCGCTGCAGCTGGCCGATGATCGTGCCGCGGGATTTCTGCTTCTGCTCCCAGACCAGCGCGGTGAATTTGGCGCGGCTGAAATCGGTGCGGCGGCGGTTGGTCTTGGCCAGCTCGCGCTCGACCACCATCTGCGTCGCGATGCCGGCATGGTCGGTGCCGGGCTGCCACAGCGTGTCATGGCCCTGCATCCGGTGCCAGCGCGTCAGGATATCCTGCAGCGTGTTGTTGAAGGCATGGCCCATATGCAGGCTGCCGGTCACGTTGGGCGGCGGGATGACGATGGAGAAACTGGGCGCGCCGGGCTTTGCATTGGCGCCCGCGGCGCCCACCTTGCGGTCAAGCCAGAGCTTCGAGATCCGGGCCTCGGCCTCGGCGGCGTTGAAGGTCTTTTCCATCGGCATGGGCACCATCCTTTGCGGTCGGATCGGGCATAGCGAATACGCGGCGCAAGGCCAAGGGGGCGGGCGGAAAAGCCGCGGAATCGGGCCGGGCGCCGGGCGGTCGGGCAGGGGGCCGCCCTGCTGTCAAGAAAGAAGTTGACGGCGCAAAGATGGCTGGGGCAGGCTGATCGCAGGGACTGCCTGCATCAGGTCGGAGGCGCAGCGATGACGGAGAAGCCCTACCATCACGGCAATCTGCGCGCAGCACTTCTGGGTGCGGCCGAAGCGGAACTGGCCGAGGCCGGGGTCGAGGGGTTTTCCCTGCGCTCGGTGGCGCGAAGGGCCGGCGTCAGCCATGCCGCGCCCAAGCATCATTTCGGCGATACGACCGGGCTGCTGACCGCGCTTGCGGCCGAGGGGTTTCAGGCCTTCGTCGCCGCGCAGACCGCGCGGGAAGAGGCGGCGGGGGCGCATCCGTCGGAACGGCTTCTGGCCTCGGGCCTGGGATATGTCGATTTCGCCTGCGCAAGGCCGGCGCTGTTCCGGCTGATCTTCACCTCGCGCCGGATCGACGAAAGCTCGGACACACTGGTCGAGGCGGGCAGTGCGGCCTATCTGCATCTGGCCGGCGGCGTGGCGGCGGCCGGCGGGCGCGAAGGCGACATTGCCGCCTTCTGGGCCATGGCGCATGGGCTGGCCGATCTGATGATGTCGGGCCGGCTGGCGCAATTCGCCGATCTGCCCCCTGACGAACGCGACGCGGCGCTGGTCGCGATCCTGCGCCGCGCGCTGCCCTGAACGGGCGGTCAGCCCAAGGCCTGGCCCAGGGCCAGGATCGGGACAAAACCGCCAAAGACCATGCGCTTGCCGTCGAAAGGCATCTCGGGCATTTCCATGCCGTCCTGCATCATCGCGGCAAAGGCCTTGTCGCGCGTCTCGCGGTCGGGCCAGGTCATCCAGGCGAAGACCACCGTCTCGCCGTCTTCCAGCGCCACGGCGCGGCGGAAATCGGTCCGCTCGCCGGGCGGCACATCATCGCCCCAGCAGATCGCCAGCCCGGTCGCGCCGCGATCGCGGAAGAAGGGCCACCATTTCTCTTCATGCGCGCGATAGTCTTCCTTGCGGGCATCGGGCACGGGAATCAGAAAACCGTCGACATAGGCCATGGAAACCTCCCTGTGGTGCGGAAGGTCTGAAGGTGGGGCCTGCGGGGCCGCGGGAAAAGCCGGGCCGGGGAAATCCGCCTACACCGCCCGCCTACACCGCCCGGTCGATCTTGGTCGACAGATGGATCAGGCTTTCCGAAGATTTCACCCCGGTCATCGCGCCGATCTGGTCCAGCACCTGATCCAGCACCTGGGTATTCGGGCAGGCGATCTGCAGCAGCAGGTCGAAGCGGCCCGAGGTGGTGAAGCAGCGCTCGATCTCGGCCACCGATTTCAGCCGGGTCAGGATCGCCGCCTGCGCGCGGGGCTCGATCGACAGCAGAACGCTGGCGCGCAGCCGCCCCTCGCGCGCGCCTTCGCCCAGTTTCAGCGTGTAGCCGGCGATCACGCCATTGGTTTCAAGCCGCTCCAACCGGGCCTGGATGGTCGAGCGCGCGACCTTCAGCCGCCGTGCCAGCGTTGCAACCGACATCCGGGCATCGGCCCCCAACAGGCCGATAATGCTGCGATCCAGTTCATCCATGGGTGCGCCTTGCAGTTTGATCGGTGTTTTCGTCATTATGACGACATTTCGCGGCATATATATAGTTTTAATCGGTGAAGATGTCACACATATCGCGCATCCTACCTGCAGGAAAAGGGCGGCTCATACGCACCTGGCCTGGTTCACTTGAAACCACGCTGGTGCCCGGCCCGTTGTCAGGGGAAGGGCGAAGCGTCTTGTTGGCTGAAAGGACTGCGCCGATGGGACTCTCCAAAACGATCTGGACCAATCCGACCGAATACCTGCGCACGCAAGCACCTGAAAATCCGGTGCTTTTCTTTGCGCCTTCGGCGGTTCAGGCCTCGGCGCGCCGCTTCATCGACGGGTTCCCGGGCATGGTGACCTATGCGGTCAAGTCCAATCCCGGCGAGGAAATGATCGAGAACCTGGCCGCGGCCGGCATCCGCGGCTATGACTGCGCCTCGCCCTTCGAGATCGACCTGATCCGCCGGCTCGCCCCCGACGCGGCGATCCACTACAACAACCCCGTCCGCGCGCGCTTTGAAATCGAGCATGCGGTGGCCCGGGGGGTGAAAAGCTACAGCGTCGATTCGCGCAGCGAATTGGTCAAGCTGATCGAGCTGGTCCCGGCCGAGGGCACCGAAATCTCGGTGCGCTTCAAGCTGCCGGTCGCGGGCGCGGCCTATAATTTCGGCGCCAAGTTCGGCGCGACGGTCGAGCTGGCGGTGGAACTGCTGCAAGAGGTGGCGCAGGCGGGCTTCATCCCCTCGCTGACCTTCCACCCCGGCACGCAATGCACCGATCCCCACGCCTGGGAGGCCTATATCCGCGAAGCCGCGCAGATCACCGCGGCGGCGGGCGTGACCATCGCGCGGCTGAACGTGGGCGGCGGCTTCCCGAACCACCGGCTGCAGGCCGTGGTTCCCGCGCTGGAAGAAACCTTTGCCCTGATCGACCGCGTCGCGACCGAGGCTTTCGGCGACAACCGCCCGCTGCTGGTCTGCGAGCCGGGCCGGGCGATGTGCGGCGATGCCTTCACGCTGGCCGCCCGCGTCAAGGCGGTGCGGGACGAGACGCATGTCTTCCTGAATGACGGCGTCTATGGCACGCTTACCGAGCTGCCGCTGATCGGGGTGATCGACCGTTTCACCGTGCTGGCCCCCGATGGCACGCCGCGCGACGGCAAGCATGAGAACCGCATCGTCTTTGGCCCGACCTGCGATTCGGTCGACCGGCTGCCGGGCGAATTGCCGCTGCCTTCGGATATCGCCGAGGGCGATTACATCATCTGGCACGGCATGGGGTCCTATTCGGTGGTCACCAACAGCCGCTTCAACGGCTTTGGCGACCTGCAGATGGCAACGGTGCTGAGCCTGAAGGTCTGACCTCTCGCTTTCGCGTGACATCGAACGCCCCCGGCTGGACAAACCCGGCCGGGGGCGTAACCATTTCCGGGGTTTGGCGGAAAGGGATGCGCGATGGCGGCAGAGCTGAAATTCGGACAGGCCCAGCCGCTGCGGCGGCGCGAGGATGTCCGCTTCCTGACCGGCACGGGCCGCTATGTGCAGGATCTGATCCCCGCCGGCGCGGCGGTGGCGCAGTTCCTGCGCTCGGACCGGGCGCATGGCGCGATCCGGCGGATCGACACGGCGGCGGCGCGGGCGATGCCCGGCGTCCTGGCGGTGCTGACCGCCGATGACCTGCAGGCGGCCGGCGTGGCGCTGGACATGTGGGGCATGGTTCTGCCCGGCGGGGCCGCGCCGCTGCGCCCGATCCTGGCCACGACCCATGTCCGCCATGTCGGCGAGGCCTTGGCCTGCGTGATCGCCGAAACCCGCGAGGCGGCGCAGGACGCGGCCGAGGCGATCGAGGTCGAGATCGACGATCTGCCCTGTGCGCTGGCGCTGGCCGAAGGCGGGCCGCAGATCCACGCGCAGGCCCCCGACAATCGCGCCTTCCTGTGGCAGGGCGGCGACGGGCCGGGCACCGAGGCGGCGCTGGCGGCCAGCGCCCGCGTGGTCGAGATGGAAATCCTGCACAACCGTGTGACCGCCGCGCCGATGGAGCCGCGGGCGGCCTTCGCCGAATGGGACGGCGCGCGGCTGCATCTGTGCGTGAACGGGCAGGGGGTCTGGTTCCAGAAATCCGAACTCGCGCGCCATCTGGGTCTGGCCGCAGATGCGGTCCGGGTGACCACCCCCGATGTCGGCGGCGGCTTCGGCATGAAGGCGATGTGCTACCCCGAATATCCGGTGATTGCGCAGGCCGCCCGGATGCTGGGGCGGGCGGTCGCCTGGGTCTCGACCCGGACCGAGGCGATGCTGTCCGACAATGCCGGCCGCGATCTGGTGGCGCGGGCACGGATGGGCTTTGACGCGGCGGGCCGGATCACCGGCTACAGCGTTAACCTGATCTGCAACCTTGGCGCCTATAACTCGCAATTCGGGCAAGAGGTGCAGTCCGAATTGTTCTTCAAGGTGCTGAGCGGTGTCTATGACCTTCCCAAGGCGCATCTGGCCGCAACCGGGGTCTATACCAACACCGCGCCCGTCGATGCCTATCGCGGCGCCGGTCGGCCCGAGGCGATCATGACGATCGAGCGGGTGATCGACGAAGCCGCGCGCCAATTGGGGATGGATCCTTTCGCCCTGCGCGCCCTGAACCATGTCACCCGCTTTCCGCATGTGAACGAGGCCGGCGAAGAGGTGGATGTCGGCGATTTCGCAGCCGTTCTGGCGGCGGCCCAGGCCAAGGCCGATCTGCCGGGCCTGGCCGCCCGCCGCGCCGCCAGCGAAGCCCGCGGGCTGATCCGCGGCCTGGGCACCTGCCAATATATTGAAGCCATCCTGGGCGCCCCGCAGGAAACCGCGCGGATCACGCTGGACGCGGATGGCGGCGCCACGATCTATGTCGGCACCCAGACCAATGGCCAGGGCCACGAATCGGTCTATTCCCGCATGGTCGCCGTGGCGACCGGCCTGCCGCAGGACAAGGTGCGCGTGGTCGAAGGCGACAGCGACCGCATCGCCAAGGGCGGCGGCACCGGCGGCTCGCGCTCGGTCACCGTGCAGGGCACCGCGGCGCGCGAGACCCTGGGCCAGATGGTGCAGGGCTTCCAGACCTTCCTTGCCAAGGAATGGGGCGCCGAGACGGTCGAGTATAGCGAAGGCGAATTCGCGGCCCCCGGCACCAACCGCAAGGCGGGCTTTGCCGAAGCCGCCGATCTGGCCCGCGCCCGCGACCGCGCCGATCTGCTGGACCGCTCGGCCACCATCACCCTGCAGGGCCGGTCCTTCCCCAATGGCGTCCATGTGGCCGAGGTCGAGATCGACCCCGAAACCGGCGCCCTCACGCTGGACCGCTATACGGTGGTCGACGATTTCGGCACGCTGATCGCGCCCAATCTGGTGGAAGGCCAGGTGCAGGGCGGCTTGGCGCAGGGCTTCGGCCAGGCGGTGACCGAGGATTTCCGCTATGATGCCGAAGGCCAGGTCCTGACCGGCAGTTTCATGGATTACGGCATGCCGCGGGCCGATCAGGTGCCGGGCATCGCCTTCTCCACCCTGCCCACCTACACAAGCACCAATCCTTTGGGCATGAAAGGCTGTGGCGAGGCGGGAACCGTCGGCGCCCTTGCGGCGATATCCAATGCGGTGCGCGATGCGCTGGCGCCCTTGGGTGTGGACCGGGTCGACATGCCCTTCACGCCCCTGCGGCTGTGGCAGATGATCGAAGGGGCGAGGGGTGCTGCTTGACCGGATCAGAAGCTGGTTCCGCCGCCGCCCGGTTGCCGAGACCGAGCCGGCGGCGCCGCCCGAACGGGGCCGCAGCCGCGGCCGCGTCGATCATGTGATCATCCTGGACGGCACCATGTCCTCGCTTGAGCCGGGGCAGGAATCGAATGCCGGCCTGACCTACCGGCTTCTGGCCGAGGCCGGGCCCAGCGTGCATCGGACGCTTTACTATGAGCCGGGGCTGCAATGGCGCGGCTGGCGGCGCGGGCTCGACATCGTGCGCGGCCGCGGCATCGGCGGAATGATCCGCCGCGCCTATGGCCATCTGGCCAGCCATTACCGCGCGGGCGACCGGATCTTCCTGCTGGGCTATTCCCGCGGCGCCTTCGCGGTGCGCAGCCTGGCCGGCGTGATCGACCGGGTGGGGCTGCTGCGCCAGGATGCCGCGATCGAGCGCAATGTCCATCTGGCCTGGCGGCATTACCGCGGCGATCCGGGCAGTGCCGCCGCCCAGGCCTTTGCCGCCGCCCATTGCCATGCCGAGGCGCCGATCGAGATGCTGGGGGTCTGGGACACGGTCAAGGCGCTGGGCATCCGGCTGCCGCTTCTGTGGATGTTCGCCGAACGCGACAGCGCCTTCCACAACCGCCAGCTTGGCCGCCATGTCCGCCATGGCTTTCAGGCGCTGGCGCTGGACGAGACCCGGGTGGTCTTCTCGCCCGTCCTGTGGTCCTGCCCGCCCGGCTGGGAGGGCAATGTCGAGCAGGTCTGGTTCCGCGGCGCGCATGGCGATATCGGCGGCCAGCTGGGCGATTTCGAAGCGGCGCGGCCGCTGGCCAACATTCCGCTGACCTGGATGCTGGGCCGGGCCGAGGCCTGCGGCCTGGCTTTGCCCGAGGGCTGGCGCGCCCGCTTTCCCTGCGATGCCACCGCGCCGATGGTCGGCACCTGGCGCAGCTGGGGCAAATGGTTCCTCTACCGCCGCCGCCGTAGGGTCGGGCGCGACCGCTCGGAACGACTGCATGAAACCGTGCCGCCGCGCACCCGCAACCGCCTGCCGGCGGCCCTGCCCGCGGAATAGCTTTCCCCCGCCGCGCGCGGCCCCTAGTCTGGCGCCGGCCGGGCGGGCAGACTGCCACCGCATCGCCCCTTGCAACCATGGTCAGACATGCGCCAGATCACCCTTTCCGCCACGCAATTCGCCTGTTCCTGGGATCTTCCCGCCAATGCCGATACCGCCGAGCGGGTGATCCGCGCCGCCGCCGCGCAGGGCGCGCAGGTCATCCTGGTGCAGGAACTGTTCGAGGCACCCTATTTCTGCAGCGAAGAGCGGCCCGAGTATTTCGCGCTGGCCCGCCCGGCCGAGGGCCATCCGCTGATCGCCCGCTTTCAGGCCCTGGCGCGCGAGTTGGGCGTGGTGCTGCCCTGTTCCTTCTTCGAACGCGCCGGCCAGGCGCATTTCAACAGCCTGGCGATGATTGATGCCGATGGGCGGATGCTGGGGATCTATCGCAAAAGCCATATCCCGCAGGGGCCGGGCTATCAGGAGAAATACTATTTCTCGCCAGGCGATACTGGTTTCCGGGTCTGGGACACGGCCTTTGGCCGGATCGGCGCCGCGATCTGCTGGGATCAGTGGTTTCCCGAAGCCGCCCGGGCGATGGCGCTGATGGGGGCCGAGATGCTTTTGTATCCGACCGCGATCGGATCGGAACCCGCCGCGCCGGGCTATGACAGCCAGAAGCATTGGGAAATGGCGATGCGCGGCCATGCGGCGGCCAATATCCTGCCGGTCGTCGCCTCGAACCGGATCGGCACCGAACGCGCGCCGGGCGGAACCGAGGTGACCTTCTACGGCTCCAGCTTCATCGCCGATCCCAGCGGGCAAGTGCTGACCCAGGCCGGGCGCAGCGACGAAGCGGTGCTGACCGCGACCGTCGATCTGGACCAGATCGCCGCGCTGCGCGCCGGCTGGGGCCTGTTCCGCGACCGGCGGGTGGATCTGTACGGAACGCTTGCCCATCTCGACGGCAGCGATTTTTCGTCGAAAAATCGCGGCGCCTAGCGCCGCTGCCGGGAAAAATCGCGGCGCCTAGCGCAGCAATGTCGTCGCGGCCCAGACCAGGCCCAGCAGCACCGGCTGGTGGATCAGATAGATCGCCAGCGTGTGCCGCCCCGGCCAGGCCAGCATCCGCAGCAGCGGCGTCTCGGGCCAGGCCAGATGCCGCCACAGGTCAAACCGGCTCATCAGCCGCGCCACCGCCACCCCGGCCAGCATCGGCGCCAGCCAGGGGAACAGCGGCTCGAAATCCGCGGTCAGCGGCCGGGTCGGCGCAAGGCCGGTCCAGATCAGCCAGCCGCCAAAGGCCGGGTCGGTATAAAGCCAGGGCAGGGCGAAGACCGCCGCCGCCAGCGCCAGCGTCAGCCCGGCGGGCAGGCGCAGCACCAGAAGCGCCACAAGGCTGGAGACGGCAATCGAATGCAGGATGCCGTAGAAGATCGTCAGACCGGGCAGGGCGAAATAGGTGGCCATCGTCACCAGCCCCGCCGCCGCGCCGATCTTGGCCAGCCGGCGCCAGAAGGCGGGCCAGCGGATGCCCGCACCATGCGCCAGCCACAGCGACACCCCGGCCAGAAAGATGAACGACCCCGCGGTCAGCCTTGCATGATACCAGAACCATCCCGTCAGCGAGGTGCCGGGCAGCACCCAGCCGAAGAGGTCGAGGTCATAGGTGAAGTGAAAGGTCACCATCCCCACCAGCGCCGCCGTCCGCGCCAGATCCAGCCCGATGATCCGTCCGCCGCCGCTATGCGCCGCCATCCTCAGCCCCCAATCCTGCCGCCCCTTCCTGCCCGGGCGCGGGGGCGGATGCAAGAATGCGAAAGGGCGGCCCGAAGACCGCCCCCCACTCTGTTTTGCCCGACCGGCTTAGCGGTGGCGCAGATCCACATAGTCGCGCCGCGGCGCGCCGATATACAGCTGACGCGGACGGCCGATCTTCTGGTTCTTCTCGGCGATCATCTCTTTCCACTGGCTGATCCAGCCCACGGTGCGCGAGATCGCGAAGATCGGGGTGAACATCGAGGTGGGGAAGCCCATCGCCTCAAGGATGATGCCCGAATAGAAGTCGACATTCGGATACAGCTTCTTCGAGATGAAATATTCATCTTCCAGCGCGATCCGCTCCAGTTCCTTGGCGACCTGCAGCAGCGGGTTGTTGTCGATCCCCAGAAGGCCCAGCACCTCGTCGGCCGATTCCTTCATGACCTTCGCGCGCGGGTCGAAATTCTTGTAGACCCGGTGGCCGAAGCCCATCAGCCGGAAGCCGGAATTCTTGTCCTTGGCCTTGGCCACATATTCCGGGATCCGGTCGACCGTGCCGATTTCCTTCAGCATTTCCAGGCAGGCCTGGTTGGCGCCGCCATGCGCCGGGCCCCAAAGGCAGGCGATGCCGGCCGCGATGCAGGCGAAGGGATTGGCGCCCGAAGACCCGGCCAGACGCACGGTCGAGGTCGAGGCGTTCTGTTCATGGTCGGCATGCAGCAGCATGATCCGGTCCATCGCCTTTTCCAGGATCGGCGAGACCACATAATCCTCGGCCGGAACGGCGAAGCACATGCTCAGGAAATTGCCGGCATAGGACAGCGAGTTCTTCGGGTACACGAAGGGCTGGCCGACCGAGTATTTATAGGCCATGGCCGCGATCGTCGGCAGTTTCGCGATCATGCGGATCGCCGCGACTTCGCGCTGCCAGGGATCGTTCACATCGGTCGAATCGTGGTAGAAGGCCGACATCGCGCCCACCACGCCCACCATGGTGGCCATCGGATGCGCGTCGCGGCGGAAGCCGCGGTAGAATTGGTGCATCTGTTCATGCACCATGGTGTGACGGGTCACCCGGGCGGTGAAATCCGACAGCTGGTCATGGGTCGGCAGTTCCCCGTACAGCAGCAGATAGCAGCTTTCCAGATACGAGGATTTTTCGGCCAGCTGCTCGATCGGATAGCCGCGATACAGCAATTCGCCCACGTCGCCGTCGATATAGGTGATGGTCGATTCGCAGGCAGCGGTCGAGGTGAAGCCGGGATCGTAGGTAAACACATCGGCTTCGCCATAGAGCTTGCGGATATCCAGAACATCCGGGCCCACGGTGGGCGACAGCACCGGCAGGTCGTAACTCTTGCCGTCAAGCGTCAGTGTGGCTTTGCGATCTGACATTCTCTTCCTAATCCCCGTGTTGGGCCGGCAGCACCCCAGGTGGCCGGTCGGTGGCCAAGTCTCGCGCCGCCTTGCGGGCTGCGCTGGCAGGGCTTGGGGCGCGCGCCCTGGCCGTCAGGCCGCGGCGTCCGAAAGCCTCGCGATCGTCTCATCCCGACCGATGGCAAGCATCATGTCGAAAACCGAAGGAGTAACGCTGCGACCGGCGATGGCCGCCCGCAAAGGTGCTGCAAGCTTGCCGAATCCGACGCCGTTTTCCTGCGCGACTGCATTCAGAATGGGCTCCAGAGCCTCTTTCGTCCAGCTAGCATTTTGCAGTCGCGGCGTCAATGTTTGCAGTATACCACGGGATACCGTATCCAGCGCGGCCGCGGCTTTCTCATCGGGAAGGATCGGCCGTTCGATCAGGGCAAACTGCGCCTTTTCAAGCAGTTCCGGGAAGGTCTTCGCACGTTCCTTCAAGGCGTCCATCGCGGCGATCATGCGATTTCGCTGCAGATCGCTCAGGGCGGGACGGCCGGAAGCGGCCAGGAAGGCCTGCAATTCCTGCAGCAATGCAGCATTGTCGCTCATCGCGATGTGATGGCCGCAGGTGTTTTCCAGCTTCTTGAAATCCAGCCGCGCCGGGGCCCGGCCGATCCCGTCCAGATCGAACACCGCCTTGGCCTCGTCGCTGGTGAAGATCTCCATATCGCCATGCGCCCAGCCCAGACGGGTCAGGTAATTGCGCATGCCGGCGGCGGGGTAGCCCAGGACCTGGTACTCTTCCAGCCCGGTCGCACCGTGGCGCTTCGACAGTTTCTTGCCGTCGGGCCCGTGGATCAGCGGGATATGCGCCCAGACCGGCACCGCCCAGCCCATGGCGTCATAGACCATCTGCTGGCGCGCGGCGTTGTTCAGATGGTCGTCGCCGCGGATCACATGGGTCACGCCCATGTCGTGATCGTCGACCACCACCGCCAGCATGTAAGTCGGCGTCCCGTCCGAGCGCAGCACGATCATGTCGTCCAGCGTGGCGTTCGAAATCACCACTTCGCCCTGCACCCGGTCGGCGATCACCGTCTCGCCGGTGCGCGGGGCCTTCATGCGGATCACATAGGGCGCATCGGGATAGGTCGCCGGGTCGGCCTCGCGCCAGGGCGACAGGAAGACCGGATAGCTGACGCCGCGCGCCTTTTCCGCCTCGCGGAACGCGGCGATTTCCTCGGCCGTGGCAAAGCATTTATAGGCCGTGCCGCGGGCCAGCATCTCATGCGCCACTTCGGCATGGCGGTCCTTGCGGGCGAACTGGCTGACCACCTCGCCATCCCAGTCCAGCCCCAGCCAGGTCAGCCCCTGCAGGATCGCCGCCGTCGCCTCGGGGGTCGACCGTTCGCGGTCGGTATCCTCGATCCGCAGCAGGAACTTGCCGCCGCGGCCGCGGGCGTAAAGCCAGTTGAACAGCGCGGTGCGGGCGCCGCCGATATGCAGATACCCGGTGGGCGAGGGGGCGAAGCGGGTGACGATATCGGCGGACATGGGAGATCTTAACCTTTCGGAAACCAGGATCGCGGCAGGATCGGCGGGGCCCGGGCATTTAGACGCTCCGGGGGGGGAAGGGCAAGGTGCCGGGCTTGCGCGCGACGGATGCTCTCTTGGCCGGGCTGCGGGCGCTGCAGGCGGCGCGGGGGCGGCTGTTTCCGCTGGCGGTGGTGGCGATCGGGGTCGGCGTGGGCCTGTGGTTCGCCTGGCCGCATGAGCCGGGGCCTGCGGCCTATGCCCTGGCGGCGGCGCTGCTGGCGCTGGGCCTTGCCGCGCTGTGGCGCGCGCCCGATCTGCTGCGCCCCCTGGGCGGGCTGGTGGCGGCGCTGGCGCTGGGCTTTCTGGCCGCGGGCCTGCGCGCGGATCTGCAACAGGCGCCGATGCTGAGCTTTCGCTATTACGGCCCGATCCAGGGACGGGTGATCGAGATCGACCGCTCCGCCTCGGACGCGCTGCGGATCACGCTGGATCAGGTGGTGCTGGAAGACCTGCCGCCCGCGCGCACCCCCCTGCGCGTCCGCGTCTCGCTTCTGGGCACGGTCAGCTTCCACGATCCGGCGCCGGGTGAAACCGTGGCGCTGACCGGCGGGCTGGCGCCCCCAGAAAGTGCGGTCGAGCCCGGCGGGTTCGACTTCCGCCGCATGGCCTATTTCGACCGGCTGGGCGCGGTGGGCTACAGCCGCAACCCGCTGCTGCGGATCGAGCCCGCCCGCCCGGGCGAGGAATGGATCGGCCGGCTGCGCCGCCATCTGTCGGCCGGAATGAAAGCCGCGATCCCGGGCGAGGCCGGGGCCTTTGCCGCCGGCGCGATGACCGGCGACCGCTCGGGCATTTCGCAGGCCACGGTCGAGGCGCTGCGCGACAGCTCGCTTGCGCATATCCTCGCGATTTCGGGGATGAACCTGGCCTTCCTGATCGGCTTCGTCTTCGCGCTGATCCGCGGCGCGGTGGCGGCGCTGCCCTGGCTGGCGCTGCGGGTGCAGGCCAAGAAGCTGGCGGCGCTGATCTCGTTCTTCGTGGCGCTGTTCTACCTGCTGCTGTCGGGCGCGAATGTCGCGACCGAGCGGGCCTTTGTCATGCTCTGCGTGATGCTGGGCGCGGTGCTGCTGGACCGCCGGGCGCTGACGCTGCGCTCGGCGGCGGTGGCAGGGGCGATCCTGATCCTGTGGCAGCCCGAGACGCTGCTGGAGCCGGGCTTCCAGATGTCGATGGCCGCCACGGTGGCGCTGGTCGCGGGGTTTCAGGCGCTGGACCGTCAGATGCCGCCCGGCCGCTGGCCGCGCCTGCTGCTGCCGGTCTTCACCCTGGTCGCCAGTTCGGCGATTGCCGGGCTGGCGACGGCGCCCTATGCGGCGGCGCATTTCAACCGCTTCGCCGATTACGGCTTTGTCGCCAATCTGTTGACCGTGCCGGTCATGGGCGCGGTGGTGATGCCGATGGGCGCGCTTGCGGCGCTGCTGGCGCCCTTCGGCCTGGCCGATCTGCCGCTTTGGGCGATGGGGAAGGGCTGCGAATGGATCCTGTATGTCGCCTATCGGGTGGCGGCGATCGAGGGCGCGGTGACCGCCATTCCCGCCCCCGGGCCCTGGGCGCTGCCCCTGCTGACGCTGGGGGCGCTGTGGCTGATCCTCTGGCCCGGCCGGGCGCGGCTGGCGGGGCTGGTGCCGGTCGTGCTGGCGCTGGCGCTTTGGCCGCTGGCGGGGCGGCCCGATCTGCTGATCTCGGGCGATGGCAAGCTGGTCGGGCTGATGGGGCCGCAGGGGCGCGCGCTGTCTTCGGCCGCGGGGGGCGGCTTTGCCGCCGGAAACTGGCTTGAGAATGACGGCGATTTGGCCGCGCAGGACGCGGCCGCGGCGCGGCCGGGCTTTTCCGGCCCCAAGGGCGCGCGCGCCTTCCGCCTTGCTGGCTTGCGGGGGATCGCGCTGTCGGGCAAGGGCGCTTTGGCGGCGCTGCCCGCGGCCTGCGCGGGCCAGGATCTGGTGATCATCGCCGAAAAGCTGGATCCCGGCATGGCACCGCCGGGCTGCCGGGTGATCGACCAGCGCCTGCTGGCCCAGACCGGCGCACTGGCTTTCCGGCTGGGCCCCGAGGGCGTGACGGTGACGGCAGCACGACAGGGCGGGCGGGTCTGGACCGGCCCACCGCTGGATGAAACCCTGCTGGCAGGCCTTCTGCCGCCCGCGCGGCGCTATGCGAAAGGCCCCTAGGCCGGGTCGGGGCGCGCGCCTCGCGGCGCGCCCGCCCAAGGCCTAATAGCTGCGGATCAGCCCCACCAGGCGGCCCTGCACCTTGACCAGATGGTCGGGAAAAACCCGGGTCTCATAGGCCGGATTGGCGGCTTCCAGCGCGATCATCCCGCCACGGCGGCGAAAGCGCTTCAGCGTGGCTTCCTGATCTTCCACCAAGGCCACGATGATATCGCCATTCTCGGCCGTGTCCTGTTCGCGGATCACCACGATATCGCCATCGTTGATCCCGGCCTCGATCATGGAATCGCCTTTGACTTCAAGCGCATAGTGATTACCGCGCCCCGCAAGCATCGCGCCCGGAACCGCGATGTGATGCGAGATTTCGGAAATCGCCTCGATCGGCACGCCGGCGGCGATCCGGCCCATCACCGGCAGTTCCAGCGCATGCACCGGCGTCAGGGCCTGACCGGGCGACGGCGACGCGGCCCGATCGGTCTTCAGCGCCTCGCCCTTCACCACCTTGGGGGCAAAGCCCTTGGCGGCCCCGGCCTTTTCCATCGCCTCGGGCAGTTTGATGATCTCCAGCGCGCGGGCGCGATGGGCCAGCCGGCGGATGAAGCCACGCTCTTCCAGCGCGGTGATCAGCCGGTGGATGCCCGATTTCGAGCGCAGTTCCAGCGCATCCTTCATCTCGTCGAACGAGGGCGGAATGCCATCCGCATCGGTCCGGGTCTTGATAAAAGCTAGAAGTTCCAGCTGTTTGCGCGTCAGCATCGGCCACCCTCGCAGTCCTGTCGTTGACGCAATGTTCTGCCCGTGTTCCCGGTTTGTGTCAAGTCTTTTGACGCGGGGTCACCGTCGGGCCTGCCCCAAGGTCCGAACGTGCCGCCGTCACAGCGGCAGATAGGGCACGCGGTCGCCCGCCTTTGCCGCCGGGGCCGAGACCGGGCGCAGCAGCAGCGCATTCGCTTCGGTCAGGATGGTCAGCAGCGCCGAATCCTGCCGCTCAAACGGGGCGATGCGGCCCTGTGCCAGCCGCGCACGCATGTAATGGGCACGCGGGCCGTTGGCGGGCAGATCGGTCGCCAGCTCGGCCTCAAGCACCTGCGGCAGCGGGGCGGGGTCGCCCTGCAGCGCCCGCAGCAGCGGCAGAAGGAACAGATGCCCCGTCACGATGGCCGAGACCGGATTGCCCGGCAGACCCAGCAGGACCGAGCCGCCAAGCCGCCCCGCCATCAGCGGCTTGCCCGGCCGCATGGCGATTTTCCAGAAGGCCGGCGCCAGGCCCTGTTCGGCCGCCACCCGGCCGACCAGATCGTGATCGCCGACCGAGGCGCCGCCGATCGTCACGATCACATCGGCATCGGCGGCCAGCGCCAGCCGCTCGGCCAGCGCCTCGGGCCGGTCGGGGGCGATGGGCAGAAGCCGGGCCTCGGCGCCCTCGGCCTGGGCCATGGCCTGCAGCGCGAAGGCGTTCGAGGCGATGATCTGGTCGGGGCCGGGGATCTCGCCGGGCATCACCAACTCGTCGCCCGTGGCGATCAGCGCCACGGACGGGCGGCGGGCAACCGGCAGTTCGGCGATGTTCATCGCGGCCAGCAGCGCCAGATCGGCCGGGCGTAGCCGCCGCGGGCCCAGCGTCGCGCCGGCGGGGAAATCCTGGCCGCGGGCGCGGATATTGGTCGAGCGGTCGCTGTCGGTCAGGATGATGCGGTCGCCCTCGCGGCGCACGTCTTCCTGGATCACCACCCGCGTCGCGCCCATTGGCACCGGCGCGCCGGTAAAGATGCGCACGGCCTGGCCCGGTCCGACGGACCCGGCAAAGCGGTGCCCGGCCCCGGCCTCGCCGATCACGGTCAGGCTGTCGCCCGGCGCCGGGTCGCCAGCCACGGCATAGCCATCCATGGCCGAGGTGTCGAAGGGCGGCTGGTCGCGGCGCGCGGCGACCGGGGCTGCCAGCCAGCGGCCGGCCGCATGGGCCAGCGGCACGGTTTCGGCAGGCAGGGGACCCGCCAGCGCCAATAGCCGCGCGGCGGCCTCATCCACCGGGATCATGGCGCGGCCTCATAGCGGCCCGACTTGCCGCCGTCCTTGACCAGAAGCCGGATCCCTTCGATCCGCATGGATTTTTCGACCGCCTTCACCATGTCGTAGATGGTCAGGCAGGCCAGGCTGACCGCGGTCAGCGCCTCCATCTCGACCCCGGTCTGGCCGCCGGTCTTCACCAGCGCCTCGACCCGGATTGCCGACCGCGCCGGATCGGGCACCAGCTCGATCGCAACCTTGGTCAAGGGCAGCGGATGGCAGAGCGGGATCAGATCGGCGGTGCGTTTCGCGGCCATGATCCCCGCCAGCCGCGCCACGCCCAGGACATCGCCCTTCGCCGCCTCGCCCGTGGTGATCAGGGCCAGCGTCGCTTGCGTCATCACCACGAAGCCTTCGGCCAGGGCGCTGCGCTGGGTCACCGGCTTGTCCGAGACATCGACCATATGCGCCTGGCCGCTGGCGTCGAAATGGCTGAGCCCGCCCGCGCCGCCGCCCTGGTGACTGGTCATATCCCGCCCCCGGCGGCGGTCAGCGGATTGGCCAGGATGCGGCGGGTGGCTTCGGTCACGTCGTCCTGACGCATCAGGCTTTCGCCGATCAGGAAGCAGCGCGCGCCGAACCGGGCCAGATCGGCCAGATCCTCGGGCGTGTTCAGCCCGGATTCGGCGACGATCAGCCGGTCGGCCGGCACCAGCCGCGCCAGCCGCCGGGTGGTGTCGAGCGTGACATCGAAGGTGTGGAGATTGCGGTTGTTGATGCCGATCAGCGGCGATTTCAGCCGCTGGGCGCGCTCCAGCTCGTCCTGGTCATGCACTTCGATCAGCACATCCATGCCCCACGAGATCGCGGCCGCTTCCAGCTCGTTCGCCTGCTCGTCAGAGAGCGAGGCCATGATCAACAGGATGCAATCGGCCGAGAGCGCGCGGGATTCGGCGACCTGATAGGGGTCATAGAGGAAATCCTTGCGCAGGCAGGGCAGCGCGCAGGCGTCATGCGCCTGGGTCAGGAAGTCGTCGGCGCCCTGGAAGGACGGCGTGTCGGTCAGGACCGAAAGGCAGGTGGCGCCGCCATCCTCATAGGCCTTGGCCAGGGCGGGCGGATCGAAATCGGGGCGGATCAGCCCTTTCGAGGGCGAGGCCTTCTTGATCTCGGCGATCAGCCCGTAGCCCTGATTGGCGGCCTCGGTCAAAGCCTTGGCAAAGCCGCGCGGGGCGGGGGCAGAACGGGCCGCCTCTTCCACCTCGGCCAGCGGGCGGCTGGCCTTGCGCTGGGCCACATCGGCGAGCTTGTAGTCCCTGATGCGGTCGAGAACGGTGGTCATGCGCGGATCCTTCGGCGTCGGTCTGGCGGCGGCCCCGGGGGTTTCACACCCCCGGACCCCCGTGGGATATTTAGGGACAGATGAAGAGGCTTGAGGCAAGGATTTAGCCTGCTGGGGGGCCGATGGGAAGGGTTGGGCGGGGATTTTCGGCCGCGATCAGGCGCGGGCGGGGCGCGACCAGTCGATTTCGGGCTGGCCGCGGGCGGCAAGCCAGGCGTTGATCGCGCTGAAGGGGCGGCTGCCGAAGAAGCCGCGATAGGCCGACAGGGGCGAGGGATGCGGGGTTTCCAGGAAGAGATGCCCGTCGCGCGGCAGCCGGGCGCAAAGCTTCTGCGCGGGCCCCCCCCAGAGCAGAAAGGCGCGCGGCCCGTCGCCGGCGATGGCCGCCAGGATCTGCGCCGTCAGCTGCTCCCACCCCCAGGATTTATGGCCGAAGGCCTGGCCCTGCGGCACGGTCAGGAGCGTGTTCAGCAGCAAGACCCCCTGTTCGGCCCAGGGCGTCAGATCGCCATCGGGCCTGGTCTGGCCGGTATCGGTGGCAAGCTCGGCCAGGATGTTCTTCAGGCTGTCGCGCGGCGGCTGGCCCGGCGGGAACGAGAAGGCCAGGCCCGTGGCGCGCCCCGGGGTCGGGTAGGGATCCTGGCCCAGAATGACCACCCGCACCGCAGGCCGCGGCGTCAGGCGCAGGGCGCGAAACGGATCGGCGGGCTGCCAGTCGCGCTGTGCCGCCAGCCGGTCGCGCAGGGCGGGCCAATGGGTGGTGAAGAACGGCAGGTCGGCCCAGCTTGCGGGCGGGTCGGGGATCGGGGCGGGGGCCTGCGCGAAGAGATCGGGCTGAGCGTCAGCCACGGCTGATCCGCGCCAGCGCCTCGACCTTGGCCTTGGCCGCGCCGCTGTCCAGGCTTTGGGCGGCGATCTCGACGCCCTCTTTCAGCCCGGCGGCCTTGTCGGCCACCACCAGCGCCGCCGCGGCGTTCAGCAGGACCGCATCGCGATAGGCGCCCTTGGCGCCATTCAGCAAAGCGCGCAGGGCGGCGGCGTTTTCAGCGGGCGTGCCGCCCAGGATCGCCTCGAACGGATGGGCGGGAAGGCCGGCCTGTTCGGGATGCAGCTCGAATTCGGTGATCGCGCCATCGGCCAGGGCCGCAACCTTGGTGGGCAGCGCGATGGAGATTTCATCCGTGCCATCCATCCCATGCACCAGCCAGGCCTTTTCCGAGCCGAGCATCTTCAGCGTCTCGGCCATCGGGCGCAGCAGTTTCGCCGAGAAGGTGCCGGTCAGCTGGCGCTTCACGCCCGCCGGATTGGTCAGCGGCCCCAGGATGTTGAAGATCGTCCGCGTGCCCAGTTCGGCCCGCACCGGCCCCACATGCCGCATCGCCGGGTGATGCATCGGCGCCATCATGAAGCCGATCCCGGCCTCGGCCAGGCAGCGTTCCACCACTTCGGGGCCGACCATCACGTTCAGCCCCAGCTCGGTCAGCGCATCGGCCGCGCCCGATTTCGACGACAGGTTGCGATTGCCATGCTTGGCCACCGGCACCCCGGCGCCGGCCACCACAAAGGCCGTCGCGGTCGAGATGTTCAGCGTGCCCTTGCCGTCGCCGCCGGTGCCGACAATGTCCATCGCGCCCTGGGGCGCCCGCACGGGCAGGCATTTCGAGCGCATGACATGGGCCGCGGCGGCATATTCGTCGACCGTCTCGCCCCGCGTGCGCAGCGCCATCAGGAAGCCGCCCATCTGCGCGGGCGTGCCCTCGCCCTCGAACAGCGCCATGAAGGCGGTCTCGGCCTCGTCGCGCGTCAGCGGGCGTTCGGCGGCGGTGCCGATCAGCGGTTTCAGCCTTTCGGTCATGCCGGAACCCTTTCGCGGGCTTCGTCCAGGAAGCTGCGCAGCAATTGGTGGCCATGCTGCGAGGCGATCGATTCCGGGTGGAACTGCACGCCCTCGATCAGCTTTTCACGATGGCGCAGGCCCATGATCGTGCCATCCTCCAGCCAGGCGGTGATTTCCAGGCAGGCGGGCAGGCTTTCGCGCTCGACGATCAGCGAATGGTAGCGGGTGGCCTCGAAGGGCGAGGGCAGGCCCGCGAAGACGCCTTTTCCGGCGTGATGCATCAGCCCCATCTTGCCATGCACGATTTCATGGCAGCGCACGACCTTGCCGCCGAAGGCCTCGCCGATGGTCTGATGGCCCAGGCAGACGCCCAAGAGCGGCACATCGGCTTCGGCGGCGGCGCGGGTCAGCGGCAGGCAGATCCCGGCCTGGGCCGGATCGCAGGGCCCGGGCGACAGCACGATCGCCTCGGGGCGCAGCGCCAGCGCGTCCTGAACCTGCATCGCGTCATTGCGCACCACTTTGACCTCGGCCCCCAGCTCGCCCAGGTAATGCACCAGGTTCCAGGTGAAACTGTCGTAATTGTCGATCAGAAGCAGCATGTCGCAGGGCCTTTCCATGCGCCTTATTCTGCCTTCCCCGGCGAAAGGGGATGAAGGCGGTCGCGGGTCGCGCTATACATGGTCTCCGAAGGGCGGCAAGGTCAAGGCGGGTTCGGCGCAAGCCGGTGCGCCCGCGCCTTGGCAAAGGGGCCGGGCCGCCGGTACAGCGGGGCAAACCCGCGGGTCCGGTTCGTCCGCGCGCAAGGCCGCGCGCCGGCCGGAACGGTCGGGGCAGAGACGGGACAAGGACGGAGACGGATGGTGATCGGCAGGTTCCTTCTGGGTGCGGGGCTGGGCGGGCTTGTGGGCGGGGGCTTGCTGGTCCTGGCCTCGGTCCTGTCGCCGGTGCGTCCGATGCCGCCGCTGGCAAGCCCCGGGACCGCGCCCGAAGCGCCTGCACCTGCTGCGCCCGAAGCTGCTGCGCCCAAGGCCATCGCGCAGCCCGCGCCCGAGGCGGGGGCCGATGTGGCGCCCGAAGCCGCGCCTGAAACGCCGGCTCAGACGCCGCCGCTGACCGAGCCTTCCGCGGCGCCCGAGAAGGCGCCCGAGTCCGAGTCGCCCTCGCCCGCAGAGGCGGCCTTGCCCGAAGCGGCCGCCGATGCGCCGCTGCCCGAACCCGAACCCGCGCCGGCCGCGCCGGGCGCCGAGGCGCCGGTCGCCCCGCTGCCTCCGGCGCCCGCGCCCGCGCCCCGCGCCCCCGATCTGGCCGAAGGCCCGACACCTGCCGCGCCCACAACGC
>NZ_JAICBZ010000036.1 GCF_020179405.1 Xinfangfangia pollutisoli | reverse complement strand
GTTCAGCGCGATCGACAGCGCCTGACGCACGCGTCACTTCGGGCTCGGGTTCGGGCGCGGGTTCCGGCACCGGCTCGGCCGCCGGGGTTTCCGGCGCCTCCGGCCCGGCCGGTTCGACCGTGGGCGGGCTGTCCGAGGGCGGCGTGCTTTGCGCCTGCATCTCGGCGAAATCGGCCGCGCTGATCATCGAGACCGACATCGAGGGCGGCTCTTCCGGCGGCGTGGCGGTGAACAGGAAATCGCCCAGGACCACCCAAAGGATCGCGCCGGCATGGCCGATCCCCGAGGCGATGACCCCGAGCTTCATCTTGTCCTGCATCACGCCATCCTGCATGACCGGGCCCGCCCTCAGTTCCCCGCGCCGAAGTCGGGGCCCTGGCCATCGGTCACAAGCCCGATATTCGAAAAGCCGCCGGCATTCAGCGCACCCATCACCTGGGCAACCCGCTCATAGGGCAGGCTGCCATCGGCGCGCAGGAAGATCTTGTCGCTGGTGCGTTCCGCCGCAATGGCGCGCAGCCGCGGGATCAGCTCCGCCTCGGGCACTTCGGTCGTCATCACCATCACCAGCCCGTCCGCGGTCAGCGTCACGGTCAGCGGCTCTTCCTGTTCGGTGGGCAGCGCATTGGCCGCCGTCTTCGGCAGTTCGATCGGCACGCCCACGGTCAGCAGGGGCGCCGCCACCATGAAGATGATCAGCAGCACCAGCATGATATCGACCATGGGCGTGATGTTGATCTCGCTCATCGAGGCCGAGCTGCCCCGCCGCCGGCGCCTGCGGCCGCCGCCGCCGCCGGATTTCTTCATCACCCCGCCGGCCATGGCTTACGAATCCAGCTGGCGCGACAGGATCGTCGCGAATTCGTCGGCAAAGCTTTCGTAATTGCCCTGGATATGCTCGCTATCGGCATTCAGCTTGTTGAAGAACACCACCGCCGGAATGGCCGCGATCAGGCCGATGCCGGTGGCCAGAAGCGCCTCGGCGATCCCCGGCGCCACGACGGCCAGCGAGGTGTTCTGCGAAAGCGCGATCATTTCAAACGAATGCTTGATCCCCCAGATCGTGCCGAACAGCCCGATGAAGGGCGCGGTCGAGCCGGTGGTGGCCAGGAAGGACAGGCCCTTGTTCAGCTTCTCGGATTCGCGCGCGATGGCCACATCCATCGCCCGGTCGATCCGCGCCTGGGCGCCGGCGATCAGCGCGCCATCGGGCTTGTGGCTGCGCCGCCATTCCAGCATCCCCGCCGCGAACACCTTTTCCGAGGCACCCTGCGGGTCGGGACCGATCTTTTCATACAATTCATCCAGCGGCTCGCCCGACCAGAAGGCGCGGTCGAAGATCTCGGCCTCGCGCTTGGCAGCGCGGAACAGGATGTGTTTCTGGACGATGATCGCCCAAGACCAGAAGGACATGACGATCAGAAGGATCATCACGATCTGCACGGTCACGGTGGCTCGTGCGAAAAGGGCGAGCAACGAGAAGTCGATCTCGGTCGCCGCCGAAGCGAGAGTGTCGGTGTTCATTGCGCCTGCTCGTTCATGGTCGGGCCGTCACGCAGCCCGTTACCCCCGATTCTATCCAGTTTACAGGGGGAATGCCAACACAGATTGGCGAGCGGCAGCATGCCGCGCATGCGAAATCTGCATGTCGGCGGCCCCGCCGCGGGAACCCGGGCCCGCCAAAGCGCCCGGCGGCTAATGCAGGGCCGGCGCCAGCCTTGCGCGCAACTCGGGCGGCAGCCGGGCCGCGTGGCCGTCCTCGGTCAGGCAGACCAGCACGACCAGCGCCTGGAACAGCCGCTCGGCGCCGCGCCGCACCTCTTGCTCCAGCACGATCCGCGCGCCGCTGACCTGCTGGGGCCGGGTGACCACGGTCAGATCCTCGCCGAACCGCGCCGGGCGCAGGTAATCGGCCTCGACCCGGCGCACCGCGAAGACCAGGCCCTTTTCCGCCTTCAAGGCCGCCTGGTCGATGCCCAGATCGCGCACCCATTCGCTGCGGCCGCGTTCGATGAACTTCAGGTAATTGGCGTAATAGACGATTCCCGCCAGATCGGTATCTTCGTAATAGACGCGCAGCGCATGCAGATGGGGCGGGATCTCGGTCATCGCGGGGCCTTGGAACGGAATATGCCTCAGCCCCTATCGCATCGCCGCCGCCCGAAAGCCACCACGGAACGCCCCGCCCCGCCCGGCGTTGCCCTTCCAGATCCCCAACCCCAGGCGAGTACCGATGCCCCACCCCTTCCGCCGCCGCCTTCTGCCCGCCCTTCTCGTCCTGCCCCTGCTTGCCGCCCCGCTTGCGGCCGAGGAAATCGGCCAGGTCGGGGTCGACTGGGTCGGCAATGACATCATCATCGAGGCGATCGCCGATCCCAAGGTTCAGGGTGTGACCTGCCATCTGGCCTATTTCGAACGCTCGATCTACGACCGGCTGACCCAGGGCAACTGGTTCGAGGATCCGTCCTGGTCGGCGGTCGACTGCACCCAGACCGGGCCCATCACCCTGGGCGACATCGACACCGATGACAGCGGCGAGACGGTGTTCTCCGAACGCCAGTCGCTGATCCTGAAATCGATCCAGATCACCCGGGTCTATGACGCGGCAAACCACGCGCTGGTCTATCTGGCCCATGCCAGCGAGATCACCGAAGGCTCGGGCAAGATGTCGATCTCGGTCGTGCCGCTGCCGGCCGAGGTGCCGCCGCCGAACTAAGGCTCAGCCCCCGCCCAGCGCGATCCGCGCGCCCATCCGCAGCGCATGGCTGGCATCCTGCGCCACCGCCGGCAGCACCGGATCATAGGCGGCGCGGATCACCGCGGCGATGTCGGGGCGCAGGATCAGCCGGCCCTCGATCTCGGCCAGCGGAGAGGTCTCGGCAAAGGCGCGCTCGCCCCAAAGCAGGATGATCTCTGCCGCCATCGCCAGCGCCAGCGCCTCGGCCGGCAGCGCCGCCAGATGGTCATCCATGCGCAGGAAGACGAAGGCCGCCTTGATCGCGCCGGTCTCGTCGAAGCGAAAGCTGCGGTACTGGTTCGCCTCCTGCGCGGCAAGCCGGGCGCAAAGCGGGGCCAGATCGGGGATCAGCCGGTCCAGATTGGGCACCTCGGGCAGCTCGGCCCAGTCGCGGAAGAAGAACACCATCAGATTGGCGCCCAGTTCCGGGTCGGTTTCCGCCATCCTGTGCCCGGCCAGCGCCACCACCGCCTCGATCGCGCCCTTCACCACCGACAGCGTCGCATCATCGACGCCGAACACCACCGGCACCACCGGCCGGCCCCAGCGCGCGCAGAGATAGCGCCCGTCGGCGCGGGCAAACAGCGCCTCGATCGCTTCGGGGGTCATGGGCGGCACTCCGATGCGAACGTGTCGGGCAGATGGACGCCCCATTTGCGGCGGAACGCCTCGGCCAGGTCGATCCCCTGCCAATCGGCAAAGACCAGCAGAAAGCCCAGCACATCGGCCGCCTCGTCTTCCAGCGCGGCGCGGCTGCCCTCGCCCCGGGCACGGCCGTTCAGTTTCAGCCAGGCCGCCGTCATCTCGCCCATCTCTTCGGTCAGCTTGCCCAGATAGAAGGCCGGATCGCGCGCGATCCCGAACCGTTCGGCATAAAGGCGCCCCACCTCGGCCGCCGCCTGCTGCACTTCCGCAATCCTCACCCGCACCCCCTACGGCTTCGTCCTCAATTCGGTCACCCCCGCCGGCACGGCACCCGAACTGTCGCCGAAGACCCGCGTGCCCTGACCGTTTTCCCACAGCGCCACCAGCAGCGCCCCATCCGCGCGGCGCAGCGCCACGATCGCGGTCGTGTCGCCGCAATTATGCGCCTGGCAGGTCTGCGAGACCACCCAGTCGCCCTGCACCTCGAACGGATAGCCCGGGCCCGAGACCATGCGGCGCAGATCCTCCAGCGCCGAAGCCCCCAGCATCGCCTGCAACGGGCCCTGCCATTCGGCCGCGTCCAGCAGATCCTGCGACCAGCGCCCGACCCAGGCCGAGGCCGGCCCGCCCGGCGGCAGCCCCGCCTCGGCCAGGCCCTGCGGCACTTCGGCCACGTCCAGCCCCTTGCCGTCCCAGACGAAATCCACCTTGCCCTCGCCCGCAACCAGCGAAGGCAGCGTCACCACCGCCGCATCGGCCGTCCAGCCGACCACCGGCAGGTCCGCGCAGGTGCCGAACAGGTCGGTCAGCCGGACCGAGCCCGGCCGCGGATCCAGCCAGGCATAAAGCGCCGGACAGGCCGTGCCGCCGGCGGAAAAACGCACCAGCCGCACCTCGCCCAGGGGCTCGTCGAAGGCCGCATAGGTCATGCCTTCCGCGACGAAACGCTGCCCCGCGATCTCCAGCACCACATCCGGGCCCACCCGGCGCAGCACCGCCGGGCCCGAGACCGTGTCGATCCGGTCCAATTCCCGGTCGATGTCCTGCGCCAGGGCGGGCGCCGCACAAAGCAGCCCGATCAGGATCCATCCGCGCATCGCTGTCACCTCAAGCGTCGCCGAACAGATCGCTCTGCCCCGGCGGTTTCGGCGGCTCCAGCCCCAGATGCCGCCAGGCCCGCGCCCCCAGCATCCGCCCGCGCGGCGTGCGCTGGATCAGACCCTGCTGCAACAGATAGGGCTCGATCACCTCTTCGATCGCATCGCGCGGCTCGCTCAGCGCCGCGGCGATGGTTTCCACCCCCACCGGCCCGCCGCCGTAATGTTCGGCCAAAAGCGACAGATAGCGCCGGTCGGCCCCGTCCAGCCCCAGCCGGTCCACCCCCAGCCGGGTCAGCGCCCGGTCGGCCAGCGCGCGCGAAATCCGCCCGCCTTCCTCGACCAGCGCGAAATCCACCACCCGGCGCAGCAGCCGCCCGGCGATCCGCGGCGTGCCCCGCGCCCGCCGCGCGATTTCCAGACAGCCCTCGGCCTCGGCCTCGATGCCCAAAAGCCGCGCCCCGCGCGAGACGATCTCGAACAGCTCGTCCTCGGTGTAGAATTGCAGCCGGGTCGGAATGCCGAACCGGTCGCGCAAAGGCGTGGTCAAAAGCCCCAGCCGCGTGGTGGCGCCGACCAGCGTGAAGGGCTGCAGGTCGATCCGCACCGTCCGCGCCGCCGGCCCCTCGCCGATCACCAGATCCAGCGCGAAATCCTCCATCGCCGGATACAGCACCTCTTCGACCACCGGGCTCAGCCGGTGGATCTCGTCGATGAACAGCACATCGCGCGGCTCAAGATTGGTCAGGATCGCCGCCAGATCGCCGGGCTTGGCCAGCACGGGGCCAGAGGTCATGCGGAAGCCGACCCCCAGTTCGCGCGCCATGATCTGCGCCAGCGTGGTCTTGCCCAGACCGGGCGGGCCATGGAACAGCGTATGGTCCATCGCCTCGCCGCGCATCCGGGCGGATTCGATGAAGATGCGCAGATTGGCCCGCGCCTCGGCCTGGCCGATGAATTCCTCCAGCGCTTGCGGGCGCAGGGCGCGGTCGGAATCTTCCGGCAGGCGCTCGGGGCGCAATTGGGGGTCGGGGGCGATCATGGCCGGAACAATCCCCGAACGGCAGCCGGTTTGCAAGGCCCGGCCGCCCGCGCCTTAGCGCCAGGGTGCAGCACCGCGGCGCTGCCCGGCGCGCGGAATGCCGCTGCGCAGGGCCGGCGCCGCCACCGGCTCGCGTCCCGCCATCTGCATCAGCGCCGCGACCCGGTTCGCGGTCGAGGGGTGGGTGGCGAACAGATTGTCCGCCCCCTGCCCGTTCAACGGATTGATGATGAACAGATGCGCCATGGCCGGGTTGCGCTCGGCCGCGGGGTTCACCACCCGCCGCGCCAGCGCCTCGATTTTCTGCAGGGCCTGCGCCAGCCACAGGGGCTGGCCGCAGATCTCGGCCCCGATCCGGTCGGCCTCGTATTCGCGACTGCGCGAGATCGCCATCTGCACCAGCCCCGCCGCCAAGGGCGCCAGGATCATCAGCGCGATCGTCCCGATCACCCCGCCCGGCCGCTCGCGGTCATTGCCGCCGAAGAACAGCGCGAAATTCGCCAGCATCGAAATCGCCCCGGCCATGGTCGCGGTGACCGTCATGGTCAGCGTGTCGCGATGGCGAATATGGGCCAGCTCATGCGCGATCACGCCGGCCAGTTCCTCGCGGCTCAGCGCCTGCATCAGCCCCGTCGTCACGGCGACGGCGGCATGGCTGGGGCTGCGGCCGGTGGCAAAGGCATTGGGCTGCGCCGTCTCGATCACATAGACGGCCGGATGCGGCAGACCGGCGCGGTCCGATAGATCCTGCACCAGCCGCACCAGATCGAGGGCCGAGCGCGCATCGACCGGCCGCGCCCCCGTCATCCGCAACACCGCCTTGTCGGAATTCCAGAAGGCAAACAGGTTCATCGCGCCGGCAATCGCCAGCGCGATCACCGCGCCAGTGGCCCCGCCCAGCAGCGCACCAAGCCCCATGAACAGCGCCGTCATCGCGGCCATCAGAACGACTGTACGGATCATCGGCTTCCCATCCTTTCGCCAGACGATATGGAAAGCCCGGCCAGACCGCGCAAGATCGCGCCGCCACCGGGCTTTGGCCTTCCTCTCTGCGAAAATATCCCGGGGGTCCGGGGGCAGAGCCCCCGGCCGTGCCGCTACCTAGGCGCCAGCAGCTTCAGGCTGGCGCGGATCAGCGCCGCAGTGTCGGCCTCGGGCGCCTCGCCCGCGGCGGAGGCCACCGCCTGGGCGGCATCGCCCTGGCCATAGCCCAGATTAAGAAGCGCCGACAAAGCATCGGCCGACTGCGCGGCGCGCCGGGCGCCCTCGCTTGCCGCGGCCTTGCCCGGCGCCTTTGCGGCCCGGGCCGCCGCCACCACCACCGGGGTCTCGATCACCTCGTCCAGTTCCGGCGCCGCCGACAGGCCCGCGGCCTGCACCATCACCCCCGGCGCCTTGGATTTCAGTTCAAGAATCACCCGCTGCGCCAGTTTCGGCCCCACGCCCGGCGCCGCCTGCACCGCTTTCGCATCGCCCAGCGTGATCGCCCGCGCCACGCCCTCGGCCCCCAGCGTGCCCAGAATGGCCATGCTCGCCTTGGCGCCCACGCCCTGCACCGTGGTCAGCAGCTTGTGCCATTCCTTCTCCAGCATGGTGGGAAAGCCGAACAGCTGCAGCAGATCCTCGCGCACCAGAAGTTCGGTGAACAGCGCGCAATGCTCGCCCGGACCCGGCAACCCGGCCAGGGTCCGCTCGCTGACATGGACGATATAGCCCACGCCGCGCACGTCGATCAGCACGCTGTCGCCGCCCTTCCAGTCGATCCGCCCCGCGATCCGCCCGATCATCCTGCCGCCCTCTTCACCGCCGCCTCGAACCGGCCGGCCGATTGCAGATGATGCGCGTGGCAGATCGCAATCGCCAGCGCATCCGCCGCATCCGCCCCGGCGATCTGTACCCCCGGCAGTTGCAGCCGCACCATATGGTCGATCTGCACCTTGGCCGCATGGCCCACGCCCACGACCGTCTTCTTCACCGCATTGGGGGCATATTCGCCGACGGCCAGCCCGAATTGCGCCGGCACCAGCAGCGCGATCCCCCGCGCCTGGCCCAGCTTCAAGGTCGCCACCGCATCCTTGTTGACGAATGTATGCTCGACCGCCGCCGCCTCGGGCGCCCAGGCGCGGAACACCTCGGTCAGCGCCGCATGCAGCCGCGCCAGCCGCTGCGCCAGAGGCTCCACCCCGTTTTCGCTGTGACAGATCCCGTTCGCGACATGGCTGATTCGGGCGCCCGAGACGTCGATCACCCCCCAGCCCAGGTTTCTGAGCCCCGGATCTATCCCGATCACCCGCATTTTCGCCCCGCCCGCCTGTCCAAGACCGCTCGTTCCCGCGATCTTTTCATTATGTTGCAAATTAGCACGAACAGAGAACAGGCGCCACCGCCGAAACCTGGGCTTGCGGCGCGGCGCGGGCCCGTCAAAAAGCGATGGAAAACGACAGGCCTGCAGACGAAAGCGACACATCCTGCCGTCTTTCGCATAGCTTCCTCAAAACATGGCAGAAATTCGTCAACAGCCATGCGGGAAATGCAAGGCTGCCTTGTCTGGGCTTCGCTTGCTCTGTTCAGGGCGCCGGATTATCTGGCCTCATGCAAGCGGGAATGCACCCGTTTTAAGCAGTTTTTGAAAAGGAAACCACCATGGCCGCCATCGAAACGAGCCGCCCGGCGCCGTTCGGCGCCATCACGACTTACCGCGCTGTCAATGCGCTGTCGAACGTCTTCGCGACGTTCGCGGTGTGGAACGACGCGCGCGTCACCCGCAAGGCCCTGGCCAAGCTCTCGGATCGCGAGCTGGACGATATCGGCCTGTGCCGCGGTGACATCGAGATGCTGGGGCGCTAAGCCCATCAAGACCACAAGAACGGTCGCCGGACAAAAGGCCGTCTTCGGGGAACCGAAGACGGCCTTTCTGTTTCTTCCGACCTCTGGCGAAGCCCCGCGCCTACCGCACCGGAACTACCGCGCCGGAAACACCTCGCCCAGGAAGGCCGAAATCCCCCGCGTCACCGGATCGGCCGCCATCAGCGTCGCCGCCACCGGATCAACCCCCGTGCCCTGCGCCATTTGCGTCACGCGCTGGTCATAGGTCTCGGCCCCCACGGAGAAATGGATCGCCCCTTTCAGCGTGAAGCCCAGCGCCAGCACGACCAGCGCCGTGCGCGCCATCCGCCCCCAGGATCTTTGCCGCCGATAGGTCGAGGACAGGCCCAGCGTGCCCGCGGCCTCGAAGCCATAGCCCTTGCGGCGCATCCGTTCGATCCGCCGGACACGGCCATGAAAATCATTCAGATTCGGGTCCGCCCACATCCAAGCCATCCCAGCCAGGTTTGCCATCTTGTGGAAGGGGTGCGTCGGAAATGTGGCAGAAATGCGGCGCGCGCCCGGGGGCGCCCGTCATTTGGCGTTAATTTTCAAAGGATTATTCGCGAACCATCACCAATGCCGACCACTCGCCCAGATCGTTGCGATCTTCAAGACGGAAGCCGGCCGCCTGATAGGCGGCGATGATCGCCTCGGCCTGCACGACCAAGAGGCCCGACAGAATCACCTTGCCGCCCGGTGCGGCATGGCGCGCCATGTCGGGCGCCAGCTCGATCAGCGGACCCTTCAGGATATTGGCGAAGATCAGCTCGTAAGGCGCCGCCTCGGCCAGACGGCGATGGCCGAAGCCCGCCGCCTCCAGACAGGTGATCCGCCCCTCCAGCCCGTTGATCGCCACATTCGCCTCGGCCACATCCACCGCGACCCGGTCGATGTCGCTGGCGATCACCAGCGCCTCGGGCAGCATCTTGGCCGCCGCCATCGCCAGAACCGCCGTGCCGCAGCCGATATCGGCCACTTTCGCCGGGCGGAAGCCTTCGGTGAACAGCCGGTCGAAGGCCAGAAGACAGCCCAGCGTGGTGCCATGATGCCCGGTGCCGAAGGCCATCGTCGCCTCGACCTGCAAGGCCACCCGGCCCTCGGGCAGCTTGTCGGCATCATGGCTGCCGTAAACGAAGAAGCGCCCGGCATCCACGGGGTGCAATTCGCGCTGCACCTTGGCCACCCAGTCAACATCGGGCAGTTCGCTGACCAGGAACGACTTCGCGCCAAAGGCGGTGGCCAGGATCTCCAGCACGATCTCGTCCGGCGCCTCGTGGAAATAGCCGCCGACCTCCCAGATGCCGGACCCGTCCTCGACCTCGAAGACGCCGACGCCATAGGGCTCGGGCTCCATCCGCTCCATCGCCTCGCCCAGGGCGCGCGCGGGGTCTTCGCCGGTCAGCGTGGTCAGGGCGGAATAGGTGGGCATGGGCGGGCTCCTTCGGCTGTGCAGCGCTTTAGGCGCAGGGGCCCGGCATGGCAAGAGGCGCGTGGCGCGGCAGGCCCCGGGGCGCTGCCCCGGACCCCGGGATATTTGGACAGAGAGGAAGGCCGCAAGCTGAAAAGGCTTCGGGCCTTCCTCTCTGCAAAAATATCCCCGCCGGAGGCGAAGGCCCGCCAAGGGGCGCACGGTCTGACCGAAGGGAACCCGGCCTAATAGAAGCTCTGCGGGTCGATATCGACGGCCAGGCGGATCTGCGGCGGAAGGCGCAGCTGCGCCAGCCAGTCGCGCAGCGCCGGCTGCAACTGCACCGATTTCGGCGCCCGGACCAACAGCCGCACCCGGTGCCGGCCGCGCACCCGCGCGATCGGCGCCGGGGCCGGGCCCAGCACCTCGGCGCCGGCCAGCCGCAAGGGCCCGTCGCGGCGGGCAAGTTCATTGCCCAGATCGAAGACCTGCGCCACATCCGGGCCCGACAGGATGATCCCCGCCATCCGCCCATAGGGCGGCACGCCCGCCGCGCGGCGTTCGGCCGCCTCGGCGCGCCAGAAGGCCTCATCCGCGCCCGACAGGATCGCCTGGATCACCGGATGTTCGGGTTGATGGGTCTGCAGCCAGGCCTCGCCGCGCCGTTCCGCGCGCCCCGCCCGGCCCGCGACCTGGCGCATCAGCTGGAAGGTGCGTTCCGCCGCCCGCAGGTCCGAGCCTTGCAGGCCCAGATCGGCATCAATCACACCGACCAAGGTCAGCAGCGGGAAATTATGCCCCTTGGCGACGATCTGGGTGCCGATCACGATATCGGCCGCCCCGGCCGCGATCTCTTCGATCTGCGCCTTCAGTGCCCGGGCCGAGCCGAACAGGTCGGAAGACAGCACCGCCAGCCGCGCCTCGGGGAAACGGTCGGCCACCTCTTCGGCCAGCCGTTCGACCCCGGGGCCGACCGCATGCATCTTGCCCTCGACCCCGCAGGCCGGGCAGGCGGTGGGCACGGGTTTCGTCGCGCCGCATTGGTGGCAGACCAGGCGTTTGAGGAAGCGGTGTTCCACCATCCGCGCGTCGCAATGGTCGCAGCCGACCTGCGCCCCGCAGGCCCGGCAGACCGTGACCGGCGCATAGCCGCGGCGGTTGATGAACAGCATCGCCTGTTCGCCCGCCTTCAGCCGCGCCTCGACCCCGCGCGCCAGGGTCTCCGAGATCCAGCGATTGGCGGGCAGGCTTTCGGCGCGCATGTCGACCGCCTTCATCGCCGGCATTTCCGCCACGCCAAAGCGCGAGGCCAGATCCAGCCTTGTGTATTTGCCGGTCTCGGCATTGACCCAGCTTTCCAGGCAGGGCGTGGCCGAGGCCAGCACCACCGGGCAGCCCAGGATCGACCCGCGCAGCACCGCCATGTCGCGGGCATTGTACAAGACGCCCTCTTCCTGCTTGTACGAGGTGTCGTGTTCCTCATCGACGACGATCAGCCCCAGATCGCGGAAGGGCAGGAACAGCGCCGAGCGCGCGCCGACGACCAGCCCGACCTCGCCTTCGGACGCCATCCGCCACAGCCGGCGCCGTTCGGTTTGCGTGACACCCGAATGCCATTCGCCCGGCCGCGCGCCGAACCGCGCCTCGACCCGGCCCAGGAAATCCGCGGTCAAAGCGATTTCCGGCAGCAAGACCAGCGCCTGCCGGCCCCGCCGCAGCGCCTCGGCCACCGCTTCCAGATAGACCTCGGTCTTGCCCGATCCGGTGACGCCTTTCAAAAGAAAGGCCTGATAGGCCTCGGCCGCCACCGCCTGCGCCAGGGCCGCGCCCGCGGCGATCTGATCGCCCTCCAGCCGCGCCGTGCCGGATGGATCAAGCCGGGGATAGGGCAGGTCCTTCGGCGCCTCCTCCTCGGCCAGAACGCCCAGCTTCACCAGCCCCTTGACCACGCCCGTCCCGCAAGAGGCCGCCTCGGCCAGTTCCCCCAGCGTCACCGCCGCGCCACCATAGCCGCGCAGGGCCTCGATCACCCGATGCCGCGCCTCGGTCAGCTGGTTCGGCACCGGCCCCGCCAGCCGGTAGACCCGCCGGACCGAGGGCGCATCGCCCAGACCCGGCGCCCGCGTCGCCAGCCGCAGCATCGCCGATAAGGGCGTCAGCGTGTAATCGGCCGCCCGCGCCAGCAACAGCCGCAATTCCGCGCGCATCGGCCGCGCATCCAGCACCCGCGTCACCGGCCGCAGCTTCGCCGGATCCCAGCCCCCCGCGCCCGCGCCCCACACGACGCCCAGCACCCGCCGCGGCCCCAGCGGCACCTCGACGAAATCGCCCGTCCCGCAGCCCCCCTCGGGCGCCTTGTAATCCAACACCCGCCCCAGCGGTTCGGTCGTCAGCACCCCGACCAGCTCACCCGCGCTGAAGACCCGCTCGACCACTGTTTGCGCTCACATCTTTCCGCCCCGCCGCATCTTCCGCCGCGGCGCCCCTTCGTGGTAATAGCCCCCGCAATCCCTGATCTCTACCCCCCGATCCCCCGAAAGGAGCCGGCCATGAAATTCTTCGTCGATACTGCAGATGTCGAGGCGATCCGCGAGCTGAACGACCTGGGCATGGTGGATGGCGTCACCACCAACCCCTCGCTGATCCTGAAATCCGGCCGCGACATCCTTGAGGTCACGAAAGAGATCTGCTCCTTCGTCTCGGGCCCCGTCTCGGCCGAGGTGGTGGCGCTGACCGCCCCCGAGATGATCGCCGAGGGCCGCAAGCTGGCCGAGATCGCCCCGAACATCGCCGTCAAGGTGCCGCTGACCTGGGACGGGCTGAAGGCCTGCAAGGTGCTGTCGGGCGAGGGCCACATGGTCAATGTGACGCTGTGCTTCTCGGTCAACCAGGCGCTTTTGGCCGCCAAGGCCGGCGCGACCTTCATCTCGCCCTTCATCGGGCGCTTGGACGACATCAACCTCGACGGGCTGGAGCTGATTTCCGATATCCGCCAGGTCTATGACAATTATTCCTTCCAGACCCAGATCCTGGCCGCCTCGGTCCGCACGCTGAACCACGCCTCGCAATGCGCCCTGATCGGCGCCGACGTGATGACCGCGCCGCCTTCGGTGATCAAGGGCATGGCGGGGCATGTGCTGACCGACAAGGGGCTGGAGCAGTTCATGAAGGACTGGGCGAAGACGGGTCAGAAGATCCTGTAACTAAAGAAATCGCCAGCGATTGCAAGTAGTTGACCTATGGCCGCACTACTTGCATCTCTTAAGCTGCTTTCCGCTCTATTGAGCCGAGACGCGAGCGATATTGACGGACGGACGATTGCCGACTACCGATTGAAGTGGTTTGGCCTCTTGGGTTTTGGGGGAGCCTTTGATATCCACTTCACACCGGTATGTTTTCGTCTGCGAGATCGGCATAAGCACCCTCTATGACAGGTTTCCCCCACCTACCGCGCGTGCGGTATTTCAAGCGCTTGCAGAGAAGTGCAAGAAGGGGGAGCTACCTGTAAAGAGCACCGGCTTAGCGACTGGAAGAATTCACGATATCCGGATAGATGGCGACTATGTGATAATTCTCTTTCGATATAGTGACCCAGAAATTTCTGAAGGCACCGCAGAAAATATTGAAACACGCGGACTTAGGCGCTTAGAGCTTCTTGAAAAAGAAATTCATGCAGTATCGGCGCACATGTTAATAGACCTTGCAGAGCCGCACGAAGCTACTTCAGCATACCCCACAATAGTAGAAAATGTTGACTCCGTTTCCAGGTCTCTAATGATGGCCTGCCTCAATACCGCATGCCGAGATTTCTTCACTGAGAAGCGCCGGAAGCCAGGAGCAAAAGTAGATCAGGAGTATGGAGTGCGCCTCAACCTACGAGGCCACCAATCTAGCACAATTAAGAGCATCTTGTCTTCAGGTGGCGTCTTGTTAGGAGTTCACTTGGAGACGGCTTCTACCAAAGAAGACGGTTTTGGCGAAGGGAAGTACCCCGTCGTAACAAAGCAACAAGTAGAAATTCAAGTCCAAGGGAGGCCAACTGGGGAAGGCGCAATTAGCTGGCTAAAGGAAAAGATTACTTCCAGCAGAAAGGAAGGCCTCATGTCAGCGAAAATTGTTATTGAAGCAGAGGATCGCCGAAAGACAGAGAAGCTAGATCTTGATCTCCCAGATATCACCGATGATTTCCTAATTCGGCAAACTAGGCTCGACGGGTTCGAAACCCTGCTGCGTAGTTGCGAAAACGAAATTAGAAACGACCTCGTTGAAAAAATGAAGGGAGCCATGCCGCCGTGATGGATTTCATAGAAAAGAGCATCCCCCTTCGTATATTTAATTACATTCGAATCCAGCATGGATACGCCTGGAGGTATAACGTACTTATTCCTTCAATTCTAACTCTCTCCGTCACAGTAGCGTTGTGCACTTTCAGCAGATACGAGTTACTTACCTCAGACGGTCTAGTTAGCGGGTTCTCTCAGGTTCTTGCAATTCTTGCGCCCTTTTATATTGCGTCCTTGGCAGCAGTTTCAACATTTGTCGGCCAGAACGGATTCGACAAAAAGTTTCAGATGACCGATTCACTGGAGATACGGCACCTTGACAAGGGACAATGGGTGATCCGCGAACTAACAATGCGCCAGTTCCTGTCGCTTCTGTTCGGCTACTGTAGCGCAATTTCTATGATACTTTTTCTATTTTCACTGATTGTACCATTCCTTATTGGACCGGATGCAAAGTTTGAGGGGGCCAGCTTCTTGCTGCAATGGGTTGGATTTGTCATTTTCTTGTTTCTTCTATTTCACATGCTTGTCGCCACTTTCTTAGGAATGTACTATTTGAGTGATAAAATGCATAGACCTGAGGAGTAATCTAGTTAGTTTCATCCCCCCCTCACCTAACCCAAGGCACCCCCTCCTCCCCCTCCGGCACTCCGCCCTCTCCAAACCGCCGCTGCTTCACCTCCTGCATCTTCGCCCGCGCCGCCTGTTCCACCGCCGGCCCCTCATCTGCCCAGGCCTCGCCCATCTCCCGCGCCAGATCGCCGAAGTCGGGTTTCGGCCCGTCATGGCGCTCGGCCCGTTCCCGGTAATGCGCAATCGTCTCGGCGCCACGGATCACGCCGGCCAGCCGCGCATGCATATAGCTGCGCAAGACGTCGTTGATCCGCGGCCCGTAGCCCGCGCCCATCGACTTGAAGAACTTCACCACATCGGCCTCAAGCCCGATATTAACCTTCACCCGGGTCGACCGCGGCGTGGCCTGCGCGATCTCGTGCCATTCCGCCGGGATGCGGCCGGTCAGTTCGATCGTGTTGTGCAGGTCCCATTCCAGGCGCCGCATCACATCCATCATATAGGTCATATGGGCGCGCTGGCGGGGGGTCTGTCGGGTCAGGTTCGGCATCGGGGCCTCGGCGGGTGCGTTGCGGCCCAAAGGATCGCGGCGAAATCTTAACGCCCTGCGACCCCGGCGCGCGTAGAGACGGAAGGAAGACGCGTGGCAGACGGCAGGAAGACGGCGGGAAATACGCCGCCTGTTGCCCTCAGGCCCTACCGCGGGCTTGCACATTCCCGCTATACTGCCGGGCAAATCACAAGAAACTGCGGGCAGAATTTCCATGATCGAACCAGACCTGCGCGACCGCATCCTGTCCGAGCCGGAAGTCCTGCTCGAGGATCGCGACGTGATGAATGCCCTTGTCGCCGCGAACGAAAGAGCGATGGGAAACAACATCATAGATCTGCGCGGCATCGCCATGCAGCGGCTCGAGACGCGGCTGGAGCGGCTGGAAGACACCCATCGCTCGGTGATTGCCGCGGCCTATGAAAACCTCGCCGGCACCAACCAGGTCCACCGCGCCATCCTGCAATTGCTCGATCCCTTGGGCTTCGAAGACTTCCTGCGCACCCTTGCCGGCGACGTCGCCGCCACCCTGCGCGTCGACTGCGTCCGCCTGGTCCTGGAATCCCGCGCCGAAGCCGAAGACCCCGCCGCCCGCCGCCTGGGCGAAGTGCTGCATGTTGCGGCGCCGGGCTTTGTGTCCCGCTATATCTCGGGGGGGCGCACCTCGCCGCTGCGTCCGGTGACGCTGCGCCAGACCATGCCCGAAAGCGATGCGCTTTATGGCGACCGCGCCGGTTTCATTCGCTCCGAGGCGCTGATGCGGCTGGATTTCGGCCCCGGCCGCCTGCCCGGCATGCTGGTCTTCGGCGCCGAGGATCCGCATCACTTCAAACCCACGCAAGGCACCGATCTGCTTGCCTTTTTCGCCGGCATCTTCGAGCGGACGATGCGGCGCTGGCTGGCGTGACCCCGCCCCCCTCGGCCCAGGTCTCGGCGGCGCTGGCGGACTGGCTGGCGCAGATCAAGGCGCTGAAAGGCGCCTCGGCCCATACGGTCGAGGCCTATGCCCATGACCTGCGCGATTTCCTGGGCTTCCTGACCCTGCATCGCGGCGAAACCCTTGGCCTGTCGGCGGTTCTGGCCACCGACCAATCCGATCTGCGCGCCTGGATGGCCGCCCGCCGGGCTGCGGGGCTGGGCCCGCGTTCGCTGGCGCGCGCGCTGTCGGCGGTCAAGGGTTTCACCGCCTGGGCGGCCGAGCGCGAAGGGGTGGAGGCGACGGTGCTTCTGTCGGCCAAGGGCCCGAAATACCGGCGAAAACTGCCGCGGCCGCTGACGGTCGAAGGCGCCGGCGCCATGCTGGATTGCGTGGGCGAACAGGCGCGCGAAGACTGGCAGCAGGCCCGCGATACCGCCGTCGTCACCCTGCTTTACGGCTGCGGCCTGCGGATTTCCGAGGCGCTGTCGTTGAAGGCCGCCGACCACCCCCTGCCGCCGGTGCTGCGCATCACCGGCAAGGGCAACAAGACCCGGCTGGTGCCCGTTCTGCCTGCCGCCGCCCAGGCGGTGGCCGACTATGTGCGGCTTTACCCGGGCGCATTGCCCGCCGAGGGCCCCTTGTTCCGCGGCGCGCGCGGCGGCCCGCTTAGCCCAAGGCTGATCCAGCTGACGATGCAGAAGGCCCGCGCCCAGCTGGGCCTGCCCGCCACCGCCACGCCGCACGCCCTGCGCCACAGCTTTGCCACCCATCTCCTGTCCGCCGGCGGCGATCTGCGCGCCATCCAGGAGCTTCTGGGCCATGCCTCGCTGTCGACGACCCAGGCCTATACCGCCGTCGATGCCGCGCGGCTGATGGAGGTCTACGAAAAGGCGCATCCCCGCGCCTGAGGCGCCTTTGCCGCAGGCAGGTCGCTGCCACGGTCGCGCGTCAGGCATTGCCATGCCGGCCGCTTTGCGGCAACAACGCGACATGACGCTGCGTTTAAAAGCCCTTTCGGTTCATCTCTTCACCGCCACTGGCGCCGTTCTGTCGATGTTTGCCATGCTGGCGGCCGTCGAAGAGAAATGGAGCCTGATGTTCCTGTGGCTTGTCGTGGCGCTGATCGTCGATGGCGTCGACGGCCCGCTGGCGCGGCGCTATGAGGTACAGAAGAACTGGCCGACCTATGACGGCGTCCTGATGGACCTGATCATCGACTATCTGACCTATGTCTTCATTCCCGCCTTCGCCCTGTTCAAATCCGGCATGCTGACGGGATGGACGGGTTGGCTGGCGATCATCGTGATCTGCTACGGCTCGGTCGTCTATTTCGCCGACACGCGGATGAAGACCAAGGACAAAAGCTTTGCCGGCTTCCCCGCCTGCTGGAACATGGTGGTGCTGGTGCTGTTCGCGGTCAGTCCGGGCGAATGGACCATCCTTTTCGTGACCGTCGGGCTGACCCTGGCCATGTTCACCAATCTGAAATTCATCCACCCGACCCGCACCAAGCGCTGGCACTGGATCAGCCTGCCGGTCTGCATCGCCTGGATCGGCTTTGCCGCCTGGGCCGCCTGGATGGATTTCGCCGAGGGCAGCCTGTCGCATTGGGGGCTGATCCTGACCTCGCTGTATCTGGCGCTGGCCGGGATCGCGCAGCAGATCATCCCCGAACGCCCCGTCCGCCTGCGCTGACAGCCCGCAGGGCTGCGAATTTTCGACGAAAATTCGCAGCCCCGCTAGATCCGGGTCAACAACACGCCCAGCACGATCACCCCGGCGGCCACCGCCTTGGCGGGGGCCATCCTTTCGCCGAAGGCCAGCCATCCGATCAGCACCGCGAACAGGATCGACGTCTCGCGCAGCGCCGCCACCAGCGCGATCGGCGCCAGCGTCATCGCCCAGATCGCCACCGCGTAAGACCCGAACGAGGCCCCCGCCGCCAGCGCCCCCAGCCGCCAGGCCCGCCCCTCGCGCGGCAGGATCCGGCTGCCGCGCCAGGCGAGCATCCCCACCGAGAAGATCAGCCCGTCGGCGACAAACACCCAGGACACATAGGCCACGGCCGAGCCGGAAATCCGTGCCCCCATGCCGTCGATCAGCGTATAGGCCGCCGTCGCCGCGGCCGAGCCCAGAGCATAGGGCAGAAGCCGGCGGTCCTCGCCCGCGGCAAAGACCCCGCGCGCCATCAAAAGGATGCCTGCCGCCAGCACCGCGATCGCCAGATATTGTCGCGCGCTCAGCGCATCGGTCAGGATGAAGGCGCCCACCAGCGCCACGATCATCGGCGCGGCCCCGCGCGCGATCGGATAGACCCGGCTCAGATCGCCCCGCTCATAGGCGGTGCAGAGGAAGAACTTGTAGCCGAAATGCGTGCAGCCGGCGGCGATGATCCAGGGCAGCGCCTCCCAACTGACGGCGGGCAGGAACAGGACCAGAGCCAGGCCGATCGGCACTTCGAAGATCGACATGATCACCATGGCGCCCAGCTTCGAGGTGCCAAGCTTGATCAGCGCATTCCACAGCGCATGCAGGAAAGCGGCGGCAAGAACCGCCAGAAAGACGCCAAGGCTCACCGCACACCTGTCATGAAACCGTTACATGCAGGCCTAAGCCGCGGCCGCGATGGGCACAAGCCAGGGCTTAGGTCCAGCGCGGGGGTTTCGATAGCCTCAGATCGCCGAGATCGGGCAGGCCCGGGAGTGATGAAACCGGGCCCCTGCCCTACAGCAACAGGCCAGCCGCGCCCTCATGGCGCAGAAGCGCCACTTTGGTCTCAACCCCGCCCGGTGCGGAAAAGCCGCCCAGCGTCTTGGCGCCCAGCACCCGGTGGCAGGGAATGATCAAGGGAATGGGGTTCGCCCCGCAGGCCTGGCCCACCGCCTGGGCCGGCGCACCCAAGGCCCGGGCGATCTGGCCATAAGTGCGCGTCTCGCCAAAGGGGATCGCCGCCATCGCCCGGCGCACGGCGCCGTTCAGCCCCGCGCCCCAGTCCAGCGGCAGATCGAAGTCCTGCCGGGTGCCGTCGAAATAGCCCGCCAACTGGCGCAGCCCCTCAAGCGCCAGCGGGTCGCCATCGCCCGCCGCGTCCCAGACCAGCGCCCGGATCCGCCCCTGCGCCACACGCAGCCCCACCGGCCCGAAGGGCGTTTGCAGCGCGGCAGTCATTCCGCGGCCCGCCGGGCGGGTCCGGGCAGGCTGCCCGACAAAGGCGCGAAAGCCTCACGCAAAAGCGCCGCCATCCCCTCGACCGCGGGCGAGGTGCCGCGCGGATTGCGCCGCAGCACCACCCGCGCGCTGTCGACGATCGGATAGCCATCTTCCGAGCTCAGCTCGCGGCAGCCCGCCGGAATGGTCGACCGCGACAGCGGCGCGATCCCCATGCCATTGACCACCGCGATGCGGAAGCCGCTGGCCACATCGCAGGTCCAGGCCTCGCGCCAGTCGATCCCCTGCCGGTTCAGCGATTCCTCGGCAAAGTCGCGGCACCAGTCCGAGCGCAGATAGCTGCAGACCGGCACCGGGCGGCGCAGATGCTGTGCATGCAGGGTCGAGGTGACCCAGACCGTCGGATCGACGCAGAGGATCTCGCCCTCGTCGACATAGGACCAGTCATAGATCACCGCCAGATCCAGCTCGTCCGCCTCCAGCGCGCGCTGCTGGTTCTCGGAATGATCGACCCGCACGGTCACCTGAACGCCCTCATGCCGTTCGTCAAAGGCCGCCAGCGCGCGCGGCAGCACCGTGCCGGAATATTCGTCGGGAATCCCCACCCGCACCGGCCCGACCAACGGCTTTTCCCGCAGCGCCACCGCCGCCTCGTCCAGCAAAGCCACCACGCGGCGGGCATAGGGCACCAGCTGCTCGCCCCGCGGCGTCAGCGCCACCCCGCGGGCGCGCCGGTCGAACAGCGGCTGGCCCAGACTGTCTTCCAGCCGCTTGATCTGCAGGCTGACGGCCGATTGCGTCCGCATCAGCCGCCCCGCCGCCGCGGTGACCGAGCCGGTATCGGCCACGGCCAGAAAGCTGCGCATCAGATCGCTGTCCAACGGAACGCTCATCGCGGCCCCCTTCCGGGTCTGGCAGGGAAACCCATCAGTTTTCCCAATGACACCCATTAGAGCTATTCGTTTGTGAAATGTCAAAGCCGGTGCGAGAACAAGGCTCAGTTCATGGAGGCCCCGATGTTCACCCGCTTTTTCACCTGGATGCAGCTGCGCCATTCGACCGCGTTCCTGCTGACGCGGGCGGATGACCGGCTTCTTGACGATATCGGCCTGACCCGGGCCGATCTGGAACGGCTTCACCTCGACCCCACGGCCTCGGCCCTCCCGAGGCTGTCGGGGAACCTGGCCCGGACACTCCCTGTGGCGGGCTAGCCGACTGTCGCGGGGGGCCCTGCCCCTCGCGACCTTGTCGCCCCGACGCAAGCGGGGGTTTCGGAACTAGCCGGCCGGGTCCAGGCGCAGGGCGCGCACCTGCGACGGCCGGTCCTCGGCCGCATCATAGCCCGACATATCCTCGGCCATCAGCAGCGCATTCAGGATCGCCTCTTCCGTCGCCTCGATCGCCGCTTCGAACAGCAGCGACAGCAGCGCTTCGGGCTGGGGCGCGGGCTGGGCGCAGGTCGAAAACGCCAACGCATAATCGCCCGAGCCATGCGACAGCGCCGCCCCCGTCCGCGCCAGCCCGCCAAAGGCGCGCGTGGCCAGACGGCGCAGCGTCAGCGCGTCCAGTGCCGCATCACAGGCCAGCACGATCACGATCGAGCCATCGGCATCATGCGCGGCCAGGTTGTCCACCGCCACCCCGTCAATCCGCAGATGACCGCCGTAATTCGCCTGCACCAGCACGCCCAGCCGCTGCCCGCCCACCAGCCGCGAGGCGGTGCCGATCCCGCCCTTCAGCCCGAAGGCCACCGTGCCGGTGCCGGCGCCCACCGCGCCCTCGGCCACCGGCCCGGGCCGCGCCGCGGCAATGGCCAGCCGCATCTCGTCCACGCTGGGCCGGGCCGCGCGGATATCGTTCAGCCGCCCGTCATTCGTCTCGCCCACCACGGCATTGACCGAGGTGGCACGCGCATTCTCGGGATCTTGCAGCGTATGGCGCAGTAACGCCTCGATGCCGCGGCCGACGGCCAGCGTATTGGTCAGCAGGATCGGCGTTTCCAGCTGGCCCAACTCTTGCAGCTGGGTGGCGCCGGCGAATTTGCCAAAGCCGTTCAGCACCGCCAGCGCCGCCGGCCGCTTGTCGCGGAACAGATTGCCCGGATGCGGCAGAATGGCCGTCGCGCCGGTGCGGGTACGGTCGCCCTCGATCAGGGTGACATGGCCGACGGCGACGCCGGCCAGATCGGTGATCGCGTTCAGGGGCCCGGGCGGGAAATGCCCGATCCGGCGCCCCAGATCCCGCAGCCGCGGCACCGGCCGCCGCCCTAGCCCAAGGCCGCGTTGCAGCGCGCGCAGGTGCCCGGATGGGAATGGCTGCCCACATCGGGCAAGACCTTCCAGCAGCGCTGGCATTTCTCGCCCTGGGCGCGTTCGAACACCACCGCCACGCCGGGCACTTCCGGCAGGCGGAAGGCCTCTTGCGGTTCGGGATTGGCCGTCAGCTCGATGCCCGAGGTGATGCAGAGATCGGCGAAATCCACCGATTTCAGCGCCGCCAGAATGGCCGTATCCGCCACATGCACCACCGGCGCCGCTTCCAGCGAGGCGCCGATCACCTTGGCCGTGCGCTGCACTTCCAGCGCGCCGGTCACGGTGCGGCGGGCGCTGCGGATGCCCTCCCATTTCGCGGCCAGCGCGGCATCGCGCCAGGCGGCGGGCGTGTCGGGGAAATCGACCAGATGCACCGAGGCGCCCTCGCCCGGGTTCCGGCACAGCCAGACCTCTTCCATGGTGAAGACCAGGATCGGCGCCAGCCAGGTGGTCAGGCGCTGGAACAGGATGTCCAGCACCGTGCGGCAGGCCCGCCGTGTCAGCGCGCCGGGCGCGTCGCAATAAAGCGAATCCTTGCGGATGTCGAAATAGAAAGCCGACAGGTCCGAGGTGGCGAAAGCGAACAGCTCTTGGAACACGCCCTGGAAATCGTAGCTGGTATAACCTTCGCGCACCTTGGCATCCAGCACCGCCAGACGGTGCAGCACCCAGCGTTCCAGTTCCGGCATCTCTTCCGGCGCGACGCGCTCTTCTTCCGAGAAGCCCGCCAGGTTGCCCAGCAGGAACCGAAGCGTATTGCGCAGCCGGCGGTAGCTGTCGGCCACGCCTTTCAGGATCTCGGGCCCGATCCGCTGGTCGTTGGTATAATCGGTCTGCGCCACCCAGAGCCGCAGGATATCGGCACCGTATTGCGAGACGATCTCTTCGGGGATGATGGTGTTGCCCAGCGACTTGGACATTTTCATGCCCTTCTCGTCGAGCGTGAAGCCATGGGTCAGCACGCCCCGATAGGGCGCGCGGCCCTTGGTGCCACAGGCCTGCAGCATCGAAGAATGGAACCAACCGCGATGCTGGTCGGTGCCTTCCAGATACAGATCGGCAATGCCGTCTTCGGTGCCGTCCGCCCGGTCGCGCAGCACGAAAGCATGGGTCGAGCCAGAGTCGAACCACACGTCCAGCACATCCATGACCTGTTCATAATCCGACGGATCGACGATGCCATCCAGGATCCGCTCTTTGAATCCTTGCACATACCAGACATCGGCGCCTTCGGCCTCGAAAGCCTCGGTGATGCGGGCATTGACGCGCGGATCGCGCAGCAGGAAGTCGGGCGCGGTGGGCTTGGCGCCTTTCTTGACAAAGCAGGTCAAGGGCACGCCCCAGGCGCGCTGGCGCGACAGCACCCAGTCGGGGCGCGCCTCGATCATCGAATGCAGGCGGTTGCGGCCGGTGCCCGGGGTCCATTCCACCAGCTGGTTGATCGAGGTCAGCGCCCGCTTGCGGATCGTGTCGCCATAGGTGGTCATGCCATCGTCCAGCGCCTTGTCGATGGCGACGAACCATTGCGGCGTGTTGCGATAGATCAGCGGCGCCTTGGACCGCCAGCTATGCGGGTAGCTGTGGCGCAGCTTGCCCTTGGCAAACAGCGCGCCGGCATAGGCCAACTGCTTGATCACGCTGACATTCGCCGGGCCTTCCTTGCCATCGGGCAGAACGATGTGCTGGCCGCCGAACAAGGGCAGATCGGCGCGATAGCTGCCGTCCGGCTCGACATTATAGGTCATCGGCAGGCCGAATTTCAGCCCCAGCTGATAGTCGTCATCGCCATGCGACGGCGCGGTATGGACAAAGCCCGTCCCGGCATCATCGGTGACATGGTCGCCCGGCAGCAGCGGCACGTCATAATCCCACTCGCCCTTGCCCTCGGCCACACCGCGGAACGGATGCGCCAGGAACAGGTCCTTCAGCTGGTGCGCCGGCACATCGCGCAGCCGCTGCACTGCGCCATCTTCGATCTTTCCAGCGGCAAAGGTGGCAGCGGCCAATTTGTCAGCGACAAGATACCGGCCCGGAGCCTCGCCCTTCACCTCGTAAAGCCCGTAAGAGATCAGCGGGTTATAGGCCACGGCGCGGTTCTGCGGCAGGGTCCAGGGCGTGGTGGTCCAGATCACCACCTTGGCACCGGAAAGATCGCCATCCAGCACCGGGAAGCCCACCCAGACCTGATGCGAGGTATGGTCGTGATATTCCACCTCGGCCTCGGCCAGGGCGGTCTTTTCGACCGGCGACCACATCACCGGCTTCGAGCCCTGATAGAGCGTGCCGTTCATCAGGAATTTCATGAACTCGCCGGCGATCACCGCCTCGGCGTGATAGTCCATGGTCAGGTAAGGCCGGTCCCAGGCGCCGGTGACGCCCAGGCGCTTGAACTCGGCGCGCTGGATGTCGATCCAGCCCTCGGCGAATTTGCGGCATTCCTGGCGGAAGGCGACGGTGTCGACCTCGTCCTTGTTCAGGCCCTTGGCGCGATACTGTTCCTCGATCTTCCATTCGATCGGCAGACCGTGGCAATCCCAGCCCGGCACATAGCGGCTGTCGCGGCCCATCATCTGCTGGCTGCGCACCACCATGTCCTTCAAGACCTTGTTCAGCGCGTGGCCGATATGCAGGTGCCCGTTGGCATAGGGAGGGCCGTCATGCAGCACGAAGGGCGGGCGCGGCTTGCCATCGGCGCCGGTCTTTTCGCGCAGCCGGTCATAGATACCGATCTCTTCCCAGCGGGCCAGCCAGCCGGGTTCGCGCTGCGGAAGACCCGCACGCATGGGAAAATCGGTTTCGGGCAGGAAGACGGTATCGCGGTAGTCGGGCGTATCGGCGCACATCGGGGCGGCTTTCTTGCGGCTTGATCAGGGAAAGAACGGCAGAAACCCGGCGGCCAGGATCAGACCGCCGGGCTGCTAATTCGCAAGAAAAGCAGGCCGCATCGCATGGCGCGCCTTATAGGCGCTGCGCGGGTCCGGGTCCAGTGGCGCCGGCGCGGCCCCGCGGGGTCGGCCCTTCCCGACTGGACAAGCGCGCCGCAGCCGGCCTTGATGGCGCAAATCCCTGATCCTGCTGTGGTTCCCGCATGAAACCTGCCGCCCTTTCCAAGTTTGCCCCCGCCCTTCTGACCCTTGCCCTTCTGGCCCCTGCCCTTCTGACCCTGACCACCGCGCCGGCCCTGGCCCGGCCCAATGTCGCCTCGCAGGTCGCGGGCCTGGCGGTGCTGCGCTACGACACCCTGCCCGCGGCCCCGCAGCCGGGCGCCGATCGCGCGGCCTGCGCACATCTGCTGTTGGATCAGCCCGCCACGCCGGCCGGGCAGCGGCTGGCGCAGCTGGGCTGGGGCGTCACCGCAGAAGAGCCGCTGGGCGGCTGGACCGCGGTCAGCTTCGTGTCGGGCTATGGCGCCGGCACCAGCGGCAGTTGCGAATTGTCCGATGGCAATATCGGGCTGTTCCAGGGCGACCAGTTGCAAATCCTGGTCTATGCGACCGACCGGCCCGCGACCCAGATCGGCCATCTGGTGCCCTTCGGCCAGGGCGGCTTGCGACTGTTCAGCGGCGATTTCCTGCCCCAGCCGGTGGCCGATCTGCGGGTGCTGGGCACGGATGGGCTGATCATCACCCAACCCGCACTGGAGGAAAAGGTCTGCGGCGGCCGCGCGGTGCTGCCCTATCTGTACGGCCTGCCCATCGACATGGCGCGGCAGTTGCTGGCCGAGGCGGGCTGGCAGCCCGCCCCCCCGGCCGAGCCGCTGGATTTCGGCATCGCACAGGACCTGGCCGCCAGCGTGCCCGAGGTTCAGGCCTGCGCCGGCACCGGCTTTGGCTTCTGCGCCTTCAATTACACCGGCCCTGCCGGCAGGCTGGATGTCACCACCGTCGGCGAGGGCGCCGAAGATGGCAGCCTGCCCCAGGTGGCGGATTATGTCGCAGAATGCGCACCCTGAGGTGAATGGACAGCGCCGTCGCCCCCCGGCATGATGGCCGGATGATGGACCCTTCGCTCAATGTGCTTGGCGGGCTGCTCGAGCCCTGCTCGACCGCCCCAATGACCGGCTTTTACCGGGACGGCTGCTGCAATACTGGCCCGCAGGACCGCGGCCAGCATACGGTCTGCGCGGTGATGACGGCCGAGTTTCTGGCCCTGTCGAAATATCTCGGCAATGACCTGTCGACGCCGCGGCCGGAATATGGCTTTGCCGGGCTGAAACCCGGAGATCGCTGGTGTCTGTGTGCCGGGCGGTTCCTGCAGGCGCATGAGGAAGGGGCGGCGCCGCAGGTGCATCTGCGCGCCACCCATGCCAATACGCTGGAACTGGTGCCGCTGTCGGTGCTGCGGCTGTACGATGCCGCGCCCGAGGCCCGCTAGGCGCGACCATGGCCCGTCTTCCGCCCCGCTTTCCGGTGACCGAGGCGCAGATTGCCGCCGTGGTGGCCGAATTCTACGAATGTGTCCGCAGCCATCCGGGTCTGGGCCCGGTCTTTGCCGCCCATGTGCGCGACTGGCCCGCGCATGAGGCGAAGATCGTAGGCTTCTGGCGCAATGCGATCCTGCATGAGCGGGCCTATGACGGCAATCCGCTGCAGGTGCATCGCGCGGCCGGCAATGTGCGGCCGGGCATGTTCGAGGCCTGGCTGGGGCTGTTCGATTCGGTCCTGAAGCGCGAATTGCCGGCCGAGACGGCGGCGGCCTGGTCGGCGCTGGCGCATCGCATCGGCGCGGGGCTGCGTTATGGGCTGGTCGACCGCGCCAGTGCCACACCCGGCGGCCCGCCGATCCTGCGTTAGGCGCGCTCTGGCGCCGGTTTCGCCGCTTCCGTCTCGGGCCCGGGCAGCGCCGGGGCGGGGGGCGGCAATTCCGGCATCGGCCGGATCGCGCCATCGTCGCGCATCAGGTCCTCGATGAACAGCGACAGAAGCTGCGGCCGGCCCGGGACGCCCGCCTTGCGGTAGATCGCATTGGTCTGCGCCTTGACCGTGCCTTCGCTGGTGTTGCGCAGCCGGGCGATCTCGGCCCCGGTCAGACCCTTGATCGCGAACAGCGCCACATCGCGCTCGGCCGCGGTCAGGCCCCATTCCGCGAACCGTTCTTCAAGCAGATCCATGAAGGCGCCCGAGGCGCGGCGCAGCCGTTCCTCGGCATGGTGGCGGCCGCGCAGGGCACGCGTCAGCGCAAGCCCGCCCAGCACCAGCCCGGCGATCAGCCCCAGCGCCGCGCCCAGTTCCATCAACTCGCGATAGGCCCAGGGGATCGGACCGAAGGGAATGCCCAGGACCGAGGTCAGGATATCGGACACGAAGAAGAAGGCGCAGAGGAACTGCGCCAGGAACAGGGCGGCCAGCAGTCCGCGACCCGCCACGACCGGCCCCTAGACCAGCGATCCGGCCGCGCGGGGCCTAGTCGTCATCGCCATCGCCGCCATCGCCGCCCCCACCGCCTTCGCCGCTGTTGTCGTCGCCGTCGTCATCGTCGCCATCGTCGTCGTCATCATCGTCATCATCGTCATCACCCTTGCCGCTGCCCGAGCCGGTCTTGCCCCCCTCGCCCTGGCCGCGCCCGTCTTCGCCAAGGATCGAGTCGCTGCCGCCGGTTTGCAGATCGCGCAGGATCTCGCCCGTGGCCGGGTTCACGATGATCTCGCGGCTGCCGCGACGGCCGGCGGCGGTGATCCGCATCCGGCCCAGAAGCGTGCGGCTGACGGTGATTTGGTCATAGCCCTGCGCGGTCAGCTGGCCCACGATCTGGGCCACGTAATCCTCGGCCGCGCATGCGGGCGCGGCGAGGATGATCCCCGCCGCACAGAGCCCCAAGAATCTGCGTCGATCCATTCCGCCCATCCCGCACCGCATCGCCGGCTTGTCCGGCCAATCATCGCAAGCCCGCCCCGGCCCGGCAAGACCGGGGCGCGATTTCCGCCGGATCAGTCGTCATCGTGATCGCGGTCGCGATCACTGTCACGCCCGCCACGGTCGTCATCCCGGTCGTCGTCACGGTCGTCATCCCGGTCGTCGTCGCGGTCGTCGTCACGATCATCGTCGCGGTCGTCGTCGCGATCATCATCCCGGTCGTCGTCGCGGTCGTCGAACCGATCATCGTCGCGGTCATCGTCATCATCCAGGAAATCCCGGTCGCGCGACCGCACTTCCACGCCGCTGCGGGCCAGATCCTCGCGGTCGGCGCGTTCGGTTTCCTGATGCAGCACCACGCCGGTCTCGCGGTCATAGACGATCTCGACCTTCTCGGTGCCGCGCACCGCCTCGACCTCGATCTGGCTGCGGCCGCGGGTGACTTCGATCCAGTCATAGCCGTCGCGCTGATAGCGCTGCACCAGCTCTTCGGTGGTGACGGCGCCGGCGACCGTGCCGGCCAGGGCGAAACTCGTGCCAAGAAGCAGGCTGCGAAGGGGATAGGTCATGGAAGCATCCTTTCGGTCCGGGTGTCGGTTCTGGTGCCGCCCATCCGGCGACAGGCCCAGAAAAACCGCGTCCCGGCCCCGCCCGCTATTGACCGCAGGTTTAATCCGCCCCGCCCTGCCCCGCAGTTTAGCCGCATAAACCGGGGTTTATGGCCCTGCCCCGGCCTTGCGCGCATGAAAAAGCCCCGCGGCGGAACCGCGGGGCCCAGGGTTTGGCCGAAGCTTGGCTCAGCCCTTGATCTCGACGCCCAGATGGCGGGCCACGGTGAAGATGTCCTTGTCGCCGCGGCCCGACAGGTTGACCACGATGATATGATCCTTCGGCAGGCCGGGCGCGATCTTCGTCACATGGGCCAGCGCATGGCTGGGCTCCAGCGCGGGGATGATTCCCTCGGTCTCGCACAGAAGCTGGAACGCCGCCAAAGCCTCGTCATCGGTGACCGAGACATATTCGGCCCGGCCGATATCGTGCAGCCAAGAATGTTCCGGCCCGATCCCGGGATAGTCGAGCCCGGCGGAAATCGAGAAGCCTTCCAGGATCTGCCCGTCCTCGTCCTGCAACAGATAGGTGCGGTTGCCATGCAGCACGCCGGGGCGGCCGCCGGTCAGGCTGGCGCAATGCTGCATGCGTTCGTCCACGCCCTTGCCGCCGGCCTCGACGCCGATGATCTTGACATCCGGGTCATCCAGGAACGGGTGGAACAGGCCCATCGCGTTCGAGCCGCCGCCGATTGCGGCGATGACGGTATCGGGCAGGCGGCCGGGGCCTTCCTGTTCCTGCAGCTGCGCCCGGGTTTCCTTGCCGATGATCGCCTGGAAATCGCGCACCATGGCGGGGTAAGGATGCGGGCCGGCCACCGTGCCGATGCAATAGAACGTGTCGCGGACATTGGTCACCCAGTCGCGCAGCGCATCGTTCATCGCATCTTTCAGCGTGCCGCGGCCCGAGGTCACCGGCACCACCTCGGCGCCCAGAAGCTTCATGCGGAAGACGTTCGGCATCTGCCGTTCCACATCATGCGCGCCCATATAGACGATGCATTTCAGCCCGAACTTGGCGCAGACCGTGGCCGTTGCCACGCCATGCTGGCCGGCGCCGGTTTCGGCGATGATCCTTGTCTTGCCCATGCGGCGGGCAAGAAGGATCTGGCCCAGCACATTGTTGATCTTGTGGCTGCCGGTATGGTTCAGCTCTTCGCGCTTGAGATAGATCTTCGCGCCGCCCAGCCGTTCGGTCAGGCGCGGGGCGAAATACAGGGGCGAGGGCCGGCCGACATAGTGTTTCCACAGGTCGTCCATCTCGGCCCAGAAACTGGCATCGGTCTTGGCGCGTTCATATTCCGCCTCGAGCTCCAGGATCAGCGGCATCAGGGTTTCCGAGACGAAACGCCCGCCGAAGATGCCGAAGCGGCCATCCTCGTCCGGGCCCGTCCTGAAGCTGTTCACACCGTCTTCTGCCATGGCGCCCTCCTGTCTGTCCCAGAGGGTGTAGCGCCCTTGGGACGCGGGGGAAAGGGGGGCGCTGCCCCCCTCGGCCTGCGGCCTCACCCCCCGGGATATTTCTGCAGAGAGGAAGGCAGAAGACAGGCGGTCTGAGGATGTGGCCGATGCAGGGGGTGATGCGATCAGCGCAGGATCGGAATGCCCTGCTGGGCGCCCGCGCCGGCACCGGTTGCCGCAGAGGTGAAGGCGGCGATCTTTGCCGCATCCTTCACCCCCGGCGCGCTTTCGACGCCCGAGGCCACATCGACCTGCCGCGCGCCGGTCAGGCGGATCGCTTCGGCCACGTTTTCCGGCGTCAAGCCGCCCGCCAGCATCCAGGGCCGGATCCAGCGCCGCTGCGCCACCAGGCGCCAATCGAAGGTCAACCCGTTGCCGCCCGGCAGGACCGCGTCCTTGGGCGCCTTGGCGTCGATCAGGATCTGGTCCGAGACCAGCGCATAGTCCAGAAGCGGCGCCAGATCGCCCGGCTCCGCCACGCCGATCGCCTTCATCACCGGCAGGCCATAGCGGGCGCGGATCTCGGTCACCCGGGCCGGGGTTTCGCGCCCGTGCAATTGCAGCATGTCGAGCGGCACCTCGGCAGTGATCGCATCCAGCGTGGCATTGTCGGCATCGACGACAAGGCCCACCTTGCACAGGCCCTCGGGCGCGGCCAGGGCCAGCGCGCGCGCCAGCGGCGGCGCGGCATAGCGCGGCGATTTCGGGAAGAAGTTGAACCCGGCATAGGCCGCGCCCGCCGCGGCGACGGCGGCGATATCGGCCTCGGTCACCAGGCCGCAGATCTTGACGCGGATCTGGGCCATCTCAGCGCCGCCCGGCGGGCTCGATCAGGGCCAGCACCTCATCCTGCGGCGGGGTGCTGCTGGAATCCTTCAACACCGCCAATTCGCGTTCCAGCCGCGCCACTTCGCGGGTCTTCACCCGATGCGCGCCACGGATGCGCCATTCGCGGAACCATTCCCAGATGAAGCCGATCATCACCCCCGCGGCGACAGCGACCAGAATCACCAGAAACAGCGGCAGCTGATAGGCAAGGTTCAGCCCCAGCATCGCCGCCAGGTCTTCGGGCAGCAGCCGGAAGGTCACCGGGGCGCGATTGGCCAGGGCCAGCGCCAGCAGCGCGATGGCCGTCACGGCGATGAACAGGATGCGCAGGTATCGGATCATGCGTCAGGGCCCCCGGGCGTCACTTTCCCCGGTTATCCCGCGCCTGCCGCGCCGGTGCAACCCCAAGGCGCAGCGGATCGGCGGCGGTCAGTTGCCGTTCAGCCGGTCGCGCAGCAGCTTGCCGGTCTTGAAGAACGGCACTTTCTTGTCATCGACCTGCACCGCTTCGCCGGTGCGGGGGTTGCGCCCCACCCTGGCATCGCGCGCCTTGACCGAGAAGGCCCCGAACCCACGCAGCTCGACCCGGTCGCCGCGGGACAGGGCCTCGATGATTTCCTCGAAAACCGTGTTCACGATACGCTCGACATGGCGCTGCGTCAGATGCGGGTTGGCGTCTGCGATCTTCTGGATCAGTTCAGACCGGATCATCCCTTCGTCCCCCCTGTGGTTCGGCCCCAGGACCGGCGGCCGCCACGATGCTTTTGTTCCCGGACTATAACGGCAGGAATTTCCCGCTGACAAACGAAATCACGGGGTTGAGGGCACCAAAGCAAAGGGCCCCGCATGCCGCGGGGCCCCCAGCTTGTGCAGATCGGCTGCCGGATCGGCCGCCGTGGCACTTGCCCGCTTAGCTGCGATCCTTGAGCGCGGCGCCCAGGATGTCGCCCAGCGAGGCGCCCGAATCGGACGAGCCATACTGTTCGACGGCTTCCTTTTCTTCGGCGATCTCGCGCGCCTTGATCGACAGGCCCAGCTTGCGGGTCTTCGAGTCGACATTGACGACGCGCACGTCGATCTTGTCACCGACCGAGAAGCGCTCGGGGCGCTGGTCGGCACGGTCGCGCGACAGGTCCGAGCGGCGGATGAACGACTTGGCGCCGTTATATTCCACTTCGATCCCGCCATCTTCGATCGCGGTCACTTGAACGGTGATCACCGCGCCGCGCTTCACGCCGTCAACCGCGTCGCTGAACGAATCCTCGCCCAGAGCCTTGATCGAAAGCGAGATGCGTTCCTTGTCGATATCGACTTCCGAGACCGCCGCCTTGACGATGTCGCCCTTGCGGTATTCCTGGATGGCTTCCTCGCCGCGCTTGTCCCAGGACAGGTCGGACAGGTGGACCATGCCGTCGATATCGTTGTCGAGGCCGACGAACAGACCGAATTCGGTGATGTTCTTGACTTCGCCTTCGATGGTCGAGCCGACCGGATGGGTTTCCGCGAAGACTTCCCACGGATTGCGCATGGTCTGCTTCAGGCCCAGCGAAACGCGACGCTTGGCGCTGTCGATTTCCAGGACCATGACATCGACTTCCTGGCTGGTCGACACGATCTTGCCGGGATGCACGTTCTTCTTGGTCCAGGACATTTCCGAGACGTGGACCAGGCCTTCGACACCGGCTTCCAGCTCCACGAAGGCGCCGTAATCGGTGATGTTGGTGACGCGGCCCTTGTGAACCGAACCGATCGGATAGGCCTTTTCGACCGCATCCCACGGATCCGACTGCAGCTGCTTCATGCCCAGCGAGATACGGTGGGTTTCCTTGTTGATCTTGATGACCTGAACCTTGATGGTCTCGCCGATCGACAGGATTTCCGACGGGTGGTTGACGCGGCGCCAGGCCATGTCGGTGACGTGCAGCAGGCCGTCAACGCCGCCCAGGTCAACGAAGGCACCGTATTCGGTGATGTTCTTGACCACGCCGTCGACCACTTGGCCTTCCGACAGGTTGCCGATGACTTCGGCGCGCTGTTCGGCCCGCGATTCTTCCAGGATGGCGCGGCGCGACACGACGATATTGCCGCGGCGACGGTCCATCTTCAGGATCTGGAAGGGCTGCTTCATGCCCATCAGGGGGCCGGCATCGCGCACGGGGCGCACATCGACTTGGCTGCCCGGCAGGAAGGCGACAGCGCCGCCCAGATCGACGGTGAAGCCACCCTTGACCCGGCCGAAGATCGCGCCATCGACGCGCTGCTCGCTGGCATAGGCCTTTTCCAGACGATCCCAGGCTTCTTCACGACGGGCCTTCTCGCGCGAGATGACCGCTTCGCCACGGGCGTTCTCGACGCGGTCCAGATAGACCTCGACGGTGTCGCCCACGGTGATGTTCGGCTGCTCGCCCGGATTGGCGAATTCCTTCAGGTCGACGCGGCCTTCCATCTTGTAGCCGACGTCGATGATGGCCTGGCCCGCCTCGATGGCGATGACCTTGCCCTTGACGACCGAACCCTCTTCGGGGGTGTCGATCTCGAAGCTCTCCTTCAGAAGGGCTTCAAATTCTTCCATTGCGTTCTTGGCGCACATGCGAGTTTCATCCTTTTTACGGTTTTTCTGGCCATGCGGTTGGCTCCGCCGGTCTTTGGCTGGCCCCGAACACGCAACGCCCCGCCGGGCGGGCCGGTCGGGGGAAGGCGGTTTCGGGATGGCGGGCCTATAGTCGCATCCGGGCCGCGGGGCAAGCAAAACCCTGCAGGCGCGAGGATGGCAGGCGCCGAAAGGGGGGCTCTGCCCCCCGCCTTCGGCTCCCCCCGGGATATTTTCGGACAGATGAAACAGCCAAGACGCTTTGGCATTTCATCTGTCCGAAAATATCCCCGCGCGGAGCGCAGACCCGAGCCGGTTGGCCGAAGGCCAGAGGCGAGAAAATCATCTGCGGCGCAGCCGCACGATCACATCACTGGCAAATCACTGGCAAATCACTGGCCGGCACGCCCCGGTCAGAACCATTGCCCGGGCTCCATCAGGCCCAGATCCATCAGTTGCTGGCTGTGCCAGTCGAAGGGCACCGAATTGTGCCAGCGGAAACTGTGGATGTCGAAGCGCGAGCCGGGATTGCTGCGCAGCGCCTTGGCGGTGCGGAAGGAACAGATCGCCGCCGTCAGGTTGTTGTGCCAGGGACAGGCATAGGTGTTCATCTCTTCTTCATCGGCAAAGGTGAAATCGGGCCGCAGCCGCAGCCCCTTCTTCGCCTTGAAGATCGAGATCCGGTCGATCTTGCGCTTGGTCCAGGGGATATGTTCCTCGAACCGCCAGCGCAGCCCGCCGAAGAAATCCAGCTGCCGCTCCTTGGGCGCCCAGGCCTTGGCCTCGTCCTTGCGGGCCAGCGCGTAATAGCCCGACCGGTCGAGATGGGCATCCTCAAGCGAGACGGCATTGCCGTAGCGGTCCAGATCGCCGGCATAAAGGTCGATGACATAGGTCAGCATCGCCTCGCGCCGTTCCTCGGCATGGAAGGCCACCAGATCGCGGATGCCCCGGCTCTCGCAGAAGGGGAAGAACAGGTATTCGGCATTGTAGCAGTAATAGATCCACAAGCCCGGCGCGGCATCGGCGATGCGGCTGACCGCCTCGGGCAGGGCGGCATCGGCATAGACATCGTGGCGCACCAGATGCAGCCGGTCCAGAATGTCTTCGGGCGGGTCGATCCCCTCGGGCGCCAGCAGCACGATCTCGGGGAAGCCCGCCGCCAGATGGTGGCGCAAGGTCGAGCCCAGCTCGACCGCATCCTCGGCCATGATCACCGCAAGCGGGCCCTTCGCCAGCGCCGTGCTGGAGGTGGCAAGGAAACTGTCGAGGTCCTTGTGGATCATGTCCGCCCCTGATCGGCCTGCCCTGGCCCCTTGGGCCGCGGCGCGAAGAGTCGGTCAAATCCAGCGGTAAGGCAAGGGGGCCCGCCGCACCGCCCAGCCACCCTGCCCCGCCGCACCGCCCGCCGTTGCCCCGCGCCCGGGCTCTGTGTAAAAGGCCCCCTTCAGGAGGCGCGCCCATGTCCGGACCCCAAGCGAAGAAGCTGTTCGTCAAGACCTACGGCTGCCAGATGAACGTCTATGACAGCGAACGCATGGCCGAGGCGCTGGGCGCCGAGGGCTATGTTCCGACCGATGTCATCGAAGACGCCGACATGGTGCTGCTGAACACCTGCCATATCCGCGAAAAGGCCAGCGAGAAGCTGTATTCCGATCTGGGCCGGCTGAAGCCGCTGAAGGCGGAAAAGCCCGGGCTGAAGATCGGCGTCGCCGGCTGCGTGGCCCAGGCCGAGGGCGCCGAGATCCTGCGCCGCATGCCGCTGGTCGATCTGGTCGTCGGCCCGCAGGCCTATCACCGCCTGCCCGAGATGCTGCGCCTGCCCGGCCAAAGCGTCGACACCGATTTCCCGGCCGAGGACAAGTTCGACCATCTGCCCGCCCGCAAGGGCCGCCGCGGCCCGACTGCCTTCCTGACCGTGCAGGAAGGCTGCGACAAGTTCTGCGCCTTCTGCGTCGTGCCCTATACCCGCGGCGCCGAAGTCAGCCGCCCCGCCGCGCGCCTTCTGGCCGAGGCGCGCGATCTGGTCAGCCGCGGGGTGCGCGAGATCACGCTTCTGGGGCAGAACGTCAACGCCTGGCATGGCGAAAGCCCGGCGGGCGGGGTCTGGGGCCTTGGACATCTGGTGCGCGAATTGGCGGCGATCCCGGGGCTGGACCGGATCCGCTATACGACCAGCCACCCCAATGACATGGCCGAGGATCTGATTTCCGCCCATGCCGAAGTGCCGCAATTGATGCCCTATCTGCATTTGCCGGTGCAATCGGGCAGCGACCGCATTCTGAAGGCGATGAATCGCAAACATACCGCGGCGCACTATCTGGATCTGGTCGCGCGCATTCGCGCGGCCCGGCCCGATATGCTGCTGACTTCGGATTTCATCGTGGGTTTCCCCGGCGAAACCGATGCCGATTTCGAAGCGACAATGGCGCTGATCCGCGCGGTGCATTACGGCGCGGCCTTCTCGTTCAAATATTCGGCCCGTCCCGGCACGCCCGCCGCGGAAAAGCCGCCCGTCGCGGCCGAGATTGCCGATTCCCGTCTGCAGGCCCTGCAGGCGCTAATCCTGGACCAGCAGCACGCCGCCCAGGCCGCCATGGTCGGGCGCGAGGTGCAGGTGCTGTATGAAAAGCCCGGCCGCCTGCCCGGACAGATGGTCGGCAAGTCGCAGCATCTGATGGCAGTCTTCGTGCAGGACCCTACCGGCCAGGTCGGAGATCTGGTCCGGGCCCGCGTCTCAGCTTCGGCGCCTAACTCTTTGGCCGCCGACCGGATTCCCGACTGACGCAACGGCAGGCAGATCGCGCCGCTTCAGGTTTCCACAGCTGCGACAATCGCCGGCCATCCACAGGATATGGTGGTTAAGAAGGAACGAACCGCCACATAAATGCCCCAATCCGGGCCATTTCTTGCCGAATCCGCTTTACTTCACAGGGGTTGGTCGGCAATCCTTCGCGCAGCTGTCACAGATTTCGGTGAAGGGGGCTCTGGCTGTGAACCGGATTTCACGCGCCATGCGGGTGTTTTTGGGAGGGGCCGCACTTGCGGCCGGTGTTGTGACGGGCGGTGCCGCCCTGGCGCAGGGCGCGCCTCAGGTCACGGGCCAGATCGAATGGGGCATGTGGGTCGATGACGACGGCTGCATGCATTGGTGGGCGGATGGCGGGCTGGAAGGCTATATGGTCCCCCGCCGCAATCCGCAGACCGGCAAGCCGGTCTGCCTGAAGAAGAACACCTGTCTGGTGGAAAACACCGACACGCTTTTCGCCACCGACAGCGCCAAGCTGACCGCCTCGGGCCGCGAACGCCTGCGGCGGTTCTTCTCCGAGTCGGGCGCCTTCGGCTATGCGATCTACGGCCATACCGACAGCCGCGCCTCGGATGAATACAACATGGGCCTGTCCAAGCGCCGCGCCCATGCGGTGGCCGAAGTGGCCCGCTCGGTCGGCGCCTCGGTCGAGCGCGAATTGGGCTATGGCGAACGCCAGCCGATCGCGTCGAATGGCACGGCCGCCGGCATGGCGAAGAACCGCCGTGTCGAAGTTGTCTGCTACCGCTGGTAAGGGGGAAGGCCATGACCATGAAATTCGCGGCACTTCTTCTGGGCACGCTGGCACTGTCGGGCTGCGTCACCGACGGGCTGACCGCCTATAACGGCGATCCGAACACGGTGATCGCCACCGGCAAGGACAAGGGCAGCGTCGACCAGACCGGCCTGATCAACGGCCAGGCCGCCATCGCCTATGATCCCGACGGCTGCCAGGTCTGGATCATGGATGACGGGGTCGAGGGCTATTCCAGCCCGCGCTATGACCCGGTCTCAGGCCTGCCGGTCTGCAACAACCTGTATCCGCCCGGCACGGTGGTGAAGAACTACCAGACCTCGGGCGCGGGGCTGCGCGATTACGTGCCCGGCCCCGGCCGCAAGACGGTGGTCGTCAAGAAGTGACGGCCCCGCGGGGCAAAGACGGAAAAAGGGCCGCGGCAGATGCCGCGGCCCTTTTTCGTTTGCCCGCCGATCGGGCGGAAAGTGTCACAGGCCCTGCATATCCGCGCGCAAGATATGGTGTGCGAAATGTTTTGCCTTGCCAGATTGCGGCCCCGGTCGCACCATCCCATATAGGCCCTGTCGAAGAAGGAGACCCTGCTTGGGCATCAGCGCGCTGACCCCCCCGACCAAGCCCGAGGATATGATCGAGACCATCCTCGAATTTCCCGACAACCGGCTTCTGATCGAGCTGTGCGGCGAATTTGACCGCAACCTCGCCCAGATCGAGCATCAGCTTGGGGTCCATATCCTGCGCCGGGGCAACCGGCTGGCGGTGATCGGCGAGAAATCGGGCAGGGATCAGGCGGCCGCCGTGCTGCGCTCGCTTTACGCGAAACTGGAAGGAGGCCGCAACGTGGCGGCAGGTGATGTCGATGGGGCGCTGCGCATGGGCCGCCCGGTCAGCCCCGCGGCCGAGGGCGAACAGATCGAACTGTTCAACCCGGGGATGGAGCTGCGCACCCGCAAGAAGCCGATCGAACCGCGGACCGAGGCGCAGAAGGCCTATGTCGCCAACCTGTTCCAGAACGAACTGGGCTTCGGCATCGGCCCGGCCGGCACCGGCAAGACCTATCTTGCCGTCGCGGTGGGCGTGACCATGTTCCTGGCCGGCGCGGTGGAAAAGATCGTCCTCTCGCGCCCCGCGGTCGAGGCGGGCGAGCGTCTGGGCTTCCTGCCCGGCGACATGAAGGAAAAGGTCGATCCCTACATGCAGCCGCTTTACGACGCGCTGAACGACTTCCTGCCGGCCAAGCAGGTGGAAAAGCTGATCCAGGAAAAGCGGATCGAGATCGCCCCCCTGGCCTTCATGCGCGGCCGCACCCTGTCGAACGCCTTCGTGGTGCTGGACGAGGCGCAGAATGCCACCTCGATGCAGATGAAGATGTTCCTCACCCGCCTGGGCGAAGGCTCGCGCATGGTGATCACCGGCGACCGCACCCAGATCGACCTGCCGCGCGGCACCGCCTCGGGCCTGGCCGAGGCCGAGCGCATCCTCAAGGGCGTCAAGGGCGTGACCTTCAACTACTTCACCGCCAAGGATGTGGTCCGCCACCCGCTGGTCGCCCGCATCATCGAGGCCTATGACCGGGACGAGGCGCAGGTCTGATCGCGGCGGCACGCCAAAGCAGGACGGAAACGGCCAAAGCCGCCTTCCTCTCTGCAAAAATATCCCACGGGGGTCCGGGGGTGTGAAACCCCCGGCCTTTCCGCTTGCTCTTGCGCCGGGTCAGGGCGCGCGCTAGGGGCCGGTCATGGAACCGCTGGTTGATTGCGTGATCGAAGACGACCGCTGGGCGGCCTTCGGGCTTGAACCCCTGGCCGAATCGGCGGCGCGGGCGGCGCTGCTGCATCTGGGCGTGGTGCCCGAGGCCTTCCAGATCGCGCTTCTGGGCTGCGACGATGCGCGCATCGCGGTGCTGAACGCGGATTTCCGCGGCAAGCCCAAGCCCACCAATGTCCTGTCCTGGCCGGCCTGGGATCTGTCGCCGGAAACCCCCGGCGCCGCGCCCGAACGGCCCGATCCCGCGCCCGGGGGCGAGATCGACGGTCTGGGCGATATCGCCATCGCCTGGGAGACCTGCGAACGCGAAGCCGCCGAACAGGGCAAGCCGCTCAGCGATCATGTGACCCATCTGATCGTTCACGGAACCTTGCATCTTCTGGGCTATGACCATGAGACCGAGGCAGATGCCGCGCTGATGGAAGGTCATGAAGTTGCGATACTTGCCACACTCGGGCTTTCTGACCCATATTAGACGCGCCCTCGCAGGACGGGGGGTTTCAGGGCAAAGGATCAATGGGCAGTAGCAACGACAATCCGGCCGGGATGCAATCCGCATCGGCCGAGCCGGAAGACGGGTCTACGGAACCCGCCGGACGCGGGTTCTTCGGGCGGCTTCTGTCCGCATTCACCCCTTCGGGCGACGATGGCGCCGGCGGCGATGCGCCCGCCGCGCCCGTGCCCCAGCCAGCGCCCGGCCTTGCCGCGCTGCGGCGGCTGCGCGTCGATGACGTGGCCGTCCCCAAGACCGAAATCGTCGCCGTGCCGATGGATATCGGCAAGGACGAGTTGGTCGAGGTGTTCCGCGAACACGGGTTTTCGCGCGTGCCGGTCTACAAGGGCACGCTGGACCATCCGCAGGGGCTTGTGCTGCTGAAGGATCTGGCGCTGACCCATGGCTTCGGCGCCTCGGGCCGGTTCAGCCTGAAGCGGCTCTTGCGCCCGATCCTGTATGCGCCCCCCTCGATGCCGACCGGCGTTCTGCTGCAGAAGATGCAGAAGGAACGCGTGCATATGGCGCTGGTCATTGACGAATATGGCGGGGTCGACGGTCTGGTGACGATCGAGGACCTGATCGAAACCGTCATCGGCGCCATCGAGGACGAACATGACGAGGATGAGGGAGCGCTCTGGAAAGAAGAGCAGCCCGGGGTGATCCTTGCGCAGTCGCGCGCGCCGCTGGAAGAGCTGGAACAGGCAATCGGCCTGCGGCTGCGCACCGGCGAGGAAGACGAGGAAATCGACACGCTGGGCGGGCTGGTCTTCCTGCGCACCGGCCGCGTGCCCGCGCGGGGCGAGGTGGTGTTCCACGAAAGCGGCGCCGAGATCGAGATCGTCGATGCCGATGCGCGGCGGATCAAGCGGCTGCGGCTGCGGCTGCCGGGCGCCGAGCGGCGGGCCGAACGCCGGGCCGAAGCGCGCGCCGAAGACCCTGACGCCGGCAATACGGCAGGCTAGCCGGTGCGTCGGGACGGG
>NZ_JAICBZ010000035.1 GCF_020179405.1 Xinfangfangia pollutisoli | reverse complement strand
AGTGACGCTGGGCATCGTGCCGGGCGCGGGCGGAACGCAGCGCCTGCCGCGGCTGGTCGGAGTGGCGTGCGCGCTGCGGCTGATAGCCGGCGGCACGCGGATCGACGCAGAAGAGGCGCTGCAGATCGGGCTGATCGACGCGATCGCCCGCGGCGATCTGCTGGCCGAGGCGCAGGATCTGGCCCGCCGTCTGGCCGGGCAGAAACGGCGGGTCATGGACCGCCGCCCCCCGCCCGAGCCCGAGGCCGAGATCGCTTCCGCCGAGGCCGCGCTGATCCGCCGTCGCGGGGTGCGGCCCAATCTGGTGGAAGCCCTGCGCCTGACCCGGCTGGCGACAACGGCCGAAGGCGCCGCCGCGCTGGCCGAAGAACGTGCGGCCTTCCAGCGCCTGCGCCTGGGCGCGGATGCGTTCGCCCTGCGCCATCTGTTCTTTGCCGAACGCGCGGCGGCCGCGCCGCCCGGGCTGGTGCGTTCCGCCCAGGCCGGCATCGCCACCGTCGGGGTGGTGGGCGGCGGCACGATGGGCCGCGGCATTGCCCGGGCGGTTCTGGATGCGGGCCTGTCCTTGCGCCTGGCCGAACGCGACCCGCAGGCGCTTGCCGCAGCCCTGGCGCATCTGCGCGATGGGCTGGTCCACGATCATCAGCGCGGGCGGCTTGACGCGGCAGCTTTGGCCCAGCGAATGGCGCGGCTGCAGGGCGTCGATCTGGCCGGTCTGGCCGGTTGCGATCTGGTGATCGAGGCGATCTATGAAGACCTGAGCGCCAAGACCGCGCTGCTGCGCGCTTTGGGCGGGATCGTCGCCCCCGATGCGCTTCTGGCCAGCAATACCTCGTATCTGGACATCGACCGGATGGTCGCGGACCTGCCCCATCCGGACCGGGTGCTGGGCCTGCATTTCTTCAGCCCCGCCCAGGTGATGCGCCTGATCGAGATCGTGCGCGCCAGCCAGACCTCGGACGCAGCCCTGGGCCGGGCCTTCGCCTTTGCCCGGCGCCTGGGCAAGCAGCCGGTTCTGGCTGGCCTGGGCGAAGGCTTCATCGGCAATCGCATCTATGCCGCCTATCGGCGCGCGGCCGAGCTTCTGGTTCTGGAAGGCGCAAGCCCGGACCAGGTCGATGCCGCGCTGGTCGATTTCGGCTTTGCCATGGGGGTGTTCGATGTCAGCGACCTGTCGGGGCTGGACATCGCCTGGGCCATGCGCAAGCGCCGGGCCGCCACCCGCCCGCCGGACGAGCGCTATTGCCGCATCGCCGACCGTCTGTGCGAACGGGGGCGCCTTGGCCGGAAGACGGGCGGCGGCTGGTACGACCATGCCGAGGGCAGGCGCAGCCCCTCGGCGATCACCGCCGACATCATCGCCGAGGAACGCGCCCTGGCAGGGATCGTCGCGCGGCCCATCGCGGCGGACGAGATTCAGGCGCTGCTGATGGCGGCGATCCTGAACGAGGCGGCCTGCGTTCTGGAAGACGGCATCGCGGCCCGGCCCGGCGATATCGACGTGACGCTGGTGCATGGCTATGGCTTCCCGCGCTGGCGGGGCGGGCCGGTCTTCTGGATGCGTGGGCAGGACCGGGCGCAGATCGCCGCCGCGCAGGCCGCCCTGGCGCGCCTGTCCGGGCCGACCCACCGGGCCGGCGATCTGCAGCGGCTCTGGGCGGATTAGTCGGCCGCGGGGCCGTGGTCCTCCTGCTGCCGGCAGGTCGCGCGGATCACGTCCCAGTCATACAGCATCGGTGCCAGCGCGCCTTCGGCCCAGGCGGCGTTCTGGTCGCTGCGATGCGGATCGTCGGGGGCCGAGCCGCTGCCCGAGATCACCGTCCAGCCGCAATTGCCCCAATCGGCCAGATCGAAGACATAGCGGGCCAGCGCCGCATAGCCGGTGGCCAGCCCCTTGGCCGGCACGATGCCGGTGGCGCAGACGCAGTCATTGTCGCCGCCGATTTCCGCACAGGGCGGGTCAAGCCGCGCCGCGGCCTCGGGAAAGGCCGCCGACAGCGGGTGGCGCAGCTGTGCGCGATGCGCCTGCCCCCAGGGCAGCGGCGGGCCCTGGTCCAGCACCTCGCGCAGGGCGGCCTCGGTCAGACTGGCCCAGCTTTCGCCCCGCAGCAGCGCGGCATTCCCGGCGCGCAGCAGGCCCGGCAGGATCCACCAGATCTGGGTCAGCATGTCGCCCGGCGCGACCAGACCCGAGGCGATTCCCTGCGGCGCCGTCAGCCCCGCGGCGCGGGTGACCTGCACTGCAAGCGCCAGGCGGAAGCGGGCGTAAAGCGTGGGCTCGACCCGGTCGGCCTGCATCTGCCCGTCCCAGCCCGCCAGCCGGGCGGCCAGTTGCGCCGTGTCCGGGCTGGCGGCCGGATGCGCGGCCAGATGGGCGCGAAAGACCGGCGCAGCGCCGCTTTCGCAATCCATCATGATCGGCGCCATGGTCCTGGTCGACAGCACCGGCAGCGCATCCAGAAGCGCGGCAATGCGCCTGGCGCGCCAGGGCGGGGTCGCATCGGTGCAGAAGTGATAGGGACCGTCATCCGGCACGACGCGGTTGTTCGCGGTGATGATCCGCCCCCCGGCCGGGTCGATCGCGGCGGGCATGTCCTCGAACGGCACCATGCCCTGCCAATCGTGCAAGCCGGTCCAGCCCGGCACCGGCAGCCAGCCGTTCAGCCGGCCCCGCCGCGGCAGGGTGGCGCGCACCCGGTGGCCGATCCGCCCCGCGCGGTCGGCCGCCACCAGATTGTGGTCGATCAGGCCCCAGCCGCGCACCGCCTGGTGCAACTCGGCCACGCCGCGCGCCCGCAGCATCCGCGGCAGGCAGTCGAAGCTGCGATCCTCCGGCGCCAACTGGGGCGAGGCGAAGGCGATGGCATGCCCCTTGCGCGGATCGCCACAGATCACCGGGCCATGCGGCGTGGTCCAGATATCCACCGTCGCATCGGCGCCGCCGCGGATGGCGATCCGCTCTTGCCGATGCGCGACCGGATGCCAGGTGTCACGATGCAGAACCTGGCGCGCGTCCTTGTCGAACCGTTCAAGATACAGGTCCTGCAGATCGGCCATCGCATGGGTGACGCACCAGGCGACATCGGCATTGTGCCCGACATGCGGAAAGCCCGGCGCGCCGGGGATGGTCAGGCCGATCACGTCGAACTGGGCGCCGCGCAGATGCGCCTGGGCATACATGGCCGGCACGTCCAGCTCGCGATGCGGATCGCCGGCCAGGATCGGCAGGCCGGTTTCGGTATGGTCGCCCGAGACCACCCAATTGTTGCTGCCCCCGCCCGCCGTCGCATCCGAGCCCAGCGCCAGCAGCGCCTGCGTGGCAGGCGCCAGATCGGCAAGGCCCGCCACCCAGCGCTGCCCCTCGGCCCCGGGCGGCAGCACGAACCGGTCGGCGCCGCCATCGTCATGGCGCAGGGAGGATATCAGATCGGCGCCCACCGCCGGCAGGGCGGCGGCGCGGAACAGCTTCATCCAGAACGACCCCATCGCCAGGCCGATCTGCCGCGTCACGGCGATGCAATCGGCCTCGGTCCAGGGCGCGGGCCCTTCGGGCTGACCCAGCAGCGCATATTCCTCGGGCAGGGCGCCCGTCGCGCGCAGCCGGGCGATTTCGGCATTCACCCCGGCGCAATAGGCCTGCAGCATCGCCCGCGCCTCGGGGCCCAGCGCCTGAACATTGGCGCGCGCCACCGCCGCCCCGCCCAGCTGGCGCGCCAGAACGTCGCCCGGCAGCGCCGCGGGGCCCAGCCATTCGGCCAGCCGGCCCTGGGCGCGGCGGCGGGTGTGGTCCATCTGGAACAGCCGGTCGCGGGCATGCACAAGGCCCAAGCCGGCCCAGGCCCCCGCATCGCTGGCCGCGTGGACATGCGGGATGCCGTTCGACTCGCGCCAGAGGGTGAAGGGGGGCGTCGCCGGCGGGCTGGTCTGGGCGGTCATGCGTCTTCCTCGGGCGGTCTTGTCCTGCTGCACAGGAAAGGGTCAGCCTGTCTCAATCCAGGCCATCGGCCCCAGCTTATCCGCGCCAGCCGGCCCTGCGTAACCTATCACCCTTGACAGGGTGCCCCCCGATCCCCGCCAATTGCCGCAGGGGGATGGGACGACGTGGCAGACCGATGAACAGCGATCTGGAAACCATCCGGCGCAGCTTCGATGCAAGCGCCGGGCTTGAAGACCGGGTGGATGCCGCCTTCCGGCACATGCGCGGCCTGGGCTTTGACGGGATGATCTACGATTACACCCCGCGGGCGGCACGGGCCGACAAGCGCATCCCGATCCCCTCGGTCTTCGCGCAGCGCAATCTGGGCGACGAGATGTGGACGCGCTGGTCAGGCGACGAATATATCCGCATGGACCCGGTGCAGATGGTGGCGCTGTCGACCTCGGCCCCGTTCCTGTGGAGCTATGACCCCGAGATCGACAGCGTGATCCGCCCGCTGCTGACCCCCGATATCGCCCCGGTCGTGGCCTATCTGGCCGAGCGGCAGGTCTATTCCGGGGTGACCGTGCCGATCCATCTGCCTTCGGGCGATTTCGCCACCGTCACGGGGGTGACGATCGGCCGGGGCCGGCTGCGGCGCAGCGGCGCCTCGCGCGTGGTGGCCGATCTTGGGCTGATCGCGCATCTGTTCAACCAGTCGGCGATCGAGCTGATCGGCGACGATACGCTGGCCATCGGCCTGACCGCGCGCGAGCAGGAATGTCTGGGCCTGGCCGCCGAGGGCAATTCGGCGAAAGAGATTGCGCGGATCATCGACCGTTCCATCCCCACGGTGATCATGCATCTGAATGCGGCGGTGCGGAAACTGGGCGCGCGCAACCGCACCCATGCGGTCTGTCTGGCCAGCCGCCGCCGGCTGATCTAGGCCGCCACGCGCCCCGGCGCGGCACTATCATTTGTGACAGCTATACGACCGTCCTTCCCCGCCCCTAGCCTTGTCCGCGACAGCGCAGGCGACGGGACGGCGGAATGACGATGCACAGCGAAGCGGTACGCGAAGGCCATGCCGCATTCAAAGACTGGAAGACCTGGTACCGGGTGACCGGCGATCTGAAGGCGGGGCCGCTGCCCCTGGTCGTGGCGCATGGCGGGCCGGGCTGCACCCATGCCTATGTGGACAGTTTCAAGGATCTGGCGGCGCTGGATGGCCGGGCGGTGATCCATTACGACCAACTGGGCTGCGGAGGCTCGACCCGGCTGCGCGACAAGGGGCCGGGCTTCTGGACGGTGGATCTGTTCCTGGCAGAACTGGACAATCTGCTGGCCACGCTGGGCATCGCCGATCGCTATGCGCTGCTGGGCCAGTCCTGGGGCGGGATCCTGGGGGCCGAACATGCGGTGCGCCGGCCGGCTGGGCTGAAGGCGCTGGTTCTGGCAGATTCGCTGGCCAGCATGCAGACCTGGGTGGCCGAGGCGAACCGGCTGCGCAAGGCCCTGCCCGGCGGCATTCATGAGGTGCTGCTGAAGCATGAAACCGCCGGCACGATGACCGATCCCGAATATCTGGCCGCGACGGATGTGTTCTATCGCCAGCATGTCTGCCGCTGCGATCCCTGGCCGGCCGAGGTGCAGCGCACCTTCGACGCCATGGCCGAAGACCCCACGGTCTATGCCGCGATGAACGGGCCGACCGAATTCCACGTCATCGGCACGCTGAAGGACTGGACGATCGAGGACCGGCTGCCGCTGATCCAGGTGCCGACGCTGGTGATCTCGGGCCGCCATGACGAGGCGACGCCCGAAGTCGTGCGCCCCTTTGTCGAACGCATCCCGGACAACCGCTGGATCCTGTTCGAAAACTCCAGCCACATGCCGCATTACGAGGAACGCGCCGCCTGCATGGAAGCGGTCAGCCACTATCTGCGGGGGCGCGATGCGGCCTGACCCCTTGATCCGCGACGGAGGCGCCGATGACGCCTGAAGCCTATCTGGCGCAGGATGCGGTCGGGCTTGCGGCGCTGGTCCGGGCGGGCGAGGTCACGCCGGACGAGTTGCTGGATGCCGCCCTGGCGGCGGTGGGCGCCGTGAATGGCGTGCTGAATGCCGTCGTCTCGACCTTTGAAGACAAGGCCCGTGCCGCGATCCGGGCCGGACTGCCGGACGGGCCCTTCACCGGCGTGCCCTTCCTGTTGAAGGATCTGACCGCGCATTACGGGGGCGAGCCGACCGGCTCGGCCTGGGGCCCCCGGCTGACCCGCCCGGCCGCGGCGGATACCGAACTGGTCCGGCGCTACAAGGCGGCGGGGCTGGTGATCTTCGGCAAGACGGCCGTGCCGGAACTGGCGATGGACTGGAGCACGGAATCCCGCGCCCATGGCCCGACCCGCAACCCCTGGTCGCCCGGCCATACCACCGGCACCTCTTCGGGGGGCAGTGCCGCGGCGGTGGCGGCGGGGATCGTGCCCATGGCGCATGGCAATGATGCCGGCGGCTCGATCCGGGTGCCGGCCGCGTGTTGCGGCACATTCGGGCTGAAGCCCACGCGGGGCCGCCTGCCCACGGCGCCCGATGGCGACCGCTGGATGGGCATGCTGTGCGAACATGCGCTGACCTGGACGGTGCGCGACAGCGCCGCGCTGCTGGACGCGACCGCCGGCCCGCATCCGCATCAATTCTACAACGCCCCCGCCGGCCGCGACTTTGCCGCCGAACTGGGCCGCGATCCCGGCCGGCTGCGCATCGCCGTGTCGACGCAGGCGCCCTACGGTGCGCCGACCCATCCCGACTGCATCCGTGCGGTCGAGGATCAGGTCGCGCTGCTTGAGGATCTGGGCCATGTCTGCGTCCCGCAGGATCTGGACCTGCCGGAAGACGGCTGGCGCGATTTCCTGTGCCTGGCCATGGCCGAATATGCCGCCGAGATGCAGGCCGAGGAACGGATCCTGGGCCGCCCGCTTTCGCCTGCCGATTTCGCGCCGGTGATCTGGGAGATCGTCCAGCGCGGCCGTGCCCTGCGCGCGACCGATTATGTCCAGGCGCTGACCGGCACGCATCGCACGGCGCGGCAGATCCTGGCCCTGTTCGACCGCCATGACCTGTATCTGTCGCCGACGCTGGCGCAGCCGCCGGTTCCCCTGGGCCGCTTCGATCTTTCCGTCTCGGCCGAGGCGCATTACAGCGCCTATCTGGACTGGATGCCCTATACCCATCCCTTCAACATCGCCGGCGCCCCGGCCATGTCGATCCCAGGGATGCGCAATGCCGAAGGCCTGCCGATCGGCTGCCAGTTTGCCGCAAGGCCCGGCGCCGAGGCGCTGCTGTTCCGCCTGGCGCGCCAGCTTGAAACCGCCCGGCCCTGGGCGCAGCTGCGCCCGCCGATCCATCCCGCATCCTCATAACAACAGGCAAAGCCGCCCCTCACCCCCAACAGGACAGACCGCCATGACCGTTCTTCCCCGATTGACCCTTTCCGCCCTGCTTCTTGGCGCCAGCGCGCTGACCGCCCTGCCGCTGGCTGCCGAAACCACGCTGACCGTTGCGCGCAGCGTCGATGCCGACGGGCTTGACCCGCAGAAGGTTTCCACCACCCAGTCCAGCCAGGTCACCGACCTGATCTTCGACACGCTGGTCTCGCTGGACGCCACCGGCGCGCCGCATCCGGCGCTGGCGGAAAGCTGGACCATCTCGGAGGACAACCTGACCTACAGCTTCACCATCCGGCAGGGCCTGACCTGCCATGACGGCGCGGCTTTCGGCCCCGAGGATGTGGTCTTCACCTTCACCCGCGCGGTCGCGCCCGAGACGATGAACCCCCGCCTGTCGCAATATGGCCCGATCGAAAGCGTCACGGCCGAGGGCAATGTGGTGACCGTCAAGATGACGGAACCCTATGGGCCCTTCCTGTCCTATCTTGGCTCTTTCGCGCTTCCGATGCTGTGCAAAGGCTCGGTCGCGGCGGATGGCGCTTTCGCGCCCATCGGCACCGGGCCCTTCAGCCTGGTCGAATGGGTGCGCAACGACCATATCACCCTGAAGGCGAACGATGCCTATCAGGGCTTCGGCCAGCTGGTCGAAAACAAGGGCCGGCCCCATATCGACACGCTGAAGCTGGTGGTGATCCCCGAAGCGGTGGCGCGGATGGCCGCGCTGCGCTCGGGCGAGGTCGATCTGGCCGAACCCTCGCTGGAAGAGGCGGCGATGCTGTCGGGCGAGCCGGGCTTCAAGATCTATTCCGCCGATCTGTCGGGCCAGCAGGTCATGGCCGCCTTCACCTGGAAGCTTCCGCCCTTCGACAATCCCGAGGTACGCCGCGCCATCGGCATGGCGCTGGACCGCGACGCCTATGCCGCGATCGCCTATGAAGGGCTGGTCAGCCCGACGACCTGCCCGGCAGCCCCCGGCCTGATCGGCGTCGATCAGGAAAAATGCGCCGAATGGGGCACCAAATACGATCCCGATGCCGCGCGGGCGATCATGGAAGGGCTGGGCTATACGCCGCAGAACCCGCTGAAGATCAAGCTGTCGGTGCATGCGCTGCCGGGCTTTGACCAGATGCATCAGATGATGCAGCAGCACCTGGCCGAGATCGGTGTTGAGGCCGAGTTGGAGACGCGCGAAGTCGCGGCCTTCTTCGACCAGATGTCGCAGGAAAACCAGCGCACCGAAGGCATGCCGGTCCTGTGGACCATGGGCTATTCGGGCGTCGATTCCGACTACATGACCGTGATGTGGCAGCAGCCGGGCTTCGTGAACATGGGCGTCGGGGCCGAGCTGGACACCATGCTTGCCGACCAGCGCATGCTGACCGGCGAGGCGCGGGTGGCCAAATTGCAGGAGGTGCAGAAATATCTGCTGGAAAACACCTATGCCGTGCCGCTGGTATCGCCGGGCTGGAACTGGCTTTGGGCCTCGACCGACAAGATCGAAGGCTTCAAGACCGGCTTCGTCGCCTCGCTGATCTTCAATGACGTGAAGAAGATCGACTGAGCATCGCGGCCCGGACGAGAGGGCCTGACCATGGACCGGCGCGGCAAAGGCTGCGCCGGCCCGCCTTGAACCAAGCGGATCGCCCATGCTGACCTTTGTCGCCAGACGCCTGCTGACCGCCGCGATCACCATCCTTGTGGTGGTGTTTCTGGCCGGCGTGCTGATCCATCTTGTGCCGGGCGATCCGATCACGGCCATGCTGGCGCAATCGGGCAATGCCAGTGCTGCCGACATCGCGCGCCTGACACAGCAATACGGGCTGGACAGGCCGGTCTGGCAGCAGGCGCTGATCTATGTGGGCAATGTGCTGCAGGGCGATCTGGGCACGACCATCCGCGGCAATGAACCCGTGGCGCCGCTGCTGCTGGGCCGGCTGCCCAATACCATCGCGCTGGCGGTGGCCGGGCTGGGCACGGCGCTGGCGCTGGGCATTCCGATGGGGGTGATCGCGGCGGTGAACCGCGGCCGGGCCGCGGATTTCGCGGTGATGCTGATCGCCATCCTGGGCGTGTCGATCCCCGGCTTCTGGATGGGGCTGACATTCATCCAGGTCTTCTCGCTGCATCTGGGCTGGTTCCCGGTCGCCGGCACCAGCGCGCGCAACATCGTGCTCCCGGCCCTGACGCTGGGCATCGTGCATTCGGCGCTGGTGGCGCGGATGACCCGCTCGGCGCTGATCGACATCCTGAACGAGGATTACATCCGCACCGCCCGCGCCCGCGGCCTGCGCGAACGCGAGGTGCTGATGGTGCATGCGATGCGCCCGGCGATGATCTCGATCGTCACCGTGGTCGGCCTGGTCTTCGCGCATCTCTTGGGCGGGCAGGTCATCACCGAGAATGTGTTTTCCTGGAACGGCATCGGGCGGCTGGCCATTCAGGCCATGCTGCAGCGCGACTATCCGTTGGTGCAGGGCTTCATCGTGATCTTCGCCACCTCCATCGTGCTTGTCACCACAGCGCTTGACCTGCTTTACGGTCTGCTTGATCCAAGGGTCCGCCGCAGATGACCGATACCGCCCTGCCGCCCCGCCGCTTCCGCCTGCCTGCCGCGCTGCGCCACTGGTCGATCGCGACCGGCGCCGTGATCCTGGCCGTGGTCGTTCTGGCCGCGATCCTGGCGCCCTGGGTCGCGCCCTATGATCCGTTCCGCATGGGATCGGGGCCGCGCCTGTCGCCGCCCGGTGCCGCGCATTGGTTCGGCACCGATGAACTGGGCCGCGATCTGTTCAGCCGGGTGCTCTTGGGCGCCCGCGCCTCGCTGGGGATCGGGCTGGCCGCAGTGGTGGCGGGGCTGGGTCTGGGCGTCAGCTTCGGCCTGGTCATCGCCTTCTGCCCCGCGCGGCTTAAGGGCCTGCTGCTGCGCATCGTCGATGTGGTCTATTCCTTCCCCGACACCCTGCTGGCTCTGGCGCTGGTGGCCTTTCTGGGCCCCGGCGCCGAGAACGCCACGCTGGCCATCGCGATCAGCCTAATCCCCTTCTATGCCCGCGTCACCTATGGCCTGGCCGCGGTCGAGCGGGCGAAACCCTATGTCGAGGCGGCCCAGATCGCCGGCACCGCGCCCACGCGGATCATGCGGGTGCAGGTGCTGCCGAACATCCTGCAAAGCCTGATCGTCATCGGCAGCATCGGCTTTTCCTCGGCGATCCTGTCGGCTGCGGGCCTGTCCTTCCTGGGGCTGGGCGTGCAGCCGCCCTCGCCGGAATGGGGCTCGATCCTGGCCTCGGGGCGCAATTACATTGCCCGGGCGCCCTGGATCCTGATCTTCCCCGGTCTGGCGATCTGCCTGACGGTCCTCAGCTTCAACCTGATCGGCGACGGCATTCGCGACCTGACCGATCCCAAAGGCCGGCGGAGGCGCGGATGAGCGATCCCCTGATTTCCCTGCGCGACCTGTGGGTCCGCTATGGCGGGCCCCAGGGGCCGGCGGCGGTCGAGGCGGTCAGCTTCGATGTCCGCCCGGGCGAGATTCTGGCGCTGGTGGGCGAATCCGGCAGCGGCAAAAGCAGCCTCTCGCTGGCGATCATGGCGCTTTTGCCGGGGCAGGCCCATGTCTCGGGCCAAATCCTGTTCGAGGGCGCCGATCTGGCGGCGCTGGACCATCGCCGGATGGAGGATATCCGCGGCGCCCGCATCGGCATGATCTTTCAGGAACCGATGACCTGTCTGAACCCGGTCCTGTCCATCGCCCGGCAGATGACCGAGGGGCTGATCCGCCATCGCGGCCTGACCCGGGCCGAGGCGCGGGTGCGGGCGCTGGCCGCCCTGGCCGATGTGGGCATTCCCGAACCGGCGCGGGTGATGGGCAGCTATCCGCATGAATTGTCGGGCGGCATGCGCCAGCGGGTGATGATCGCGGCCGCGCTGACGCTGGACCCGGCGCTGCTGCTGGCCGATGAACCCACGACGGCGCTGGATGTGACGGTGCAGGCGCAGGTGCTGGAACTGCTGGTCGATATCCGCAACCGCACCGGCAAGGCCGTGCTGCTGATCACCCATGACATCGGCGCCGTGGCCGAGGTGGCCGACCGGGTGATCGTGATGAAAGGCGGCCGGATCGTCGAGGAAGGCCCCTGGGAGCAGGTGATCCGTGCCCCCCGCGACCCCTATACCGCCGCGCTGATCGGCGCCCATGCCGCGCTGGAAGCGGCGCTTGTGCCCGAGGAAAGCCATGGCTGACGCGACACCTCCGATCGTGGACATCCGCGGCCTGACCAAGACCTTCCGCGCCGCCGGGCGCCAGATCCGCGCGCTGGACGGGGTGGATCTGACCCTGGCCCCGGTCGAGACGCTGGGCATCGTCGGCGAAAGCGGTTCGGGCAAATCCACCATCGGCCGCATCCTGGCCGGGCTGGAAACCGCAACCGGCGGCGAGATCCGGCTGGCCGGGCAGGATCTGCGCGGGGCGCGCGGGGCGGCGGCGAAGGTGCAGATGATCTTCCAGGATCCCTATGCCTCGCTGAACCCGCGCATGCCGATCGGCCTGCAGATTCATGAAACCCTGCGCGGCAGCGGCCATCGCGACCGGGTCGCCAATCTGGCCCGCGCGGCCGAGTTGCTGGCCCGGGTCGGCCTGCCGCCCGACGCGCTGCAGCGCTATGCGCACGAATTCTCGGGCGGGCAGCGTCAGCGCATCGCCATTGCGCGGGCGATGTCCACCGATCCGGCGGTGATCGTCGCGGACGAGCCGGTCTCGGCGCTGGATGTGTCGATCCGCGGGCAGATCCTGGATCTGATGCGGCAGATGAAGGGGCACACCGCCTGTCTGTTCATCTCGCATGACATGGCCGCGGTCGCCAGCCTGTGCGACCGGATCCTGGTCCTGAACCGCGGCCGGGTGGTCGAGACGGGCCCCACCGCGCAGATCATTTCCAACCCGCGCGACCCCTATACCCGCGCCCTGCTGGAGGCCATTCCCCGGATCGGCCGGCGCCGCACCGGCACGGGCAGCACCCCGATGGAGACGCTTGCATGACCGCCGAGACCTATGACCTGCCGCCCGATCTGGCGGCGCGGATCGACGCCCAGATCGACGCCCTGTTCCCCGAAGCGCTGGAGGTGCTGCGCCAGATGGTGCGGGTCAACAGCGTCAATCCGCTGTTTCCGGGCATCGCGCGGGCGGATGTGATCGGCGGCGAGGCGGCCTCGGGCCGGATCTATGCCGATTACGTCACGCGCTTCGGCTTCGGGCTGGAAACCCTGGCACCCGACCCCGAGCGACCGAATTACGTGCTGATCCGCAAGGGCCGCGGCGGCGGCCGGTCGCTGATCGTCAACGGCCATCTGGATACGGTTCCGCCGGTGCGGCCGCAGGAATGGCGGGGCGGCGATCCGTGGTCGGCCGAACTGACCGAGGACCGGCTCTATGGGCTGGGCGCCACCGACATGAAGGGCGGGCTGATCTCGGCCGCGCTGGCGGCGGCGGCGCTGGACCGGCTGGGCCTGGCGCTGAAGGGCGATCTGCAGATCCAGGCCGTGGTGGGCGAGGAAACCGGCCATGGCGATCTGGGCACCGATGCGCTGCTGGAAGCGGGCTATACCGCCGATGCCGCGATCATCGCCGAGCCGACCAGCGTGCCCGGCCCCCTGGCGATCGCGCCGGTCTCGGTCGGGAATTTCGTGCTGCAGATCGAGGTGCAGGGCTATGGCACCCATGTCGGCAATCGGGGGTCTTCGATCCGGGCCGGCGGGGCGGGCAATGCGGCCGGGGTCAATGCGGTGGAAAAGGGCATGCTGGTCGTGCAGGCGCTGCAGCAGCTGGAACAGGAATGGGGGCTGACGAAACGCAACCCCGCCTTCCCGCCCGGCGTCTTCACCCTGACCCCGGCCTTCTTCCATGCCGATTCCGGTGTGCCAAGTGTGGGCTATCTGGCGCATCGCGCCCGGATCGGCGTTCTGGTCTGGTATCCGCCGGCGGTCGACCCGCAGGCGATCAAGGCTGAAATCGAAGCGCAGGTCCGGCATGCGGCGCAGCTGGACAGCTGGCTGCGCGATCATCCGCCGCTGCTGGTCTGGGAAAGCAACTGGCCCGCTTTCGAGACGCCCGAGGAGGCGCCGCTGGTGCGCCGGCTGATCGCCGACCGGGCCGCGGTTCTGGGCCCGGTGCCGGCGGGGCTGCGCGAGACGCATGGGTTCATCGCCTCTTGCGACGCGACCTATTTCACCCAGCGCGGCATTCCGGCCCTGGCCTTCGGCCCGGGCGATCTGGGCTGCGCCCATGCGGTGGATGAACATGTGCTGCTGGCGCAGTTGATCGACGCGGCGCGGATCTATGCCCGCAGCATGATCGGCTGGTGCGGCCTGTCGTCATAGCGGGGCAGGGCCCTGGCCGCGCAGATGCGGGGCGACATGGCGGCCGAAATCCACCAAGCCCTGCGGCAGAAGCGGCGGCATGACGTTGAACCCGTCGGCCGCGCCCTGGGCCAGCCAGTCGCGCAACACCGCCGCCACCTCGGCCCCGGTGCCGACCAGCAGAAGATGCCCGCGCCCCGCGGCAAAGCGCGCGGCCAGTTGGCGCAGGGTCAGCCCCTGTCGTCGGGCCTGGCCCAGCAACAGATGCGCGCGCGAATTGCTGAAACGGTTGGGCTGCAGATCGTCGGGCCCGAAGGGCAGCGGTCTGTCCAGCGGCGCGCTGGCCAGGTCCAGCCCGGTAAAGCGCGCAAGCTTGGCCAGGATATGGTCGATCTCAAGCCGCGCGGTCAGGGCCTGAAGCTGGGCCTCGGCCTTCGCGCGGGTTTCGTCGGCAAAGATCACCACCCCGGGCAGCAGCTTGACCGTATCGGGATCGCGGCCGCAGGCCTGGACCTGCTGGCGCAGGCGGGCCCGGAAGGCGCGGGCCTCGGCCAGGTCGGATTGCACGGTGAACACCTGATCGGCATGGCGGGCGGCGAAGGCGAGCCCCTCGGCCGAGGACCCGGCCTGCGCCAGCAGCGGCGGACCGTAGGGGGCGGGCGACAGGTTCACCGGCCCGCCGGTCGCACCATAGCGGCCCTGATGGCGGATCGGGTCGGGCGCCCGGTTCAGATAGCGGCCGGAAGCGGCATCGCCCAGCCGGGTGATCCCATCCCAGCCCGCCCACAGCGCCCGCACCGCCTGCACCACATCCTCGGCCAGCGCATAGCGTTCGGCCGTGGGCGGCATCTCGGGCCAGCCGAAATTCGCGGCCTCTTGCGGATAAGAGGAGGTGACGATGTTCCAGCCCGCCCGCCCGCCGCTGAGGTGATGCAGCGACAGGATCCGGCGGGCCAGCGTCCAGGGATGGGTGAAGCTGGTCGAAGCGGTGCCGGTCAGCGTCAGCCGCTGGGTCGCGCCAGTCAGCGCCGCCAGCACCAGGAACGGGTCCAGCGCTTCGGACGGGTGCTGCTCGGGCCGGTCCTGCAGGCACAGGATATCGCCCAGGAACAGCCCGTCGAAGCCCGCCGTCTCGGCCGCGCGGGCGCAGGCAAGCCAATGGTCCAGCCGCAGGGGCGCCATCGGATCGGCGCCCGGCGCGCGCCAGGCGGATTCATGGCTGCCATGGCCGAACAGGACGGCGTTCAGGATCACTTCGCCATCCAGCTTTGGTCATACCAGGCCGAGACATCGCCCGGCCAGGCCAGCACCGCGCCGCCGGCATCCTTCAGCACGCCGCTGTCGAACAGAAAACGCGCCATCGCGGCGAAACGGTCGGCGTCGATCGCCCCCACCGGGGCCGCGCCGTCGCGCAGATAGCCGCCCTCGACGATGGCCTGCATCGAGCCATGGACCAGCGCCGGATTGGGAAAATCGCCGGCGGCGATCATCATCTCGGCGGCCGCATCCGGGTGATCGGCCGCCCAGGCATAGCCCGCCTGGGTGGCGCGCATGAAGCGGGTGACCAGGTCGGGATCGGCGGCCAGAACCGTGGCCCGGGTGGCGATATAGCCGTTCTGCTGATCGGGAATGCCGTAATCGGCATAGCGGAAGGCCGATTGATGACGGCCCAGAAGCGCGCCGTTCACGCCTTCCCAGGTTGCCACTTCCAGGGTGAAATCCACCTGTCCGGCCGCAAGCGCCTCATAGGCGCCGGTGCCCAGCGTCACCGTATCCCAGACCGGATCGCCGCCGTCATGGGCGATCATCGTGCCGATCAGCGCGGTTTCCCAGGCGCTGCCGAAACCTGCATAGGTCTTGCCCGACAGATCGGCGGGCCGGGTGATGGCGGCATTGTCGCTGTTATACACAAGCCGCCCGGTTTCATGCTGCATCGTGGCCCAAAGCGCCACCAGATCTGCGCCGCCGGCCCGGGCCGACAGGAAGCCCAGCGAGGTGAGATAGCCGAAATCCGCCGCGCCCGAGGCCAGAAGCGCGGCCGAGCTGGTATCGGAATAGGGCAGGATCTCAACCTCCAGCCCGGCCTCGGCGTAGAACCCGCGGTCGCGGGCGACGATCAGGCCGATATGGTTGGTGTTCAGCGTCCAGTCCAGCGCGATGGTGACGGGGGTTTGCGCGTCGGTTGGTGCGGGTATCTCGGCCAGGGCGGGCGCCGACAGGGACAGGCAGGCGGCCAGGAAAGCGAAGCGGATCATCGGGGCGGGTCCTCTAGAAGCAGGGTTTTCAGGGTCTCGCGCAGCGGCGCCAGGGCGGCCTCGCTGCGCTGGTCTTGCGGGATCGGAACCGGAATTTCGGCGCGGATGCGGCCCGGACCCGCGGCCATGACCAGGATGCGGTCGGCCAGGCCCGTGGCCTCGTGCAGGTCATGCGTCACCAGCAGGACCGCGCGCGGGGCGGCCTGCAGCCGGCTCCGCAGCCAGTCCTGCATCCTCAGCCGGGTGACCGCATCCAGTGCCGAGAAGGGTTCGTCCAACAGCACAAGCCGGCTGTCCTGCACCATGGTGCGCAGGAAGGCCGCGCGCTGGCGCATGCCGCCCGACAGCTGGGCCGGATACAGCGCCTCGCAGCCGGCAAGGCCGAAGGCGGCAAACAGCGGGGCGACCCGGGCGTGCGCGGCGCGGCGGGGCAGGCCTGCGACGGTCAGGCCAAGGGCGGCATTCTGGGCGATGGTCAGCCAGGGAAACAGCGCATCGCCCTGCGGCTGATACGAAAGCGCCCGGTGCGGCGGCGCGATGGGCGCGCCGTCAAGCCGCAGCGTGCCTGTCGCGCCCAGCCCCTGGGGCAGGATGCCCGCCAGCCATTTCAGCACCGAGGTCTTGCCGCAGCCCGAGGGGCCGATCAGCGCGGTGATGCCCTGTGCGGGCAGGCGCAGCGCCAGATCGCGCACCAGATCGCGCCCATCCGCGCGGATGGTCAGGCCCTGAACCTCAAGCATCGGGGGCCTGCCCTTCGGGGCCGCGGGCGGTCAGCCGTGCGGCCAGATGCAGCAGCGCCAGCAGGGCCAGCGTCAGCCCGGCCGAGACGACGACCGCCGCCAGCACCAGATCGGCGCGGAAATTGTTCTTCGCCGCCAGGATATAGATCCCCAGCCCGCGCCGGGCGCCGGCATATTCGGCAAAGATCGTGGCGACGATCGCATAGGTGGCCGAGATGCGCAGCCCGGCCAGAAAGGCCGGCCGGGCCGAGGGCAGGCGGGCGCGGCGAAACACCGTCCAGCGCCCCGCGCCCATCGCCTGCAGCAGGTCGACAAAGGCCTGCGGCACCTGGCGATAGCCCGACAGCAGGCTGATCAGCATCGGCAGGAAGGTGACCAGCACCACCAGAAGCACCTTGGGCAGAAGCCCGAAGCCGAACCACAGGATCATCAGCGGCGCCAGCGCCACCAGCGGCACGGTCTGGCTGGCCACGAACAGCGGCATCAGCGCCCGCTCGGCGCGGGGCAGCGCCTGCAGCACGACCGAGGTCAGGAAGGCAAAGGCCACCGACAGCGAAAAGCCCAGCGCCGCGACGCTCAGCGTGGCCTGCGCATGCGGCGCGATCTCGGCCCGGTTCTGCACCAGCGCGCGCAGCACGCCCGACGGCGGCGGCAGCACCAGCGGCGACACGCCGGCGAGGCGACAATAGGCCTCCCATCCGGCCAGAAGGGCGGCAAAGACCGCAAGCGGCGTCAGGACACGCATCAGCATCGGCAAAGCCCCTTCTCCGGCGGCGCTTAGCGCGCCGAGGGGCTGTTGGCGGAGCAGGTCAGGTCGATCGTCACATGGCCCTGCGCCGGGCCGAAGCGCAGGAAGGCCTGGCGCAGCGTTTCGAACACCGCGCCGGCATCGCCGCGCAGCCGGGTGCAGAAATTCTTGGATTTCAGGAATGTGCCCGAGGTTTTCAGAAAGTCGATGCAGCCATAGATCTCGTCCATATGGCCGCCAGCGCCCAGCACATAGAGCGAGAATTGCACGTCGATCGCCACGCCCAGCACCGGGGCCGCGGCCACGGCGGCCTGGGCCTGGGCCTGGCGTTCGGCCAGTGGCTGATCCTGCGCCACGGCCAGGATCTCGCAGCGGCAGGACGGATCGTCGGGCTCTCCGGGGCAGCCGCGCGACAGGGTGGCGTGCAGCGTCACATGGGCGGGTTGCTGGGGGGGCTGCTGGGCCGCGCGGGCGAAAAGATCGCGGATCGCATCGAACAGCGGGCCTGGCGCGCCGACCATCAGGGTCGAGATATCGTCGGTCTCGATCCGCAGCTGGTCGCGATAGGGGGCAAGGGCTTCCAGCCCCGACAGGATGACGCCGACGAAATCGGACGTCATGGGATAAAGCGACACCTGCGCGCCGATGAACATGGTTTCCTCGCTCCGCCGGTATTACCCGGATCAGCTGTGAAGGGTTCACGCGTCATCGCGCATCTCAGCCCCGGTCGGAGCACCCCTGGTTACGGGCCGACCATGCGATCTGGGCGGGGCCGTGTCAAGGCAGCGTTGCGGTTGCGGGAAGGCCCCGTCTCAGGGCCCCGTCTCAGGCTCCCGGCTCAGGCCTCGGCCACCATGTCGGCCAGACGCTGGCCCAGCGGCGCCTGGGGATCGGCCAGGGCCAGAACCACGCTGAGATGATTCAGCCCCGGCTCGCGGCGCAATTCCACCGCGGCGCCCTGGCCCTGCAGCCGGGCCGCCAGCGCGGCCGATTGATCATGGAATGGCGCGGTTTCGGCGGCACCACAGGTCAGGATGCGGCGCGGGCCCGGCAGCTGATCCGAGGTCAGCGGCGACCAGGCCGCGGCCTCTTCGGGCGTCATCTTGGCTTCATCCTTCAGGAAACTGCCCGGAATGCCCGACAGGTCGTAAATGCCGCTGACCAGCAGCAGGGCGCGGGGGGCGGGCAGGGGGCCAGACGCCGCGCCAGGCGTCTCGTCCGGGCCATGGGCGGCCAGGTAGCTGGCCAGATGCGCGCCGGCGGAATGGCCGCTGGCGGTGAAACGCGCCGGATCGGCGCCGAATTCTGGCGCAACTGCCAGAACGTGGCGCGCCGCGGCGCGGATCTGGGCGACGATGCGGGGCAGGCGGGTGCCCGGCATCAGATCATAGGTGGCCACGGCCGCGATGCCGCCCGCCGCCAGAGCCGGCGCCGCGACCAGCCAGTGATCCTCTTTCCGGCCCGAGCGCCAATAGCCGCCATGCAGGAACAGATGCAGCGGCGCGCCCTTGCGGGGCGAGGGGGGCAGAAGGAGATCCATCCTCTCGCGCGGGCCCGGCCCATAGGCCAGATCGGCGCGCAGATCGGCCCGCGCCGCCAGGTCGCGCGACCGCGCCGCCGTCTCGGCCATCAGCGCGTCGAAATCGGGAATGAAATCCCGGTTGCGATACAGATCCTGTGCCATCCGCCCCCCCTGGCGCCGTCAGAAGTTCACCGCGAAATACTTGGGCTCCATGAATTCCAGGATCCCGGTCACCCCGCCTTCGCGCCCCAGCCCGCTTTGCTTGGCCCCGCCGAAGGGCGCCGCCGGATCGGACATCAGCCCGCGGTTGATCGCGACCATGCCGGTCTCGATCCCCTTGCCCACCCGCAGCGCGCGGGAAAGGTCGCGCGAATAGACATAGGCGGCAAGCCCGTATTCGGTCTCATTGGCCAGCGCAATCGCCTGGTCTTCGGTGTCGAAACGATAGACGGGCGCGACGGGGCCGAAGATTTCCTCATGCGCGATCTCGGCCTGGGGCGAGACATCGGCCAGCACGGTGGGCGGATAGTAATAGCCCGAGCCGGGCAAAGGCGTGCCCCCCGTCACCAGCCTGGCGCCGAGATTAACGGCCTGGGTGACCAGCCGGTCGATCTTCTGCACCGCGCGCGGGGTGATCATCGGGCCGACCTGGCTTGCAGGATCGGTGCCGGGGCCAACCTTCAGCGCCGCCATCCGCGCCGCCAGACCGGCGACGAAGGCATCATGAATGCCGGATTGCACGTAAAAGCGGTTGGCCGCGGTGCAAGCCTCGCCCGCGTTGCGCATCTTGGCGATCATCGCGCCATCCAGCGCGGCGTCCAGATCGGCATCGTCGAAGACCAGGAAGGGCGCGTTGCCGCCCAGCTCCATCGAGCAGGAGACCACGCTCTTGGCCGCCTCGGCCAGCAGCACCCGGCCCACGCCGGTCGATCCGGTGAAAGACAGTTTCCGCACCCGCGGATCGGCCAGCATCGCGTTGGTCACCGGGCCCGGCTGCGCGGTGGTCAGCACATTGACCACCCCGGGCGGCACGCCCGCCTGGGCCCCCAGTCGCGCCATGGCATAGGCGGTCAGCGGGGTTTCCGAGGCGGGTTTCAGGATCACCGTGCAGCCGGCCGCCAAAGCGGGGCCGATCTTGCGCGTGGCCATGGCGGCGGGGAAGTTCCAGGGCGTGATCAGAACGGCAATGCCGATCGGGTCATGGTCGACCAGAATATGGTTGGCGCCCGAGGGCGCATGGCGGAATTCGCCGGGAATGCGCACGGCTTCCTCGGCATACCAGCGGAAGAATTCCGCCGCATAGGCCACTTCGCCGCGGGCATCGGCCAGCGCCTTGCCGTTTTCCATCGCGATCAGCCGGGCCAGATCCTCGGCATGCTCGGTCATCATCTGGAACCAGCGCCGCAGGATCTCGGCCCGCTGCCGGGGCGGGGTCGCGCGCCAGCCGGCGGCGGCGGAATGGGCCGCATCGACCGCGCGCAGCGCATCGGTGGGGCTGGCATCGGCCACCTCGGCCAGCACCCCGCCGGTCGAGGGGTTCAGCACCGGAATGCCCGAACCGGGCAGCCAGTCGCCGCCGATGTAAAGCCCGGCCGCATGCAGGGCGGGATCGGCGAAATCGGCAAGGGGGGCGGCATCAAGGGTCATGTCGGGTCCTTTCGGGGTCATTGGATCAGCCGCGCATCGCCGAAGAAGGCCGCGCGCAGAAGCCGGGTCATGTCTGCCCGGTCCAGCGGGCGGGGGTTGTTCTGGATCAGCCGCTCGATGCCGCAGGATTGCTCGGCCACCCAGTCGATCCGGTCTTCGGCCAGGCCCAGGGCCGCCAGCGTGGGCGGAATGCCGATGCGGGCAAACAGGGCCGCGATGGCGGGGATCACCGCATCCGGGCCGTCCAGCCCCATGGCTTCGGCCATCTGCGCCAGTTCGGGCCCGATGGCCGGGCGGTTCCATTCCATGACCCAGGGCATCAGGCAGGCGACGCCCTGGCCATGCGCGGTATGGGTCAGCGCGCCGACCGGATACTGGATCGCATGCGCTGCCGCCGTGCCCGCCACGCCGAAGGCCAGACCCGCCAGGCTGGCGCCCTGCATCACCTGCGCGCGGGCGCCGATGTCGGCGCCATCGCTGCAGGCCTGTTCCAGCCCGCGCCACAACAGCCGGATCGCCTCAAGCGCGAATGTGTCGGAGATGGCGTTCTTGCCGATGAACACCCGCTCTTGCGTCAGATGTGGCGTGACCGGGCGGCGGGTGGCGGTGAAGGCCTCGATCGCATGGGTCAGCGCATCGGCGCCGGCAATGGCGGTCAGGCCGGGCGGACAGCTGAGCGTCAGTTCCGGGTCGCAGATCGCGGCGGTGGGAATCAGATGCGGGCTGGAGATCCCGACCTTCAGGCTGCGTTCGGCATCCGACAGAACGGCGACCGGGGTGACTTCCGACCCGGTGCCGGCGGTGGTCGGCAGGGCGATCAGCGGCAGAATGGGCCCGGGCACCTTCAACTCGCCGTAATAATCCTGCGGGCGCCCGCCATGGCTGAGCAGAAGGGCGATGCATTTCGCCATATCCAGCGCCGAGCCGCCGCCGATGCCGATCACCAGATCGGCGGCAAAGTCGCGGGCGGCCTTGGTCGCGGCAAGCGAGCTGTCGACGGGCACATCGGGCAGCGTGCCGCTTTCGACCCGCACCACCAGCCCGTGATCGGCCAGATCCTGCACCATGGCCTGAAAATCGGCCTCGGCCGCCAGCCGGGCATCGGTGACGACCAGCGCCCGCCGCCCCAGGCCCCGGGCGATCCGCCCCAGCGCCCGGCGCTGGCCGGGCCCGTAGATCACCTCTCGCGGCGGCCTGATCGTGCCGAAATGCTCCATTCTTCTTCTCCTCCGTTGGTCTTTCTGGGGCTGAGTCCGCGGCTGCACAGCCCGCGCAATTCGTCGAGCAGGGGCTCGGGGATATCGATGCCGTCGCGCTGCGCCGCCGCCTTGCGCCGCCGCGCGCCATCGCCCGGAATGGCAACCGGCGTGTCGGGGCAGGCGGGGCGCGAGGCGCGCAGCAGGTCGAGATAGGCGGTCAGCCGGGCCGCACCGCCGATCACGCCCGAAACCGCGCCGGGGTCGATCAGGATCAGCAGGTCGCCCTTGGTGGCGGGATGGCTGGCATCCAGCGTGCCGCGGACCTGCGGCGCCAGCTCGGACCCGGCCAGAAGCGCCACGATCAATTCGAACGCCAGGCCCAGCCCATAGCCCTTGGCCCCACCAAAGGGCGCCAGCGCCCCGGATTTCGCCGCTTCGGCATCCTGCGTCGGCTGGCCCGCGGCATCGACCGCCCAGCCTTCCGGGATCGGTTCGCCGCGCAGCGCATGGGCATGGATGCGGCCCATCGGCACCTGGCTGGTCGCCAGATCCAGCACGAAGGGCGCCGCCCCGGTCGGAATGCCGATGGCAACGGGATTGGTGCCCAGAAGCGCCTGGGTGCCGCCCTGCGGATGGACCAGGGCCTCGCTGGTGGACAGGACGATCCCGATCATCCCGCGCGCCGCGGCCTCTTCGACGTAATAGGCCAGCATGCCCAGATGATTGGTGTCGCGCAGCGCCGCCATGGCGATGCCGGTGGTGCCCAGTCGCGTCGTCAGCGCCTCAAGCGCCGCCATCAGCGCCACGGGGCCCAGCGCCCGCTGCCCGTCAACCTGCAGAACCCCGGCCGAGCGCCAGCGGTGCCGCCCCTTGGCCGCCGGATCGGCCAGGCCCGCGTCGATCCGCGCCAAAAGCCGCGGCAGGCGCATCAGCCCATGCGAGGGCAGGCCGCGCAATTCCGCTTCGATCAGCAGATCGGCCTGCAGCCAGGCCGCGGCCGCCGGGGCGCCGCGCTGGTCGAGAAGGGCTGTCGCCAGCCGTCGCAGACGGTGTTCCGGGACTCGCATCCAAAATCCTATATGCGATCATATACGATATTGTATTTGACATTTGATAGGACGTTTGTAAACCATCCGCTTGCAGCAAGACGGCTGCTGCACACAGTCAGGGCGGGGCGTGAGAATGGGAATCGTTGCCGAAACGGGCGCAGGTGGGGCAGCATCGCTGCGGCCGGCCAGCGTGGTGGATGGCGTCTATGACAGCATCTACGAACGCATCATGTCGCTGGAAATCGCCCCCGGCGCGCGGATCCCGATCGACGTGATCGCCCGCGACCTGAACGTCTCGCAAACCCCGGTGCGCGAGGCGCTGTCGCGGCTGGAGCGCGAAGGGCTGGTGCGCAAGGCGCATCTGATCGGCTACAGCGCCTCGCCCCAGCTGTCGCGCAAGGAATTCGAAGACCTGTTCGCCTTCCGCCTGCTGCTAGAGCCGGAATGCGCCCGTCTGGCCACGCTGAACCTGACGCCGGACAGCCTGCGCCAGCTGGAAGAGGCGGCGGCCGACATGGGCCATGGCGAGGCGCCGGTCGACCGCACCAGCCGCTATTCGCGCTTTGCCCGGGCGGATGCGCATTTCCATGATGCGATCCTGAAGATCGCCGGCAATGCGGTGGTGCGCCATGCGCTGGCCGACCAGCATGTGCATCTGCATCTGTTCCGGCTGATGTTCCACACCCGCGTCACGCAAGAGGCGCTGGAAGAACACGAAAACCTGCTGGCCGCCTTCCGCGCCGGCGATGCCGCCGCCGCCGAGACGGCGATGCGCGAACATATCTCGCGCTCGCGCGATCGGCTGATGCTGGCTTTCGAATGACGATGGCCGCGATCCTGCCTTCCGCGCCGGCCCAGCCCGCGGCGCCCGCCGCCCTGGTCGTGCCGGCCTTGCAGGCCGAGGCGCTGGGCAAGACCTATGGCGCGATCACGGTTCTTTCCGATGTGACGCTGGACATCCTGCCGGGCGAGGTTCACGCCATCATCGGCGAGAATGGCGCCGGCAAGTCGACGCTGATGAAGCTTCTGTCGGGCTATGTCGCGCCGACCGAAGGCCAGATCGCGCTGGCCGGCCAGCAGGTGGCCTTTGCCGATGCGGTTGCGGCCGAGGCGGCGGGCGTGGTGCTGGTGCATCAGGAAATCCTGCTCGCCCCCGATCTGACCGTGGCCGAAAACCTGTTCCTGGGTCGCGAGCTGACCCGCGGGCCGATGGTCGATGACCGGGCGATGAACCGGCGCACGGCCGAGGTTCTGGCCTCGATCGGGGCGCATTGCCATCCGCGCGACCGGGTGGGCGGCCTGCCGCTGGCGCAGCGGCAGCTGGTGCAGATCGCCCGCGCCCTGCTGGAGCCGCGCCGGGTGGTGATCTTCGACGAACCGACCGCGGTTCTGGCCAATGACGAGGTCGCGGCGCTTTTGAACGTCGTGCGGGGCCTGCGGTCGCAGGGGGTGGCGGTTCTGTACATCTCGCACCGGCTGGATGAGGTCGAGGCGCTGGCCGACCGGATCACCGTTCTGCGCGACGGCCGCAAGATCGGCACCTGGCCCGCCGCCGGCCTGTCGCAGCGCCGCATGGCCGAGCTGATGGTGGGGCGCGAGCTGGACATGCTGTACCCGCACAAGCGGCCCCCGGCCACGGCCGAGCCGCTGTTGCAGATCGAAGGGCTCAGCGTCGATCACGGCGCGGTCGAGGCCAGCCTGTCGGTCCGCCCGGGCGAGGTTCTGGGCATCGGCGGCATGATCGGCTCGGGCCGGACGGAACTGTTCGAGGGGCTGATGGGCCTGCGCCCGTCGCATGCGGCGCGGATTGCGCTGGCGGGCAAGCCGGTCAGCGACCGGACAGTGCGCGGCTGGCAGGCGGCGGGGCTGGTCTATCTGACCGAGGACCGCAAGGGCAAAGGCCTGCTGCTGGACGAATCCCTGGCCACCAACCTGACGCTGCAGGCGCTGGACAGCCTGCATCCCGGCCCGGCCCTGGACCGGCGCGGCGAGTTGCGGGCCCTGGAGCAGGCGGTGGCCGAATATGACATTCGCGTCCGCGCGCTGGATCTGAACGCGGGCCAGCTGTCGGGCGGCAACCAGCAGAAGCTGCTGCTGGCCAAGGTGATGCTGACCGACCCGTCGGTGGTGATCATCGACGAGCCGACCCGCGGCATCGACATCGGCAACAAGAGCCAGATCTACGATTTCATCGACCGGCTGGTGCGGGCGGGAAAGGCGGTGATCGTCATCTCGTCGGAACTGCCCGAACTGGTGGGCCTGTCCGACCGGGTGCTGGTGATGCGCGGGGGGCGCATCACCGCCGAGCTGACCGGCGACGAGATTTCCGAACACAGCGTCGTCTATGCGGCGACCAGCGGCGAGGGCCAGTCGGCCGCGCCTGCAGAAGAAGGGGGAGGAGACCCTGATGACAAGCACCACCACCAACATCGCCCGGGCTGAGGCGCCGCGCCGCTTCCGCTGGGCCGATGCAGGGCCATTCCTTGCACTGGCGCTGGTGGTTCTGATCGGCGTGGTGATGAATTCCAGCTTCATGACCGGCACGAACATCGCCAATGTCGTGACCCGCTCGGCCTTCATCGCGATCATCGCCGTGGGCGCGACCTTCGTGATCTCGTCGGGCTGCCTTGACCTGTCGGTCGGCTCGATGATGGCTTTCGTGACCGGGATCATGATCCTGACCATGAACCGGCTGGAGCCGTCGCTGGGCGCCAATGCGATCTTTGCCGGCGCCCTGGTCGGGCTTGTCGTCGGCGCGCTGTGCGGACTGGCCAACGGGCTGATCGTGACCCTGGGCAAGATCGAGCCCTTCATCGCCACGCTGGGCACGATGGGCATCTTCCGGGCGCTGATCACATGGATGTCCGACGGCGGCTCGATCCCGATCGACCGGGCGCTGCGCGATCCCTACCGGCCGGTCTATTTCGGCAATGTGCTGGGCGTGCCGCTGCCGGTGGTGATCACCCTGATCGTGGTGCTGGCGGGGGCCTTCCTTCTGTACCGCACCAAATACGGCCGCCGCTGCATGGCTGCCGGGTCGAATTCCGAAGTGGCGCGGTTTTCCGGCGTCTCGGTGGCGCGGGTGCGCACGCTGGCCTTCGTGATCCAGGGGCTTTGCGTCGCCATCGCCGCGATCTGCTATATCCCCCGGCTGGGCGCAGCGACCCCGACCACCGGCCAATTGTGGGAATTGCAGGTCATCACTGCGGTCGTCATCGGCGGCACGCTTCTGCGCGGCGGCAAGGCGCGGATCTGGGGCACCGTGGCCGGCGCCCTGATCCTGGAGGTCATCGCCAACCTGATGGTCCTGTCGAACATGGTGTCCGAATACCTCGTGGCCGCGGTGCAGGGGGTGATCATCATCCTCGCCATGCTGGCCCATCGCTTCATCAGATAACCGCCCAGCGGGAGGGGCGGAGAATTCCAACCGAGGAGGAGAAGAGAAATGACGATCATCACCAGACGGGCGCTTGGGGCTCTGACGGCGGCAAGCCTTGTCGCTCTGACCGCGACCGGCGCCTTGGCGCAGGACAAGAAGATCATCGCCGTGTCGATCCCGGCCGCCACCCATGGCTGGACCGGCGGCGTGGTCTATCATGCCGAACAGGCGGAAAAGGAAATCGAGGCGGCCTTCCCGAATATCGACGTGATCGTGAAGACCTCGCCCTCGGCCGAGGCGCAGGTCTCGGCGCTGGAAGACCTGTCGGCGGCGCAGAAGCTGGATGCGCTGGTGATCCTGCCCTTCACCTCGGAAGAGCTGACCGGGCCGGTGCAGACGGTGAAAGAGGGCGGCACGTTCATCGCCGTCGTCGACCGCGGCCTGACCGATCCGGCGATTCAGGATCTGTATGTGGCGGGCGACAACATCGCCGTGGGCGCCAATACCGCGAAATGGCTGGCCGAGAAGCTGGGCAATGAAGGCAAGATCGTGGTGCTGCGCGGCATCCCGACGGTGATCGACGATGAACGCATCCAGGGCTTCACCGATGTGATCAAGGGCACGAATATCGAAATCCTCGACATCCAGTATGCGAACTGGAACCAGGACGAGGCCTTCACCCTGATGCAGGACTATCTGGCCAAATACCCGCAGATCGACGCGGTCTGGGCCAATGATGACGACATGCTGCTGGGCGTTCTGGAAGCGGTCAAGCAATCGGGCCGGACCGAGATCAAATATGCGCTCGGCGGCAACGGGATGAAGGATGTGATCGAGATGGTGATGGCGGGCGATCCGGTCACCCCGATCTCGACCCCCTATCCGCCCTCGATGATCAAGTCGGCGATCTACATGACCGCGGCGCAGTTCTCGGGCCAGGCGCCGATGCGCGGCTCGTTCAAGCTGGATGCGCCGCTGATCACGCCCGAGAATGCCGAGCAGTTCTACTTCCCCGACAGCCCGTTCTAAGCCTTCGCCCCCGGCGCCCGAAGGGCCGCGCCGGGGGCATTCCCGAAAGCCGACAGGAGGAACCAATGGCCGGCAAGAAAATCCTGATGCTCTGCGGCGAGTTTACCGAAGAGTATGAAATCTACGTCTTCCAGCAGGGGATGGAGGCCGTGGGCCACACCGTCCATGTGATCTGCCCCGACAAGAAGAAGGGCGAGATGATCCAGACCAGCCTGCATGATTTCGAGGGTCACCAGACCTATATCGAGCGGTTCGGCCATCTGGCCGAGATCAACAAGACCTTCTCGGAAGTCGATCTGAACGAGTATGACGCGGTCTATTGCGCCGGCGGCCGGGGCCCGGAATACATCCGCACCGACAAGCGCATCCAGGCGATGGTGCGGCATTTCCACGAGGCGAAGAAGCCGATCTTCACCATCTGCCACGGCGTACAGATCCTGATCGCGGTCGATGGCGTGGTGCGCGGCAAGAAGGTGGCGGCGCTGGGCGCCTGCGAGCCCGAGGTGATCCTGGCGGGCGGCACCTATATCGACGTCAAGCCGCACGAGGCCTATGTCGACGGCACGATGGTCTCGGCCAAGGGCTGGACCGGGCTGGCCGCCTTCATGCGCGAATGCCTGAAGGTGCTGGGCACCGAGATCCGCCACAGCTGATCGCAGGGGCGCAGGCGGGCCCGCCCCGCCTCTGCGCCCCATGCGGGCCGCTGCAGGGCCGACCCTGCAATTTCTACCAGCTGGGCCGCTGCCGCATAATGCCCTAGCCTGACCCGATTGGCGGATTGACCATCGGGGGACGGCTTGGACCGGCAGTTCTGGGCAGAATACGCGCTGCAACCGGCGATCCCGCCTTGGGCTGGGGTCGCCTTTCGCGTTTTGCACGCCGCATGCCCGGGGGCCGTTCGGTCTGCCCCGGTCGGGGCAGATGCGGCTGACCTTGCGCCCCAAACCCGCAGCGCCCGAATTCGGGTTGACAGGGGCGGGCTTTCGTCACCAAAAATTGGCGCCAATATGTGCGATAAAGGTGCGATGTGACGCTTCAGCTTTCCCTTCGTCAGGGTGAAACCCGCGCGGCGCAGGATCCGCGCTTTGGCCTGGCCTGGCTGTCTTCGGCCGCGCCGGGGCAGGCGGCGCCGCTGGTCTTGGCCGTTCATGGCTCGCATCGCGACCATCTGGCCACGCGTGACGCCTTCCTTCCCCTGGCGGAATCCCGGCCGCTGCATGTCTTGGCGCCGCTGTTCCCCGAAGGCCTGACCGAGGCCGGATATGGCGACGGCTACAAGTTCCTGTCGGAACCTGGGATCGACTATGTCGCGCTGCTGGACGGGATGATCGCCGGCTTCGCGGCCGATCATGGCCCGGTGCAGGGCCGGCCGCTGCTGTTCGGCTTTTCCGGCGGGGCGCAATTCGCCCATCGTTATGCGCTGTTCCGCGCCGCGCAGCTGTCAGGCCTGGTGATCGCCGCGCCCGGCGCCGTCACCCTGCCGCGGGCCGATCTGCCCTGGTGGCCGGGTCTGGACGGGGCCAAGGCCGCCACCGGCTACACGCCCGATCTGCCATCGCTGCGGGCGATTCCGGTGCTGCTGACCATCGGCGCCGAGGATCGCGCCACGGGCATCCTGCGCAGCGACCCTTCGCAGCGCCATTTCTCGGCCCAGGCCGGCGTCGCCGGGGCAGACCGGATCGCCCGCGCCCAGGCGTTGCAACGCGCATTGGCCGATCAGGGCGTCGCCGCGGCGCTGATCCAGATCCCCGGCGCAGGTCATGACCTGCTGCCCAATGTCCAGGCTGCCTTGCCGGTGATGGCCGGCTGGCTTGGCGATCTATATCCAACAGAGAGAAGAAGGAGACCATAATGCAGAACGCCTTCATCCGCACCCTTGCCCTGGCCTTGATGGTCGCAGGCCCGGCCCTGGCCGAAGGGGTGCCCGCGGGCTATCCCGCCGATTACGCCGCCAAGCTAAAGGCCGCCCGCGCCGAGGGGTCGCTGCTGATCTATTCCAACATGGGCGATGACAATTGGCGCCCGGTGATCGCCGCTTTCGAGGCCGCCTTCCCCGGCATCACGGTTGAAAACCTGGAAATGGGCCCGGCCGAGGTCTTTTCGCGCTACCGCGCCGAAACCGCCACCGGCATCGCCTCGGCCGATCTGATGGTGGCAGGATCGGTCGTCGACTGGATCCATGCCTCGGACGAAGGGATGCTGTCCGATTATACCTCGGTCGAGGCCGGCCATCTGCCGGGCTGGAGCCATGCATTGCCCGGCGTCTACACCTTCTCGGCCGATCCGATGGTGACGATCTTCAACACGGTTCTGGTGCCCGAAGATCTGCGCGCCGATACGATGGAAGGCTATTTCGCCAATATCACCGCCCATCCCGAGGTTTTCGACGGCAAGGTCGGCAGCTATGACGGCCGCTATGCCTTTGGCGGGTCGATCAACTATGCTTTCGTGCGCAAGCATGGCGATGCCGCCTGGACCTGGTTCGAGGCCGCGGGCCCGCTGACCCGGCCCGGCGGCGGCGCGGGCGGCATGATCGAGAAGACCCTGACCGGCGAGCTGACCTCGGCCTTCTTCGTCTCGGGCGCCTCGCTGTTCCCCAAGCTGACCGGCGCCACCGCCCAGATGATCTCCTGGACCTTCCCCAAGGACGGCACGCCGGTCTTCCTTCGCGGCATGGGCATCGCCGCCAAGGCCGGCCACCCCGCCGCGGCCGAAGTCTTTCTGGATTTCCTTCTGTCCGAAGCCGGCCAGAAGGCGATCGCCGAAGGCGGCCTGACCGCCTATCGCCCCGGCGTGATCGCCGAGGGAGAGACCCGCTATTCGCTGGATGAGGTGATCGCGGCGATTGGCGGGGCGGAAAACATGATCCTGATCGATTATGACCGCGCCATGCTGGCCGATGAGGCCAGCTTCACCGCCCGCTGGGCCGCGGCCTTCAAGATGTGATCGGCAGGGCGGGACGAGGCCCGGTCAACGGGCCCGCCCGCCCCGGCGCCGGGCCGCGCCGGCCGACGCGCGGCCCCTTCTTCGCGCCCGCAGCCCCTGCGGGCCCAACCTTCAAGGATGTCAAAGATGGCAGCATCTTCCGCGCTTCGCGCCACCGATGGCGGCCGGTCTCAGGCGGTGCAATGGCTGATCTGGCTGGTGACGGCGGTGCTGATGCTGGCGCCGGCCCTGCCGATCCTGTTGCAGGTCTTTGTCGACCGTCCGCTTTACGACAGCGGCTGGCAGTATGGCTTCGGCAATATCACCGCGCTTCTGACAAGCCCGGCCTTTGGCCGCGCGCTGCTGACCACGCTGGTCTTTGCCGCGCTGACCGTGGTGATCGCCCAGGCCATCGGCATTTTCGCCGCCATCGTGCTGGGCCGCACCGACCTGCCGGGGCGCAGCCTGATCGGCGGGGTGCTGATGTGGCCCTTGTACCTGTCGCATCTGATCTTTGCCGTGGGCTGGCTGATCGCCTATGGCCCCTCGGGTCTGGTGACGCAATTCGCCACCCAGATCGCCGGAGGCGCGCCCTGGACGCTGTATTCGGTTCTGGGCATGGCGGTGGTCGCAGGCGTCAGCCAGGCGCCGCTGGCCTATCTGTACTGCCTGTATGGCGCGGTGAAATCGGTCGATCCGGCGCTGGAATCCGCCGCGCGCACCGTGGGCGCCGGGCCTTTTGCCGTGCTGCGCCGGGTGACGCTGCCGCTGATGCTGCCCTCGATCGTGACTTCGGCCGCGCTGAACCTGATCATCGCGGTCGAGACCCTGTCGATCCCGCTGTTCCTGGGCCGCCCGGCCAAGATCGAGACGATCTCGACCCAGCTTTACATGCTGGGCGTGGCCTCTTCGACGCCGCAATACGGGCTGATCGCCTCGTCCTCGTTGCTGCTGATCGTGCTGGTCGCGGCGACGCTGATGCTGCAGCGGCTGATCCTGCGCCACAGCCACCGCTACGAGACGGTGAAGGGCAAGGGCGTGCGAACGGCGCCGCTGCGGCTGGGGCCCTGGCGCTGGCCGCTGGCGCTGGCGATGTGGGCCTTCCTGGCCTTGGGCGTGATCGTGCCGGTGATCTGCATCGTGCTGCGCGCCTTCACCAGTTTCCTGTCGCCGCTGATCGCGCCCTGGCATGTGCTGACGCTGGACAATTTCCGCCAGCTGTTCGGCAATGCCACGCTGGTCCGGTCGATCGGCAACACGTTCTTCGTGTCCATCGCCGCGGCGGTGATCGCCACGCTTCTGGCGGTGATGATCGCGCTGGTGGTGCAAAGGTCGAACTTCCGCCTGAAGGGCTCGCTTGAGGCGCTGGCCTATTCGCCCCGGGTCATCCCGGGGATGATCACCGGGATCGGCGTTTTCTACGCGGCCATCGTGCTGCCGCCGATGGGCTGGCTGCGCGACAGCCTGTGGATCCTGGTCATCGCCTATGTGATGGCGGCGCTGCCTTTGGGCCTGGGCGTCATCCAGCCCGCCGTGGCGCAGATCAGCGCCGATCTGGACAAGGCGGCCCGCAGTTCCGGCGCCGACTGGCTGGCCGCGATGCGCCGGGTCATGCTGCCCTTGCTGCGCGCCGCCATGGCCGGCAGTTTCGTTCTGCTCTTCGTGTCCTACCTGAAATCCTATGTCATCGCGATTTTCCTGATGGCTCCGGGGCTTGAGGTCATGGGCGTGTCGATGCTGACGCTTTGGACCAATGGCGAAGTGGGCGTCACCGCTGCCTTCGCAAGCCTGCAAATCCTTGGCATCGCCGTCTTCCTGACCGCGGCGCGCATCCTGATGGGGGTGAAGCTTTATGACTGATCTGGTCCTGACCGGCCTGCGCAAGACCTATGGCGATTTCGTCGCACTCGACAGCACCGACCTGACGGTCGAGCAGGGCGAGTTCCTGACGCTTCTCGGCCCGTCGGGCTGCGGGAAATCCACCACGCTGGCGGCGATTGCCGGGCTGGATGTGCCCAGCGGCGGGCGGATCACCTTTCAGGGCCGCGACCTTTACAATGCCGAGACCGGCCTGTGCCTGCCGCCCGAGGCGCGGAATTTCGGCGTGGTGTTCCAATCCTACGCGCTGTGGCCGCATATGACGGTTGAAAAGAACGTTTCCATGCCGCTGGAGCTGCGCCGGGTGCCCGCGGCCGAACGTCGGGCGCGGGTGGCCGAAACGCTGGAGCTGGTGGGGCTTGCGGCCTTTGCCAGGCGCTATCCGGGCGAATTGTCGGGCGGCCAGCAGCAGCGCGTCGCCCTGGCCCGGGCCATCGTCTTCAAGCCGCCGCTTCTTCTGCTGGACGAGCCGCTGTCCAACCTGGATGCGCAATTGCGCCTGCAGGCCCGCAGCTGGCTGAAGGACATCCAGCGCAGCCTTGGCCTGACGACGATCTATGTCACCCATGATCAGGAAGAGGCCCTGGCCATGTCCGACCGGATCGTGGTGATGAAACAGGGCCGCATCGTGCAGATGGGCCGGCCCGAAGACATTTACGGCACGCCGCTGCACCCGTTCTCGGCGCAATTCGTCGGCAGCGCCAATCTGCTGGAGGCCGAGCTTCTGTCTGTCGGCGACGATGGGTTGGCCCGCGTCCGCCTGCCCAATGGGCCCGAGATCCTGGGCCATGCGCCGCTGCCCCTGACCGGCGCGGGGCCGGTTTCGCTGGTGCTGCGGCCGGAACGGATCGGGCTGGCGCCGGTGGCCGGGCCGGGGCCGGTCAATGAAATCATTGTCCAGGCCGGGGCGGTCAGCTATCTGGGCGAGGGGTACGAACAGGTGCTGGACCTTGCCGGCCAGAGCCTGCGGCGCAAGGGAGAGCGGGCGATGACCGAAGGGCCGGGCAGGATTCAGGTCGCGGCGGCCGATCTTCTGGTTTTCCGCAAGGATTGATCCGATGACTGCTGCCCCAAAGGCCAGCGTGCTGCTGCGGGAAAGGCTGTATGACGACATTTGCGCGGGCCAGTTCCGGCCCGGCGAATGGCTGCGTCAGATCGACCTGGAAGCCCGCTACGACATGCCGCGTTTCGCGGTGCGCCAGGTTCTGGCCGAGCTGACCATCGCCGAAGTGCTGGAACATGTGCCGAACCGGGGCTTCCGCATCTCGGAGCCCAGCGTCGAGAAGCGGATCGAGATCACCGAGGTGCGGCTGAATCTGGAAATCCCGGCCAGCCTGGCGGCGATGCAGCATGCGACGGCCGAGGATCTGGACCAGATCGAGGCCGCCGCCCAGGCCTATATGCGGGCGCTGGACGGGCGGCCCTGGGCCGAGATCCGGCAGGCCAATCACGCCTTCCACCGAAGGCTTTTGCAGCCCTGCCCGAACGAGACGATGCGCAATCTCGTGCATACGCTGCGCGAGCGCAATCTGCCCGGCGCCTGGCAGGCGGGCCCCGCGCAGCTGCAGCGCTCGGGCGAAGACCATCTGCGCATCGTTCAGGCCATGCGCCAGCGCGACGAGACGGCGCTGCGCGACAGCATCGCCGCGCATCTGACGGCCTGGCGCGCCGCGCAGACCTAGAAGAAATTGCATCTGACCGCGCTTCGGGCGCCGGTCTAGCCTGCCTGATGCCATAAGCGGGATCGGACCATGCCTTCCTCTTTCAGACAGCGGCTGCTGGCCGGCCGCGCGGCGCATGGCGCCTTTCTGTTTCTCGGTTCGGCCGAAGTGGCCGAGGTCATGGCGCTGGCGGGCTATGATTTTCTGATCGTCGATCGCGAACATGTCGCCGCGGGCCCCGATGCGGCGCTGGCGGCGCTGCGGGCGATCCGCTCGGTCAATCCAGACATCGCGGTGCTGGCGCGGCTGAACGCGGTCACCCCGGGCGAGGTGAAGCCGCTTCTCGATGCCGGGTTCGACGGTCTGATCGCCGCCGATCTGCGCGGCGTCGACGAGGCGCGGGCGCTGGTTCAGGCCGCGCATTACCCGCCGCTTGGCCGGCGCGGCGCGCAATTCACCGTCTCGCGCGCGGCGCGTTTCGGGCTGGATCCCGATCCGGTCGCCCGGGCGCGCGCGGGCACGCTGCTGATCGGTTCGATCGAATCCCGCGCGGGGCTTGAGGCGATTGCCGATATCGCCGCGGTCGAGGGGATGGATGGGCTGTTCATCGGCCCGCTGGACCTGAGTGCCGATTTCGGCCGGTTCGGCGATCTGACCCATCCCGATCTGGCCCATTCCATCGCGCGGGCCGAGGCGCTGATCCGCGCCTCGGGCCGGCTTCTGTGCGGGCCGACCCTGCCGGGGCAGGCCGTGCCGGCGCTGTTTGCGCGCGGCTATGGGCTGGTGACCTCGGCCTGCGACACCGTGCTGTTGCGCGATGCGGCGCGGGCGGCGGTTGCGGCCGCGCAAAGCTTGAACGAAAGGGCCCCCGGCCATGACTGACGCCCCCCGCATGAACCCGCTGATCGCATTGCTGGACCAGGGCCGCCCCGCCATCGGCGTCTGGACCGCCGCCCTGGCCGCGCCGCGCATGGCCAAGGTTCTGGCCGCCAGCGGGGTGGATTTCATCGTCGCCGATCTGGAACATGAGATCCCCGATCCTGCCGCTTTGCGTGGCTTCCTGACCGGGGTGCAGGATTTCGCCCGCCGTTTCGGCCCGGTCTCGGCGCCTTTCGCGCCGCCCGGACAGGCGCCCGCGGTGATCGTCAAGGTCGCCGGCCGCGCCGGCTGGGACCCGCGGCAAGAGATCGCGACCGTGCTGAAGCTGGGCCCCGCCATGGGCATCTGGCTGCCCTTCGTCGAAAGCCGCGCCGATCTGGACCGCGCCCTCTCGGCCATGCGCGGGGTCGAAGGCTTTGCCTATGCCGGGCTGAACACGCTGGATCCCGACCGCCGCGATCTTTGGCCGCTGAACCCGCGCGGCGAATATCTGCTGGTGGCGATGATCGAATCCGAGGCCGGCGTCGCCCATGCCGAAGAAATCATCTCGACCCCCGGTCTGGGCGCGGTGGAACCCGTGCATCTGTCGCCCGAAGCCGAGGCGCATGTGCTGGATCTGTGCCGCAAGCATGGGGTGCTGGCGGCGGTAACAGCCGCGGGCGCCGAGGTGCCGGCGCGGCTGGCGCAGGGCTACCGGCTGATCAGCCTGGGCTGGGATTACGCGCTGATGGCCGAAGCGCTGGCCAGCCGCCTGACCACCGCCCGTGACAGTTGCCCTGAAATTTCTTGCAGATAGCCGCGGGCCCGCCACCCGTGCAGATAATCCGGTGACCTGCCCGGAGGATAGAATGACCGACCCGACCCACCGCGAAGGCTATGCGCCCTTTGGCGATTGCCAGACCTGGTATCGCGTCACCGGCGATCTGCATTCGGGCAAGGTGCCGCTGGTCGCGCTGCATGGTGGGCCGGGCTGCACGCATGACTATATCGACAGCCTGACCGATCTGGCCGCCACCGGCCGCGCCGTGGTGCATTACGACCAGATCGGCAATGGCCGCTCGACCCACCGGCCCGAGGCGCCGGCCGGGTTCTGGACCGTCGATCTGTTCCTGGCCGAGCTGGACGCGCTTCTGGCGCATCTGGGCATTGCCGGGCGCTACGCCCTGCTGGGCCAGTCCTGGGGCGGCATGCTGGGGGCCGAACATGCGGTGCGCCAGCCCAAGGGGCTGCACGGGCTGGTGATCGCCAATTCGCCCTCGTCCATGGCGACCTGGGTCGAGGGCTGCAATGCGCTGCGCCGCGATCTGCCGGCCGAGGCAGCCCGGGCGCTGGACGCGGGCGATGCGACGGGCGACTACCGCAATCCCGCCTATCTGGACGCCTCGCGCCTGTTCTATGAACGCCATGTCTGCCGGGCACTGCCCTGGCCGGACGAGGTGACCCGCACCTTCGACTGGATCGACCGCGACCCGACCGTCTATCATACGATGAACGGGCCCAGCGAGTTTCGCGTCATCGGCAGCCTGCGCGACTGGTCGGTGGTCGACCGGCTGCCGCAGGTGCAGGCGCCGACGCTGGTGATCTCGGGCCGCCATGACGAGGCGCAGCCGATCACCGTTCGCCCCTTTGCCGAGCGCATTCCCGGGGCGGAATGGGTGATCTTCGAGAACTCAAGCCATATGCCGCATGTCGAGGAGCGCGCGCTTTACATGCAGACCGTGGCCCGCTTTCTGGACCGACTGGAGTAAGACCGATGGCCATCTGGAAAACCGCAGCCCTGCAACTTTGCACCACCGCCGATGTGGCGGCCAACAATCGCCAGATCGAGACGCTGGTGCGCCAGGCTGCCGCGGCGGGCGCGCATCTGGTCAGCCTGCCCGAGGCCGCGAATATCCTGTTGCGCAACAATCTGGATTATCCCGCCACCTGCCGGGTCGAGGCCGAAGACAGCACGCTTGCCCTGTGCCGGGCGCTGGCGGCCGAGCTGGGGATCTGGCTGCATGCCGGATCGCTGCTGATCCGCCAGGACAGCGGCGACAGGGTGTGGAACCGCGCCTATCTGATCGCGCCGGACGGACGGATCGTCACCACCTATGACAAGCTGCACACCTTCGACGTGGCCCTGGGCAATGGCGCGGATTTCCGCGAATCCGCCGCGGTCGCGCCGGGCGACAGCGCCGTCGTGGTGGATCTGGGCGCCTTCCGGCTGGGCCTGTCGATCTGCTACGACCTGCGCTTTCCCTATCTTTTCGACGCGCTGGTCCAGGCCGGGGCGGATGTGCTTATGATCCCGGCCTCGTTCTCGCCCGTCACCGGCCCCGTGCATTGGGAGCCGCTCTTGAAGGCGCGCGCCATCGAAAGCGGCGCCTATGTGGTCGCGGCGGCGCAATGCGGCATGCGCGACGGGGTGCGGGTGCATGGCCATTCGATGATCGTCTCGCCCTTTGGCGAGATTCTGGCCGAGGCGGGCGATGCGCCCGAGGGGCTGATCGTCGATCTCGACAGCGATCTGATCGCCGAGACCCGTCGCCGCCTGCCGGTGCGGCAGCAGCGCCGCCAGATCGGGCAGCCCCGCCTGGTCCGCGGCTTTTGACGGGCCGCGACGGCGCCATGCGGGCGGGGCAAACTTGACGGGGCTGGCAAGCTATGCGCTGAGTCCAGCCAGGATTTCCGCAGAGGGCGCCATGCAAAGCCAGGGCCGCGGCGCGCGCCAGACCGGGCAAGGCCGCTTCGATCGCCAGATCGACGCCGCGCATCGCAGCGTCGACCGTTTCGGGATGGAGGCGGTGATCTACGATTTCGCCGCCGTGCCCTTCACCCCCGAAGGCGCGCTGATCACGCCCTCGGTCCTGGCGCTGCGCAACATGCCGGCAGACATGCCGCAGCTGTGGCGCGCGGGTCTGTATCAGGAAGACCCGGTGCAGCACCGGGTCTTGCGCAGCACCCGCCCGATCTACTGGTCGTATCACACCGAAGAGCCCTCGGCCCTGCAGGGCAGCGAAGCGGGCAGGGGCCCGGTCGCGACCTATCTCTGCGATCATCGCCTGGCGCGCGGCGTGACCGTGTCGGTGCAAAGCCGCGGCCAGGGGGTGGCGACCGTCACCGGCATCTGGCGCGCCCGCCCGCCCGCGCGGATGCTGCAGGGCCCGCTGATGGCCGAATTCCTGATGATGGCCCATGCGCTGCAGGACGAGATCCTGGCGGATCTGACCCCCGAGGACCGGATGACCACCGCCGTCCGCCTGACCCCGCGCGAGCTGGAATGCCTGCGGCTTTGCGCCGAAGGCCATCCCGACAAGCAGGTTGCGCATCTGCTGGGCCGGTCGCTGTCGACCGTGGTCATGCATCTGCAATCGGTGATGCACAAGCTGGGCGCGCGCAACCGTGCCCAGGCGGTGGCCCGCGCCGCGCATTACGGGCTTCTGGGCCCGACCGCGCCGTCCCGGCCGCATTAAGGCCGAACCCGTCCCATTCGTGTCAAATGCCCGGCGCTTCGGCTTTGCCTGCGCCCCGCGAACGGGTGTAAGGTCAGATCAACAGGGCAGAACCGCCCAGGACCCTTTTTCTGACACATGCGGTGCTAGGGGAGCATGTGGGGTGGATGGAGGGTTCTGTAGGGGTGCAGGGCCCTCCATTTCCGTTTCGCGCCGACCCGATACCTGCCGCACAGGCGCCAGACCCCGGAGGAAGTCTCCGAAGGAAGCGCCCGAGCCAGACCCCGGCAGACCTGGCGCGGATCGCGTCCCGCGGCCGTCCTGCGGCCGCCTTGGCTTGACGCTGCGCGCAGGGCGCGCGCGGAACAGCGCCCGCCGCTTGCACAGGGGGTAGGCCCAGGACTTCGCCCAGCACTCGGCCCAGACCTCGGCTCAGGGCTCGATCCCGCCCAGCCGGCAGATGATATCCCATTCGGCATCGCTGACCGGCTGCACCGACAGGCGCGAGTTGTTCACCAGCACCATCTGTTCCAGCCCCGGCGTCACCTTGCATTCGTCAAGGCCGATCGGCCGCTTCAGCGGTTCGACCGCCTTGATCCAGACGCAGTCCCAGCGCGGATCCTCGGTCGTGCTGTCGGGCGTGCTTTCGCGGCAAACCTCCACCACGCCGACAATCTCTTTGCCGATGTTCGAATGGTAGAAGAAGCCGCGGTCGCCGATCTTCATCGCCCGCATGTTGTTGCGGGCCTGATAGTTGCGCACGCCGTGCCATTCCTCGCCTTCGTCGCCCTTGGCCAGTTGGTGATCCCAGCCCCAGACGTTCGGTTCGGATTTGAACAGCCAGCGGCTCATCCGACCACCTTCTTCCACTCCCGGATCTCGACCTTGTCGAACAGCCCGGCCTTGGCATAGGGGTCGCCCGCGGCCCAGGCCTGCGCGGCGGCCAGATCGGCCACGTCAAGCACCACCAAGGATCCGCACATGCCGCCTTCGGCATCCAGGAACGGACCCGCCATCTCGACCACGCCGGTCTCGGCGATATAGGCCAGATGCGCGTCGCGATTGGCCTTGCGCAGGTCCAGATGGCCGGGCTTGTCGGTACAGATCAGCGCAACGCGCATGGGTCATTCCTCTTTCAGCGGGCGGGTCATCAGCGCTTTCACCGCCTCTGCCACCCCGATTTCGCCTTGCACCAGTCGCGCCACCATGGCCGCGACCGGCAGTTCAACGCCTTTCGACAGGCCCAGCCGCACCGCGGCCCGGGCTGTCGCCACCCCTTCCACCGTTGCCGCGGGCGGCGCTTTCCCCGCCCCCAGCGCCAGACCATGGGCAAAGTTGCGCGACTGCGCCGAGGTGCAGGTCAGGATCAGATCGCCCAGTCCCGACAGTCCCGCCAGCGTCTCGGCCCGCGCGCCCATCGCCTCGGCCAGCCGCAGCATCTCGGCATAGCCCCGCGTCACCAGCGCGGCGCGGGCACTGTCTCCCAGACCGGCCCCGATGACCACCCCCGCCGCAATGGCGATGACATTCTTCATCGCCCCGCCCAGTTCCGCGCCGATCACATCCGCCGTGCGATAAAGCCGCAGCGCCGGCGTCGACAGCCGCGCCTGCAGCGCCTCGGCCCCCGGCCCGGCGCAGGCCAGCGTCAGCGCCGTGGGCAGGCCGCGGGCGATATCGGCGGCAAAGCTGGGGCCCGTCAGCACCGCCAACTCGCCGCGCGCCCCGGCGGCCGCGATCACCTCGGCCGGGCCTTCCAGCGTGGTCAGGTCCAGGCCCTTGCAGCAGGCGATCAGCGCGCGGTCCAGCAGCAGGCCGCCCTCGGCCGCCAGAAACCCGGCCAGAGACTGCATCGGCATCGCCAGCAGCACCGCGTCGCAGGGGGCCAGATCGGCCAGATCGCCCTCCACC
>NZ_JAICBZ010000034.1 GCF_020179405.1 Xinfangfangia pollutisoli | reverse complement strand
TTTGGGTCAGTGCTGCGGCGGGCGGGTGACCGTGCTGACCGAGATCTTCGATGCGGCCCGCCTGCCCCCGGCCACCGAGCCGGTCTTTGCCCGCGCCGTCGAGGACCGGCCCATGCCGCTTGCGGTGAAGCGGCTTCTGGCCGCGGCGCGGGGCGAAGGGGTGCTGCCGCGCCCGGCCTTTCTGCAGGGCTGGATGGTCGAGCCGCTGGCCCGGCCCGAGCGGCAGATCTGGGTCTGGGGCGCGGGCCATGTCGGCCGGGCGCTGGTCTCGGTTCTGGCGCCCTTGCCGGGCTTTGCGGTGACCTGGGTCGATGTGGCGCCGGACCGCTTCCCCGACACGCTTCCCCCCGGGGTCTTGCCGCGCATCGCGCCCGCGCCCGAGGGGCTGATGGACAACGCGCCGGTGGCGGCCGAGCATCTGATCGTGACCTTTTCGCATGCGCTGGATCTGGCTTTGTGTCATGCGGCGCTGCGCCGGGGCTTTGCCGGCTGCGGGCTGATTGGCAGTGCCACGAAATGGGCGCGGTTCCGGTCGCGGCTGGCGGCTTTGGGCCATGCGCCGGCGGCGGTGGCGCGGATCGACTGCCCGATCGGCGATCCGGGCCTGGGCAAGCATCCGCAGGCGATCGCCATCGGGGTGGCGGCGGCGCTGCTGAGACGAAAGACCAACGCGTCACGACAGGAGAACGCGGGATGACGGGGACAGGGACGGAACCGGGGACGGCAAGGCCCGAATTGTTGCGCATCGAGGGGGTGACCAAGGCCTATCCGGGCGTGGTGGCCAATGCCGATATCGGCTTCACCGTGGGCGCGGGCGAGGTTCATGCGCTTCTGGGCGAGAATGGTGCCGGCAAATCGACGCTGGTGAAGATGATCTACGGGCTGGTGAAGCCCGACAGCGGCGCGATGCATCTGCATGGCCGCCCCTATGCGCCGGCGAAACCGGCCGAGGCGCGGCGGCTGGGCGTGGCCATGGTCTTCCAGCATTTCAGCCTGTTCGAAGCGCTGACCGTGGCCGAGAATGTGGCCCTGGGCATGGAAACGCCGCCGCCGATGCGGGAATTGGCAACGCGCATCCGCGCCGTGTCCGAGGAATACGGCCTGCCGCTGGACCCGTCGCGGCTGATCGGCGACCTGTCTGCCGGCGAGCGCCAGCGGGTCGAGATCATCCGCTGCCTGCTGCAGGATCCGAAGCTGTTGATCATGGACGAGCCGACCTCGGTTCTGACCCCGCAAGAGGTGGAAATCCTGTTCCGCACCCTGCGGCAATTGTCGGCCGAGGGCACGGCGATCCTGTATATCAGCCACAAGCTGGAAGAGATCCGCACGCTTTGCGATGCGGCCACGATCCTGCGGCGCGGCCGGGTGGTCGGCACTTGCATTCCGAAAGACCGCTCGGCCCGCGAGATGGCCGAGATGATGGTGGGCGCCACGCTGACCCCGCCGCAGCGGGTGCCGGGCCCGAAGGGCGAAGTGGCGCTGGGGGTCAGCGACCTGTCGGTCGCCTCGCCCATTCCCTTCGGCACGGCGCTGAAAGACGTGTCCTTCACCGTGGCCAAGGGCGAGGTGCTGGGCATTGCCGGCGTGGCCGGCAACGGGCAGGACGAATTGCTGCTGGCGCTGTCGGGCGAATTGAAGACCGATCCCGACAAGCTGCGGGTCAACGGCCAGCCCGCGGGCGATCTTGGCCCGACCGAGCGGCGGCGGGCGGGGCTGGTGGCGGCGCCCGAAGACCGCTACGGCCATGCCGCGGCGCCGGATATGAGCCTGGTCGAGAATGCCTTTCTGACCGCCGGGCTGCGGCGGCAGCTGGCGCGGGGCGGCTTCATCGACTGGGCGAAGACCCGCGCCTTCGCCGAAGAGATCATCGCCGATTACGACGTGCGCACGCCGGGCCCCGATGTCGCGGCACGGGCCCTGTCGGGCGGCAATCTGCAGAAATTCCTGATCGGGCGCGAATTGCTGCAGGGCGCGGGCGTCATCGTGATCAACCAGCCGACCTGGGGGGTCGACGCGGCCGCGGCGGCGGCGATCCGGCAGAAGATCCTGGACCAGGCGGCGGCGGGTGCTGCGGTGGTGGTGATCAGCCAGGATCTGGACGAATTGCTTGAGGTCTCGGACATGTTCGCGGTGCTGAACGAGGGGCGGCTGACCAGGCCGCGGCCGGTGCAGGGGCTGAGCATGGACGAGATCGGGCTGATGATGGGCGGCGCGCACGGCATGGAGGTGGCGCATCATGTGGAATGAGGCGCACCGGAGCGGGCGGCGGGCCGGACGGCAAAGCGGGGAGCCAGCCCCCCGGACCCCCCGGGATATTTTTGCAGAGAGGAAGGGGGCAGGTCATGTTCCGGCTTGAGAAACGGCCGACGCCCTCGCGGTTCTGGCTTTATGCGACGCCGGTTGCGGCGGTGGTGCTGACCATGCTGGCGGGGGGGCTTTTGTTCGCCGCCATGGGCAAGAACCCGTTCCTGGTGATCAAGACGATCTTCTGGGATCCGGTCTTCGGCGAATTCGCCTGGTATCTGCGCGGGCAGCTGCTGGTGAAGGCGGGGCCGTTGATCCTGATCGCGATCGGGCTGGCGCTGGGCTTTCGCGCCGGGATCTGGAACATCGGCGCCGAGGGCCAGTATATCATGGGCGCGATCTGCGGCGCGGCCGTGGGCCTGGCCTTCTATCCGACCGAAAGCCGGCTGATCTTTCCGGCGATGATCCTGGCTGGCGCCTTTGGCGGCTGGCTTTGGGCGATGATACCGGCGCTTCTGAAAACGCGGTTCAACACCAACGAGATCCTGGTCTCGCTGATGCTGGTCTATGTGGCCGAGACGATCCTGGCCAAGGCCGCAACCGGGTTTCTGCGCAATCCTGAAGGCGCGGGCTTCCCGGGCAGCCGCAATTTCAGCTCTTACCCCGCCGCGGCCAACCCCGAGCTGATCGCCGGGTCGGGCCTGCATTGGGGCGGCGTGGCGGCGCTGGGCGTGGCGGTGGCGGCCTATCTGCTGCTGACGCGGCATGTGCTGGGCTTTCAGATCCGGCTCTCGGGCCAGGCGCCGCGGGCCGCGCGCTTTCATGGCGTCAGCCCGACGGTGCTGACGGTTTTGTGCATGGGGATATCGGGCGCGCTGGCCGGCCTGGCGGGGCTGTTCGAGGTGACGGGGCCCGCGGGCAAGATCAGCATCGACTTTTCCTCGGGCTACGGCTTCACCGCGATCATCGTGGCCTTCCTGGGCCGGCTGAACCCGCTGGGCATCGTGCTGGCGGGGCTGTTGATGGCGCTGACCTATGTGGGCGGCGAGATGGCGGCCACCAATCTGGGCCTGCCCGCCGCGGCGATCCAGGTCTTCCAGGGCATGCTTTTGTTCTTCCTTCTGGCGGTGGACGTGCTGACCAATTACCGCTTCCGCCGGATGGCGGGGGCCGCAGCGGCGGGGGCGAAGTGATGGAGATCGGCGGGATCAACCTTGTGGTGCTGGTGGCAAGCCTGATGGTGGCCGCGGTGCCGATCCTTCTGGCGGCGATCGGCGAGTTGGTGGTCGAGCGGTCGGGCGTGCTGAATCTGGGCGTCGAGGGGATGATGATCATCGGCGCGATCGGCGGCTTCATCGCGGCGGTGACGACCGGCAGCCCGGTTCTGGGCTTTCTGGGCGGCGCGCTGGCCGGGGCCGCACTGTCGGCGGTCTTCGCGCTGCTGACGCTGGTCTTCCTGGCCAATCAGGTGGCCACGGGCCTGGCGCTGACGCTGTTCGGCCTGGGCGTCTCGTCGCTGGCCGGCCAGGGCTATAACGGCATCAAGCCGCCCCATACCGGCGATGTGCCGCTGGGGCCCCTGGCTGATCTGCCGGTGCTGGGGCCGATCCTGTTCGCGCATGACTGGGTGGTCTATTTCTCGATCGCCATGGTGGCCGCGACCTGGTGGGTGCTGAAGGCAACCCGGATCGGGCTGGTCCTGCGCGCGGTGGGAGAAAGCCACGAGGCCGCGCATGCGCTGGGCTACAAGGTCAACCGCATCCGCCTGCTGGCGATCCTGTTCGGCGGGGCGATGGCCGGCATGGGCGGGGCCTACATCAGCCTGGTGCGCGTGCCGCAATGGGTGGACGGGATCACCGCCGGAGCGGGCTGGATCGCGCTGGCCATCGTGGTCTTTGCCAGCTGGAAACCCTGGCGCGCGCTGATCGGTGCATATCTTTTTGGCGGAATCAGCCAGCTTCAGCTTAATCTGCAGGCGGCTGGAAGTGTGATTCCGGTCGAATACTTGTCGATGGCCCCCTATCTGGTAACGATCCTGGTCCTGGTGATCATGTCGTCGGGTCGGGGCCGGGCGGGGTTGAACGCGCCGGCGGCGCTGGGACAGAACTTTCACGCCTCGCGCTAGGCGGGCACAATTCGCGGGGTCGATCAGGGCCTTGCCACAACGGGGAGAGTACCGAATGAAACGCAGAAACCTGCTGGCCGGCGCCGCGATGGGGATGGCCCTGGCCATGGCGGGCGGCGCCTTCGCCCAGGGGATGGACAAGGTGAAGGCCTGCTTCATCTATGTCGGCCCGATCGGCGACGGCGGCTGGACCTTCCAGCACCATCAGGGCACGCTGGCCGTGCAGGAAGCCTTCGGCGACAAGGTCGAGACCCAGTATCAGGAAAGCGTCCCCGAAGGCGCCGATGCCGAGCGGGTTCTGACCCAGATGGCGCTGGGCGGCTGCAACATCATCTTCGCCACCTCCTTCGGCTACATGGACCAGGTGAATGCGATCGCCGCGAAGTTCCCCGATGTGAAATTCGAACATGCCACCGGCTTCAAGCGCGACAGCGCCAATGTCTCGACCTACAACGCGCGCTTCTATGAAGGCCGCGCCGTCGAGGGGCTGATCGCCGGCCGCATGACCAAATCGAACAAGATCGGCTATATCGCCTCGTTCCCGATCCCCGAAGTGATCATGGGGATCAACGCCTATTACCTGGCGGCGAAGAAGGTGAATCCGGATGTCGAAGTGACGGTGGTCTGGGCCTTCACCTGGTTCGACCCGGCGAAAGAGGCCGATGCCGCCAAGGCGCTGATCGACCAGGGCATCGACTTCATCGCCAGCCATACCGATTCCACAGCACCTCTGGCCGAAGCCGCCAAGACCAATGGCGCCGTGCTGGGCTTTGGCCAGGCCTCGGACATGGCGGAATACAAGCCCAGCCCGCGGGTGACCTCGATCATCGACAACTGGGGCCCCTATTACATCAAGCGCGTGGGCGCGCTGCTGGATGGCACCTATGAGCAGGTCGATGCCTGGGAAGGCATTGCCGGCGGCGAAGTGCTGATCGGCGAGATCACCGAAGCCGTGCCGGCCGAGGTGAAGGCCGAGGCCGAGGCGATGCGCGATGCGATCGCCGCCGGCACCTTCCACCCCTTCACCGGCCCGATCAACAAGCAGGATGGCAGCGCCTGGCTGGCCGAAGGCCAGACCGCCCCGGATGGCGACCTGCTGGGCATGGGCTTTTATGTCGAAGGCGTGAAGGGCGATATCCCGCAATAAGCCGCCCTGCCCTTGCACAATGGGAAAGGCCCGCTTCGGCGGGCCTTTTTCTTTGCGCCGGCCAGATCGTCGCGGGCCGCAATCGGCGCTTTGAAATTCATGCATTCGAATATATACAAATCAAGCCGAAGGGGAGTCGGCAGCCAGTCGGGAGGGATCAGATGGCGCATATCGTGGTATTGGGGGCGGGGCTTGGCGGGTCGATCATGGCCTATGAACTGCGCGCTCAGCTTCGGCCCGAAGATACGATCACCGTGGTGACCCGCGATCCGGTCTATCACTTCGTGCCCTCGAACCCCTGGATCGCCGTCGGCTGGCGCCGGCGCGACGAGATCTCGGTCGACCTGGCCGCGACCATGGCCCGCAAGGGCATTGCCTTCAAACCCGTCGCGGCCGAGCGGCTGCTGCCACAGGAAAACCGCATCCGCCTGGTCGATGGCAGCGATGTGACCTATGACTATCTTGTCATCGCCACCGGGCCGGAGCTGGCCTTTGACGAGATCCCGGGCTTCGGCCCTCATGGAGGTTTCACCCAGTCGGTCTGCCATGTCGACCATGCCGAACAGGCGCAGACGGCATTCGAGACGCTGCTGAAAAACCCCGGTCCCGTGATCGTGGGCGCGGCCCAGGGCGCCAGTTGCTTTGGCCCCGCCTATGAATTCCTGTTCATCCTGGAAACCGCGCTGCGCCGGGCCAGGATCCGCGACAAGGTGCCGATGACCTTTGTCACCTCCGAACCCTATATCGGCCATCTGGGCCTGGATGGGGTGGGCGACACCAAGGGCCTTCTTGAATCCGAGATGCGCGGCAAGCATATCAAATGGATGACCTCGACCCGGGTGAAGCAGGTCGAGGCCGGCAAGATGACCGTCGAACAGATCAATGACGACGGCTCGGTCAAGGCCGAGACGGAATTGCCCTTCGCCTTCTCGATGATGCTGCCGGCCTTTCGCGGCATCAAGGCAGTGTCGGGGATTGAAGGCCTCAGCAATCCGCGCGGGTTTACCATCGTCGACCAGCACCAGCAGAACCCGAAATACCGCAACATCTTTGCGGTCGGCGTCTGCGTGGCGATCCCGCCCATGGCGCCAACGCCCGTGCCCTGCGGCGTGCCGAAGACCGGCTTCATGATCGAGTCGATGGTGACCGCCACGGCGCAGAACATCGGCAATCTTCTGCGCGGCAAGGCGCCCGACCAGGTCGGCAGCTGGAACGCCGTCTGCCTGGCCGATTTCGGCGATGGGGGCGTGGCCTTCGTGGCCCAGCCGCAGATCCCGCCGCGCAACGTGAACTGGTCGTCCTCGGGCAGATGGGTGCATCTGGCCAAGGTGGGCTTCGAGAAATACTTCCTGCGCAAGGTCAGGAAGGGCACCTCGGAACCCTTCTACGAGGGGTTGGCGCTGAAGGTTCTGGGCATCGACAAGCTGAAGGAAACCCGCCAGGGGTAGGCGCGCGATTTTTCGGCGAAAAATCGGCCCGCGGCGCGGCTTGCAATGGGCGCGCCGCTTTGCTTCTCTGGCCTTGGGACGGCGGAGAAGCACATGACCCACGATTTCCTGATCATCGGCGGCGGCATCGCCGGCATATCCGCCGCGGCCCGTCTGGCGCCCCAGGGCTCGGTCCTGGTGCTGGAGGCCGAAGCGGCGCTGGCCCATCACGCCTCGGGCCGCTCGGCCGCGCTGTACGAACCCTATTACGGCCTGCCGCCCGTGGTGGATCTGTCGATGGCCTCGGGCGATTTCTTTCGCGCGCTGGACGGGCTGCTGACGCCGCGCGGCCTGCTGCTGATCGCCCGCGAAGACCAGCGCGCCGCCTTCGACGCCGATCTTGCCGCGATGCAATATCTGCCGATCCCGGTTGCCCAGGCCTGCGAGATGATCCCGATCCTGAACCCGGATGTGGTGAAGATGGCCGGCTTCGCCGCCCATGCCGAGGATATCGACACCGACCTTCTGATCCAGCATTTCGCCCGCGACGCCCGCAGCCATGGCGCGACGATCACGCAGAAGGCGCCGGTCAGCGCCATTGCCCGCACGCCCTCCGGCTGGCGGGTCGACTGGCCCGGCGGCACGGCCGAGGCGCGGGTGCTGGTCAATGCCGCGGGCGCCTGGGTCGACCGGATCGCGCAGATGGCCGGGATCGCGCCTTTGGGCTTCACGCCGCTGCGCCGCTCGATGGCGCGGATTCCGGCGCCGGCGGGCCTCGATGTCTCGCGCTGGCCAATGGTCTTCGGCCCGGGCGAAGACTGGTACATGAAACCCGATGCCGGGGCGCTGATCGTCTCGCCGGCCGAGGAAGATCCGCAGGACCCGCATGATGCCTGGGCCGACGACATGGTGCTGGCCGAGGGCCTGGCGCGCTACGAGGGGTTCGTCACCGCGCCGGTGACACGGCTGATCGCCTCTTGGGCGGGGTTGCGCACCTTCGCGCCCGACCGGGTGCCGGTGATCGGCTTCGCGCCGCAGGACCCCGCGTTTTTCTGGTGCGCGGGCCAGGGCGGCTATGGGTTCCAAAGCTCGGCCGCTGCCTCGCAGCTGGTGGGCGATCTGGTGGCGGGCCGCACGCCCGCGCTGGCGCCGGCCACGGTGGCGGCGCTGTCGCCCGCGCGCTTCGCTTAAATATTCCGCATCCTGAATATGGCTTGATTCAGGTCAAGGCCGCGCCCCGTGCGGCTTGGCAAGGTCTGGCAGCCAGAACAGGAGAAGACCATGCGCTACAAGGAAAAGATCGCCGATATGCGCGGCGAGTTGCGGGTGATGAACCGGCTGATCCCGCAGGCGGCAACCGCCTTTGGCGACTTGTCGAAGGCGGTGAAGGACAGCCCCGCCTTGGGGGTGAAGGAAAAGGAATATGTGGCCCTGGGCATCGCCATCGCCCAGCGCTGCGAGCCCTGCGTCAATTTCCATGTCGAGGCGCTGATGAAGGCCGGGGCCAGCCGCGAAGAGCTGGGCGATGTTCTGGGCATGGCGATCCAGATGGGCGGCGGGCCGGCGCTGATGTATGCCGCCCATGCGCTGGCCTGCTGGGACGAGCTGTCGCAGCCCGCGGCCTGATTTCGGCGCCGTCGCGGCGACGGAAGGCGGGCGGGGCGGCGTTTCACATTCGTCACAAGGAATGTGAAGGAGCCCGCCATGACACGGATCACAGCCAGATTTTCCGCCCTGCTGCTTGTCTCGACCACCGCATTTGCCCAGACCGCTTTTGCCCAGACCGCCCCCGGCGCGGGCGGGCAGGACGGCACGGCCCTGACGCCCGGCGCGCAATTCGTCACCATCTGGGATCAGGATGGCGACGGCGCGGTGACGCTGGACGAGGCGCTGATCCGCCGCGGCAATATCTTCGCCGCTTTCGACGCCGATGAGAACGGGGTGTTCTCGGCCACGGAATGGGCCGATCTGGACGCCCTGCGCGCGCTGGAACAGCAGATGATGCAGGACCAGCGCGAGGCGGCCGGCATGGGGAAGGAAAAGGGGAAGGGGAAGGAAAAGGGCAAGGAAAAGGACCACGACAAGAAGGGCAAGGGCAAGCATGACCCGCTGGGACTGGGCTGGGATCGGCCCGCGGCGCAGGAACGCGCGGGGTTGGATCGCAATGGCGACGGCCAGATCGACCAGAACGAATTCCTGGACGGCACGCCGCGCTGGTTCAAGCGGATGGACCGCAACGATGACGGTGTGATCACGGCGGCGGATTTCGGCCACAGCTGACCCGCGCCCCGCCCGAATGGGGGCTGACAAGGCGCGCGGCTGCGGCCAGCATGGCCGGCATGACTCGCGCCCTTGTTCTGTGTTTCGCCCTTCTTCTGGCCGCCTGTGGCGGCGGTCGCCACGCCGCGACCCATGCGCCGGCGGCCCGTCCCGCCGCCGCCCTGCCCGCCGATCAGGTCGTGGCGCCGAATTTCGCCGATGCCCATCCGATCGACAGCTGGTCGGGCAAGCCACCGCAGGCCTTCGCCGTGCATGGCATCGACGTGGCCAAGTATCAGGGCCAGATCGACTGGGCCACCGCGCGGGCCAATGGCGTCAACTTCGCCTTCATCAAGGCGACCGAGGGCGGCGACCGGGTGGATGAGCGGTTCCACGACCATTGGCGCGGCGCCGGCCGGGCGGGCCTGCGCCGCGGCGCCTATCACTTCTTCTACCATTGCCGCCCCGCCTCGGAACAGGCGGCCTGGTTCATCCGCCATGTGCCGAAGACCGCCGGCATGCTGCCGCCGGTTCTGGACATGGAATGGACCCCCTTCTCGCCCAGCTGCACCATCCGCCGCGATTCCGCGACGATCCGGGCCGAGGCCAAGGTCTTCATCGCCGCGCTGACCCGGCATTACGGCACAAGGCCGATCCTTTACACCTCGATCGACTTCTTTGAAGACAATGAGATGTGGAAGGTCCAGGGCGCCGATTTCTGGCTGCGGGCCGTCGCGAAACATCCGCAAGACCTGTATGACGGCCATCCCTGGACCTTCTGGCAATACAGCTCGACCGGGCTGGTGCCGGGGATTTCCGGCAAGGTCGACCTGAACGTCTTCGCCGGCTCGGCCGCCGATTGGGGCCTGTGGCTGGCCGCGCGCGGCCTGTAGTCCCCGGCTTGACCTGACGTCGCGCTTGCCCGGCCGGCCTGCGCGGCCCTAGCCTTGGGTCGCAGGGCCGCGGGGGGAGGGATGCGATGCTGGGCGGAAGAAGCTGGGATGACTGGATCGCGCAATATGCGCAAAGCCACAGGAACCGCTGGAATCAGCTGACCCATGCCTTCGGCATCCCGATGATCGTGCTGTCGATCGGGCTGGGCCTGCTGTCGCTTTTCGTGGCCGGGCTTTGGCCCTGGGCGCTGGGCCTGTTCCTGCTGGGCTGGCTCTTGCAGTTCATCGGCCATTGGGTCGAGGGCAAGCCGCCCGAGTTCTTCAAGGACTGGCGGTTTCTCTTGGTCGGCACGCGCTGGTGGTGGGCCAAGGTTTCCGGCCGGCTGAAATAGCACCGAAATCTTCGAAGATTTCGGACCGGAGCCTTTGAAGGCTCCGGCGCGATTTCTTCGAAGAAATCGCTTACCCGTCGACGCGGATGCGCGCGTTGGACGGATCGAACGGGCTGTCTTCGGTCACCACCGCATCCCATTCCTGCAGCAGGATCTTCACCTTCAGCTTGGTGCCCACCTCGGCCAGATCGGGGCGGACATAGCCCATGCCGATCTGCTTCCCGAAGGCCACCGAATAGCCGCCCGAGGTCAGCCGGCCGACCTTCTGGCCATCGACCAACAGGGCCTCTTTCCCCCAGGGATCGGTATCCGCAGGCCCGTCGATCAGCACGGTCACGCATTTGGCGCGGATGCCGGTTTCCAGCATCTTCGCCTTGCCGCGGAACTCCTTCTCCAGATCGACGAAACGGTCGAGCCCGCCTTCCAGCGGCGTTGCATCGCGACCCAGATCCGAGCCGAAGGCGCGATAGGATTTCTCCTGCCGCAGCCAGTTCTGCGCCCGCGCGCCCACGCCCTTCAGCCCGTGCTTTTCGCCGACCGACCAGATCAGGTCCCACAGGTAGCGGCCGAATTCGATCGGGTAATGCAGCTCCCAGCCCAGTTCGCCGGTATAGGCGACACGGATCGCGCGCACCGGGCACATGCCCAGTTCGATGTCGCGATAGGAAAGCCAGGGGAAGCGCTTGTTGCCCAGAACCGTGGCCGGGTCGCGATCCTTGACGATCTCGGCCAGCAGAGCGCGGGCATTCGGCCCGGCCAGCGCATAGACGCCCCATTGCGTGGTGACGTCATGCATATCGACATGGGCCCCGCCCGCGCCGATGAAATCCTGAATGGATTTCTTCAGGAAATCGGCATCATAGGCCGTCCAGGCCCCGGCCGAGATCAGGTAATATTCCTCCTCGGCCAGCCGCACGATCGTGTATTCCGTCCGCACCGTGCCATGATCGGTCAGCGCATAGGTCAGGTTGATGCGGCCCACCTTGGGCAGCTTGTTGCAGGTGAACTGGTCCAGGAATTCCGTCGCACCCGGGCCGCGGACCAGATGCTTGGTAAAGGCCGAGGCGTCGATGATGCCCACGGTGTTGCGCACCGCCTCGGCCTCGGCCTTGGCAAAGGGCCACCAGGCGCCGCGGCGGAAGCTGCGGCTGTCATGGTCGAACCCGGCCGGCGCATCCTTCGGGCCATAGTAATTCGGCCGCTCCCAGCCATTCACCTGGCCGAATTGCGCGCCCATCTCCTTCTGGCGGTCATAGGCCGGCGCGGTGCGCAGCGGGCGGCAGGCTTCGCGTTCCTCATCGGGGTGGTGCAGGACGAAGACGTGGTCGTAGCATTCCTCGTTCTTGCGCGCCGCATATTCGGTGGTCATCCAGCCGCTGTAGCGCCGCGGATCAAGGCTGGCCATGTCGATCTCGGCCTCGCCTTCGGTCATCAGCTGGGCCAGGTAATGGCCGGTGCCGCCCGCGGCGGTGATGCCGAAGCTGAACCCTTCCGCCAGCCACATGTTGCGCAGGCCCGGCGCCGGGCCGACCAGCGGGTTGCCATCGGGCGTGTAGCAGATCGGGCCGTTGAAATCATCCTTCAGACCCACGGTTTCCGAAGACGGCAGCCGGTGGATCATCGACATGTATTCCGCCTCGATCCGCTCCAGATCCAAGGGGAACAGGTCGGCGCGGAAACTGTCGGGCACCTCATAGGGGAAGCGCGCCGGGGCGCCCTTTTCATAGGGGCCCAGAATCCAGCCGCCGCGTTCCTCGCGCACATACCATTTCGCATCGGCATCGCGCAGGACCGGATGCTGCGGATTGGTCTTGCGCCATTCCACCAGCGCCGGGTCCGGCTCGGTCACGATATACTGGTGTTCGACCGGAATCGCGGGGATCTTGATGCCCAGCAAGCGCGCGGTGCGCTGCGCGTGGTTGCCGGTCGCCGTCACCACATGTTCGGCCCGGATCTCGAACTTCTCGGCCGAGGGCAGCAGCATCCCGCCCCGCTCTTCCATGCGCGAACAGGTGACGAGCCATTCGTCGCCGGTCCAGAAATAGCTGTCGACCTGGATCTTGCGCTCGATCGTGACACCCAGCTGCCGCGCGCCCTTGGCCATGGCCTGGGTCACATCGGCGGGGTTGATATAGCCGTCCTGCGGATGGAACAGCGCGCCCTTCAGGTCTTCGGTGCGCACCAGCGGCCAGCGCTCCTTGATCTGCGCGGGGGTCAGGAATTCGTGATAGACCCCGGCGGTTTCGGCCACGCTGCTATACAGCATGTATTCGTCCATCCGGTCCTGCGTCTGGGCCATGCGCAGGTTGCCGACGACGTAGAAGCCCGGGTTCAGCCCCGTCTCGGCCTCAAGCCCCTTGTAGAAATCCACCGAGTATTTGTGGATATGGGTCGTCGCATAGCTCATGTTGAACAAAGGCAGCAGGCCCGCGGCATGCCAGGTCGAGCCCGAGGTCAGCTCGTCGCGTTCGACCAGCATCGTGTCCCAGCCGGCCTTGGCAAGGTGATAGGCGATGCCCGTCCCCACTGCCCCGCCGCCGACGACCAGCGCCTTCACATGCGTCTTCATGGCCCGAGTCTCTCCTGCATTTGGCTGCGGCCATATGTGACAGAGCGCGGCCGGAACGGGCAAGCCGGCCCGACAATCCGCATCCGAAAACGACATGCGAAAACGACATCGCGGCCGGGCGGGATCGCGCTTGACGCGCGGCCGCGCGCTGGCCTAGGGCTGGGCCATGGTCAGGGGAAAATCACGCGGGCTGCGGCGGATGCTGGACTGGGCGCTGCTGGCGCCCTTCCTGGTCCTGTCGCTGATCTCGCCCGCGGTGATGCCGGCGCAGGCGGCCGATGGCGGGCTGGTGCTGGTGCTGTGTACCGGCGACGGCGCGGTCGAGATGGTGCTGGATCCGCTGACCGGAGAGGTGTCGAAGCCTGCGCCGAAATCGCCGGCCGACCGCTGCGCCTGGGCCTGCGGGCAGATGGCTGTGGCCGATCTGGCCCTGCCGGCGCTGCTGCTGCCCACCCAGGCCGCCCAGCGCGCGGCCCCGCCCGCCGCCCCGCCGCTTCTGGCCTTCGCCCGCGCGACGGGCCTGCCGCCCGCCACCGGCCCCCCTGCCCTGTCCTGACGTTTTCGCCCTTCCGAATTCTCAGACAGGACTGATCCATGACTGCAACACCGAACGGGGCCCGCGCCCCGGCGGCGGCTTCGCCCGTCGTCAGCAAACTGTATTTCGCCGCCTGGCGCTGGCATTTCTATGCCGGGCTTTACGTCATCCCCTTCCTTCTCATGCTGTCCGCGACCGGCACGCTGATCCTGTGGTTCACCGCCATCGCGCCGGAATATGGCGACCGGATCGCGATTGCCCGGGGCGAGCGGGCGCTGGAGGCGCACCAGCTTCTGGCCGAGGCCGAGGCCGCCCATCCCGGCAGCCAGGCCACGCGCCTGACCACGCCGATTGACGCGGAAAAACCGGCCTTGGTGCGGATCGCCACCCCCGCAGGCGCCCGGGTTCTGGCGCTGAACCCCTATGACGGCACGGTGCTGGCCGACCGGCCCGAGGCCGGAACCTGGAACGAATGGCTGACCGATCTGCACGGCACGCTGCTTCTGGGCGGCGATGGCGGGCTGGGCGATGTGATGATCGAAATCGCCGCCTCGCTGGGGCTTTTGCTGGTCGCGACAGGGCTGTATCTGGCCTGGCCGCGCGGCACCCGGCTGTCGGCGCTGTTCGTGCCGAACCTGGCCGCGCGCGGCCGGGCGTTCTGGAAATCGCTGCATGCGGCGCTGGGCGGCTGGGTCGCACTGGTGCTGGTGTTCTTCCTGATCTCGGGCCTCGCATGGGCCAGCATCTGGGGCACCCGCATCGTTCAGGCCTGGAGCGCCTTTCCCGCCGAGAAATGGGGCGCGCCTTTGTCGGACAAGACCCATGCCAGCCTGAACGACACCGCGCTGAAAGAGGTGCCCTGGGCGCTGGAACTGACGCCGCTGCCGGAAAGCGGCAGCCAGGCCGGGCTGCAGCTGATCCCGGCCGATCTGCCGGTGACCTGGGACACGGTTCTCGCCGGGGCCCGGGCGCTGGGTTTTGACGCGCGGGTGCAGATCACCGCCCCCGCGGGCGAGACCGGGGTCTGGACCCTGTCGCGCGATTCCATGAGCTATGACAGCCCCGACCCGACCTCGGACCGCACGGTGCATCTGGACCGCTATACCGGCAAGATCCTGGCCGATGTGGGCTTTGCCGAATACGGGTTGGGCGGCAAGGCGATGGCGGTGGGGATCGCGCTGCATGAAGGGCAGCTTGGTCTGGCCAATATCGTGCTGAACCTTGGCTTCTGCGCCGCGATCTGGGGCCTGTGCCTGTCCGGGCTGGTGCTGTGGTGGAAGCGCCGCCCCGCGGGCGCGCTGCGGCTGGCCGCCCCGCCCCGGCCTGAGGAACTGCCCTATGCCAGGGGTGCGATCCTGATCACGCTGGCGCTGGCGCTGACCTTTCCGGTGCTTGGGCTGGTGATCCTGGCGGTGCTGCTGCTGGATCTGGCGATCCTGTCGCCGCTTCCGGCGCTGAAGCGGCTGGTGTCGTGATCCGCGGGGCGGTCCGGCGCCCCCGGGCCGCCCTTCGCAGGCCGCTTGCACCCGCCTCAGCGCTGCCATCTGGGCCGCCGTCTGGACCTAAGACAACGCGCAAAGGCCCCGCCCGTTCCCTGCATCCCTCTGAATTCATTGTGATCGGTCGCGTCGCAACCTTATCTCCTCCAAGTTGTTTCCTCTTTGTAACCGGTGCGTGATCCAGCCGTCTGGCCGGTCCGCGCGCCCAGTGATACGGAGAAAGCCCTTGAAAAAGCTCATCGCTTCCACCGCCCTCGCCTCTGTTCTGGCGCTGTCGTCCCTGCCCGCCGTCGCGCAGACCGCGGCCGATCCTGCCGCCGATCCGGCTCTGGCGCCCGACGCCACCGCCCCCGCCACGCCCGAGATGACCTCGACCGAGGCGGGCGCCACCGCGCCGACCTTTCTGCCCGGCATCCAAGGCGGTCTGCGTGCTTCCGATTTCATCGGCAAAGACGTCTGGGTGACCGAGGCCGACACGACCGGCATGTCGGCCACCGCCGTGGCCGAAGCCGGCGCCGACTGGCAGGATGTGGGCGAGATCAATGACCTGATCATCACCCTGTCGGGCGATACCGAAGCCGTGTTGGTCGATGTGGGCGGCTTCCTGGGGATCGGCGCCAAGACCGTGGCGCTGTCGCTGTCGGAACTGACCATGGTGCCGGATTCCGATAGCCCGGACGACTATTTCATCGTCTTCCACGGCAGCAAGGCCGCTCTGGAAGCCGCGCCGGAGTTTGACCCGAATATGGTCTTCGAAGCCAAGGCGGCCGAGAACACCGACAATGTGGTCCTGCCGGCCGACCAGGCCACCGTTGCCGATCCGGCCGCGGCTCCGGCCGAGGCCATGCCGGTGGCGCCGGGGGAAACCCTGGTTCTTGACAGCTATGCCGAGACCGATCTGATCGGCAAGCGCGTGCTGGGCCCGAACGATGAAGACCTGGGCGAGATCTCGGCCGTCAAGCTGAATGCCGATGGCAAGGTCGAGGCCGCGGTCGTCGACGTGGGCGGCTTCCTGGGCATCGGCGAAAAGCGCGTCGCCCTGGATCAGACCCAGCTGATGGTCGAAAAGACCAGTGACGGCGAGGTGCAGTTCCGCACCATGGCGACCGAAGACCAGCTGAAGGCGATGGCCGATTATCAGGGCTAAGCCCCGATACAGGCAGATCAATCGGGAAAGAGGGCGCGCAAGCGCCCTCTTTTTCGTTAGCTCCGTTCGCTACCCCTGCCGGCGCATCCGCCCGAAGCCCGCCGCCAGCACGAAGACCGCCGCCGCCGCGACGATGATCGACGGGCCCGCCGGCGTGTCCTGCCACAGCGACAGCCGCAGCCCCGCCAGCGAGGCTGTGGCGCCGATCGCCACCGCCCCCAGCGCCATCGCCTCGGGGCTGCGGGCGATGCCGCGGGCGGCAGCGGCCGGGATGATCAGCATCGCCGCGATCAGCAGCGCCCCCACCACTTTCAGCGCCACCGCCACGGTCAGCGCCAGCGCCAGCACCAGAACCAACCGTTCGCGCCCGGGATGAATGCCCGAGGCATGGGCCAGATCCTCGTTCAGCGTCGCGGTCAGCAGCGCCTGCCAGCGCCAGGCGATCAGTGCGGCCACCACCGCGCCCCCGGCCCAGACCAGCGCCAGCTCGGTCTTCGACACGGCCAGGATATCGCCGAACAGCCAGGCCGACAGATCGGTGCGCACCATGGGAAAGAAGCTGACCGCGACCAGCCCGAAGGCCAGCGCCGAATGGGCCAGCACGCCCAGCGTCGTGTCCATCGCCCAGCCGCGCGCCGCAAGCCCCGCCACGGTCAGCGCCATCGCCGCCGAGACGACCAGCGTGCCAAGCGTGATCGGCAGATCGGTGGCCAGCGCCAGCGCCACGCCCAGAATCGCCGCATGCGCGGTGGCATCGCCGAAATAGGCCATCCGCCGCCAGACCACGAAGGCGCCCAAGGGACCTGTGGCCAGCGACAGGCCCACCCCCGCCAAAGCGGCACGGATCAGGAAATCGTCAAACATGATGGGGGTCCTGCCCATGGCTATGGGTGTCGCCGTGACTATGGCTATGGTCGTGGCTGTGGTCATGGTGGTGGTGATGGTGATCGGCCGGCCCCGCGTGATCATGGTCATGCTCGTGCCGGTACAGCGCCAGCGTGCCCTGCGTGCCCAGCCCGAACATCGCCCGATATTCCGGCGCCGAGGACACGACCTGTGGCGTGCCTTCGCAGCAGACATGGCCATTCAGGCAGATCACCCGGTCCGAGGCCGCCATGACCACATGCAGATCATGGCTGACCATCAGCACCGCGCAGCCGGTTTCGGCCCGCACCGCCTCGATCAGCCGGTAGAAGGCCGCCTCGCCCGGCTGGTCCAGCCCCTGGGTCGGCTCGTCCAGCATCAGCACCTGCGGCCGCGCCAGCAGCGCCCGCGCCAGAAGCGCGCGCTGCATCTGCCCGCCCGACAGCGCCGCCATCTGCAACCCGCCCTGCCCCGCCAGCCCCACCTTGGCCAGCGCCTCCTGCGCCTCGGCCTCGGTCACCCGATGTGGCAGCGACAGGAAGCGGCGCAGCGTGATCGGCATGGTCCGGTCGATCATCAGCCGCTGCGGCACATAGCCGATGCGCAGACCCGGCGCGCGGGTCACCTGGCCCTCGGCCGGGGCCAGAATGCCCAGAAGCGCCCGCAAGAGCGTGGATTTGCCCGATCCGTTCGGGCCGACAATGGTGACGATCTCGCCCGGATGCAACGCCAGGCTGACATCATGCAGCACCTCGGCGCCGCCATAGCGCAGGCACAGTCGCCGCGCCTGGATCAGCGGATCGGGTCCGGCCCCGGTCATGCGCCTGCCCCCTGGCAGGCGGGGCACAGGCCCAGCGCCTCGACCGTGGCGCGTTCCACGGCAAAGCCCATCGCCGCGGCGGCCTGGTCCAGCGCGGCGCGGATCGGGCGGCCCGGCGCCTCGGCCACCGCGTTGCAGGCCCGGCAGATCAGGAAGGCGGGCGCATGCGCCTCGCCCGGATGCATGCAGGCGGCAAAGGCGTTCAGCCGGCGAATGCGATGGGCAAGCCCTTGTTCCACCAGGAAATCCAGCGCCCGATAAGCAACGGGCGGCTGGTTGCCGAACCCCTCCGCCGCCAGCCGGTTCAGCACGTCATAGGCGCCCAAAGCGCGATGCTCTTCCAGCAGGATCTCCAGCACCCGGCGCCGCACCGGCGTCAGCCGCGCGCCCTGGCTGCGCGCCAGCGCCTCGGCCCGGTCCAGCACGTCATGGGTGCAATGCGCATGGTCATGCGCCTGGAACGCCGCGCCGGGATCGGCACAGCCGGGGCAATCGGCATCGCCAGAGGCGTGGGGATCGGTCGCCAGATGGGGTTCGGAGGGATCGGACATTTCCGCCTCTTGACCTGTTAGGTTATAACATACATAAGCTCAGGCCCGGCCCGATGGAAGGCCCAAGGCGAGGACGTATCGATGCGTTATATCATTGCACTTCTTTTGGCCAGCACGGCGATTGGCACGGCAGGCGGCGGCGCGGCGCGGGCCGAGGTGCCCAATGTGGTGACCGATATCGTGCCGGTGCAGGCGCTGACCGCGATGGTGATGGAGGGGCTGGGCACGCCCGACCTGCTGCTGGACCGCGGCGCCTCGCCGCATTCCTACCAGATGCGGCCCAGCCAGGCCGCGGCGGTGGCGGGCGCGGATCTGGTGATCTGGGTCGGGCCCGAACTGACGCCCTGGCTCGACAAGGCCGTCGATGCCCGCCCCGAAGGCGCGGCGCTGCTGGGCCTTCTGGCCGCCCCCGGCACCCATCTGCGCAGCTTTGCCGAGGCCGAGGGCGAAGAGGCCGGCCATGATCACGAACACGATCACGACCACGACCACGAACACGAACACGAACACGACGAAGCGCATGATCACGGCGCCGACCATGCCGACGACCCCGCCGATGCCCATGCCGAGGAAGACCATCACCACAGCGGCACCGATCCGCATGCCTGGCTTGACCCCGAAAATGGCCGGCTCTGGGCCGGGCTGATCGCCGCCGAACTGTCCCGGCTCGACCCGGAGAACGCCGCGCGCTACGCCCAGAACGCCAAGGCCGCCATCGCCGCCATCGACGCCGCCGATGCCGAGACCACGGCCCTTCTGGCGCCCGTCAAGGATCACCCTTTCGTCGCCTTCCATGATGCCTACGGCTATTTCGCCGATCATTACGGCCTGGCGGTCGAAGGCACGGTGGCCCTGGGCGATGCCGCCTCGCCCGGCGCCAAGCGGCTGGATGCGCTGCGCACCAAGATGCAGGGCGCGGGCCCGCTGTGCATCTTCCCCGAAGCCCAGCACGATCCCGCGCTGGTCACCCAGATGGCCGAGGCCGCCGGCGCCAAGGTGGGCGGCGCGCTGGACCCCGAAGGCTCGACCTATGCGCCGGGGCCGCAGGCCTATGGCCAGATCCTGACCGGGCTTGCGAAAACCCTGTCGGACTGCCTGGCCGGCTAACCCCCTTGCCTGACCCGATCCGGGCCTAGCGCCCGGGCCGCAGACAATCGCGCGGCTCGGGCCCGCGTTGCTCGGCCCCGCAGGCGGCGCAGCGCCAGTAATCGGGCGCGACACCACGGTCCAGGCGCCAGCGGCAGGCCCGGGTCAGGGTCGAGGTGCGGCGCACATGCCATTGATAGGCCAGCACGCCGATCAGCAGAAGCAGCAAAAGCAGCGGCATGCGCCCTTCTGCCATGCCGCGCGCCCCGGCGCAAAGCCCTTGCGGCGGGCGCCCGGGCCGGCGACTGTTCTTCGGCAGCGACCGGAGAAGCAGCATGAAGATCGACGGCAGGCCCACCCGTTCCATCTGGGCCGAAGACGGGCAGGTCAGGATCATCGACCAGCGCTGGCTGCCGCATGAGTTGCGGATCGTGACGCTGGCCGACCGCGCCGCCTTTGCCACCGCGATTGCCGAGATGTGGGTGCGCGGCGCGCCGCTGATCGGCGCGACCGCGGCCTGGGGCATGGCGGTGCAGATGGCGGCCGACCCGTCAGATGCCAGCCTGGCCGAAACCTGGCAGATCCTGCACGAAACCCGCCCCACCGCGATCAACCTGCGCTGGGCGCTGGACCGGATGCGGGCGCATCTGGCCCCGCTGCCGCCCGTCGCCCGGGCGGCGGCCGCCGAAGCCGAGGCCCAGGCGATCTGCGACGAGGACGTCGAGTTGAACCGCCGGATCGGTGCCCATGGCCTGCCGCTTCTGCGCGCGATCGCGGCGCGCAAGGGCCGGGTCAACGTGCTGACCCATTGCAATGCGGGCTGGCCCGCGACGGTCGATTGGGGCACCGCGACCTCGCCGCTGTATCAGGCGCATGAGGCAGGGATCGACCTGCATGTCTGGGTCGACGAGACCCGCCCCCGCAACCAGGGCGCCCAGATCACCGCCTGGGAACTGGGCGCGCATGGGGTGGCCCACAGCCTGATCACCGACAATGCCGGCGGCCATCTGATGCAGCGCGGGCTGGTGGATCTGGTGATCGTCGGCACCGACCGCACCACCGCGCGCGGCGATGTCTGCAACAAGATCGGCACCTATCTGAAGGCCCTGGCGGCCAGGGCCAACGGCGTGCCCTTCTATGTCGCGCTGCCCTCGCCCACCATCGACTGGCGGGTGACGGACGGCTTGGCCGAAATCCCGATTGAAACCCGCGACGGCGCCGAGGTCACCCATGTGCAGGGCCTGGACGATCAGGGCCGGATCGCCCGGGTGCGGATCTCGCCCGCCACGACGGCGGCGGTCAATCCGGCCTTCGACGTGACGCCGGCGGAACTGGTGACTGGCCTGATCACCGAACGCGGGATCTGCCCCGCCACGGCCGAAGGCCTGCGCGCGCTGTTTCCCGACCTGGCGCCGATGTCTTGAAAGACATCGGGCCGGAGCCTGCGAAGGCTCCGGCCCGGAATTTTCGAAAATTCCGGTCCCGCGCGCGTCAGACGACGCGCTCGACCATCATCTTCTTGATCTCGGCAATCGCCTTGGCCGGGTTCAGCCCCTTCGGGCAGGTCTCGGCGCAGTTCATGATCGTGTGGCAGCGGTACAGCTTGAACGGATCTTCCAGCGCATCCAGCCGCTCGCCCGTGGCTTCATCGCGCGAATCGATGATCCAGCGATAGGCATGCAGCAGCGCGGCGGGCCCGAGATAGCGGTCGGCATTCCACCAGTAGCTGGGGCAGGACGTGCTGCAGGACGCGCACATCACGCATTCATAAAGCCCGTCCAGCTTGGCCCGATCCTCGATCGACTGGCGCCATTCCTTGCCCGGCGTGTTGGTCTTGGTTTCCAGCCAGGGCATGATCGAGGCATGCTGGGCATAGAAATGCGTCAGGTCCGGGATCAGGTCCTTGACCACGGCCGCATGCGGCAGCGGGTAGATCTTCACGTCGCCCTTGATCTCGTCCAGCCCGTAGATGCAGGCCAGATGGTTCAGCCCGTCGATGTTCATCGCGCAGCTTCCGCAGATGCCTTCGCGGCAGGACCGGCGGAAGGTCAGCGTCGGGTCGATCTCGTTCTTGATCTTGATCAGCGCGTCCAGGACCATGGGACCGCATTTGTCCATGTCCAGGAAATAGGTGTCGATCTGCGGGTTCTTCCCGTCATCGGGATTCCAGCGATAGATGTGGAACGCCCGCACGTTCTTGGCGCCCTCGGGCTTGGGCCAGGTCTTGCCGGTGCGGATCTTCGAGTTCTTCGGAAGCGTGAACTGGACCATTGGGATATCAGCCTTTCCAGTCGGGTCTGTCGTAAAGCGGCCGCGAGGGCGGCTCGCCGGATTTCGCCATGACGCAGGTTTCGTAGACGGCCGAGGGGTCCTTGCCCGTCAGGTAATCGGAAGAGACATGCAGATCCAGCCCGCCGGCCAGTTTGCCGCCCGAGGTGCCGCCGATCTTGACCTGACCGCGCGGTTGCTGGGCCAGCCGGGCCCGTTCATAGCATTCGCGCTCGGCCTGCTGCACCGTCATCGGGCCGCAGGCGGTCAGCAGCACCAGCAGGGAAAGGACAGCCGCGCGCCGCATCATTTCACCGGCGGCACGCCATGCGACGCGAAGCAGCTTTGGGCTGCCGGGCGCAGGGCGATGTTGCGGATGTTTTCACGCGTCTGGCTGCCGGCCTCGACCCCGTAATCGCGGGCCAGGGCACGCTGTTCCTCAACCGCCGCCGCATCCAGGATGCATTGCGTCGCGGCCTCGGCCGGGGCGGCGGGCATGTCGCGGCCAACCACCGGGCGGACGACATCGGCCGCCATGTTGCGGGTGGTCTTGTCGGCCATCGCCTGCGGATCGCAGGCCGCCAGCGCCAGGAAAGCCAAGGGGACAAGGGCAAGCTTCGTCATCACAATCCTCCGAATGCGGCCCCCTGCGCGGCCAGCATTCCGCCGGCCGAGAGGGTCGTGACGAAGCATTGCGTCGCCTCGGGGCGGCTGGCGATGGTTCTGACCACCGGCCAGGCGCGGGTGGCGATTTCCTGCCCGCCCGCGCTGGCCGCCTGGGCCAGCTGGATCAGCTCTCCGGTCGAGGCATTGTTGATGACGCAATCGGTATAGGGCGTGACATTGACGCCCGGGACATAGCGCTGCGCGGCCGCATTCACGGCGCTGCGCGCCAGGCCGCGGGTCGTCTCCTGCATCACCGCCTGGCCCCCTGCCACACAGGCCGGAAGGACAAGGCACAGGCAGATCGCCCCCGCGCGCGCAGCCCCCCGCCCATGCCACAGCCCCGCCATCAGAACTTCCGCTCCGCCGGCGCGATCTTCTTCAGGCTGATGCCGCCATCCGCTTCGGTCGTCAGCGGATCGACATGCACCGGCCGGAAGTCGAGCGTGACCTTGTTGCCATCGACCCAGGCCAGCGTGTGCTTGCGCCAATTGGCATCGTCCCGCGTCGGATGATCCTCATGCGCATGGGCGCCGCGGCTTTCGGTCCGGGCATGCGCCCCGTAGATCGTCGCCAGCGCGTTGGGCATCAGGTTGGTCAGTTCCAGCGTCTCCATCAGGTCGCTGTTCCAGACCAGGCTGCGGTCGGTGACCTTCAGATCGCCCAGCTTGCCGGCGATGGCGGTCATCTTCTTCTCGCCCTCGGCCAGCGTGGCCTCGGTGCGGAACACGGCCGCGTCGGCCTGCATGGTGCGCTGCATCTCAAGCCGCAGCTCGGCCGTGGGCGTGCCGCCATTGGCATGGCGCAAGCCGTCGAAGCGGCTCAGCGCCTTGTCGACCTCGGCCTTGTTCACGCCCGGCACGGGCGCGTCCTTGCGGACCACCTGCCCCGCGCGGATCGCCGCGGCGCGGCCGAAGACCACCAGGTCGATCAGCGAGTTCGATCCCAGACGGTTCGCGCCATGGACCGAGGCACAGCCCGCCTCGCCCACCGCCATCAGGCCTGGGAAGACCGCATCGGGATTGGCGGCGGTCGGGTTCAGCACCTCGCCCCAATAGTTGGTGGGAATGCCGCCCATGTTGTAATGCACCGTCGGCAGAACCGGGATCGGTTCCTTGTGCAGATCGACGCCGGCAAAGATGCGGGCGCTTTCGGTGATGCCCGGCAGGCGCAGTTCCAGCGACTCGCGCGGAAGGTGGTTCAGGTGCAGATGGATATGGTCCTTGTTGGGGCCCACGCCGCGGCCTTCGCGGATTTCCATCGTCATGCAGCGGGACACATAGTCGCGCGGCGCCAGGTCCTTATAGTGCGGAGCGTAACGCTCCATGAAGCGCTCGCCTTCGCTGTTGGTCAGATAGCCGCCCTCGCCGCGGGCGCCTTCGGTGATCAGACAGCCCGAGCCATAGATGCCGGTCGGGTGGAACTGCACGAATTCCATGTCCTGCAGCGGCAGGCCGGCCCGCGCGACCATGCCGCCACCGTCGCCGGTGCAGGTATGGGCCGAGGTGGCCGAGAAATAGGCGCGGCCATAGCCGCCGGTCGCCAGAACCACCATCTTGGCGTTGAAGACATGGATCGTGCCGTCATCCAGCTTCCAGGTCACCACGCCGGTGCAGACGCCGTCGGTGATGATCAGGTCGATGGCGAAATATTCGATGTAGAACTCGGCATTGTTCTTCAGCGATTGGCCATACAGCGTGTGCAGGATCGCGTGGCCGGTGCGGTCGGCCGCGGCGCAGGTGCGCTGCACCGGCGGGCCTTCGCCATATTCGGTCGTATGGCCGCCGAAGGGGCGCTGATAGATCTTGCCCTCTTCGGTGCGGCTGAACGGCACGCCGTAATGCTCCAGCTCATAGACCGCCTTCGGGGCCTCGCGCGCCAGATATTCCATCGCATCGGTGTCGCCCAGCCAGTCGCTGCCCTTCACCGTGTCATACATGTGCCATTGCCAGCTGTCCGGGCCCATATTGCCCAAGCTGGCCGCGATGCCGCCCTGGGCCGCCACCGTATGGCTGCGGGTCGGGAAGACCTTGGTCACGCAGGCGGTGCGCAGGCCCTGTTCGGCCATGCCCAGCGTGGCGCGCAAGCCCGCGCCGCCGGCCCCCACCACGACCACGTCGTAATCATGCACTTCGTAAGGATAAGCCGTCGTCATCTGTTCCGTCCCTTACAGCGCAAGCTTGGCCAGCGCGAAAATCCCCACCGCGCCGATCAGCCAGGACAGCATCACGATGCCCAGAACCGCCAGCTTGCGGCCGGTGCCGCGGGTGTAATCCTCGACCATCATCGTCGCGCCCATGGCGAAATGGCGCATGCCGATCACCAAAAGCAGCGCCGTCAGGATCGCCGGGAAGGGGCGCGAGAAGGTGTCGACAACGCCGGCATGGTCCTGGCCCAGCGTGGTGCCGAAGACATAGATCCAGGTCGGCACCAGGAATGCCAGCCCGACCGAGGACAGGGTCATCGACCAATGGTGATGGGTGCCCGAATGCGCGGCACCGCGGCCCTCGGCCCGTTTGCGGGGGGTCAGATAGCGCATGGCGTCCTCACTGAACCAGAAGGATTGTGATCACGGTCAGCACGACCGAACCGATGATGCAGGCCCAGCCCAGCTTTTCCGCCGTGGGCACGTCCAGCCCCTTGCCCGCATCATAGTAAAGGTGCCGCAGCCCGGCGAGGTAATGGTACCAGATCGCCCAAAGCGAGCCCGCGAAGACCAGATCGCCGAACCAGCTGGTGGCGATGGCATTCACGAAATTGAAGTAGCTCTCCGATGTCGCCGCGGCCAGAAGCCACCAGATCACCAGCACGAAAGCCGCGATCAGCGCGTGGCCGGTGATGCGGGTCAGGATCGATGTCAGCATCGGAACCTGCCAGCGGTAGATCTGCAAATGGGGGGAGAGGGGCCGTTCGACCCGTTTGGCCTCTGCCATGTCATGTCCCTTCGTCGCTGGCTGCCGCCCGCCTGATCCGGTGGGCGAGCGCGCTTGTCCCTGGCCCTTGCATAACCGATTTTTCAGCCAAGTCACGCCCGGCTTTGCCGCAATTGCAGCCTGTTGGCGCTAAACCTGGCAATTTTTTCCGCATGTGATCACGCTTTTTCAGGAAGTGATCACAAATTTCGCCGGCAAGCCCCCGGCGCGGCGCGGCTGGAATCGCCCTAGCGCCGCGCGGCGCGACGGGCGCGGTGGCGGCGGTCAGACCGGCACCAGCGCCCAGTAATCCAGATCCAGCAGCACTTCGGGCCGGTACTTGCCGGCCGCGTCCTTCAGGGCAAAGGGCGCGGCGCCCTGCTTCACCGCGACCAGCCGCAGCCGCAGCGCGCCCACGCCCGGGGCGGCGGTGGGGGCGCGGTCCAGCACTTCGGACCAGGCCTTCACCGTATCGCCGGCAAAGCAGGGATTGGCATGCGCACCGCCGTTCAGCGCCACGATCATCTGCGCATTGGCCAGCCCGTTGAACGACAGCGCCCGCGCCAGGCTGATGACATGGCCGCCATAGATCAGCCGCTTGCCGTCTTCGCGGAAAGTGGCGTCGAAATGCACCTTGGCGGTGTTCTGCCACAGCCTGGTGGCCAGCATATGCTCGGCCTCTTCGACGGTCACGCCATCGACATGGTCGATGGTCTCGCCGATTTCATAATCGCCCCAGCGGTGCCTTTCCCCTGCCAGAGCGAAATCGTAGTTGGAGAAATCCAACCCCTCGGGCACCACCAGCGCCTCGGGCGGCACGAAAGCTTGCAGTTCGGGAACAACCGGCGCCGGCGCGGGTGTCGCGCGGTTCTTGCGCACCATCACCCAGCGGACATAGTCCAGCACCGGCTGGCCGTGCTGGTTCAGCCCGCGCGTGCGCACCCAGACCACACCCGACTTGCCGTTGGAATTCTCCTTCAGCCCGATCACCGTGCTTTCGGCGCGCAGCGTGTCGCCCGGCCAGACCGGCGCCAGAAAGCGGCCCTCGGCATAGCCCAGATTGGCCACCGCATTCAGGCTGATATCCGGCACGGTCTTGCCGAAAACGCTATGGAAGGCGATCAGATCGTCCAGCGGGCTTTGCGGCAGACCGCAGGCGCGGGCGAAAGCGTCCGAGGAATACAGCGCCCCGCGCGCCGGATAAAGCGCGTGATACAGCGCCCGCTCGCCGCCCGAAAGCGTGCGGGGCACGGCATGGGCGATCACCTCACCCAGCTGATAATCCTCGAAAAACCGGCCGGGATTGGTTTTCATCATGCCTCCTGCGTCGGCGGGGCCGACTTACATCTCGCCCAGTTTCAGATCGGGGGAATAGGTGCCGGGCACGTCCTTGGTCACCGCCTGGCCGCAGCGCATCACGCCGCGGGCCGCATCGAAGGCATAGGTCGGGCTGCCCTGCAGCTCCCAGCCTTTCGACAGGGCCAGGCTGACCTTGTGGCAGAAGGCCGAGGTGTCGTCATCCGACAGGAAACGGTAAAGGCGCATGGGAACCTCCTTATGGCCAGGGCTGCGGGCCCAGCCAGTTGTGGATCAGCATGATCAGCCCCAGCGCGACCGGCGTGGCCAGGGCCGCCTTCCAGGTCGCGCCCGGCTTCACGGGTTTCGGCACAAAGACCGGCACGGCACGGTTGATCACGATCACCTCGACCACCGCCCAGGCCAGCAGGCCACCAAACAGGATGACACTGGCAAGATCGCCATTCACCAGCAGATGCGCGAGGGCCCAGGTCTTGACAGCGGTAAGTTGCGGATGGCGCATCCGCCCGATCAGCGGCGCCCGCATCCCGTCGGCCGCGAACAGGAAGACGGCGATCAGCATCAGCAGGTTGTTCACATGGATCAGGAAGCGCGGCGGATCCCAAAGATAGGTGAACTCCGCGCCGCGATAGCCCAGCACCATCAGCACCAGCGCCGCCAGCAGCGCCAGCGCCACCGCGCCCTTGCCCGGATCGCCCATCCGCGCCCGGGCCGCCGGGGCCAGCCGTTTGAACAGATGCGCGCCCGCCCAGAGCGCAAGACCAACGATCAGAAGAATCAGGGACATACGCGCCTCCGCGGGGGGAAAATTCCGCCCAAGCTTATCTTAATGCCCCAGCGCCGCAATCGCCTTGGCCTTGGCCAGCAGCGCCTCGGCGGTGACGATATGCAGGTTTTCGACGATCCGGCCGTCCAGCACCGCCACGCCCTGCCCCGCGGCCTTGGCCGCCTCGAAAGCCGCGATCTGGCGGCGGGCCAGGTCGATTTCCGCATCCGAGGGCGCGAAGGCGGCATTGGCGATGGCCAGTTGCGCCGGGTGGATCAGCGTCTTGCCGTCAAAGCCCATGTCGCGGCCCTGATCGCATTCCGCCCGCAACCCGTCCTCGTCCTTGAAGGCATTGTAGACACCGTCAACAATGATCTTTCCATTGGCACGCGCCGCCAGCAGGCAAAGTCCCAGACCAGTCTGCATCGCCAGCCGGTCGGGGCGGAAGCGGCTGCCCAGCTCTTTCGCCAGGTCATTCGTGCCCATCACCATGCCCTTCAGCCGCGGATGCGCGGCGATCGCGCCCGCGTTCAGCATGCCCGCCGCGGTCTCCATCATCGCCCAAAGATCGGCGCCCGGCACGATCCGCGCCACATCGTCCAGCATGCCCGGAGCGGAGACCTTGGGCACCAGCACCGCGTCGATCTTGGCCCCTTCGCCCAGCGCGCGTTCCATCGCCGCCGCATCGGCCGCGCCCCATTCGGTATCCAGCCCGTTGATCCGCACGATCCGCGCCCGGTTGCCGAAATCGACATCCTTCAGCACCTGCACCAGCAGCGCGCGCGCCGCCGGCTTTTCCTCCGGCGCCACCGCATCTTCCAGATCGAAGATGATCGCATCGCAGGCCAGGTCGCGCGCCTTTTCCAGCGCCCGCTCTTTCGAACCGGGAATATACAGGACCGAACGGTAGGGGCGCGACATGGCAATCTCCGGCGAAGGCGCTGCGAAAGAATCTTGCGCATGACATAGCGAAGTTGCCATTTTCGGCAAGCCCGGATTTGCCGCATCGCAGAAATACGCGCCGAATTCCTGCCGCCGGGCGGCCAGCCGGGTCAGATCAGGCCCGAGACCCCGTCCCAGACCAGCTTGGCCGAGATCACCAGCAGCGACCAGGTCACGATGCCGAAGAAGGCCGCACTGGGCAGCACCCGCACCAGCCAGACCCCGGCAAACACCGCCGGCACGGCTGGAACCGACAGGATCGCGGCGATTTCCAGATTGTCCAGGCTCAGCTGGCCCAATTGCCAATAGGGGATCAGCTTCACCGCATTGATCACGGCAAAGGCAATGGTCGCGGTGCCGGCGAAGACCGCCTTCTCCATGCCCAGGGGCAGGGTATAGACCTGATAGGGCGGCGCGCCGGAATGGCTGACAAAGCTGGTAAACCCGGTGACCGCGCCCCAGAACAGGCCCGGCGCCACCTCGGCCCGCTTGGCGCCGGTCTCGCGCCCCTTGCGGATCAGCAGGTTCAGCGCGAAGACCACGCCGATCGCGCCAACCAGCAGCGTCACCGCCGCTTCGGGCACCAGCCGCGCCGTGGCCCAGCCCAGCGCGATGCCCACAACCGCCCCCGGCAGCAGAATCGCCAGCACCCGCGCATCATAGGCCCGGCGATAGGCGTAAAGCCCGAACAGGTCGGACACGACATAGACCGGCAGCAAAAGCCCCGCCGCCGTCACCGGCGAAATCACCAGCGCCGCCACCGGCACGCCCAGCATGCCGACCAGGGGAATCCCCCCCTTGCCCATGCCCACCAGCATGGCGGCAACCACCGCCGCAACCCAGAATGCCCAGCCTTCCATCAGCGCCTCCGGCCGTTACCGCTAAACCCCGTCCCGACGGAAGGGAAGCCCGGGAATTATCGCATGCAACGGTATACCGCGACCATCCCGGCGCTGGACAGAAAGGCCCGAAGGGGCTACGCCTCGCCGCGACTCAACCAATGGAGATCCCCATGGCCAGACCGAAGATCGCGCTCATCGGTGCCGGACAGATCGGCGGCACGCTTGCCCATCTGACCGCCTCCAAGGAACTGGGCGATGTCGTCCTGTTCGATATTGCCGAAGGCACGCCGCAGGGCAAGGCGCTGGACCTGGCGCAATGCGGCCCGGTCGAAGGCTTTGACGCAAGCCTGAAGGGAACCAACTCCTACGCCGATATCGCGGGCGCCGATGTCTGCATCGTGACCGCCGGCGTGCCGCGCAAGCCCGGCATGTCGCGCGACGACCTGCTGGGGATCAACCTGAAGGTGATGAAGTCGGTCGGCGAAGGCATCAAGCAATATGCCCCGAACGCCTTCGTGATCTGCATCACCAACCCGCTGGACGCCATGGTCTGGGCGCTGCGCGAATTCTCGGGCCTGCCGCATAACAAGGTCGTCGGCATGGCCGGCGTGCTGGATTCGGCCCGCTTCCGTCACTTCCTGTCGCTGGAATTCAACGTCTCGATGAAGGATGTCACCGCCTTCGTTCTGGGCGGCCATGGCGATACGATGGTTCCGCTGACCCGCTATTCCACCGTCGCCGGCATTCCGCTGCCCGACCTGGTGGAAATGGGCTGGACCACGCAGGACAAGCTGGATGCCATCGTCCAGCGCACCCGCGATGGCGGGGCCGAGATCGTGGGCCTGTTGAAGACCGGCTCGGCCTTCTACGCGCCCGCCACCTCGGCGATCGAAATGGCCGAAGCCTATCTGAAGGACCAAAAGCGCCTTCTGCCCTGCGCCGCCTATGTGAAGGGCGCCTATGGGCTGGACGGGATGTATGTCGGCGTGCCGACGATCATCGGCGCCGGCGGGATCGAGAAAGTGGTCGAGATCAAGCTGAACGCGGCCGAACAGGCGATGATGGACAAGTCCGTCGACGCGGTGAAGGGCCTGGTCACCGCCTGCAAGGGCATCGACCCGACGCTGGCCTGATCGGTCCGACACGATGCGAAAGGGGCGCCCGCTGCGGCGCCCCTTTCCATTTTCCGACCTGAAAGCTGCCCCAAGCCCCGCCGTTACTTCAGCTTGATGCAGAAATGCTTCTTCACCGGCGCCTCGATCTTCCAGACGCCCTTGAAGCCCGGCTCGACCACGAAGGCATCGCCCGGCCGCAGCGTCACCGGATCGGCGCCGTCGGGGGTGATGGTGATCTGGCCTTCGATCAGATGGACGAATTCGTAGAACTGATAGCTGGCATGCCAGCTGCCCGGCGTCGCCTCCCAGGTGCCGCTGATCACGCTGCCATCCAGCGACGTGTGCTGCACCCAGGTCTTCATCGTCGGGTTGCCCTCGACCTTCACCCAGCCGTCCAGATCGGTCAGCCTCGGCTCGGGCCCCGGCGCGGGCAGGCGGAAAACCATGTCGCTCATCTCGTTCCTTCCTGAATGGCTTTGCGGTTCGTGCCGGTGGTAGGGCCTTGCCCGCAGCCTGGCAAGCGCCGCGACAGCCCCTTGCGCCGCCCCGCGCCCTGCGGCAGGGAAGGCGCCTCAGACCGGGAAAGGGCCCAACTATGCAGATCCGCAAGGCCATTGCGTCGGATGCCGACCATCTGACGCGCTTCATCAATCTGGCGGCCGATGACCTGCCGCTGCATTTCTGGAAGAAATCGGTCGGCCCCCAGGGCGACCCCTGGGCCCTGGGCCGCGAACGCGCGGCGCGCGAGACCGGCAATTTCTCGTATTCCAACGCCTGGATGGCGGAAATCGACGGCCAGGTTGCGGCCGGCCTGTTGGGCTATCCCGCCGACGCGACCCCGGCCGTGATCGAAGCCGACACGCCGCCGATCTTCGTGCCGCTGCTGGAACTGGAAGCGCTGGCCCCCGGCGCCTGGTATCTGAACGTGCTGGCCACCTACCCGGCCTTCCGCGGCCAGGGCTGCGGCGCGGCCCTGCTGGCCCAGGCCGAGACGGTGGCGCGCGATCTGGGCCACCGCACGATCAGCCTGATCGCCGCCGACACCCATCAAGACGCCCAGCGCCTCTACCGCGCCAAGGGCTTTGCCGAACAGGCCAGCCGCCCGGTGGTCAGGGGCGATTGGCAGGTCGATGCCGCCACCTGGACCCTCTTCACCAAAACCCTAGCCTGATCCTCCAGCCTTCCTCTCTGCATAAATATCCTGCGGGGGCCCGGGGGTGCAAAACCCCCGGCGCCAGCCCCGAAGCGCCACCCCCGGATCAACCCCCATTGCCCCCGCCGCCGGAATCCGGCATCCCCTTGGGAAATCTCCCGAGGAGGCCCAGATGGACTATTCCAAATCCGGCGGCAGCCCGTCCGCCAAGCCCGCCCCCAAGGCCAAGCGCGGCGCCCAGAAAGGCGCGCCCAAGACCAAGGCGCCCGACAAATCGGCCCTGCTGGCCCGGATGAAGGCGGCGGCGCAGAAGCCCTCGTAAAGCGCGGCCCGTGACGCTTTCGCCCTATCTCGCCCCCGGCTTCTACGACAAGGCGCTGGCCGCGGGGAAACATCGCGACATCGTGGGCGGCCGCTGGGAAGAAACCGCCGAGGCGCAGATGGCCTGCCTTCTGGCCGAGGGGCTGCGGCCGCAGCACCAGCTGCTGGACATCGGCTGCGGGTCGCTGCGGCTGGGCCATATGGCGGTGCCCTTCCTCGATCCCGGTCATTACTGGGGCACCGATGCCTCGGGCGCGCTGATGCGCCGCGGCTATGAGGTGGAACTGGCCGACAAGGCCCGCCTGCCCGCGGATCAGCTGGTCGAGGATGCCGATTTCGCCTTTCCCGGCCTGCCCGAAACCATCGACTTCGCCATCGCCTGGGGCGTCTTCACCCATCTGCCACCGGGCGCTCTGCCGCCGGCCCTGGCCTCGGTCCGCGCGCGGTTTCCGGCCCTGAAGGCGCTGCTTTTGACGCTGTTCCTGGCCCCCGAAGGCCCGCCCGGCCCCTTCCGCCAGCGCGACGGCGTGGTGACCCATCCCAACCGCCCGCCCTGGCACCGCCATCGCGCCGAGGTTCAGGCCGAGGCGCAGGCGGCCGGCTTCACCCTGGCCTGGCGCGATCTGATTTTGCCGCGCGGCCAATGCCTTGCCGTTCTCTCGCCTGCGTGAGGCATGCCGCGGGGTCAGCCATCCCCGACCCTGCTTCGGCTTGACCCGCGGCGCCCCGCCGCCCATCCTGCGGCTTCAAATGCGAAGGAAGCCCCCGATGCGCCGCTTGCTGATTGCCAGTCTTGTCGCCCTTTTGCCCGGCATCGCCCAGGCCGACCGCTCGCCGATCTCGGCCGAGATCGCCCAGACCGGCATCGCCGCCACCGAGGCGCGGCTGGCCGCGCTCGATGCGCCGAAGCCCCCCGATCTTTACGCGCTGGCCGGCCTGCGCTTCCTGCGCGGGGTCGAACGCGCGCTGCAGCTGCGCTGGCAGACCGGCATGCGCGCCGATTGGTCGGAACTGCCGATCCTGCGCCTGCCGATCCCGGAAAACCCCCAGGCCCGCCCCTTCACCGGCGCCGACCTGACCGCGCTTCTGACCGGGATCGCGGATGACATGGATGCCGCCCGCGCGGCGCTGACCACGCTGGGCCCGCAGGATTTCGCGCTGGAAATCGCCCTCGCCGACCTGTGGTTCGACATCAACCTGAACGGCACCCGCGACGCGGGCGAAGACATCGCCGCCGTGGCGGGCCAGATGCTGGGCGGCGGCATCGGCATGGGTCCCGAGGGGCCGGTGGTGCGCTTCGACACCGCCGATGCGGCCTGGCTGTCGGCCTATACGCATCTGCTGTCGGCCTTCACCGAAGTGGCGCTGGCCTATGATCCGGGCCCCGCGGTGGACCGGATCGCCACCGCCTCGGAGAAGATGTATGCGCTTTGGGGCGACACCCCGCCCGAGAATGCCTTTGACATGATGTTCGGCCGCCAGGTCGACCGGGTGGCGATGATCCTGCGCGCCCTGGCGCAAGAGCCCGACCCCGCCCGCGCCCGCGCCGCGCATGCGCATCTTCTGTCGATGATCACCGAAAATCGCCGCTTCTGGGCCCTGGCCGCGGCCGAAACCGACAATGATCGCGAATGGGTGCCCGCCGAAGGCCAGGCCTCGGCCCTGGGTCTGATCATGCCGTCCGGCACGGCCGCGCATTGGCAGGCGATCCTGGCCGATGCCGAGGCGGCGCTGAAGGGCGAGATCCTGATCCCGCATTGGCGCTATGGCGCCGAGGCGGGGATCGACCTGGCCAAGCTGTTCGACAGCCCGCCGCGGCTGGATCTGGTCGGGCTGGTGCAGGGCGAAGCCTTCCTGCCCTATGCGCGCAAGGGGCCGCGGATGCGCACCGACAGCTGGCGCGAGTTCGAGCGTCTGGTGCAGGGCGACGCGATGCTTTTCGCGATTTTCTTCAACTGATTTGCCGCGCCGGCCGCGCAAAGGGGGGGCCGCGGGCGCGCCTTGGCCGCCCTCTCGCGCGGGCCGGCGAATCACGTTAGCGCAAGCGTCGCGGGGCGGTTCCGACTGCTGCGCCGCAGCACGCCGCCGGTCGGATTCGGGCTTGTGATCACACTTTTTCAAGCTGTGATCACATTTGTCGCTTTTTCGCGGCTTTTCGCCGCCCCTGCCGTCTTAGGCCTTGGGAACAGGGTCCGATCTGTGCCAGAAAGCGACAAAATCCTGAACCTGCGGGGCTTGCGACATGAACATCCACGAATACCAGGCCAAGGCCCTTCTGCGCAGCTACGGCATCCCCGTCTCGGACGGCCGGGTCGTGCTGAAGGCGGAAGAAGCCAAGACCGCCGCCGGTGAGCTGGACGGGCCGCTCTGGGTGGTCAAGTCGCAGATCCATGCCGGCGGCCGCGGCAAGGGCAAGTTCGTCGAGCCGGAAGCCGGCGAGAAGGGCGGCGTGCGCCTGGCCTTCTCGGTCGAGGAAGCCGCCGAATTCGCCCGCCAGATGCTGGGCCGCACCCTGGTGACCGTGCAGACCGGCGCGGCCGGCAAGCAGGTGAACCGGATCTATATCGAAGACGGTTCCGACATCGAGCGCGAGCTGTATCTGGCGCTGCTGATCGACCGCAAATCCTCGCGCGTGTCGATCGTCGCCTCGACCGAAGGCGGGATGGACATTGAAACCGTCGCGCATGAGACGCCCGAGAAGATCCTGACGATCACCATCGACCCGGCCACCGGCCTGCAGGATTTCCACGGCCGCCGCGTCGCCTTCTCGCTGGGGCTGAAGGGCAACCAGGTCAAGCAATGCGTCCAGATCGTGAAGAAGCTGTACCAGCTCTTCGTCGACAAGGACATGGACATGCTGGAAATCAACCCGTTCTGCGTGTTGAAGGACGGCAATCTGAAGCTGCTCGACGCCAAGATGGGCTTTGACGGCAATGCGATCTACCGCCACCCCGACATCGCCGCACTGCGCGACGAGACCGAGGAAGACCCCAAGGAACTGGCGGCGTCGAAATTCGATCTGAACTACATCGCGCTCGATGGCGAAATCGGCTGCATGGTCAACGGCGCGGGCCTGGCCATGGCGACGATGGACATCATCAAGCTCTACGGCGCCGAACCGGCCAACTTCCTGGATGTGGGCGGTGGCGCGACGAAGGAAAAGGTCACCGAAGCCTTCAAGATCATCACCTCGGACCCGAACGTGAAGGGCATCCTGGTCAACATCTTCGGCGGCATCATGCGCTGCGACATCATCGCCGAGGGCGTGATCGCCGCGGTGAAGGAAGTCGGGCTGAAGGTTCCGCTGGTGGTCCGCCTGGAAGGCACGAATGTGCAGCTGGGCAAGGACATCATCAACAAGTCGGGCCTGAACGTGATCGCGGCCGATGACCTGTCGGACGCGGCGCAAAAGATCGTCAAGGCCGTCAAGGGCTAAGGCGGGCAAGGGCTGAACCGGGCAAGGCCAGGGACACGCGAAGATGACCGAGGGCGCGCATCTGCAGACCAACCCGGAGGCGGCATCCCCGATGCCGCAGCCGGAGCCGCTGCATTTCCTGCATATCGGCAAGACCGCCGGCACGCAGATCGGCCATGTCGCGACCCTGCTGAACCAGGAAGGCAGCGGCCCGAAGATCGTCAAACATGGCCATCTGGAACTGCTGCTGCATCTTCCGCCCGAGGCGCGCTATTTCTTCTCGGTCCGCGATCCGATCTCGCGCTTTCGCTCGAGCTTCTATTCGCGCCGCCGCAAGGGCCGTCCGCTGAACGATATCGAGTGGCGCCCGGGCGAACGGATCGCCTTCGAGCGGTTCGAACATGCCAATGACCTGGCCGAGGCGCTGTTTTCCGGGGGCGAAACCGGACGCGCCGCTACCCAGGCCATCTTGTCGATCTCGCATACCGCGATGAACCAAAGCCTGTGGGTGATGACGATCGGGTATTTCCTGCACACCCGCCCGCCGGTCTGGATCATCCGGCAGGAACGGTTCGACGCCGATTTCCTGGAATTCCTGCGCCGCGCCGATCATGGCGGCACCTTCGCGCCGACCGACGATCCGGTCCGCGCGCATCGCAACGACTATGCCGGCACGCCGCCGATCTCGGCCCTCGGGCAGCAGAACCTGCGGCGCTGGTATGCACAGGACTATGCCTTCCTCGATGTCTGCGAGACTTGGATGGCCGACCGCCTGGGGCTGGACCCCGATCAGGCGGCCGCGTTTTCCCTTTACGGCAAGGACCACTAGACCATGCGCCTGCCCTTCCTTCCCCCGCTTGTTCTCACGCTTCTGGCGCTTGCCGCCTGCGGCCCCGGCGTCGGTCAGCTGCAGCACGAGGAAACGCTTGACGCGGTCTGCGCCGAGCAATCGGCCCTGGCCCAGGCCGGCACCACCGATGGGGGCCAGATCACCATCACCTGCCCCTGACGGGACAGGTGACCCGCACGCCGCTGCGGCGCGCCTCCGGGCCCGCTGAACCGAACCGTCTATTCTGAAGGAGGCCCGGATGGCCGTTCTCGTCGACAAAAACACCAAGGTCATCTGCCAGGGCATCACCGGCAGCCAGGGCACGTTCCACACCGAACAGGCCATCGCCTATGGCACGCAAATGGTCGGCGGCGTGACGCCGGGCAAGGGCGGGTCCGAGCATCTGGGCCTGCCGGTCTTCGATTCGGTCCATGATGCGGTCGCGAAAACCGGCGCCACCGCTTCGGCGATCTATGTGCCGCCGCCCTTCGCCGCCGATTCCATCCTGGAAGCGATCGACGCCGAGATCCCGCTGATCGTCTGCATCACCGAGGGCATCCCGGTCCTCGACATGATGAAGGTCAAGCGCGCGCTGATCAATTCGAAGTCGCGGCTGATCGGGCCGAACTGCCCCGGCGTGATGACGCCGAACCAGTGCAAGATCGGCATCATGCCGGGCTCGATCTTCTCGGTCGGTTCGGTCGGCGTCGTGTCGCGCTCGGGCACGCTGACCTATGAGGCGGTGAAGCAGACCACCGATGTGGGCCTGGGCCAGTCCTCGGCCGTGGGCATCGGCGGCGACCCGATCAAGGGCACCGAACATATCGACGTGCTGGAAATGTTCCTGGCCGACCCGGAAACCCATTCGATCATCATGATCGGCGAAATCGGCGGCTCGGCCGAAGAAGAGGCCGCGCAATTCCTGGCCGACGAAAAGAAGAAGGGCCGCTGGAAGCCGACCGCGGGCTTCATCGCCGGCCGCACCGCGCCTCCGGGCCGCCGCATGGGACACGCCGGCGCCATCGTCGCCGGTGGCAAGGGCGATGCCGGCTCGAAGATCGAAGCGATGAAATCGGCCGGCATCGTCGTTGCCGACAGCCCCGCCCATCTGGGCGAAGCCGTGCTGAAGGCGATCAAGGGCTGATCCTGCGGGCGGGCCAGACCGCTGGCCCGCCGCCCCGGATTTTCGTCGAAAATCCGAAGACCCCGAGTTTTCGCGGAAAACTCGCCCGATCCCGTCCCCCTGAGGTGACCCCATGACCGACCAATCCCCCACCGCCGCCTTCACCGCCTCGTCCTTCCTCGATGGGGCCAATGCCGATTACGTCGACCAGCTGCAGGCCCGTTATGCCGCCGATCCGAATTCGGTCGATGCGCAATGGGCCGAATTCTTCCGGGCGCTGGGCGATACCGAACGCGATGCCCGCGCCGCCGCGGCCGGCCCGTCCTGGGCGCGCGCCGACTGGCCGCCCGCCCCTGTCGATGACCTGACCGCCGCGCTGACCGGCGAATGGCCGGCGCCGCCCGCGAAAGAGGCCAAGGCCGCCGGCAAGAAGATCGCCGACAAGGCCGCCGAGGCGGGCGTCAACCTGACCGAAGCGCAGCTGCAGCGCGCCGTGATCGATTCGATCCGCGCCCTGATGATCATCCGCGCCTACCGGATCCGCGGCCATCTGGCCGCCGACCTCGATCCGCTGGGCCTGGCCGAAAAGACCCCGCATCCCGAACTGGACCCGGCCTCCTACGGCTTCAGCGAAGCCGACATGGACCGGCCGATCTTCATCGACCAGGTTCTGGGCCTGTCGCATGCCTCGATGCGCCAGATCGTGGCGATCCTGAAGCGCACCTATTGCGGCACGTTCGCGCTGCAATACATGCATATCTCGGATCCCGAACAGGCCGGCTGGCTGAAGGAACGGATCGAAGGCTACGGCAAGGAAATCGCCTTCACCCGCGAAGGCCGCAAGGCCATTCTGAACAAGCTGGTCGAAGCCGAGGGCTACGAGAAGTTCCTTCATGTCAAGTACATGGGCACCAAGCGCTTTGGCCTGGACGGCGCCGAGGCGCTGATCCCGGCGATGGAACAGATCATAAAGCGCGGCGGCAATCTGGGCGTGAAGGAAATCGTCATCGGCATGCCGCATCGCGGCCGGCTGAACGTTCTGGCCAATGTGCTGATGAAGCCCTACAAGGCGATCTTCCACGAATTCCAGGGCGGCAGCTACAAGCCCGAGGATGTCGACGGGTCGGGCGACGTGAAATATCACCTCGGCGCCTCGTCGGACCGCACCTTTGACGGCCATACCGTCCACCTGTCGCTGACCGCGAACCCCTCGCACCTGGAAGCGGTGAACCCGGTCGTCCTGGGCAAGGCGCGCGCCAAGCAGGACCAGTTCAACGACGCGGCCGAACGCATCGCGGTGCTGCCGATCCTTCTGCATGGCGACGCGGCCTTTGCCGGCCAGGGCGTGGTGGCGGAATGCCTGCAACTGTCGGGCATCAAGGGCCACCGCACCGGCGGCTGCATCCATATCATCGTGAACAACCAGATCGGCTTCACCACGGCGCCGCATTTCTCGCGCACCTCGCCCTATCCGACCGACATCGCTTTGATGGTCGAGGCGCCGATCTTCCATGTGAACGGCGACGATCCCGAAGCCGTGGTGCATGCCGCCAAGGTCGCGACCGAATATCGCCAGAAGTTCCACAAGGACGTGGTGATCGACATCTTCTGCTACCGCCGCTTCGGTCACAACGAAGGCGACGAGCCGATGTTCACCAACCCGCAGATGTACAACCGCATCCGCAAGCAGAAGACCACGCTGCAGCTTTATACCGAGCGTCTGGTGGCCGACGGGCTGATCCCCGAAGGCGAGATCGAGGATATGAAGGCCGCCTTCCAGGCGCGTCTGAACGAGGAATACGAGGCCGGCAAGAACTTCAAGCCCAACAAGGCCGACTGGCTGGATGGGCGCTGGAAGAACATGCAGACCGCCGGGCTTGACAGCTATCAGCGCGGCGAGACCTGGATCAAGGCCGACACTTTTGCCGAAATCGGCGCGGCGCTGACCCGGGTGCCCGACGGGTTCGAGATGCACAAGACCGTCGCGCGCCAGCTGGACGCGAAGAAGAAGATGTTCGAAACCGGCACCGGCTTTGACTGGGCGACCGCCGAGGCGCTGGCCTTCGGCTCGCTGCAGGTCGAGGGCTTCCCGGTGCGGCTGGCGGGGCAGGACTGCACCCGCGGCACCTTCTCGCAGCGCCATTCCGGCTGGGTCGATCAGGCCACCGAGGAACGCTACTATCCGCTGAACCACATCCGGGCCGGCCAGGCGCGGTATGAGGTCATCGACTCGATGCTGTCGGAATATGCGGTCCTGGGCTTCGAATACGGCTATTCGCTGGCCGAACCCAATGCGCTGACCCTGTGGGAAGCCCAGTTCGGCGATTTCGCCAATGGCGCGCAGATCATGTTCGACCAGTTCGTGAACTCGGGCGAATCGAAATGGCTGCGGATGTCGGGGCTGGTGGTCCTTCTGCCGCATGGCTTCGAAGGCCAGGGGCCTGAACATTCCTCGGCGCGGCTGGAACGCTTCCTGCAACTGTCGGCGGAAGAGAACTGGATCGTGGCGAATTGCTCGACGCCCGCCAACTACTTCCACATCCTGCGCCGTCAGCTGCATCGCGACTTCCGCAAGCCGCTGATCCTGATGACGCCGAAATCGCTGCTGCGCCATCCGATGTGCGTCTCGGATGCGGCCGATTTCACCGATGGCTCGACCTTCCACCGCGTCCTTTGGGACGATGCGCAGAAGGGCCATTCCGACACCAAGCTGAAGGCCGATGCCGATATCCGCCGCGTGGTGATCTCGTCGGGCAAGGTCTATTACGACCTTTTGGCCGAGCGCGACGCGCGCGGGCTGGACGATGTCTATCTGCTGCGTCTGGAACAGATCTATCCGGTGCCCTCGATCGCGCTGTCGGCCGAACTGGCGCGCTTCCCGAATGCCGATATCGTCTGGTGCCAGGAAGAGCCGAAGAACCAGGGCGCCTGGAGCTTCATCGAACCCGAGCTGGAAATCCTGCTCACCAAGCTGCGCGGGGCGACCACCCGCCCCAGCTACGCCGGCCGCATGGCCAGCGCCTCGCCGGCGACGGGCCTTGCCTCGCGCCACAAGGCCGAACAAACCGCGCTGGTCAATGCCGCGCTGACCATCGCCTGAAGGAGTTGAAGATGACCGACGTCATGGTGCCCGCCCTGGGCGAAAGCGTGTCCGAAGCGACCGTCTCGACCTGGTTCAAGAAGCCGGGCGATGCCGTGAAGCAGGACGAAATGCTCTGCGAACTGGAAACCGACAAGGTTTCGGTCGAAGTGCCCTCGCCCGTCGCCGGGGTTCTGGCCGAAATCCTGGCGCCCGAAGGCACGACCGTCGCCGCCAATGCGCGGCTGGCGATCGTCACCGAAGGCGCGGCCGCCAGCGCCCCCGCCGCCAAGGCGGAAGAGCCGAAGGCCGAAGCCGCCGCCGCCGTGGGCTCGCCCGGCGCCGGGCCGGAAACCCTGACGCCGCGCGCCGATGTCGAGGATGCGCCCTCGGCCAAGAAGGCCATGGCCGAAGCCGGCCTGTCGCGCGACGCCGTGCAGGGCACCGGCAAGGATG
>NZ_JAICBZ010000033.1 GCF_020179405.1 Xinfangfangia pollutisoli | reverse complement strand
CGACCGGCGCGCCCTCGGATCCGGCGGTGGGCCGGGCGCTGGTGCGGATGGGGCTGGCCGCCTATTGCGCGCGCCGGGCGACGGAACTGTCGGGCGGTGAACAGGCGCGGGTGCTGATCGCCCGGGCCCTGGCACAGGAGACGCCGCTTCTCTTGGCGGACGAGCCGGTGGCGGGGCTGGACCCCGAGGCGCAGATCCGCACCATGCAGGTCTTTGCCGATCTGGCGGCCGAGGGGCGGGGCGTGCTGGTCTCGATCCACGATCTGGGGCTGGCGGCGCGGCATTGCACCCGGCTTCTGATGCTGGACCGCGGCCGGCTGGTCGCCGATGGCCCCCCGCGTGAGGTGCTGACCGAGGCGCGCCTGGCCAAGGTCTTCGGCATTCGCGGCTTCCATGCCGAAACCCCGGACGGGCCGGTCTTCCAGCCGCTGGGGGTGGTGCGATGATCGGTGCGATCCGGCTGGATCGCCCCTGGCTGAGCGTGCGCCTGACCCAGCCGCTGCGGGTTCTCAGCTGGGCGCCCCATGGCAGCGGTTTCCGGGTGACTGACCATGTGCTGTGGCGCGAGGTCAGGAATGCCGATCTGACCCCGGGTTTCGATGCCGAGGCCTGGCTTGCCCGCGAAATCCCCGATCCTGAGGCGGTGGGCATGCTGACCTCGCGCGATATCGGCACCTATGACCGGGGCGCGGCCCGGGTGGGCGATGTGGCGGCCGAGGCGGTGGTGACGCTGGGCCTGTCGAATGCCGAGGCGGTGGGCAAGCGCCTGCCCTGGCATTCGGCCGATTACGGCACGATCAACATCCTGGCCGTGACCGATGCGCCGCTGACCGAGGCGGCGCAACTGGAAGCCCTGTCGATCGCCGTGCAGGGCCGGACCGCCGGGGTCATGGATCTGGACCTGCCCTTGGCCACCGGCCGCGCCACCGGCACCGGCACGGATTGCCTGGCGCTGGCCTGCCCGGCCGGCGCGGGGCGCTATGCCGGGCTGCATACCGAAGTGGGCGAAGCGCTGGGCGCGGCCGTGCGCGACACGGTCAGCCGCGCCGCGCCGGGCTGGCGCGACGCAGCCCGCGCGGCCCGGACCGCGGGGCAAAACGCGGGCCAGGAGTGAGGCGGGGGCTGAGGCGGCCGCCTGGCCGCCTGGCCGTTACAGATCGCGCGCCGCCGCATAGGCGCGGTCCATCATCGCCTGGGTGCCGCGCACGAATTCCAGCGGGCAGGGATAGGGCACCCCTTCACGCAGCGACCGGCAGAAGGCCTCGACCTGTAGGACATATTGGTTCACCCGCGGGAAACGCTCGGTGATCACCCGGTTGCCCTGCTGATGCAGCTCGACCTCGGCCAGATCGTTGACACCGGCGTTGAAGCACCCGCCCTCCAGCCGGACCATGCCGGTCGTGCCCTGGATCGTCACCACCTGCCGGTTATAGGCCCGCATCGAAGTGGTGGAGGCATAGCTGAAGCGCTGCCCCGCGCCCTCCATCATTCCGAAGACATGGGCGAAACTGTCGATCCCGTTGTCACGGATCAGCCGCGCCTCGACCGAGGCGGGCTCGGCCCCGGTGGCAAAGCGCATCGCGCCCAGCGTGTAGACGCCGATATCGCGCAGGCTGCCGCCGCCGGCTTCGGGGCGGTTGCGGATATTGGCCATGTCGATCTGGCGGAAGCTGAACTGCGCATCGGCATGAATGATCTCGCCGATCTCGCCCGCGGCGATCCAGTCGCGCGCGCGGCTCCATTGCGGGTGGTGGACGATCATATAGGCCTCGGCCGCCAAAAGGCCCGCGGCATCGCGCGCGGCGATGATCCGGTCGATCTGCGCGGCCTCCAGCGCGATGGGCTTTTCGGTCAGCACCGCCTTGCCGGCAGCCAGCGCCTTCAGCGTCCAGTCCACATGCAGATGGTTCGGCAGCGGAATATAGACCGCGTCGATCTGCGGGTCGGCCAGCAGCGCGTCGTAACTGTCATGCAGGCGCAGATCGGGGCAGAAGGCCAGAAAACCCGCCGCCTTGGCGGGATCGCTGGTCGCCAGCGCGGCCAGTTGCGCGCCTTCGGCGGCATGGATCGCCCGCCCCATATGTTCGCGCGCAAAGCGCGCAGCCCCCAGAATGCCCCAGCGGACCGGTTGCATGGCTGTCTCTCCTGATGTTTGTGCGAAAGGCTAGGGGCAGGGACCGGCGGGCGCAAGCGCCGCAGAGGGGGGCGGGGCGCGCGCGCGGCCTAGCTGCGCTGCAGGGCCTGGCGCAGCGCGGTTGCGGCCAGCGCGGCCAGATAGGCCAGCGACAGCGTCAGCAGCGTGACCCAAGGGTAGGTGACCAGCGCCGCCACGGCGGCCGCCGCCAGAACCAGCGCATAGCGCGCCAGCCCGGCCGAGATCCGCACCCGCTTGAGACTGGGCGTCCGCATCCGGCCGATCATCAGTGCGCCGATCGCCACCATCCAGCCTGCGACCAGAAGCGGCGCCATCTGCCAGTTCAGCACATGGCCCAGATAGATCGGCATCAGCGCCAGCAGCGCCCCCGCGGGCGACGGCACGCCGGTGAAGCTGGTCTTTTCCGACGGCACCGGGTTGCGGCTGCCGACATTGAAGCGCGCCAGGCGCAGCATGCAGCAGACCGCATAGATCAGCACGGCGATCCAGCCCAGGCTCATTTCACTTCTCAGACCCCAAAGGTAGAGAACCAGCCCCGGAACCACGCCGAAATTGACGAAATCGCACAGGCTGTCGAGTTCGGCGCCAATCGCGCTTTCGCTGCGCAGCATCCGTGCCAGCCGCCCGTCCAACCCATCCAGCGCCGCGGCCAGCGCGATCAGGAACACCGCCAGGCTGAAATTCCCCGCAATGGCAAAGCGGATCGCCGTCAGCCCGGCGCACAGCGCCAGGATCGAGATCAGATTGGGCAGAAGCTTCAACAGCAGAAGCTGCGCTTCGGGGGCCTCGGGCGGGGCAGACGCGGCGGCTTCGGCGGGGGGCTGCGGTTCCATCTTACTCCATCGTCGCGTGGCGTTGCAGCATGTCCTGGCCCAGGACCGCGATCACCGTCTCGCCGGCGACGCAGGTCTGGCCCAGCGCCACCTGCGGCGCCACGCCTTCCGGCAGATAGACATCCAGCCGCGAGCCGAAGCGGATCAGCCCGAAGCGCTCGCCGGTGCGCAGGGTCTGGCCGGGCTTGGTCCAGCACAGGATGCGCCGGGCGACCAGGCCCGCGATCTGCACCACCGCGATCTTGCGGCCATCGTCCAGCTCGATCGCCAGGGCGTTGCGCTCATTGTCTTCGCTGGCCTTGTCCAGCGCGGCATTCAGGAACTTGCCCGGCCGATAGGCGACGGCGGTGACCTTGCCGCCGATCGGCGCGCGATTCACATGGCAGTTGAACACCGACATGAAGACCGAGACCCGGGTCAGCGGTTGCGGGCCAAGGCCCAGCTCGGCCGGCGGCACGGCGGGGCCGATCAGGCTGACCACGCCATCGGCGGGGCTGACCAGAAGCCCTCGGTTCTGCGGCACGGCCCGGACGGGATCGCGGAAGAAGTAATAGCACCAGACCGTCAGGCCGAGGCCGATCCAGCCCAGCGGATCCCAGATCCAGAACAGCACCAGCGTCGCTGCGGCAAAGCCCGCGACAAAGGGGATGCCGGCGCGGTGCATCGGCTTGACGAAGGTCGAAAGCATCGAGACGGACATGCAGGGCCTTTCCTTTGGCCCTGCGTCCTAGCCAATGCGGGGGCCCCGGGCAATGCAAAAGGCCGCGAGGGGTTGGGAAAGCCGGGCGCCCCGACGCGACGTTTCCCAAAAATGCGGCAGCGGGGCCCGATCAGGCCCCGCTGCGATTTTTCGACGAAAAATCGGCCCCGGCTCAAGCCGGCACGACCATGCCCTTGCCCTTTGCCAGCTCGCGCATCCGCGCCTGCAGCTTTTCAAAGGCGCGCACTTCGATCTGGCGGATCCGTTCGCGCGAGACGCCATAGCTTTCCGACAGATCTTCCAGCGTCACCGGCTCGTCCGACAGGCGACGCTGCACCAGGATGTCCTTCTCGCGATCGGTCAGGACCGACATCGCCTGCGCCAGCAGCGCGCGGCGGGTGTCCAACTCGTCCTTCTCGGCGTAATCGGCCGCCTGGTCGCTGTCTTCGTCTTCCAGCCAGTCCTGCCATTGCGTGGCGCCTTCGCCGTCGCCGCCCACCGTGGCATTCAGCGAGGCGTCCGAACCGGCCAGACGGCGGTTCATCTCGACCACTTCCTGCTCGGTCACCGAAAGGTCCTTGGCGATCTGCGCCACGTTTTCCGGCCGCAGGTCGCCCTCCTCCAGCGCGCCCAGCTTGGCCTTGGCCTTGCGCAGGTTGAAGAACAGCTTCTTCTGCGCCGAGGTGGTGCCCAGTTTCACAAGGCTCCAGGACCGCAGGATGTATTCCTGGATCGCAGCGCGGATCCACCACATCGCATAGGTGGCCAGACGAAAGCCCTTTTCGGGATCAAAGCGCTTCACGGCCTGCATCAGGCCGACATTCGCCTCCGAAATCACCTCGGCCTGCGGCAGGCCGTAGCCGCGATAGCCCATGGCGATCTTGGCGGCCAGGCGCAGGTGGCTGGTGACCAGCTTATGCGCGGCCTGCGGGTCCTGGTGATCGGCCCAGCGCTTGGCCAGCATGTATTCCTGTTCAGGTTCCAGCAGCGGGAATTTGCGGATTTCCTGAAGATAGCGGTTCAGCCCCAGTTCAGGGCTTGGTGCGGGAAGGTTTGCGTAGGTGCTCATTCATGCCCCCTGTTCTTGCCCGGTGCCGTCAGCCCCCGGGGAAGACCTCAAGTTAAGTCTCCTGCCTGAGTGCATCAAGGCACGTAACGCAGGAATGTTAACGCTATATGTGCGCGGTTCCGGCGGTTTGCCGCAGTTGTGTCAACCCTTTCACGCGAATGTCAGCGCAGGCTGTCAGCGCAAGAGGGCCCGGCCGCGAAACGGCCCGCGGTTGCCGGGACAACGCCGGCCGGCGCCGCCGGTTCCCCGGGGCGGCCGGCAGGCGGCTTGGGCTGGGCGGCTTGGGCTGGGCGGCTTTGGCTGGGCGGCTTCGGCAGGCGCCTTAGATCGCGACGCGTTCGCCCAGTTCGACCACACGGTCGCGCGGCAGATGGTAGAAATCGGTCGGATCGGCCGAAAAGCGCGCCAGCGCGACATAGATCTTGTCCAGCATCAGCTCGACCCCCTTGCCCGTCGCCACCGCCCGCCGGCGGCCCAGGAAGAAGGTCGAGGTCATCACGTCGAATTTCAGCCCGGCGCGGCGGGCATGCGCCATGGCGCGGCTGACATTCGGCGTCTCCATGAAGCCGAAGCGCAGGGTCAGGCGCTGGAAGCGGCCGCCCAGGGCCTCGACGCTGGCGCGTTCCTCGGCCGTGGCATAGGGCACGCGGAGGGTTTCCACCGTCAGCAGCACGGTCTGCTCGTGCAGCACCCGGTTGTGCTTCAGATTGTGCAGCAGCGCCGAGGGCACCACATCGGGATCGCCGGTCAGGAAGAAGGCGGTGCCCGGGATGACATGGGCCGAGGATTTCTGCATCGCCCGCACGAAGGTTTCGACCGGCACCGCCAGCTTGTGGACGCGCGCATTCACCAGCTGCACCCCGCGCCACCAGCAGCCCATGGCACAGCCGACCACCGTTGCGGCAATGACCGGCACATAGCCGCCATCGGCGAATTTCGTCAGGTTCGAGGCCAGGAACACCCATTCCACCGCGGCAATCGGCAAAGCCAGCACCAGCGCCGCCGGGGCCGACAGCCGGCCCGAGCGGATCAGATAGGTCACGCCCAGCACCGTGGTCAGCACCATCGTGCCGGTGACCGCGATCCCATAGGCCGAGGCCAGCGCCTCGGAGCTTTCGAAGGACAGGACCAGCCACAACACGCCCGCCAGCAACAGCCAGTTGACCGAGGGGATGTAGATCTGCCCGCTTTGGCCCTCGGCCGTGTGCAGGATGCGCAGCCGCGGCAGGAAGCCCAGCTGCACCGCGCCCCGGGCCATGGAAAACGCGCCCGAGATCACCGCCTGGCTGGCGATCACCGTGGCCATGGTGGCCATCAGCACCAGGATCGGCAGCGCTTGCGGCGGGGCCATGGCGAAGAAGGAATTGGCCATCGCCTCGGGATGGGCCAGCACCAGCGCGCCCTGGCCCAGATAGTTCAGCACCAGGGCCGGCAGCACCAGTCCGAACCAGGCCAGCTTGATCGGCCGGCGGCCGAAATGGCCCAGATCGGCATAAAGCGCCTCGCCTCCGGTCACGGCCAGGAACACCGCGCCCAGGACGATGAAGGCCACTTCGGTGTGATGGACCAGGAACTGCATGCCCCAAAGCGGCGAGAAGGCCGAGATCACCCAGGGCGTCTCGACCATGTGCCAGATGCCCAGCCCGGCCAGCGCCAGGAACCACAGCGCCGTGACCGGGCCGAACAGCAGCGCCACCTTCGCGGTGCCGCCGCGCTGCACGACGAACAGCAGGACCAGGATGGCCAGCGTTACCGGCAGCACGAACTGGTCCAGCGCCGGCAGAACCAGCCCCATGCCCTCGACCGCCGACAGGACCGAAATCGCGGGCGTGATCGCGGCATCGCCGGCAAAGAGCGCCGCCCCCGCGACCGCCAGCGCCAGCAAGGGCAGCGAGCGGCGGCCGATTGCCAGCCGCGCCAGCGTGTACAGCGCCAGAATCCCGCCTTCGCCGCGGTTGTCGAAGCGCAGCAGGACGAAGACATATTTCACCGTGACGATCAGGATCAGCGACCAGATCAGCAGCGACAGAATGCCCAGCACTTCGGCGGGCCCCGGCTCGGCCACGCCGGTGGCCCGGATCGCCTCGCGGAAGGCATAGATCGGCGAGGTGCCGATATCGCCATAGACCACGCCCACCGCGCCCAGGGTCAGCGCGGCCAGGCCCTGGCGGCGGGCCGTCTCGCCATGGATGTCGCTGTCGGCCTCGGATTCCGAGCGCAGGTAATCGGCAATGTCCAGCGCCGCCTCGTCATCGGGATGCGGCAGGGCCGAGGGCAGGCCAAGCCCGGGCGGTATGGTCTTGGGCCGGGGCGGGGGCGCGGATGCGGGGACGGCCGGTGTCGGGACATCGTCGGTCAAAGGACCACCTGTGCGCAGTGCGAAAAAGGAGAAGCGGGGGGAGAGGGCGGCAGGTCTGGCCAGGGGCTTCCGGCAGGCAAGGCCGGATCCGTGCCGGACCGTCGCTGGCAGGCGACAGGTCCAGGGCCAGTCGGAACCCCCTCGGGCGGGGGCAATGCGGTCTCCGCTCCCATGCCGGACAGAATCCGGATCGCTGCAGATTACGCTTCCGTGACCGGCGCGGCAAGATGCTGCAAGTGCAAAGGCGCGGCACGGCGCCCGGGCGCCGCAGCCAGGGCAAAGGCGCGGCACGGCGGCCTATGCGCCGCGGCCAGGGCTAGGCCGCCAGATGGCGGCGGATTTCGGCCAGCATGCCCGCCGGGTTCAGCGGCTTGACCAGGACGCCGTTCATCCGCTGCAGATCGTTCGCCGTCGCATCGGCCGTCATCGCCACGACCGGCACCCTTGCATTGCGCCCGCGCAGGGCGCGGATCGCCGCGACCGTCTCGACCCCGTCCATGCCAGGCATGTTCAGGTCCAGCAGGATCAGATCGACCTGTTCGCGCGTCAGCACCTCCAGCGCCTGGGCGCCGCTGTCGGCCTCGATCACCCGGGCATGGGTCGGGCGCAGATGCATGGCCGCGACCAGCCGGTTGGTGGCGATGTCATCGACGATCAGCACGGTGCGGCCGCGCAGATCGGGCGGCAGATCGGCCGTCGCACCGGGCGCTTCGGCCGTGCGCGGGGCAAGATCGGCCAGCCCCAGCACGGCGCGCGCCGGAAGCCACAGCCGGAACCGCGCGCCCTGCTGGCCCTGTGGCGTCGGCACCAGCGTCACGTCGCCCCCCATCTGCCGCGCCAGCGCCCGGCAGATCGTCAGCCCCAGCCCCGAGCCCTGCGTGCCGGTGCGGCCGCGGCGGAAGGGTTCGAAGACCAGATCGGCCTCGGCCGCGGCGATCCCCGGCCCGCTATCGGCCACGATCACCTCGAACCCCTCGGCGATGGGCGCCGCTTCAACCCGGATCGGCCCGGCGCCGGCATGTTTCAGGGCATTGGCCACCAGATTGGCCAGGCATTGCCGGAAGCGCTGCGGATCCAGCAGCACCGGCGAGGGCAGCGGCTGGCGCAGGTCCAGCCGCAGGCTGCTGCCCTGCCGTTCGGCCTGCAGGCGGAAGGGCTCGATCGCCGCGCCCAGTTCGGCCGCCGGGTCGACCTGGCGCTCGCGCAGGCGGAAGCGGCCATCGGCGATGGCCGACATGTCGGTCGCATCGTCGACGATCGTCGCCAGATCGCGCGCCGCGCCGACCAATTGGCCCAGGGTTTCGCGCTGGGTCGGGTCTTCCGCCTCGGTCCAGGCCACATGCCCCAGGCCCAGAACCGCATTCAGCGGCGTGCGCATCTCGTGGCTCAGCACGGCCAGAAACCGCGCCTTGGCGGCATCGGCGCGGCTGGCCCGCATCTCTTGCACCCGCATCGCCCGGTGCAGGCGGTTGTTCGACAGCATGGCGATGAACGTATAGGCCATGGCGCAGAAGGCGGCGGTGGCCGACAGGGCCAGGCCCAGCGGGCTGTCCTGCTGCACCCAGTAATAGGTGTCGAAAGCGGCCACCCCCAGCGCCACGGCAGCAAGCCCCGCAAGCCCGATCGGCAGATGGATCGAGCGGACCGAGGACAGATGCAGCAGCGCGCTCATCACCATGCCGACGGCGAAGGCCTTGGAATAGGGGTCGTCCTCGATCCAGACCAGGCCCGCGGCGCTGATATAGGCGGTCTCGGTCGTGAACGAGAGAATCAGCTGCGCGTAATAGCCCCGGCGCGAGATGCGGCGGTTTGCATCCTGGGTGATGCGCAGGTTCAGATATTCGGCGATGACATTCACCGCCCCCAGCAGCAGGGCGGGAAGCGGATCCAGGTAGATGGTGCACAGCGCGAAGGCCAGGCAGATCAGACCGATCCGTTCGGGAAACTCGCGCGCCAGGATGTCGCCCTGCCAGGCGATTTCGGCGGCTTCGTCTTCGTCGGCGGGGCGCATCAAACCGGGGGCCTCGTTCGGCTAGGGCGAAAACTGGGAAAGCGGGCAGGGGGCTGGCAGGGTGTTCGCCCTGCAGTTGTGCCCCTGCGGCGGGGCGGGTCAAGCCCCGCCATGGTCGCAGCCGCTAGTCGGCCGGCAGGGCGGGGGCGGAAATATCCTGCACGACCACGCCCTTGGCATCATAGACCAGGATCCGGCCCGTGCGGGTGACCACGGCCGACCAGCCTTCGCCAAAGGTCACCGCGCTGGCGGTCTCGCCCGCGGGCAGGGCCAGATCCGCGGGCAGGCGCGGACCCGCCGCCGGGGCGGGCAGGCTGCCCGGCATGCGGGTGACAAGCAGCCAGACCACGGTTATGACACCGGCAATCATGCTGAGTGTCAGCAGGATCACCAGCGCCTGCAGCAGGCGAAGCGAGCGGGGCAGCGGCGCCCCGTCGGGAGCATCGGCCATGGGCGAACCTTTCGATGACGATCTTTTCCCCGAGCGGGGACAGGCAGCGGAGCGGGCGCTCAGCGTCACCCTGGGCGATGACGCGCCGCAACGCCTTGATAAGGCGCTTGCCGCCGCGGTGCCAGAGGAAGCGGCGCTGTCGCGTTCGCGTCTGGCGCGGATGATCGCCGAAGGCGCGGTCAGCCGCGGCGGCGTGGCGGTGACCGATGGCAAGGCGCGGGTCGCGCCGGGCGAGACCTACGATCTGCGCCTGGACGCGCCGGTCGAGACCGAGCTGCGCGCCGAGGCGATTGCGCTGGTCGTGGTCTATGAGGATGCCGATCTGATCGTGATCGACAAGCCGGCTGGCATGGTCGTGCATCCCGCGCCGGGCAGCCCCTCGGGCACTTTGGTCAATGCGCTGATGCATCATTGCGGCGACAGCCTGTCGGGGATCGGCGGCGAGAAGCGGCCCGGCATCGTGCATCGGATCGACAAGGAAACCTCGGGCCTTCTGGTCGCGGCGAAAAGCGACCGGGCGCATCACGGGCTGGCCGCGCAGTTCGAGGCGCATACGGTGAACCGCCATTACCTGGCGCTGGTGCATGGCCTGCCCGATCCGGCCGATGCGCGGCTGCGCGGGCTGCGCGGCATCGGGGTCGAGGCGGGGGGGGTGATCCGCATCGCCACCAATCTGGCGCGCCACCGCACCGACCGGCAGCGCCAGGCGGTGTGCTGGCCGCCCGAAGGCCGCCATGCCGTGACCCGCACCCGCGTGACCGAGGCCTTTGCCGGTCAGGCGGCCTTGATGGATTGCTGGCTGGAAACCGGGCGCACCCATCAGATCCGGGTGCATCTGGCCTATGCGGGCCATGCGCTTCTGGGCGATCCGGTCTATGGCTCGGGCCGGCGCCGGCTGTCGGACAAGGCGCTGGGCGCCGAGGCGGCGGCGGCGGGCAACGGCTTTGGCCGCCAGGCGCTGCATGCGGCAACGCTGGGCTTCACCCATCCGGTCAGCGGTGCCGAGCTGGATTTCACCGCCCCGCTGCCGGCCGACATGGCGGCGCTGCTGGAAAGCCTGCGCGCCGCCACTGCGGGCTGACGGGCAGGCCCAGCGTCGCAGGGCCGCGCGCGCCAGGCGGCCGGCTATTCCGCCGCCGCCTCGGCAGGCCCATCCGCGCCCGCCTTGGCGGGCTTGTCGTCATCGGCGGCCACCGCACAGCCACCGCGCATCGGCAGCAGGATCGGCGCATCCTTGGCGCCCGCCGTGCCGCGGCCCGACAGCGAGGGGTTTTCCATGAAGAAATGGTGGCAGCTGAACAGCTCCTCCCCCGGCGCGCCCAGGTCGCGGCGATAGGATCCGTCGGCCGACAGGACCCAGCTTTGCGTCTCGTCCGCCAGATTGGCGGCCATGATCTGGCTGAGGATCTGGGTCTTGACGGTCGGGTTCTTCGCCTCGATCAGGGTTTCGACGCGGCGGGTCAGGTTGCGGCCCATCCAGTCGGCCGAAGACAGGAAGACCCGCGCCTGCATCGAGGGCAGCTCGGCGCCATTGGCAAAGCAGACGATGCGGCTGTGTTCCAGGAACCGCCCGACGATCGACTTCACCCGGATGTTTTCCGACAGGCCCTTGACCCCCGGCCGCACCCCGCAGATGCCGCGCACGACGAGGCTGATCTTCACGCCCGCCTGGCTTGCGGCATAAAGCGCGTCGATCACCTCGGGCTCGATCAGCGAATTCATCTTGGCCCAGATCTCGGCCGGGCGGCCGGCGCGGGCATGATCTGCCTCGGCCGCGATCAGTTCCAGCAGCCGCGGCTTCAGCGAGATCGGCGAGATCGCCAGATTCTCCAGCCCCTGCGGCTGCACATAGCCCGACAGGAAGTTGAAGACCTTGGTCGCATCGCGCCCCAGCGCCGGATCGCAGGTGAAGAAGGACAGGTCGGTATAGATCCGCGCGGTGATCGGGTGGTAATTGCCGGTGCCGTAATGGGTATAGGTCACCAGCGTGTCGCCTTCGCGGCGCACCACGGTGCTGATCTTCGCATGCGTCTTCAGATGCATGAAGCCATAGACGACATGCGCGCCCGACCGCTCCAGCCGCCGCGACTGGCGGATATTCGCGGCCTCGTCGAACCGCGCCTTCAACTCGACCAGCGCCGTCACCGATTTGCCGGCCTCGGCCGCCTCGCACAGCGCCGAAACGATCGGGCTGTCCCAGCTGGTGCGGTACAGCGTCTGCTTGATCGCCACGACATTGGGGTCGCGCGCTGCCTGTTCCAGGAAGCGGATCACCATGTCGAAGGTTTCATAGGGGTGGTGCAGAAGGATGTCCTTCTGCTTGATCGCGGCGAACATGTCGCCGTCATTGTCCTGCACCCGTTCCGGCACCCGCGGCGTGTAGCTGCGCCACAGCAGATCGGGGCGCGAGTTCAGGACCAGTTCCTTCAGATCGGCCACGCCCAGCATGCCGCGCACCTCGACCACCTCGTCGGGGGTGACGTGCAGCTCTTCCATGATCAGGGCGCGCAGATCCTCGGGCGCGCCCGAAGACAGGGTCAGCCGGATCACCTCGCCGCGGCGGCGGCGTTTCAGCGCGGTTTCAAACTCGCGCACCAGATCTTCGGCTTCCTCTTCCACTTCAAGATCGCTGTCGCGCAGGACCCGGAACATGCAATGGCCGCGGTCGGTATAGCCCGGGAACAGCATGTCCAGATGCAGAAGCAGCAGCTCTTCCAGCGGCAGGAAGCGGTTCTCGCCCTCGCGCCCGGGCAGGGGCACGAAGCGGCGGACCTGCTGGGGCACCGGCAGCAGCGCCTTCAGCGGCCGGCGGTCCGAGACGCGTTCCAGCGACAGGGCCAGCGAGAAGCCCAGATTGGGGATGAAGGGGAAAGGGTGGGCCGGGTCGATCGCCAAAGGCGACAGGACCGGGAAGACATTGGTCAGGAAGTGCTGTTCCAGGAACTTGAGATCCTTCACCCCCAGCTTCGAGCGGGTGAGGATGGTGATCCCGGCCTCTTCCATTTCCTTGCGCAGCCCGTTGAACGTGGTCTGCTGGGTCTGCATCAGCGCCCGCACATCGGCATGGATCAGCGACAGCTGCTCGGCCGGGCTGCGGCCGTCTTCCGACAGGCCGGGCGTGCCGTTGCGCACCATGGCGCGCAGGCCGGCGACGCGGACGGTATAGAATTCGTCCAGATTGGTGGCCGAGATCGACAGGAAGCGCAGACGTTCCAGCAGCGGCACTGCCGGATTGTCGGCCTCGTCCAGCACCCGCCAGTTGAAGGCCAGCCACGAAAGCTCGCGGTTGAAGAAGCGGCGCGGGCCGGTGATCTCTTCCTCGGGAAGGGCCACGGGCGCGGGGAAGGCGGAGCGAAGGAAATCGGCCTGGGTCATGATGGAGGCTTATGCCGTGACACGCGTGAAGCTTTGATGACAGATCAGCATTCCGCCGCGCCGCTGTCCAGAATCTCGCGATCCAGAATTTCGGCAGCCAGGCGCGGGGTGATGGCGCGGCCGGTTTCCAGGGCAAGCGCATCCAGCGCCGCCACCAAAGCGCGCGCGGCGCCAATGGTGCGGTCCATCCGCGGCAGCAGATAGGCGATCAGCTGCGGCGCGACCGCCAGCTGACGGTCGGCGAACAGCTTGACCAGAACGGCCGACAGAAGCGCGTCATCCGGCGCCTCGATCCGGGTCAGCGCGGCGGCCTGCATCCGGCTGTAGAGGTCGGGCAGGCGCAGCCCCCAGTCGCGCGGCGGGGTCTTGGCCGTCAGCAGCAGCGGGCCCGAGCGCAGGATCAGATTGTGCAGGTGAAACAGCGCCTCTTCCAGCGCGGGCTTGCCCGCGACCGCTTCGGCATCCTCGACCACCAGCGCCGGCGCGCCGTCGAAGGCGGCCAGGTCCAGCCCGTCCAGATCGGCCGCCGCCAGACGCGGCGCCCCGGTCTCGGCCGCCCAGATCGCCGCCAGATGGGTCTTGCCGGCGCCGGCGGGGCCCACGATCAGCATCTTGCCCAGCGGCCAGTCGCGCCAGGCCCCGATCGCCGCCAGCGCCAGCGCATTCGCGGGCGAGACGACGAAATCGGCGCGGCTCAGATTTTCCTGGGCCGGCAGGTCGAAGGCCAGTTGCCGGCTCACCCCGCGCTGTCCTTTCTGACGCTTTGCCCGGCCACGGCGGCAGGGGCGGGCGCGGCGGCGGGCGCCACCTGAACCGTCACGCTGGCCGTGGGCGGCAGGTCCAGCACCAGACTGCCCGAGGCCGCGGGCGCCTCGCCCCGCCCGGTGTAAAGCAGGCTTTCACGGTATTTCTCGACCGCAAAGCGGGTCAGCACCCCCAGCGAGGCGGCGACGGGCACGGCAACCAGCATGCCGACGAACCCGAAAAGCGAGCCGAAGACCGACAGCGCGACCAGAAGCCAGACCGGGTGCAGCCCGACCGAGCGGCCCATCAGCCGCGGCGTCAGGATATTGCCCTCGATGAACTGGCCCACGGCAAAGACGCCGGCGACAATGCCGATCGACACCCAGTCGCCCCAGAACTGGAACAGCGCCAGGCCGATGGCCAGAACCCCGCCCACCAGCGCGCCGACATAGGGAATGAAGGTGATCGTGCCGGCGATGGCGCCGACGATCACGCCGAATTGCAGCCCCGCGATCATCAGCGCGACCGAATAATACAGGCCCAGCAGCAGGCAGACCGAAACCTGGCCGCGCACGAAACCCGCAAGCACGACGTCGATTTCCCGGGCCAGGCGGCGGATCACCGGCGCATGGTCGCGCGGCAGCAGGCTGTCGACCCGCGCGATCATCTTGTCCCAGTCCAGCAGCAGGTAGAAGGCCACCACCGGCACGACCAGCAGGAAGACCACCACCGAGACGACCCCCAGCGCCGACGAGAAGACCGCGTTGACCAGCTCTCCGCCCTTCGACTGGATCGTGGTGCCGATATCGGCCAGCGTCTGCCGCATGGTCGAGGTCGAATCGGTCAGCTCGGGGAATTTCTCCAGCAGGAAGCCCTGCAGCCGCTTGGCGATCTCGGGCGCGGCATTGACCAGGGCAATCGCCTGATTGACCAGCGTGGGGATGATCGCCAGCACCAGCAGCACCACGATCAGCAGCGCGACCAGCGCGATGACCGCGGTGGCGGCGGTGCGCGACAGGCCCCAGCGCTCCATCCGGTCGGCGACCGGGTCCAGGAAATAGGCCATGGCGCCGCCCACCAGGAAGGGCAGCATCACATTGCCCAGAAGCCAAAGCAGGATCAGGAAAATCGCCGCGGCGATGCCCCAGTATTTCGCTTGTTCTCGAACCGGCAGGGCCATGCGCGCTCCTTTGTTCTCTTTCAGATGGCAGAGGGGGGGCGATGGCGCAAGTCCCGCGCGCCGCCTTGGCGGGGCCGGCGGAAACTGGCCGTCAGCCACCGCTTAGGGCGGGGCCTGTAAACGCGCTGCGGATCGACGGCACCGGGCTGCGCGGGGCAGCAAGGGCCCGCCGGACCGGCCGATGGCCCCCGGCCTTTGCAACCTTCGTGAAAGGCAAGACGATGACCCGTGTGACTGTTCCCGCCCTGGCCCTGGCCCTGGCGATCTGCGCCGCCCCCTTTGCCGCCCAGGCCGCGCCCGCCGTGGGCGACGAGGTCGGCACCACGCCCGAGACCGCCACCGCGGCGCTGAAGGCCAAGGGCTGCACCGTGAAGGAGTTCGAGGCCGAGGACGGCAAGATCGAGGCGAAATGCAGCGACGATGCCTCGGGCAAGGCGCTGGAAGTCTATATCGACCCTGCCTCGGGCAAGGTGGTCGAGGTCAAGGGCGAGGAGTGATCCATGACCGTGCTTCCCCTCCGCAAGGACGAGCCCGCGCCGGATGCCGGCACCCCGCCGACCCTTTGGGATCCGGTGGTGCGGCTGACGCATTGGTCGGTCGCGATGATCGTGCTGTTGAACGGGCTTTGGACCAAGGGAGGGGGGGCCTTGCATGTGGCGCTGGGCTGGGTGGCGATGTCGATCCTGGCCCTGCGCCTGATCTGGGGGCTGATCGGCCCGCGCGAGGCGCGGTTCTCGGCCTTTCCGCCCCATCCGGTCGCGGCGCTGCGCCATCTGGGCCAGCTGGCCCGCGGCCGGCCGGGGCTGCATGGATCGCACAATCCCGCCGGGGCGATGATGGCCTATGTGCTGTGGGCCTGCCTTGCGGTGCTGATCGGCACCGGGCTGGTGCTGTCGGGCGGGCGCACGCCGATGCAGGTGGCCGCCGATCAGGCGGCGGTCGCGGCGGGCGACTGGTCGGTGCTGGTTGCATCCTCGGACGGGCAGGGCGATGATCAGGACGGCGCGACCCTGCGCCATCTGGCCGAAGAGGTGCATGAGGTGACGTCGAGCCTGATCCTGTTCCTGGCGGCGCTGCATGTGGCGGGCGTTGCGGTGGAATCCCTGGCGCTGCGGCGCAATCTGCTGGCGCCCATGGTTCTGGGCCGGCGGGGGCGGCGGCGCGGATGAGTTCGGACCTTTCGGCGGCGGCCCGGCGGCAAAGCCTGGCGCTGACCATCTTCCTTGTGGTGCAGTCGCTGGCCTCGGTGTTCTTCCTGGGCGATGTGATTGCCGATCTGCGCTCGGATCCCGATTCGGTTCATTTCCTCTTCGAGGCGCTGGTGACCGCCACGCTGATCCTGGGGGTGATCTTCGGCGCCTTCGCGCTGCGGCGCACGCTGGAAACCCTGCGCGAACAGGAGGCCGCGCTTGAGGTGGCGCGCGGCGCGCTGGGCGCGGTGATCGAGGCGCAGTTCCAGGCCTGGGGCCTGACGCCGGCCGAGCGCGACGTGGGCCTTCTGGCGCTGAAGGGCCTGGATGTGGCCGAGATCGCCGAGCTGCGGGGCGCCGCGCAAGGCACGGTGCGCGCCCAGCTGACGCGGATCTATTCCAAGGCGGGCGTTTCAGGCCGCGCCCAGTTCGCGGCGTTTTTCGTGGAAGACCTGCTGGGCGAGGGCCTGCCGAAGGCGAAAGCCGGCTAGGGCGGGGGTCAGGGCGCCGGGCCGGCGCTGCCGCCGGGCTTTCCCACCGTCTCGATCAGGCGCCGGAACGACGGGCATTCCAGATGCGAGGGCGCCTTGCAGGCGGCCATATGCTCCAGCGTCTCGCGCAGCGCCGTCAATTCGGCGATCTTCGCGCCGATCTCGTCCGCCTTGCCGCGCAGCCGCGCCCGGGGCAGGTCGGGCATGCCGTTGCGGCCGAACATCCCGGCAATCTCTTCCAGGGTGAAGCCGGCGGTCTTGCACAGCGCGATCACCTTCAGCTGCATCAGCACTTCGGGCGGAAACTGCCGCCGCAGCCCCTTGCGGCCGACCGAGGCGATCAGCCCCGCCGCCTCGTAATGCCGCAGGGCCGAGGCGGCGACGCCCGCCTTCTGGGCGACCTCGCCAATGTCGAGAAACTGCATGTTGACCTCAAGTCGGCTTGAAGTGGCACGATGCCGCCGAATCGAAGCGCTGGCAAGGGAGAAGGCAGATGGATCAGGTCACGACACAGGGGCAGACGGGGGGCGGGCGCGGCGCGGGGCCGGGGGCCGCGCTGGCCTTGGCGACCTTGCTTGCGGCGCTGGGGACCAGCATTGCCAATGTGGCCCTGCCGGCCTTGGTGCAGGATCTTGCAGCCCCCTTTGCGCAGGTGCAGGGCGTGGTCACGGCCTATCTGGCGACGCTGACCCTGGCGGTGGTTCTGGCGGGTCGGCTGGGCGACCGGCTGGGGATGAAGCGGGTGCTGGCGGCGGGGCTGTCGCTTTTCGCGCTGGGGGCCTTGGGCGCGGCCCTGGCGCCCGGTCTTGCGGCCCTGATCGCGGCCCGGGCCGTGCAGGGCCTGGGGGCTGCGGCAATGATGGTGCTGGGCCTGGCGCTGATGCGGCAGACGGCGCGGCCCGGGGCGGTGGGCCGCGCCATGGGGCTTCTGGGGACGGTCTCGGCGCTGGGCACCGCGCTTGGCCCGGTGCTGGGCGGGGCGCTTCTGCCGGTCGCGGGCTGGCGCGGGCTGTTCTGGCTGCAACTGCCGCTGGCGCTGGTGGCGCTGGGGATGGCGCTGGTCCTGCTGCCCCCGGACCGGCCGGCCCCCGTGGGGCAGGCCCCCGCTCGGCAGTCCTCTGGCCTCTTCGCGGCGCTTGACCGCGCGGTTCTGCCCAATCTGGCGGTCCCCCTTCTGGTCGCGGCGGTGATGATGGCGACGCTGACCGTCGGGCCGTTCTACCTGACCGGAGCGCTGCATCTGTCGGCGCCGCAGGCCGGGCTGGTGATGGCGGTCGGGCCGGTCGGGTCGATCCTGTCCGGCATCCCCGCGGGCCGGCTGGTTGACCGTCTTGGTCCGGCGCCGGTTCTGACCCTGGGGCTGGTGCTTCTGGTTCTTGGGGCCACGGCGCTGGCGCTGCTGCCCGGTCTGGCCGGCGTTGCCGGCTATGTGCTGGCCCTGATGCTGCTGACGCCGGGCTATCAGCTGTGTCAGGCCGCGAACACCACCAGCGCCCTGGCCGACCTGCCCGAGGGGCGGCGCGGCACCGTGTCGGGCCTGTTGGCGCTGGCGCGCAACCTGGGCCTGATCGCCGGGGCCGCGGGGCTTGGCGCGGTCTTCGCGTTTGCCGCCGGCGACCCCGCCCAAGCCGCGGCCGAGGCGCTGACCCGCGGCCTGCGCCTGACCTTCCTGACCGGCGCAGGCCTTGCCCTGATCGCGTTGGTCCTGACCCGCGCCCGCCGCCGGCCCGGGCCCGATGCGCCACCCCTTCTTGCCCGGACCCGCGCTTCCCGCTAGGAACGCATCCGACCCCCTTGCCACAAAGGCCGCGCCTCATGCGTCTGACCCGCTACTTCCTGCCCGTTCTCAAGGAAAACCCCGCCGAGGCGCAGATCGTCTCGCACCGTTTCATGCTGCGCGCGGGGATGATCAAGCAGCAGGCGGCGGGGATCTATTCCTGGCTGCCGCTGGGCTACCGCGTGCTGCGCCGGATCGAGCAGATCGTGCATGAGGAACAGCAGCGCGCCGGGCATATCCCGCTGCTGATGCCCACGCTGCAACCCGCCGATCTGTGGCGCGAGTCGGGCCGTTACGACGATTACGGCCAGGAAATGCTGCGCATCAAGGACCGGCACGAGCGTGACATGCTGTACGGCCCCACCAATGAAGAGATGATCACCGACATCTTCCGGTCGAACGTGTCCTCGTACAAGGACCTGCCGCTGACGCTGTACCACATCCAGTGGAAGTTCCGCGACGAGATGCGGCCCCGCTTCGGCGTGATGCGCGGGCGCGAGTTCCTGATGAAGGACGGCTACAATTTCGACCTTGACCGCGATGCCGCGCTGCATGCCTACAACCGCCATATGGTCAGCTACCTGCGCACCTATGAACGCATGGGCCTGACCGCCATTCCGATGCGGGCGGCCTCGGGCCCGATCGGCGGCGACAATACCCATGAATTCCTGGTCCTGGCCTCGACCGGCGAAAGCGAAGTCTTCTATGATGACCGCGTGACCCAGCTGAAACTGGGCGACCGCGAGGTTGATTTCGACAACCGCGCCGAAGTGCTGGGCATTTGCGACGAATTCACCACGCTTTACGCCCGCACGGATGAAACCCATGACGCGGCGCTGTTCGAGCAGGTTCCCGAGGCGCATCGCAAGGTGGGCCGTGGCATCGAAGTGGGGCAGATCTTCTATTTCGGCACCAAATACTCGGCCGCGATGGGCGCCACGGTGACCACGCCCGACGGGTCCAAGGTGCCGGTCGAGATGGGCTCGCACGGGATCGGCGTCTCGCGTCTGCTGGGCGCGATCATCGAGGCCAGCCATGACGAGAAGGGCATCATCTGGCCCGAGGGCGTCACGCCCTTCCCGGTCGGCATCGTGAACCTGAAACAGGGTGACGGCGCGGCGGATGCGGCCTGCGACGCCCTGGAAAAGGCGCTGCTGGCCCGCGGGCTGGAGCCCCTGTACGATGACCGCGATGAACGCGCCGGGGCCAAGTTCGCGACGATGGACCTGATCGGCCTGCCCTGGCGGATCACCGTCGGCCCGCGCGGTCTGGCCAATGGCGTGGTGGAACTGACCAGCCGCCGCAGCGGCGAAAGCGAAGAGATGTCGCCCGAGGCGGCGGTGGCCCGCGTGGCCGAAATCTACGCGGCCCATCGGTAAGGGCAAAGAAAAGGCCCGGGTGCAGCTTTGGCAGCCGGGCCCTTTAACGCTTTAGCGGGCCTGCCAAAGCGCGTTAATCGGGCTGGTTGCGCTGCATCACGCCGGTGACCGCGGCAATGCCCAGGCCCGAGACCAGCCAGCCCGCGATCCCCAGCGCCCAGCGGCCCCACCACAACAGCCAGCCCCAAAACCCCCGGTCTTTCGAGGGCGCCCAGGCATCGGTCTGGCCCAGATCGAGGATCGGCACGACCAGATCGGCGGCATAGGCGAAGGCGTTGAAACTGTCCCAATCCACCCCCAACACCGCGCCGCTGGGGCTGGGCGTGGACTTGTCCGACCATACGGCGGCGGGGTTCTCGATACAGCCCGGCGTGGCTTCGGGCAGGCAGTCGGTTGCTGTGATCTCCTGCCAGCCGGGCGAGGTGAGGATCACAGCGGAATTCGGAGCGAAGCCGCCGCTCGACCAGGCGAGTTGGGCAAGGAGGGCGGCGAATACGAAAAGGGCAAAGGCCCAGTAGAAGGACCATTGCGGAGCGTAACCATAGCCGGCCAGGCGGCGGGCCATGCCCGACCATATGCGGGCGAGGGTCATTCGGAGCCAGATCCATCCCGCATCGCCCTTTTCGGTCGGATCGCCGTTCAGGGCGCGCTTATAAGCGGCGCGGTCGGCGGCCAGGCGGTGTTGTGCAAGCAGTCGCTCTCGCTCGCACAAAACTTTGCGCGCTTCGACCGAATGACCCATCTGCCGCAACACCCGGGCCAAGTGCGTATAGGGTTGGGGGCGAAACTCGCCTTGCCAGACAGAGCCCGCTTCCAGCCAGCGCCGCCGCGCGGCAAAGCTGGTATTGTTGCCGCCGTCGATCCGGTCATAGGTGAAGCCGTCCAGGATCAGTGCATCAGGGCCGGTTGGCCAGCTTGCCAGATCGTCGACCAGTTCGGCGACATGGGCCCCGGACAGGTCGACCCGCCCCTGTGGGGGCTTGGCCAGGCCCCGGAGATACAGGCCCTCGGACACGCGCATCCGGTGCGCGTTCAGCGCTCCGCCGCCCGCGCCGTCGAAAATGATGCCGCTGCAGGCAAGCTGCCCACCGATTTTCGCGCCGTTGAGGTCGACGGTGCCCCTGGCAGTCAGGTCGCTGAGAAAGACGCTGTCTCCTGTTTCCACCCCCTGCGCGTTCAGCGCATTGCCCGCCGCACCGTCGAGTTTGGCGCCAGTGCAGGAAAGCTGCCCACCGATCTTCGCGCTGTTGATATCGATAGTGCCTTTGGCGGTGATTTTATGGAGGATGACGCTATCGCCTGTTTCCAAGTCGTGCGCGTTCAGCGCCTTGCCCCCCGCGCCGTCGAAATTGGCGCCGGTGCAGTCAAGCTGCCCGCCGATCTTCGCGGCGTTAACGTCAACCGCCCCCTTGGCGGTGATTTCGCTGAGAAAGACGCTATCGCCTGTTTCCACCCCCTGCGCGTTCAGCGCCTCGCCCCCCGCGCCGTCGAAATTGCCGCCAATGCAGGAAAATTGTCCGCCGATCATCGCGGAGTTGACATCAACCGTGCCGGTGGAGCGGCTGCGTCTTAGGACCAAGCCGGCGTCGATTTTGGCGCCCTGCGCCAGCAGGCCCGGAAAAACGCTGTCCGCCAGGCTCAGCTGGCGGAGCTGGGTGTTGTAGAAGATCGGCCGCGTGTCGAAGTGGCAAAAGTTAAGCAGGGTCTGGCCGCGGGCGGCGCAATAGGCGATGTCGAGGCGGCCCTCGATCCAGCCGCCATAGAGCGCCACGCCCCATTCATGCAGGCCGCAGTCCGGCGTTCCGCCGATGATCAGCAGGCGCAGCAGCGAGGCGCGGATGCGGGTGGTGTCGGTGGCGGCGGCGGGGCGCTGGGGGTTCTTTGGGTCGCAAAGGACACAGGCCTTACCCGCCTGCACCGCCTCAATCAGCCGCCGTTCAGCCCTGCTCGGCGCGTAGCCGTTTTTCGGGTCAAGGAACTCGGCAACAGTTTTGAACATCGACCCTGCCTCTTTTGATCAAAGGCAGGGTCGCGGTTTTGCGTTTCTCTGGCAAGTGGGGCGGGGCTGCCCCGCCTTGCCTTACAGCGCGATCCGGAACCGGGCGAAGCCGCCTTCGCCTTCTCCCGCCGGCTCGATTTTCAGCCCGCGCGCTTGCACATCGGCCAGATAATCCGCCGCTTTCGGGCCGGTCTCGAAGATCGCCGTCGCGCCTTCGACGGGCGCAAAGCTCCAATTCGCATCGGCCGAGGGCGAGATCGTGCCCTGTTCGACGATATAGCGCACGATCACGTCGCGGTTGGTGTCGGGCGCGACCAGGATGATGGTCGTGCCATCGGCGCCCGGGAAATGCCCGCCGCCCGAGGCGCGGTAATTGTTGGTGGCCACGATGAACTCTTGCGCCGGGTCGATGGGCGCGCCGTTGAACATCAGATCCTTGATCCGGTTCGCATCCGGGTTCACCAGCGTGCCTTCGCCCGTGTCGTATTTCGCCGGCTGCGACAGGTCGATCTTGTAGGTCACCCCGTCGATCGTGTCGAAATTATAGGCCGGGAAATCGGGGTTCAGCAGCAGCGCATCCTGCGCCCCTGCCTCGATCTGGTTGAACATCCCGGCCGAGCGTTCCAGCCATTCCTTGACCTGCGCCCCGGTGATCCGCACCACCTGCACCGTGTTCGGGTACAGATACAGATCGGCCACGTTCTTGATCGCCACCGGCCCCTTGGCCACATCGGTGTAATAGTCGGGCCCACCCCGCCCGCCGGCCTTGAAGGGGGCGGCCGCCGACAGAAGCGGCAGGCCTTCATGTTCCGTGCCCTTCAACAGCTGCGCCACATACCAGCTTTGCGCCAGCGAGACGATCTGCACCGAAGGATCGTCGGCCACCTGCGCGAAATAGGAATAAAGCGGCGCATCGGTCTGGCCGACCTCGGCGCGGACATAATCCAGCGTCTCCTCATGGCCCTGTTTGGCGGCGGCCAGCACTTCGGGCACATCCTCGACCGTGGGGGTCACGGTCCGATCCTCGCCGCGCAGATAGATCGGGCGGGCCTCGGCCATTCCATCCGCCACTTTCCAGGCCGTGCCGTCATGATCCAGCATCAGCTCGATCAACCCCATGTGAGAGCCCCAGAAGCCGGCCATCACCGAAGGCACGCCCTTGATCTTGCCGGTGGCCGGATCAAGCCCGTCGCCGGCATAATCCTCGCCCGGCCAGACCCGATGCGCGTGTCCCATGACGATGGCGTCGATCCCCGGCACATCGGCCAGATGGTACGAGGCGTTTTCCATTCCGGGCGTATAGGCGTCGGTCGAGACGCCGGAATGCGAGAGCGCGATCACGATCTCGGCCCCCGCCTCGCGCAGCTTCGGCACCCAGGCCTGCGCAGCCTCGACAATGTCGCGGGTGGCGTATTTGCCGGCCAGATGGCCCGCATCCCATTGCAGGATCTGCGGCGGGACAAAGCCGATCAGCCCGATCTTGATCTGGCGCTCGACCCCCGCCCCATCGGTCAGGGTGCGTTCCAGCACGGTGAAGGGTTCGAAGAACAGCTTGTCCTCGGTGGGCCGCGCCCCCAGTTCGGTGGCGAAATTGGCGCAGACCACCGGGCGGGTGGTGGTCTTGTTCACATGTTCCAGAAAGTCGATGCCGTAGTTGAACTCGTGATTGCCCACGGTGCCCGCATCATAGCCCAGCGTGTTCATCGCCGCGATGACCGGATGGGTGTCGCCCTCGGCCATGCCCTTCTTATAGGCGATGTAATCGCCCAAGGGATTGCCCTGGATGTAATCGCCATTGTCGACCAGGACCGAGTTGGTCGCCTCGGCCCGGATCGCGGCGATCAGGGCGGCGGTGCGCGACAGGCCCAGCGTGTCATTGGGTTTGTCGGCGTAATAGTCGTAAGGATAAATGTGGCAATGCACATCGGTCGTCGACAGGATGCGCAGATGCGCCTGGCCGGCCTGGGCGCGCGCCGACCAGGGATGCAGCAGCGTGGCCGTGCCTGCGGCGGTGCCGGTCAGGAAAAGGCGGCGGGAAATCGTCATCTCGGACCTCGGATCTGGCAGGGAACGGGCCAAGCCTTGACGCTGGGACGGGCAAGGTCAACCGCCAATTCCACCCAGGGCTGTCGGATGCGCCAGGCTTGGCCGAAGGGCGGGCGCGACATTGCGGTGACAGCGGCTGTGCCGTTGCGTCAGATGACGCCAAGTTCACTTGCCCCGCCGCGGGCGCACCGTCATCTTTCCCTAATCCCTTTGCCGCAGACTGACCGAATGACCCTGCCAGACGCCCATCCCCGCCTGTTCAAACGCAGCTTCTCGACCGGAGAATTGCTGGCCGACGGCATCGTGCATGCCATGGCCCTGCTGGCCGGGCTGATCGCCTTTCCGCTGCTGCTGTTCCATGCGCTGGGCACGGCCGGGATCGGCGTCTTCGCCGCGCTGGCGGTCTATGCGGCGGGGTTCTTCCTGATGTGGGGCTTTTCGCTGGCCTATAACATGACGCCACCCTCGGCGCTGAAATGGCTGCTGCGGCGCTTCGACCATTCGATGATCTATGTGATGATCGCCGGCACCTATACGGCGGTGATCCCGCATCTGGAACATGCCGCCTGGTCCTGGACGCTGGGCGCGGTGGTCTGGGCCGGGGCGGCGCTGGGCATTGTGATCAAGGTCGTGCTGCCCGGGCGCTATGACCGGCTGTCGATCCTGGCCTATATCCTGCTGGGCTGGGTCGGGGTGATCGCCATCGGCCCGGTCACGGCCGCGCTTCCGGCGCTGTCGCTGTGGCTTCTGCTGGCGGGCGGGCTGACCTATGTCGCCGGCGTCGGCTTCTATGTCTGGCACGGGCTGAAGTTCCAGAACGCGATCTGGCATGTCTTCGTGGCCGTGGCCGCGGGCCTGCATTTCGCCGCCATCGCGGTTTCGGTGGCCTGAAGGCCTTGACGCCTTAGGGAAAGGCGGGCCCTGCGGCCCGCCCCAGATCCGGCGCGGCCGGTTACTTCGACAGTTCCGCCATCAGATCGTCCATCGCCTTGCAGGTCGCGGCCAGATCGTCGGGCGCGGCTGCGGCCTTGGTCGACAGCTCTTGCAGCTTCGGCATCAGCGCGGCCATTTTCGACGGATCGGCCGTGCCGACCTCGGTGATCTTGTTGGCCAGTTCGGTGGCTTTCTTCTGCGCCTCGGCTTCGGTGCAGGAAACCTCGTCCTTGCAGGCCGACAGGGCGGTCACCGTGGCAAGCGCTGCAAGAAGGGGAAGGATACGCATCTGATGTCCTCGTCTAATTCTATGTCTTCTTTGGTCGTTCTGACCCGCCCTCACGCGGGCGTGAGCCTCGTGCCACGGCCCAAGCGCCGCCGCCAAGGGCAGTTTTGCCTATTTCGGCGGCGATCGGCGAAGAGGCGCCGGCTTCCTTGACCTTTGCCCCCGCGCGGGCCAGTTTGCAGCCAATCAGAACGGGCAGGCAGATGACAGGCAGGACAGCACCCTTCGCGGGTTTCGAATGGATGATTGCCTGGCGCTATCTGCGGGCGCGGCGGGCCGAGGGCGGCATCTCGGTGATGACCTGGATCTCGGTCCTGGGCATCATGCTGTCGGTCTTTGCCCTGGTCGCGGTCATGTCGGTGCGGGCCGGCTTCCGCGAGGAGTTTGTGACCACGCTTCTGGGCGCGAATGGCCATGTCACGGTCTACAATTGGCGCATGGATGACCAGGGCCGCAAGCTGCGGGGTTTCCCGGATTATCAAGAGGTTGCGGCAAAGCTGGCCGAGGTGCCGGGGGTGACGCGCGTGGCGCCTTTGGTGCGCGGCCAGGCCATGCTGCAATCCATCGACGGCAATTCCGGAGTCGAGATCTACGGCATGGCGCCGGAAGACGTGGCCTCGATTCCGTCGATGACCACGGGCGGCGACGATTTCGGCGATATCGCGCGGCTGGATCAGGGGCTGGCGCTGGGCTCGGGCATCGCGCGCGATCTGGGCGTGCAGGTGGGCGACCGGGTGCGGGTGATCTCGCCCGACGGGCCGAAGACCGCGATGGGCCAAAGCCTGCGCACCAATGCCTATGAGGTGGTCTATGTCTTCACCTCGGGCAGTCCCGAGATCGACCGGACCCGCGCCTATCTGACCCTGTCCGAGGCGCAGGCCTATTTCAACGCCGAAGGCGTGGCGGATGAATTCGAGGTCATGGTGAAAGACCCCGAAAACATCGACGCCTATGTCGCGCCACTGACCGCGGCGGCGGGCGGGCAGGTGATGACCTGGACCTGGCAGCAAAGCGCGGGCAACTACCTGCGCGCCCTGACGGTCGAGGACAATATGATGTTCATCCTGATGTCGATCCTGGTGCTGATTGCCTCGATGAACATCATTTCCGGGCTGGTGATGCTGGTGAAGAACAAGGGCCGCGACATCGGCATCCTGCGGACGATGGGGCTGACCGAAGGCTCGGTGCTGCGGATCTTCTTCCTGTGCGGCGCGCTGACCGGGCTGGTGGGCACGGTTCTGGGCGTCGCGCTGGGCAGCCTGTTCAGCTATTACTTCACCCCGATCTTCGATTTCATCAACTGGATCGCCGGCGGCGGGTTGTGGGATCCGACGGTGCGGCCGATCTATCATCTTTCGGCGCGGCTGCAGGGCCATGACGTGCTGGTCGCGACGCTTTTGTCGCTGGTCCTGTCCTTTGTCGTCACGATCCTGCCGGCCCGGCGCGCGGCGCGGATGAACCCGGTGGAGGCGCTGCGCTATGAGTGACGCGCTGGTTCTGGACGGCATCGAGAAGGGTTACAACCGCGGCAAACCATCCGAGGTTCTGGTGCTGCGCGGCGCCTCGCTGACGGTGGCGGCGGGCGAGGTTGTGGCGTTGGTGGCGCCTTCGGGCGCGGGAAAATCGACGCTTCTGCACATCGCGGGGCTGCTGGATGCGCCGGATTCCGGCCGCGTGGCCCTGGGCGGGCGCCAGATCGCCGGCCTGTCCGACCGCGCGCGCACCGAAATCCGCCGCGGCGAGGTGGGGTTCATCTACCAGTTCCACCATCTTCTGCCGGAATTCACCGCGCTGGAAAATGTGGTGATCCCGCAGCTGGCCAATGGCGTGGCCAAAGCCGCGGCCGAGGCGCGGGCGCAGGATCTGCTGGGCCGGGTCGGCGTGGCGCATCGGGCCGGGCACCGGCCGGCGGCCCTGTCGGGGGGCGAGCAGCAGCGCGTCGCCTTCTGCCGGGCGCTGGCCAATGGGCCGCGGGTCCTGCTGGCCGATGAGCCGACCGGAAATCTGGATCCGGCGACCTCGGATCAGGTGTTCGGCGCGCTGATGGATCTGGTACGATCCACCGGCATGGCGGCGCTGATCGCGACGCATAATCTGGAACTGGCGGCGCGGATGGACCGCGTGGTGCGGCTTGAGGCCGGTCTTGTGGTGGAGGTGGGGCGATGAAACGGGCTTTGGGTCTGGTGGCGGCGCTGGCTTTGGCGGGCTGCATGGAAGAAAAGCAGCCGACCGGGGCGCAGGATTTCGCCGATTACTGCGCCGCCTGCCACGGGCCGGGCGGCAAGGGCGATGGCGCAGGCGCCGAGGGCCTGCCGCGGCATCCGGCCGATCTGACCACGCTGGCCAAGCGCAACAAGGGCGACTTCCCGAAGCTGCGGGTCATGGCCAAGATCTGGGGCTATACCGGCAAATATGGCGATACGCCGATGCCGAATTTCGGCCCGCTGCTGGACAGCCCGCTGGTGCCCTATGATGCGGGCGATGGCATCGCCTCGCCCACGCCGCTGCGGCTGGTGCAGCTGGCCGAATATGTCGAAAGCCTGCAGGGCAAGTGACCCTGCAAGGCCTGCGGCCCGGGGGAGGGGGCGCCTGACCGGGCGCGCCTTGCCGCTTCTGTCAGAAGGCGCAGCCCAGCCGCAGCCCGCCCCAGTGCCGGCCCTTGACGAAGATCGGCGCCGAGACGTCCTTCATCATCGCGAATTGGCCGCCCCCCATGTCGCGGCGATAGACCTGCAGCAGGAAAGGCGCGGTCGACCGGCCCGCACCCAGACCGACCCGATCGTCGAAGATGCGGCGATTGCGGCAATGGGCAGCGTTCCAGACCGGATCCGGGCCCTGGGGCTGCGAGAATTTCTGGTTATGGGTCGGCAGATAGCCGTTGCGATCCACCGCGGCGCAGAACACCACCCGCGGGTCGCCCTGCGCAAGCGCCTCTTGCACCGCGGGAAAATACCGGTCGGTGACCGCGGTGAAGGGCGCCAGAACCTGAACCGGATTGCTGCCGGGGATCGGCGCATAGCGGGCCTCGAACAGCTGCGGCAGGGCGATCTCGCCCCGGTCGACCGCGGCGTCCAAGGCCCGGCCCAGCCGCTCGGCGCCCTGCTGCACCCCGGCGATCAGATCGCGGTCGCTGGTCGCCCCGCCCAGCTCCACCGCATGCTGAACCATGGTCTCGCCCAGTTGGATCAGCCCGCTGGCGCGCCGCCGCGCCTCGGTCACCTTGGCGCCCTGGTCGGCGACATTGTCGAACAAGGCCCGCAGCGCCGGCCCGAAATCGGCCAGCGCCAGGCGCACCGATTCGATCTGCGCGGCAATCTCGGCCGCGGCGGCGCGGCCCGCATCTGCCTGGTCCTGCATCGCGTTCAGCGCCGAGCCCGCCTCGGTCAGGCCGGACAGGCCCTGCTGGGCGCGTTGCGACACGTCCACGGCTTCGGCCGTCAGCGTCGCCAATTCGCCTGCCAGAAGCCGGATCGTGTCGGTGATCGTCTCGGCCGCGGTCGAGGTCTGGTGCGACAGCGCCTTGATCGCATCCGCGACCACGATAAAGCCCCGCCCGGCATCGCCGGCCCGCGCCGCTTCGATCCGCGCATTGACCGCAAGGATGTTCACCTCGCGCGAGATTTCCGTGATCTGGCCGTTCGACTGGCGCACCTTGCCGACGATTTCACCAATCTTTTCCATGCGCTGGCCCGCGCCGGAAACCCAGCGCATCACCTCTTCGCTGGCGCCCAGCGCGCCCTGGACCTGGGTGGAAGATTGCAGGACCGCCCCCGCCACCTGGTTCACCGCCACCCCGGTACGTTCGGAAGCCCCGGCCATGGTGCGGCTGGCCTGGGCCACGGCACGGGCGGCGCCGCGGGCGCGGTTCAGATCCTGAACCTGGGCATGCGCCACCGCATCGACCCCGTCCAGGAAGCCCGCAATATCGACAATGTCATGCGACAGGCTGACCGCCGCCTCGGCCAGCACATCGACCTGCGACGCGGGCGCGACGTCTGGGCGGTGACGGCGATGGGCAGGCTGCATGGAAGGCTCCTCCGGGGGTGCCTTCCTTATCGGCCAAAGCCCTTGCGCGGCGGTTAACGCCGGCCCGATCAGCCGGTGGTGCTGTACATGCCCTCGTAGATCGGCACCAGGGTTTCATCCTCGAACAGCGAGGACACCGACATGCCGCCCCAGATGTTCAGGATCGCCTGGGCAAACATCGGCGCGGTCGGCACGATGCGGATATTCGGCGCGGCCTGAACCTTGTCGCCCTGCTGGATCGAATCGGTGATCACCAGCGATTTCATCACCGACTTCGACACCCGCTCGACCGCGGGGCCCGACAACACGCCATGGGTGATATAGGAATGCACTTCCTTCGCGCCCTGTTCCATCAGCACTTCGGCCGCCTTGCACAGCGTGCCGGCCGTGTCGCAGATGTCGTCGACGATGATGCAGACCTTGTCCTTGACGTTGCCGATCACCGTCATCTCGGCCACTTCGCCCGCCTTCTCGCGCCGCTTGTCGACGATGGCCAGCGGCGCGTTGATCCGCTTGGCCAGTTCGCGCGCCCGCGCCACGCCGCCCACGTCGGGCGAGATCACCATCACCTCGTCCAGCCGGCCGCGGAAATTGTGGCGGATGTCCAGGCTGAACACGGGCGAGGCGTAAAGGTTGTCGACGGGGATGTCGAAGAAGCCCTGGATCTGCGCGGCATGCAGATCCAGCGTCAAGACCCGGTCCACGCCCGCCTGGGCGATCAGGTTCGCCACCAGCTTGGCGCTGATCGGCGTGCGGGCCTTGGCGCGGCGGTCCTGACGGGCATAGCCGAAATAGGGGATCACGGCGGTGATGCGGCTGGCGCTGGACCGGCGCAGCGCATCGACCATGATCAGAAGTTCCATCAGGTTGTCATTGGCCGGGTTCGAGGTCGGCTGGATGATGTACATGTCCTCGCCGCGGACATTCTCGAACACTTCGACAAAGATTTCCTGATCGTTGAAGCGTTCGACCCGGGCGTCGACCAGGCTGATCGACATGCCGCGATGCATCGACATGCGCCGGGCGATGGACTTGGCCAGCGTCAGGTTCGCATTGCCGGAAATCAGCTTCGGCTCGGTGATGGCGGGCATGGGGGTCTCCGATGGCAGCGGATTCGCTTGCGGCGGGGCATAGCACCCGGGGGGATGAAGGCAAGGGGGTGCGGCGTCATCGGTGCATGCGGGGGCGACGGCGTGGCCCGCAGGCCTGATCCCGGGGCATGCGGCCGAAGGCTTGCCGCGGGCAGGGCGCGGGGCTAGCAGAGGGGGCCGCGCGCCCCAGACCGAGGATGACATGCCCGAAGACCTTATCGCCGGCCAGCGCATCGCCTGGCGCCACTGGGACCGCGGGGCAGGGCGGCACACCTTGGCGATCCATTGCTCGCTGGCGCATGCCGGCGCCTGGGCGGGGCTGGCCGAGATGCTGCCCGAGATCAGCCTGACCGCGATGGACCAGCCCGGGCATGGCCGGTCCGAAGACTGGCGGCCGGGCAGCGATCTGCATGCGCTGACCACCGCGGCGGCAACTGTCCTGGCCCAGCGTCTGGCCGCGTCGGGGCCGGTCGATCTTTTCGGCCATAGTTTCGGCGCGACGGTGTGCCTGCGCCTGGCGCTGGAACGGCCCGACCTGATCCGCAGCCTGGTGCTGGTCGAGCCGGTTCTGTTCGCCGCCGCCAGGGGCACGCCGGTCTTCGCCGAATTCGCGCGCGCCCAGGCGGACCTGCCGACCGCAACGCCCGAAGACCGTCTGGCCTCGGCCAGCCGCTTTCACGCGCTTTGGGGCGATGGCCGGCCCTTGGCCAGCCTGCCCGAGCGGCAAATGCGCTATATCCTGGACCGGATCCACATCATCCCGGCGCAGAACCGGGTGCTGCTGGACGATGCCGCAGGCCTGCTGCGGCCCGGCGGGCTGGAGGCGCTGTCCCGGCCCGTCCTGCTGGTCGAGGGGGGCGAAAGCCCGGCGGTCATTCCCGCGATCCAGGCCGCCCTGGCCGCACGCCTGCCGCAGGCGCGGCGGGTCGTGCTGGACGGGGCCGGCCATATGGCGCCGATCACCCATCCCGGCCCCCTGGCCGATGCGATCCGCCGCCATCTGCAAGAAAGCTGAGCGCGCGGCCCCGAGGTGCCCGAGTTTTCGACGAAAACTCGGCGTCACTCCGGCCGGCGGACGCGGGGCGGCGAAAACGCGGGCCGCTAAAGCGCCGCGTCCAGCGCCTGAAGGAAAGCGTCGATCTCGTCGGCGCGGCTGTTCCAGCTGGTCACCAGCCGCGCGCCCTCGCGCCCCTCGGCCAGCGGCCAGCCATAAAACCGCGCCCCGGCCGCTTCCAGCCGGGCCGTGGTGCCGGCGGGCCATTCGGCAAACATCATGTTCGCCGCGACCGGATGGGCCAGCGTCACGCCACCCCGCCGCGCCAGCCCCTGGGCCAGCCGCGCGCCCATCGCATTGGCCTGCGCGGCCAGGCGCAGCCACAGCCCGTCCTGCAGATAGGCCGCCATCTGCGCCGAGAGGAAACGGTGTTTCGACACCAGATGCCCCGCGCGCTTGCGGCGCAATTCGAATTCCCAGGCTTTCGCGGGGTCGAAGATCACCACCGCCTCGACGCCCAGACAGCCATTCTTGGTGCCGCCGAAAGACAGGATGTCGACGCCCGCCTTCCAGGTCAGTTCGGCCGGGCTGGCGCCCGTCGCCACCACCGCATTGGCAAAGCGCGCGCCGTCCAGATGGCAAGGCAGGCCGGCGGCCCGGGCCAGCGCGGCCAGGGACGCCGTCTCGGCGGGCGTATAGACCGTGCCGGCCTCGGTCACATTGGTCAGGCTCAGCAGGCCCTTCTGCAGCGAATGCACGCCGCCTGCGCCGATCCGCGCCAGCTGCGGGGCCAGCGTGGCCGGAGTCATCTTGCCATCGGCGCCCGGCACCAGCACCAGCTTCGCGCCGCCGGTGAAGAATTCCGGCGCGTTGCATTCATCCTCGGCCACATGCGCCTTGTCCTGGCAGAAGACCGCGCCCCAGGGCGGGCAGAACAGCGCCAGCGCCAGCGCATTGGCCGCCGTGCCGGTGGCGACCAGATAGACCGCCGCCTCGGGTGCCTCGAAGATCTGCCGGATCTGCGCCACGACCCGCTCCATCAGCGCATCGGCGCCATAGCTGGGCGCGGGCCCGTCATTCGCGGCCAGAACCGCCGCCAGGATCTCGGGCGCGGCGCCCGAGCTGTTGTCCGAGGCGAAGAACATCACGGGCTTTCCTCGATCAGGTGGTCTTCCCAATCCTCTTCCGGCACGGTCAGTTCCGACACGGTGCGCCCGCGCATCGACTGGCCCGCCTTGTGGGTGCTGTCAGGATCGCCGGTCACCAAAGGGTGCCAGTCGGGCAGGGGGCGGCCCTGCCACAGCAGCTTGTAGGCGCAGGTCGACGGCATCCAATAGGCGCTTTTCTTCAGCGTCTTTGGCGTCAGCACCACGCATTCGGGCACATGGGTCTTGCGATTGGCATAATCGGAACAGCCGCTGGTCGCATTGTCGAACAGCCGGCAGGCGACGCAGGTGTAGACCACCTCGCCGGTGTCGTCATATTCCAGCTTGTTCAGGCAGCATTTGCCGCAGCCATCGCACAAAGCCTCCCATTCCGCGGGGGTCATCTTCGACAGGGGGACGGTTTCCCAGAACCGGGGGCGCAGCAGGTCAGTCATGGCGGCAACCTGCGCCGAAGCGGCGGCGAAGGGAAGGGGGCTAAAGCACCAGCCGCATCAGGGGCCGGCCTTCCTTGACCTGCGCGACGGTCTGGAAGCCCGCTTTCTGGAAGACCGCGGCCGAGCCGACGAACAGCGTGGTCGATATCGACTGCTTGGCCTTCACCATGGGTGCTGCCTCCAGCAGCCTTGCGCCATTGGCGCGGGCAAAGCCGATGCCTGCGGCCACCAGCGCATGCGACAGGCCAAGGCCCCGCGCCGCGCTGCGCAGGAAGAAGCAGGACACCGCCCAGACCGCCGGATCATCGGCCGGCCCGTCGGGCAGGGGCGCCGAGACGCGGCGGGCGTTGTTCCATTGCGGCACATCCGCCCGCGGGCCGATCTGCATCCAGCCCAGCGGCTCGGCGCCGCGATAGGCCAGAAGCCCGGGCGGCGGGCCGGCCTGGATCCGCGCGATCATCAGCGCATGACGCTCGTCGCCGCTCAGCGTGGCGCGGGCCTTGGGCGGCAGACGGAAATAGGTACACCAGCAGCCATAACAGGCGCCCTGCGGGCCCAGCACGGCTTCGAAATCGCCGATCCGGTCGGGCGTCAGCGGCAGGATGCGGATCTCGTCCATGGTGACCCCCCGTTTGCTGCGGCCGCACCGGGCGACCGCGGGTGCAGATCCGGCTCAGGCCGCGCTCAGGATCGCGCGGGCGCGGCCGCAATCGGCCTCCATCTGCGCGATCAGCGCCGGCAGGCCGTCGAATTTCATCTCGGGGCGCAGATAGTCAACCATCGCCACCGACAGGTGCTGGCCGTAAAGATCGCCTTTGAAATCCAGCAGATAGGTTTCCAGGTTCGGCACTTCGCCATCGAACATCGGCCGCACGCCCAGACTGGCCGCGCCCATGTAGCGCCCGGCCTGCGGCCCGGTCAGCACATCGACCTCGACCGCATAGACCCCGAATTTCGGCAGATGCAGCCCGCCCAGCCCCATATTCGCGGTGGGAAAGCCCAGCTCGCGGCCGCGTTTTTCGCCATGCACCACCTCGCCTTCGATCCGGTGCCAGTGGCCCAGCATCGCCGCGGCATCGCGCGGCCGGCCCTCGCTCAGCGCGCGGCGGATCGCGGTCGAGGAAATCTCGGTCCCGCCCTGGCGGATCAGCGGCGCGATCGTGGTGCGGAACCCCGCGCCTGCACCCTGGCTTTCGCCCAGCCGCGCCAGATCCTGCGCCCCGCCCGAGCGGTCGCGCCCGAACGAGAAATCCTCGCCCACCACCACATGCGAAACGCCCAGGCCGCGCGACAGGATCTCGGTCACGAAAGCCTCGGGCGACAGGGCCGCCATCGCCTTGCTGAAGGGCAGCTGGAACAGATGTTCGACGCCCAGCTTCGCCAGACGATTCGCCCGCGCCTCGGCATTCATCAGCCGGAAGGACGGCCCGTCGGGCTGGAAGACCTGGCGGGGATGCGGCTCGAAGGTGATGACGCCCAGGGGACCCTTGTCGCGGGCCAGGTCGATGATGCTTTGATGCCCCAGATGCACACCGTCGAAATTCCCCAGCGCGCAGGACGTGCCGCGCGCTTCGGGGGCAAGCCACTGCCAGTCCTGGTGAATCTGCATCGGCTCTCCGGCGGAGGGCGCCGGCGCTGCGGGGCCCTAGTCGAACTTGCGGCTGGGCGCCAGCACCACGGCCTCGCCCTTAAGGACCAGCGTATGACCCACCGAAGCCAGAGTTTCAAGGGTCACCCGGCGCTTGGCATGGTCGATGGCCAGAACCTTGACCTCGGCCGTCACCACATCGCCCGGCCGCACGGGGGCCAGAAACTTCAGGCTTTGCCCCAGATAGACCGTGCCATGCCCGGGCAATTGTTCGCCGATCACCGCCGAGATCAGCCCGGCCGTCAGCATGCCATGCGCGATGCGGCCTTCGAAGATCGTATCCTGGGCATAGGCCTCGTCCAGATGCACCGGATTGCGGTCGGTCGAGATCTCGGCGAACAGCGCGATATCGCGATCGGTCACCTGCTTGGTCAGCGACCGGGTCATCCCGATCTCCAGATCCTCGATGCAGATCGTGCCGCGCGGCAGATTGTGAGTGGTGTCGAACATCTCGGCCATCCTTGGGCATACCCTCTGGGCTGAAGGGCAGACTAGCAGATGCTGCACCGCGGCGCAATTCTGCAGCGCAAGATATTTCCGCATATACGACCAAAGGCGCAACTATGTTGCGCCGCCGTTTCACGATCAGCGCAGCCGGCCCAGGGCGAAGGTGGCCGACAGCTGGCGGGCGGCCAGCCAGGGCTCCAGCAGGGCGGGGTCCGGGTGGTCCGAATCGGGGCCGAAGGCGGCGGCGTCGATGCCGCCCGAGATGAACAGCGTATCCAGCCCCTCGGCCAGCCCGCCCTGAATGTCGGTGCCGATCCCGTCGCCGATGCACAGGATCTGCGGATCGCCCGCCGCGGCGCCAGCCAGCAGCGCGCCCAGCCGGCGCCGGGCCAGATCGTAGATCGGCGGATGCGGCTTGCCGAAATACAGCGCCCGGCCGCCCAGCTGTTCGTAATCGCGCGCCAGCGCGCCCGCGCACCACAACCGCTTGTCGCCGTAATCGACGACGATATCGGGATTGGCACACAGCATCGGCAGGCCCAGCGTCTTGCCCAGCAGCAACTCGGCCCGATAATCCGCCGGCGTCTCGGTCAGATCGTCGCGCAGCCCGGTGCAGACGATGCCCTCTGCCTCTTCCATCCGCGCCACGCGGCGGATCGGCGGCTGGCTGGCGGCATATTCGGCCAGATCGGCGGCGAAATCGGTATAGAAGGGCTCGTCCTTCTCGGAGCCGATCGCATAGACCTGCCGGCCCACCGCCCCCGACAGCATCGCGAATTGCGCCGCATCGCCCGAGGTCACCACCTCGTCCCAGGCGTCGCGCGGCACGCCCATGCCGTCCAGCTGCGCCACGACCGAGCCCTTGGGGCGCGGCGCATTGGTCAGCAGCACGACCGTTCCACCGCCGCGCCGATAGGTCTGCAGCGCCGCCACCGCCGAGGGGAAGGGCTGGCGCCCGTTATGCAGGCAGCCCCAGAGATCGCAGAAGACAGCGTCATAACGCCCCCCGACTTCAGCCAGCGACGCGATAATCTGGGCCATGGGGGCCTCCTGCCTTCATCTGTCCATAAATATCCTGGGGGTCCGGGGGCAAAGCCCCCGGGGGTTCCGCAGGCGAAACCTCAGACCTTCAGCGCCGGCAGGATCTGCTTCTTGCGGCTCATGATCCCGGGCAGCACGACCGTATCGCCGGAAACCTTGGCCCCGAACGAGGCTTCGGCGATGGTCTTGACCAGATCGTTCGGCACCAGAAGCGTGGCTTCTTCCTTCAGGATATCGACGATGAACAGCAGCACCTGATCGGCGCCATCGGCCTGCGCCACGCCCGGCATCGCCGCCATCAGGCTGGCCTTGCGGTCCAGAAGCAGCTTCGGCGCGGTGGTTTCCAGCACCGAGACCCGCAGCTCTTTGCCGCCGATCGAATATTCCTTCGAATCCATCCGCAGCAGCGCCTCGTCCGAGAAGGCCGAGACATCGGATTTCGCCTCGAACAGCTTCGCGGCGAAGTCGGGGATCGACACGCCCAGATCCTTGGCCAGCGCCTCGGCGACCGCCTTGTCATGCGCCGTCGTGGTGGGCGAGCGGAATTCCAGCGTGTCCGACAGGATGCAGGACAGCATCGCGCCCTTGATCGCCTTCGGCGCCTTGGCCAGATCGGCGCCGATCAGGTCATGCATCACGGTCGCGGTGCAGGCCAGCGGGCGGATGGTGATGTCGATCGGCGTCTTGGTCTTGATGCCGCCCACCAGCATGTGGTGGTCGATGATCGCCTCGATCTTGCAGTCGTTGATGCCCTCGGGCAGTTCGGCCGGGTTGTTGGTGTCGACGATCACCACCGATGTGCCCGCCTCGACGCCCGAGACGATCTCGGGCTTCGGCAGCTGCCAATGCGTCAGCATGAAGGCGGCTTCGGTGTTGGGCTCGCCCAGCAGCACGGGCTTGGCGGGCACGCCCTTCACGTCGGACAGATACCAGGCCCAGACGATCGGGCTGCCGGTGGAATCGGTGTCGGGGCTTTTATGGCCGAAAACGAGGGTGGTCATGGGCGCTCTCATCGGTTGGATTTGGCCGGGCTTTTAGCCGAGGGCGCGGGCCTTGTCAGGCGATTTCCACGCGCCCGCCGCAAGCGGCGCCGGGACGGGGGTCTTGCCGCCCTAGCGCAGCGGCGCCAGCACCCAGCCGTCTTCGGCCAGAAGGTTCAGCACACCCGCCCGGCCCGACAGATGCAGCGCGCCGAAGGCCACCACCAGCGGACCCTCGGCCGAGGCGGCGTCGATCACCGGAATCCAGGCGCGGTTGCGATCCTCCATCAGCGCCTTTTCCATCACCGCGAATTCGGCATCGACCTCGGCCGGATCGGCCCCGGGCGCGTCATGGGCCATCTTGCGCATCATCTCCCAGACCAGCCGGCTTTCGCCGCGGAAATAGGCGGCAACCAGGGTGGCCGCGAAATCCTCGGCCTGATCCTCGGTCGCCAGCGAGGAATCGACCATGGCGATCTGCTGCGCCTCGGTCATGTCGCCGAACAGCTTGAACACCGTGTCATAGGGTTCCAGCGCCTTGATCGGCACGCCCGCCGCCGTAGCCGTGTCGATCAGCATGCCGTCCAGCCCCTTGGGCTCGGCCATGTTGGCCATGGCGCAGGGCGGGATCGCCAGGATCACCGTCGCATACCAGGGCTGGAACTTCGCCGCCATGAAGCCCGGAATGCCGCGTTCCGACAGCGCGCGCGACAGCCGGTTCCAGGTCGCGGCGGGCAGGCGCTCCAGAAGCGTGGGCCCCTCGGTGATGAACATGGTCGAGGGATCGGCGGCCACGCGTGCCATCAGCGCCTTTTCCTCTTCCGGCCCGGCCTCGACCAAAAGGGCGCTGGCCGCGCCCACCAGCGGCGCCAGCCGCGCCAGCGTTTCGGCATGGCGCGGGTCGTCCAGGTGATAGGTGCCGACAAGGGTGATCTGCGCCGCCCCGCGCGTCGCGGTCCACAGATTGCCCTCGGCAAAGGGTTCGGCCCCGGCCCGCGCGCGCAGCGCCGCGCTTTCCGCCGCCGGCAGGGCGGCGATCAGATCCTGGCCCTGGCAATCCGCCGCGGCAGCGGGCGCCAGCGCCCAAAGGCCAAGCGCCAGAAGAACGGCCGGCACCAGGCCGCGAAGGGAAACAGGCAGGGACATCGGCAACGGGCTTTCTGGCAGGCGGGTCATCGCGGCCAGACTGACACCCGACGCGCCGAAGGAGAAGGGGGCCAGGGGATTTTCCGCCAAGTCCTTCGCCGCGCCCCGTCGTCGCGCCCGGTTGCCTTGGCCCGGTTGCTTTGCCCCGTTGCTTTCCCCGGCGCGAAACAGCTTGGGCTGCGGGTGTTGACAGGGCGGGGGGCATTGCCTATCTCGGTGCCGTTAGCACTCAGCCAAGGCGAGTGCTAACCGAATTGAACCTGGAACCTAGGGAGTGTTACCAGATGGCTTTCAAACCGCTGCATGACCGCGTGCTCGTGCGTCGCGTCCAGTCCGAGGAAAAGACCAAGGGCGGGCTGATCATCCCCGACACCGCCAAGGAAAAGCCCGCGGAAGGCGAAATCGTCTCGGTCGGTGAAGGCGCGCGCAAGGATTCGGGCGAGCTGATCGCCCCGTCGGTGAAGGCGGGCGACCGCGTGCTGTTCGGCAAATGGTCGGGCACCGAAGTGACGCTGAACGGCGAAGAGCTGCTGATCATGAAGGAATCGGACATCCTCGGCATCATCGCCTGAGGACGTCGGGCCCCGGGCCCGACCGACCGACCGATTCCCCACATCAACCTGAATTTCGAGGAGTAGCACGATGGGTGCGAAAGACGTACGTTTCGAGACCGATGCCCGCGACCGCATGCTGCGTGGCGTCAATGTTCTGGCCGATGCCGTCAAGGTGACCCTGGGCCCGAAGGGCCGCAACGTGGTGATCGAGAAAAGCTTCGGCGCCCCGCGCATCACCAAGGACGGCGTCACCGTCGCCAAGGAAATCGAACTGGCCGACAAGTTCGAGAACATGGGCGCGCAAATGGTGAAGGAAGTCGCTTCCCGCACCAATGACGAAGCCGGCGACGGCACCACCACCGCCACCGTCCTGGCGCAAGCCATCATCCGCGAAGGCCTGAAGTCGGTCGCCGCCGGCCTGAACCCGATGGATCTGAAGCGCGGCATCGACCTGGCCACCGCCAAGGTCGTCGAAGCGATCAAGGCCGCGGCCCGCCCGGTCAAGGATTCGGACGAAGTCGCGCAAGTCGGCACGATCTCGGCCAATGGCGAAGCCGAAATCGGCCGCCAGATCGCTGACGCGATGCAGAAGGTCGGCAACGAGGGTGTCATCACCGTCGAAGAGAACAAGGGCCTGGAAACCTCGACCGATGTCGTGGAAGGCATGCAGTTCGACCGCGGCTACCTGTCGCCCTACTTCGTCACCAATGCCGACAAGATGATTGCCGAGCTGGAAGACGCCTATATCCTGCTGCACGAGAAGAAGCTTTCGTCGCTGCAGCCGATGGTTCCGCTGCTGGAAGCCGTGATCCAGTCGCAGCGCCCGCTGGTCATCGTGGCCGAGGACGTGGAAGGCGAAGCCCTGGCGACGCTGGTCGTCAACAAGCTGCGCGGCGGCCTGAAGATCGCGGCCGTCAAGGCTCCGGGCTTCGGTGACCGTCGCAAGGCCATGCTGCAGGACATCGCGATCCTGACCGGCGGCCAGGTGATCTCGGACGATCTGGGCATGAAGCTGGAGAATGTCGGTCTCGACATGCTCGGCCGTGCCAAGAAGGTCGTGATCAAGAAGGATGACACCACCGTCATCGACGGCGCCGGCGACAAGGCCGAGATCGAGGCCCGCGTGTCGCAGATCCGCGCCCAGATCGAGGAAACCACCTCGGATTACGACCGCGAGAAGCTGCAAGAGCGCGTGGCCAAGCTGGCCGGCGGCGTCGCTGTCATCCGCGTCGGCGGCATGACCGAAGTCGAAGTCAAGGAACGCAAGGACCGCGTCGATGACGCCCTGAACGCGACCCGTGCGGCCGTGCAGGAAGGCATCGTCGTCGGCGGCGGCGTGGCGCTGATCCAGGCGGCCAAGTCGCTGGACGGTCTGAAGGGTGCCAACAGCGACCAGGACGCGGGCATCGCCATCGTCCGCCGCGCGCTGGAAGCGCCGCTGCGTCAGATCGCCGAAAACGCCGGTGTGGACGGCGCGGTTGTCGCCGGCAAGATCCGCGAGTCGAACGACAAGAACTTTGGCTTCAACGCGCAGACCGAAGAATATGGCGACATGTTCAAGTTCGGCGTGATCGACCCGGCCAAGGTGACCCGCACCGCTCTGGAAGATGCGGCTTCGGTCGCGTCGCTGCTGATCACCACCGAGGCGATGATCGCCGACAAGCCGGCCGACAAGTCGGCGGCTCCGGCGATGCCCGGCGGCGGCATGGGCGGCATGGACTTCTGATCCAGCCCCTGCAAAGGGATGGGAAAGGGCGGCCCTCGGGCCGCCCTTTTGCTTTGCCATGGGCTGCGGATACGGGCACCATGCGGCTTCTGCCGAGGAGGGTGTCATGGCCGCAGATCCGCGCCAGATGAAGACCAATCAATATGTCGTTCTGTTCATGAGTGCGGTGCTGATCTTCGGCGCCGTCAATGCGGTTACGGTCACGGCCGACGAATACGATCCGGCCACACTGGTCTGGATGAATCTCGGTCTGGATCTGGTGATGACGGCTCTTCTGGCCGTGCTTTTGACGGCCGTGGCCCGGGCGGCCGCGCCGGGCGGGCTGAAATCCGCCGCGCTGGGCCTGGGGGCGCTGGGGCTGATCGCGGGGCTGGTCAAGCTGGCGGCGCGGTTTTCCAGCGATCATGGCTGGTGGACCGGCCATTTCAGCTACGCGCTCTGACCGTACCGGCAGATGCGGCTTTTCCTGCTGACGGCGCTGGCGATGCTGGCCTTTGCCGCCAATTCGGTGCTGAACCGGATGGCGGTGGGGCAGGGGCTGATCGGTGCGGTGGAGTTTGCGGTGATCCGGCTGGCCAGCGGCGGCGCGATGCTGGCTGTGTTGCTGCTGCTGCGACGGGGCGCGCTTTGGCCGGGCTGGGCGGGGCGCGCGGGCGGCGTGGCCGGGCTGCTGGTCTATCTGTTCGGCTTTTCGCTGGCCTATCGCGGCCTGCCCTCGGGGCTGGGGGCGCTGGTCCTGTTCGGCATGGTGCAGGTGACGATGTTCGCCGGCGCCTGCCTTTCGGGCGAAGCCGTGCCGGCCCGGCGCTGGACGGGGGCGGGGCTGGCGCTGGCCGGGCTGGGGCTGATCGCTCTGCCCGGC
>NZ_JAICBZ010000032.1 GCF_020179405.1 Xinfangfangia pollutisoli | reverse complement strand
TTCTCATTCGAATCTCCTCAGCTCACGCTACGAGAAAATTCTACTTATGCAGCCCCTTAACCATGGGGAGGATTACCCACTTGATCTGTCGGCGGCAAGAATGGCTCTGTGCCTCCCATAAGCCGGAGAGGCCGTTGGGAACGTTTCCGAACTCGTTTAAGAACCCCAGCTAGCCGGACAGACGTACAAAGTTTGGACGGCCTGCCGCCATGCTAAAGAACATAGCCGTGTAGGGTTCCAGGCCCTTCATGCGGTCGGTGATGCGGGTTTGATCTGCAGTTGAGGCGGCGTTGCGCGCGAGCGCTCTGGCGTCGGCATCCGTAACGCGCAGCGCCAGGTAGCTGCCCACCGCCTCGTACAGCGTCGGACTGAAGTCCTTGGCGCCTTGTGAGGCGAGCGCCAGTGCCACGCCGTACTTGCGGCATTCTTTTGCAAACTGCGGGATGAGCTTCAGCTTTGCGGCCCGATGCGCTTCGTCGAAGATGATCGCATGGGTCAGACGGCTCTGCACACCGCGACGGAACATATCCTTGTATAGGCTGTAAAGGACAAAGGAGCTGAAGGCGTTCTGCAGGATGTTGTTGGTGGTGGTGTGGACGCGCACCAGTGTGGGGCGGGGTTCTGCCAGCAGACTAGCGCGATCGCCCGCCGCGTCGAAGAAGCCGTAGTCGGCGAGTTCCTGCAACCTGGCCAAAAGGTTTGCGTTAGGCTTCTGCTTGGATCTGAGGATGTCGAAGAAGGCGCGGAAAGCAGGAGGGCCGGGCCGCTCGCCACCGTCCCGTGCTATTGCCCAGCCCTTGTCGTCGTAGCTTTGTTTGATGGCTTGGCGCATCTCCTCGAGCTGGATGTCGCCGAGGTCGGGAAAGATCGAGGCGAAGATGTCTCGCAGCGTGCCCGCCACGTCGACGTAGGCAGTTGGCCCAGCCCCATCCACCCGCAGCGGATTGAAGCCGAGGCCCGCGAAGTCTGTTGTGTGCAGGGGGCCGAGCACCTGGGTGAGCTTCTCGTCAATGTCGTCATGGAACGAGAAGACTATCGGCGCGACGCCAGCCTCAGCGAGCTGGCGGCAGATGTTGATGAGCGCGGTGGTTTTTCCCATGCCAGGTAGGCCAACCATCATTAGATGCGGATTCGAATTGATCGAAACACGCCACTCCACCGGCTCACCCCCCGGAGTAACGCCGAGCATGACATCGACGGCCTCCGCCGCTGGCGGTTCGTTAGGCGCGTTGCCCGGGGACTCATCACCCGTCTCAAGGGTTGTAGACTGGAGTGGTGGAACCGGCCTGGGCTGTTGCGAACGATCCGCATCGGGAAGGCTTGACACTCCTGTCGCGGGCGCACGGTTTGACGAGACATGCGGCACGTCACCGTCGGGCAGCAATCCGGGCCCGAAAAGGTAAAACCGGGCATCCTCGCCTCCGGGTGCGTATATCGGCTCGACCGTGCCCAAGCGATGCTCGGGGCAGAAAACGTAACCGATGTCGGGGCGTTCGACGTCTCCGAGTGCATAGACATCCTTGACGACGAGCGCATCGATCTCAGCGAGCAGACGCGCGTGGGCCTTTTCGCTCAAGCGGTGGCGCGCGGCGCGGTCGGCGTAGAAGCGCAGGAGCCGCGCAAGTTGCGAGCGGCGCGTCACGCGCTCAAGTCGAGCAAGTTTGGGGCCGAAGAACCAGTCGGTCCATCGCCGCCTGAGTTCGCTAGTCTGCCTGAGCATCTGCTCCAAGAGTCCGGCGTCGCGAGCAGAGCGAAGGTGTAGGCGATGCTTGACCTCCACGAAGCGGAACTCGAGCGGCCCCTTGGGAGGTACGAAGACGTGGATGAAATCGGCACGATGGTTGGTACCCTCACCGTCGGCTGCACGATCAGCGATAGGCGCGAAGTCGGCGATCTCGTCCACCGGCACAAGGAATCCTTGGGCGAGGTCGAGCCATGGACCGTCAAGGCCGCTGGCTCCTGCGCAGTTGGCTTGAACAAGCGCGAGCGCGATCAACTCGCCAGTTCGGCCCTGCGCATTGGCCAGGCGGATCGCCAGACGCCCACTCAAGCCCTTAAGATGGCCGATCAGGAAGCGGCTGTTGCGCGCACTGCCGCTCAGACCCATTGCGTTTAGCGCGTCGTCAACGAGGTCGCGGACAGCGTCGAGATTGGTGGTAGAAGTGACCAGTTGTAGCGAACCCATGTCAGCCCGCTCAGGTACCGCGTCAATGACGAAGCGCTCGTAAGCCTCGCTCCGGCTGCGCGGCGCATCAAAGTATTCAATGCCAGCGTTCCGATCGACCGTGATCACCCAGTCGGAGCGCTCGTGCAGGAGGTCTATCCGGTTCTGGCCGTCGGGAGATAGGCGAGTGACGAGCACTGGCCAGCTTTCAGCCCCGCCCCCGAGAGCCCGCGCTGTAAGCCTTGACACTGCGACATCCATCTTGCGCAGTCGGTCGCTAAGAGTTTGGCCGTCCGGCGCCCGTTCACCGGAGAGCTCGGGCGGCGACCAGACCATCCATTCCGGCTCACCTGAGAAGTTTGCGCGACGCTCCAGTACTTTCGCCAAGCCATATGCGTGCAAAGGACGCGCTTTGCCGAGTTCGGCGGTGGGCCGCGTTTCCAGCCGGGCTTCGAACACGTCGAAGATCATGCCAAGATGAGTTGCACGTACACCGGTCCAGCTGTCCTTGTCGTTTGACGTGGGCTCTGGCCGCTTAGCCCAACGCAGGCGCGGGACAAGAACGCCGCCCGAACGCGCGGCGGTCTCGACCATCCAGCGGTCGCCGACCTCCACGCCGCCACCCAAGCGCCGCCGCTGCCCAAGCATCGACAGAAACCGTCCCGACCCGCTCGACGTGCCGGGGTGGTATAGATCCAGCGTGAAGCAGAGCTGCGAGCCCGCCCCGCGCTCTTCGTCCTCCTCGCCACTTTCCGCGCTCAAGACTTGGCCCAAGGCGCGTGCGACGGTCATGCCGTCTCCGGGGCGCCAAGCCTGAATATTGACAAGGTCGGGCCGATCACCTGTTGCGCCTTCATGACAGCGCAGGAAATGGCGCACCTCGCGCGCGAGCACGGCCGCGCTCTCGGTGCCGATCGAAGGCGCCACCTCGCGCGCACCGCCGCCAAGACAAGCACCTAGCACGGCCACCGCGCCCTTCGGTTCAGGTTCGCCGTCGAGCGTCATGGCAACGGCGTGGAAGCCGAGCAGGTCCCCGAACAAGAAGGGCGGACCGCCGTCAATGCCAGGAAGAGCGAAGGGAAACTGTGACGAATCGATGGCCTTCAGCGCCTTCTGCAGGCGCGCGGGCTCCAAGCCGTCCTCGTAGCGAGCATAGGCCGCTAAGTTATCATAGAGCGCGCTCCAAGCGAAGCGAAGTGGATGAAGCGGCGTGACAAGCAGGCCGAGTGTGCGGCCACCGAGCGAACGCACCTCCACCGTGCCGTGAAGCGCTAGGTCGGGGTCTCCACCTTCCAATGCGGCCAACCAGCCGTTTACGTACTCGTCGGCGCGGCGCCACCCCGAGCCCTTAACGCGCCCAAGAAGGCCGAGTCGGCCGAGGTCTTCGGCAAGCCGCCGCGACACCTCGCAGACACGCCTCCACACCTCGACGCCGCAACTGCCCTGATCCAGAGCGACGAACTCGATCGAGCCCGCTGGCGTGCCGTCTGCGCGTACACTCTGCACCCATCGGCCGGGTGCGCCGCCCCGCGCCATCCAATCTTCCTCGACCTTGCGGATCAGGATCGGTCGTGCCACGCGTACTGCGCGGGCGCCGCCTTCACCCTTCCAGATGATGAAGCCCTTTTTGTCCTCGCTCCCTCGGTCTGCCTCTAGAACAGCCTTGTCGAAAGCCGTTCGCTCCTTGAGCGCCAACGCGCCTTCCACAAGCGTACGAACGATTTGGCCGGAGCCGGCAGCCGTCTCGGCGTCGGTAGTCACGCCAAATTCCAGCACGAACTCCTCGGTACGGACAGCCTCGACGCCCTCGGTGGCCACGGGAGCAATCTGAACCAGAGTCTCGAACTTCTCAGTGCCCAGCATCTCATCAAAATCATCGAGCGAGAACATTGCCTGTTGCTGCGGCTTGTCGCGGTGCACGACCGTTTGCTCTGCCAACTCTTCATCGCCCGCTAGCAAACTGACCCGGTATTCAACGCCGCTACCGGCAAGGGACGAAGGCTCGGTGGTCCAACGCACTGTGAGTTTCGCCTGATCCTTGGCAGGGGCCTGGCGATCCAAGAGCAACACCGGCTTGAGCGCCTCCTCGCTGGGCAGCTTGAGGCCGGACCAGGAATGCATGCCTCCGCTCGGCTTACGCCAAGACGCCAACTCAATCTTGAGCAACCCTTCGCCGGAGAAGCGTGGCTTAAGCGGCCCAAGCCAGAGTTCGGCACGATCAACCACGGCCGCTGCGACTTCTTCGGGCCTGCGGCCGGCGAGCGAACGCAGGAAGCGCTCGAGGGTCGCCACCTCTTCTGGCGAGTTGTCCAGCATCAGCGCACGGATCCGCTCACTCACGGTGCCAGAATCCTGTGGAAAGAGCAGTCGATCAGCCATCGCGGTGGAGAGATCAAGCTCAGCGGTGGTCGGAGCGCCCTCGCCCTCGACGGGCCACATGCCAATTCGCGCGAGCGCGCGGCGCTCGCCCTCAGTCGCCGCGGCGACTGCAAAGTCGAATTCCTGCCACGGCGTGAGTTTGCGCCGTCGGCCCAGCCGCTCGGCGCGCTTCATGGCTGCGTCTATTGTCGGCAGCCTACCCCACAGTGCTCTACGCGCATGGCGCTGCGCCGCCCTAAACAGCTCGACTTCACCGATCTCGCGGGCGGCACTGTAGATGCCGTCAAGGCCGGCGCCCGCACGTATCGTGTCGATAAGGAACACCATAGCATCAGCCTTGTCCTCGCGCCGCTCCACCGCTTGGTCCGCCGTGACCCGGCGATGGCCAGACATGTCCACCACGGCGTTGACCGTCCAGCCCGGAACGGCGAAGTGCTCCGCGTCGGCCAGCGCTTCGACCTGCTCAGATGGCAGGCAGCGCAGAAAGGCAACAGCACCCTCAATGGGCTCACCCAACAGCTCAGCGAGGGCAGCGGAAAAATGCTTCTGGTGCTCCGGCCCGATCATGCCTCTTCAGCCTCTTCCTTGACGTCGAACGCACTACCAAAACGCGCTTTGAGCTTCTTCATTCGCTCCGCGTCATTGACGCCGACGAGCAAGCCGAGGTCGCGAAGTCGCCGTTCCAGCATTCGCCGGTTGCGTGCAAGCGCCTCATTTGGCACGGTCATGTTTGGCGGCGAGCGGTCAACGTAGAAACCGTAACGCTCGCGAAGGATGTCCAGGAACTGCGGAAAAGAGAGCGGCTTGGGCTTACGGCCCTTGCCGTTTTGGCGAAGGTGCCGATGGACGAGATATTCGAGAACTGTGTTTGTGAGAACGAAGGAGAGGGCGTCCACTGTACGCCGCTGGCCCTTAGCCCGCTTGCCGCTCAAGACGATTTTGCGGCGGCGAGCCAACCCATTGATTTCGTCTGTCATCAAAGCTGAAGTAAGCGCCCCATATAGCTTATCGCCCCCGACCTCCTTCTGGGCAGCCTTGCTAAGCACTTCGGCAAGGAACCGTCCCCCTTGCCCCTTCTCTACCGAGGGCGCAACCATCTCACTGAACTCGGCTAGGTCTGCCTCCTCAACGCTGGCGGCACGAAGTTCAGAAACATAGCTGCGGAATGCTTTGTCTGCGTCGCGTGCCTCCTCGTGAACGCCACTGACGAATTCACCCAAGAGCCGTAGCCAATCCGATGCGTCAGGAGTGCGAGGTGGCAACCCGCCATCTTTCGCATCAGACTTATGCCGGACCCAGAAATCCAGTAGGCGGGCTTGCATGAGGATTGTTGGCAATCGGGTGAATGTCTGTCGTACGAGGTTGCCGGACTGCTCCGAAATATCGCGCAAGCCCGCGTCTGTTCCATTAGAGCAATCGCAGAAAATCGCGAGTGCTGCGTCTCCATCAATCTCGCCATCCTCGCCCCAGCGGGACATGATCGCCGCGGTGGAAAGCATTATCGCGCTCAGACCCACAGCAAAGCACGACTCCATCATCGCCAAGAGCGAGGCGCGCGGCGTTACATTGTTGCGCCCGTAGCAGTCAAAGAAGACGAGCAAATCTTCCCGGAACCGACCCGCCGCTATAGTCGCAATTGATCGCTGATTAGGGATCGTTCCAGGTTGACCCTTGCCAACTGCCTTAGCAGGGGCCTCGCCGCAGATTTGCGCCAAGCGCACCATCACAAGCTGGTCGATCCCCAATAGAACGGCCTCATCGAACTGATCGGACGTCGAACTGTTCTTAAACTCGCCGACCGTTGTCACACCTGGCGCGAAGGCTTTCAGTAGTTCGTTATCCTGAATTCGGGATCCGACCCTATGTCGACCGCGATCGCCGAATGACTCAACAGTATCGCCGTCAATTTGGTCATTTATCAACGCGGCGATCATTTCAGGAACGCCGCGCAGATTCCCTGTATCCCGTGGAAGATCGATCCAAGAAGCGAAATAGTGGTTAGGGAAACACCTTTGCACCTGCTCGCTGTGACCGTCCCGACGCCGCTGGTTTTCAAGAGCGGAAGTAAGCAACACATCTCCAAGGATTGATCGCGTGGTCTCGTCCTCGAAACCGGACAGCAATGGCTCCTGTGCCAAGCGGTCGGCTACACTGCGGATGGTTGGCGCGCCCTGCGGCGATGCGAAGGCGGAAGCAAACTTGCCCCGGCCGCGACGATGGCCCCAACGAAACAGATAGAGCACCATCGGCAATAGCGCGCCAACAGAAAATCCTTGCGGAGTGAAGGGAAAGACCGGCGTATAGGTGCTCGTCCAAACCTGCGAAGTCATGTGTCCGCCGAGCACGCTTTCTACTACTTTACGAGCGTCGCTTGCCACTATGCCTCCTGCCTAGTCATCACGATGGTCTGGCCCGCGCTGCGTTGCTCGATGCCAATCGCGAACACCGTGTCTTCCTCTGCCGGATTCCAGGCGCGGAGGGCGCGCTCGTCTTCCTGCGCGAGGCGCTGCGTGAACACGCCGAGGTTGGCGAAGACGTCGTCGGAGAATGCGTCCATGATCTGCACGCCATCGGCAAGGTCGATGAGGAGCGCGAAGAGTTCGAGGGAGACGTCTAGCCGCTCGGTGGGGCCGACGGCCGGGCTATAGCTCAGCCGAAGAAAGCGGTGCAGCGTTTCGAGCCCTTCGGGCGCAGCAACGCGCTCGGGCTCCAGCGTGAACCGCTCCAACGGCTTACTTACCCAAAACGCCGTTTCGGTCGGCGTGCGCGGCACGATGCGGACAGGAACCGTGTCCGAGGCGCGGAACGCAGCGTCGGGCAGTGTTTCCAGCCGCGACAGGCCCTCGCATAGCTTTGCCTTGATCCGAGTCTGCTCGGTTTCAGGCAGGAGTGGGAACTCGCGGAAGGTGGTGAAATGGCGTCCATCCTTAAGGGTGAGCGCGTTTCTGTCGCCACCCACCGCCTCAATCTGCCCGTCCGTCCAGCCGAAGTAGGCGCGGCGGCGCGCCATGCGCAATTGCGCAGGGTTGTGATGGGAGTCACGGAAACGGCGGGCTCCATGCGCAGGGTCAGGCGCTCCACGGCCACGCAGGTAGCGATCAACTTTGGCGTGAGCCTCGAGACCTGGGTCTAGCCGCGCCAGTTCACGCAAGAGCTCTCCCTGGCGCAAGGGAGATTCTGCGTCGAAAGCGTGGTCAGCAGGGTGGTGGAGAGAAAGACTAGGGTCGGAATGCAAATCCTCGCAGGAGTAAAGGCCGAACAGGATATAGCTCAGCGCTGCCTTCAACTCGCGCGCGGTAATGTGGACCTCGTTGCGCTGGTGTACGGCCTGCAGCGCCGCCGTGAGCCGCTGGCGCAGGAGTCGACCCTCATCCAGAATGTGCGGATCGCGGCTCGCGCCCATGAGAAGCGCGGAGCGCCGCATCGGGCAGCGCTCCTTTGCGGTGCACGTCTCGCACGGCAGCCAGATTTCTTGCGCGCGCTCAGCTCCGATCAGTCGACCAATCAGCTTGTCTACGAACTCGGCTTGAACACGCCCCGCCCTTTGATCCAAGCCGCCCACCAGCGAGCGCTCGTTTAGCACGATTAGGCGGACGTGGGGATCGAGGGCCGTACCGTTGCCGTCTAGCGCGGCGGTCAGTTGCTCTGTTAAGGGGCTGGACCGTCCGTCACGGGCAGCATCACTGTGGTCGATCCACTCAAGCAGCCGACCGTCGTTGACAGCAACCAAATGCGCGCGGCCGTCCGCCGGGGCGCCATCATGAAACGGCGCGAACAGCTCGTCGAGCAGCTCGTCGGCAGAGCGGCCGTTCCAGCTTGCGGCTCCGTCAAGGTTGATCTTTACCTCACGCCCAGCGAGTCGCCCATCCCAGACACGTTCTCGAGAAGGCACCTCACCCAATCCGAGCTTGCCCGCCAAGTGCTGGAGGAATGCTGTTTTACCGTCGCCGGCGTTTCCGCAAAGAATGACGAGCGAAACTTCGCCCTCTCGCACCGCTTCCTGCAGGGTCTCATCGAGACCGGTCTCGACATAGGTGTCAAGGGCGAACTCAGAGTCGAGGCCGCGCGTTTCCGCGTTTCCGAAGCGCGAGCCGGGGTACGCACAAAGGATATCCTTAACGCGGGGCACTACGTTTGGACGTAACGGTTCCAGTTCAACAGCTGGCAGGGGCCTCGATACCGATGCTCCGGAGGAAAGATCAGTCGTCTCGGCAATCCGCGACAGGGCATCCCGGGCGTCGACGAAGCGACGCTTCGGATCGGGATGGACGGCGGTATCGAGAAGCACCACTAATGAAGGCCAGCGCTCCCGCTCGTCGGTGGACCAGGGTAAGCTGGACTCTCCAACACTCAGCGGTGAACGTCCGGTGAGTGCATAGAATAAGCTGGCAGCAAGAGAGAACACGTCGTCAGACGGTCGCAGCGGGCCACCGTTGCGACGCTCTGGCGAAGCATAGACCACCGTTCCGGGCGAAGCGGCCGGAGCGCCAACCTGGCCGGTCAGATCATAGTCGATCAGGCACACGCGGCCATCATCCACTAAGATGTTACCAGGGCTCACATCGCCATGCACCCAGCCTTGAGCATGAAGCGATGCGAGCGCCGCGCAAAGGTCTTCAAACCAGCGTAATGCAAGCGTCGCCGCATCGCTCTCGCCAAAGAGCTCGGCCAAAAAGTCAAGTTCGCCTCGCCAAGCATCCAGCGGCTCGCCTCGTGTCCAGCGCAAGAGCGCCATCAACTCGTCCGCTTGCCACTCCGTACTGGTTTCGAGGACGTCCGATAACCCCTCGTGGGGCGCAAGCGAACGAACTTTCTTGTACGCCAGAAGCGCCTGTCGGCCAAGCTCAGGGTTGAAGGCCGTCTTGCCAACGAAGGTGCCGACCGGATCGGAACTCGATGTGTCGAGTTCTTCGAGCTTGAACGTTCGACCAACGCCGCCTTGTCCCAACGCCGCAACGACGCGGTAACGTTTGCCGCGCCAATCGAATTCGTGGCCTTCGTCCCACCGCGACGGCGGAACCTGCGCCGACTTGGGTTCCACCGAAAGCGCCATCCACACTTGTATTTCATCTGCGATCGTGTCGGCTGCGGGCCGCATGGCAGGGTCGGCTTCTAAACCACGGACCAAGGCTGCGCGTATCTCATCGGCCACGTCTGTTTCGTCCAAGGCCTCCGACAGTACCTTGCATAAGCTCCAAACATCAGAGGCCGGAGTTGCAGCCGCCATGCCGCCATGCCGCACTTCAGGGGCCGCGTATGGGCTGTCGATGAGTGCAGTTCCCAGCCCGATGGTCAACGCAAGCGGCAGGCGCGCCCATCCCCAGCCTGCAAAGAGCGGCGTTCCATCGCCGCGCACGCGGACATTAAGAGGATCGAGGCTGCGATGCACCAGCACCTCACCCGCAGGGTTGTCCAGCCTCTGAAGGTCGGCAAGCGCTTTAAGTGCCCTGACAGAAAAAGCGAGGCGGTCCGCGCTACTCCAGCCGACATCCTTTGCGAGCATCCCTACAGAGACGGCAGAGCTATCGGCGAGGGTGAAGAAAAAAACTTCCCCATCGTAGTTTGGTAGGGGCTGCCAGCTATCGACCAGACTTGGCAGGTGCGGTGACTTCTGGAAGCGTTGTACCACATCAAACTCACGCCTAGCATGGCGCAAAGTTGCTTCGGATTGCTCTAGCGCAGGAGCCGCAGAAAGGTCGTAGGTGTGAAGGACGACCCGGTCGCCGCTCGCTGGATCACGTGCGGAGAATACGCGCGCGAAGCGCTCATCAGGCGGAGAAAGCGGCTTCAGCTCGTCAAAGCGCGCCAGGCGGCGCGGCAAAGCGCTTACGACGTCCGATTGGCGTGGCGCCAGACCGCGGGCCAGACGCTCCGCCGACGTGCCGCTGCCGAACGCCACGTCCCTTACTAAGTCATCGATGTCCTTCACCGCGTAGGCGCGCACCCCAAGCCGCTCTGCCTGCTTCCCCCCGCGGCGCAGCGACCCAGCCTCGCGCGTGAACAAAAACGCACCAGGGATGAAACCGAGCGTCGGATCCATTGCCTTAAGGCGGCCAGCGACGCGCTTTGCCTTGGATGTTAGCAGCTCTGCATGACTGTCAGCGCCGCGCAGGGCTGCCCCGTCCCAGTGTTTGACCTCCACCACGACGCCGCCGCCGGGACCAAGCACGACCATGTCAATCTCGTCAGCTTGCCCGCGCGGATTAGGGTGCGTCAGGTTTGTGAGGACATAGGCCGTCCCCGTCCCATCTATTTTCGCGAGCGCGGCCTGCACAGCTCTTAATGCACGCTTTTCGCTTTCATTGGCGAAAGCCCCGCAAGGAATATGTGTGACCCGCAACTCCTACTCCCGCCTCAACCCATAAAAACAGTAGAACAGCCGATCTGTGCAGCGCAAGCCGGTGCGAGTTGCTGTCCGACAAAATGCCGCTGATACTCTTCCGCGCTCTATCCCGGCCGCATCCATGGTACACCCTGCATCTAACTCTAGTGGAGCCATTCTGAATTTCGCAAACGTGCTACCTTTGGGGGGATCAGGTTGGTCACTTGCGAAGTCCACGCTCATTGCCGGGGTGTTAGGAGCCGCAAGTCCGCTGTCGGACCCAAATCGGCAGTCGGTTGACCCTGCGGCGAGCAACCGACTGCCGCCTTTACCTTTCGCAAGCTTGCAGAATTTCCCGCCTAATCTCCCCTGGATCACCGTGCTCCATAGTCGCTATCAGGAACACCGCCTTACCGGTTGACGCACTTGCCCAAGCTTGGCCGATCCGCTCTTTCTCAGCGCTGTCTCGGCTTTCTTCGGGAGAACGGTCCTTGCCCTTGTACTCGACAACAAGCAGCCGCCCGTCCTCCAGCACGGCGACGAAGTCGGGAAAGAACCGGTCGGTCGATGTCGGCAGCGAGAAGGAGTTGCGGTGCTTCATCACGTTGCGCGTCCAGTACTTCAGGCCGGGCAGGCCATCGAGCACCAACGCGCATTGCTCTTCTTCGCCACCGTCTTTGCCGTCGAAGGCCGGCACCTCGTCTGGCCCCATGAAGTGTTTCTTGAACTTGAACTTTGTTCCCCGGTGCTTCGGAACATCGGCATACATGTCGTCGAAGAAGCGGAAGCCCTGTTCAAACGACACCTCTACCCTCGCGGCTGGGCCGAACAGGTTCAGCTGATAGACCTTATCCCGCTCCTTTTGCCGAAAGCCCCGGATCTTCTCGGCCAGCTTGCGCGCCAAGATGAACTTGCACCGCATCAGTTGCGAAAGCGCGATCCCCCGATCCCGCATCAGATGGGTCACCACATCGCCCGACCATGCCAGCAGTTCGGCCTGCGAAATCCACGGATCGCGTACCTTGCGGTCCAGCCATTGCACCAGGCCACCCGGCGTCCAGCCATCCACGTCCACATCCAGAAGCATTTGCTCGGACGTATCCCCGGCCGAGATCAGTAGGCGGTTGCCGTCCAGATCGATCTCGAACGTGTTCGTCGTCTCGACGATGCTGAACTCGGCCGGGCTCAGGCGGGCCGGATGATCGGCCAGCCGCCAGTCGTGATACTCCATGAAGACATCGGTATCGCCAAAGACCAGCTCCCCCTGCACATGCGCCATCAGACGGGGGATCACGAAGACCTCGCCGCGATGGGCGGGCGCGATCTCATGCGCATGCTTTGCCTCATACTCGGCGATCTTGTCGCGGAAGGCACCGTGGAACCGCTCCGGCGCCTGCGCGAACAGGGCCTCTTTCTCGCGCGGCTTCAGGAACCCGGTCAGCTGCAGCGTCGCGCGACCAGAGGCATCGGGCGTCACACTGATCTTGCCCGGCGCGGCGCGGGCGATGCCCTTGGCCTCTTCGGCCGTCGCCTCGATCTCGACTGTCAGGGTCGGGCGCGGGCGCTCCTGCCGCCCGAAGAGGCCATCCCCCAGCCCCGGCCGCTCGGCCTCGATGTTCGCCTCGGCCTCGGCCTCTTCGAACCCCATCTCGACCAGCTTGTCGCGCAGCGTGTTCGCTGCCTCCGCGAAACGTTTCGACACCAACCGCGCATAGGACTTGTTCAGCGCCGGTTCCTTGCGCCGCGTCGCATAGGGCATCCGCAGCACCCGGCCCAGAAGCTGCTCGGCATCTGTCGAAGACCGGATATTCGCCACCGAACAGAACACATAGGCAAAGGAACAGTCCCAGCCTTCCTTCAGCGCCTCGATGGTGATGACATATTCAATCTCGCAGGCCGGATCGAACAGATTGATCCCGTCCAGGTCCCGCTGCGACCCCGTCGCCACGGCGATCTTGCGTGGGTCGATGCCCTCGCTCTCGATCAGGTGCGCCTTCAGCACCTCGACCGTCACCTCCTCGCCCTTCTTCTGCGCCTGAAACAGCACGATCGGGCGGATATACCCCTCGCGGTCGCGGTCCGCGTATTCCTGCAATTCGGCCCGCTTCAGAATAGCCGAGTTCACGGCCCCCTGCCAGGTATCCGCCTCGTCCAGCATCACGGGCATCTTGATCATCTCTTCGTCCTTCAGCTCCTGCGCGGAAACCGAATGAAGGATGTTGTTGAACCCCCGGGGCGTCGCCGTGAACTCGATCAGCGCGGTCGGGTTGATCCGCTCATAGACCTCCTGGCTCAGATCCGATCCGGCCTTGTGCGCCTCGTCCATGATGACCAGCGGGCGGTGCAGGTGGCACAGGTTGGCGAAACTGAACCGGATGTCGCCCTTCATCGGGCCGTCGTCATTGCGCTGCAACCCCGGCGCATTGGGCGAGACGGTCGAGAAATGCGGCTCCAGCATCTCGTTATGGGCATAGACCTTGCGGCCATCGGTGTTCGTCACCCGCAGGGTCTGGATCGTGCCCACCACCACGCACAGGTTTGATCGCAGGTCCTGCGGCGTCAGCGCCGTGAAATCGCCGATGTCGAACACCCGCACGCGGCCGTCAAACGCCTCGTCCAGCACGCGGCGATAGGGGTGGCGGGGGTTCTTCAAGGCCTCGGCCGTCTGCGCCCGGATCGTGTTCGTCGGCACCAACCACAGGACCAGCGGAAAGTCCTTTTCCACCCAGGCATCCTTGGCCACCGTGATCGCGTGGGCCGCGAGGATCGTCTTGCCACCCCCCGTCGGCAGTCGCAAACAGACATAGGGCACATCCGGCAAAGCCTTGATCGGCCTATACCCCGCCGCATAGCCGCGCAGGCGGGCGGCAAGCTCCGGCTCGGCGGTCAGCGTCTCATAAGCCGCCTTCGGCCCGGTAATCCGCGCCTCTTCGAAAAACCGCCGCAACGTGGCAAGCGACGCGTCCTGATATTTCTTCAGCATCATTTGCGCGCCCTCACGTCATAGGGGGTCTGCTTGAAGGTGATGCCCTCGGTCCGCAAACTGGCCTCGGACAGGGCGGTGCGCTCGCCGTAAACCGTCAGCGAGCCTGCAAAGCCAGCCATCCCCTCGCGGATGCGGGCTAGAGTGGAGCGTGTCAACACGTTCCCGCCCGACACCGACTTGTCCCCCAGAATGCCGTTGTAAAGCAGCGCATATCCCCGCCCATCATGTGCCCCCAGGAACGGCTGCGGCATGGGTGGCGCGGTCCAGGGCGTGCCGGTTTCCGCAAACCAGACATGGGCGGCCAGGGTGGAAAAGCGGATATCGGGGCTGATCTGGCCATCTTCGTCAAAGACCGGCGGCCCAAGGCGATAGAAGCGGAAACCCCCACCGCCCTGCCAGTTCTGCGCCTTGGAGATACCGCCCTGTTCGCCGTCGATCACCTTTTGCAGACGCGGTACGCAATGGGTTACGGCATGATCCCCCATCTCGATCCCGATATAGCGCCGCCCCATTTTCTGCGCGACCGCCGCCGTAGTGCCCGAGCCGAGGAAGCTATCGAGCACAAGGTCGCCGGGGTTAGAAGAGATATGAATTATCCTGCCAATAAGTGGTTCCGGCTTGGGTGTGTCAAATGGCTGAATTCCAGAAAGGAGCTTGTTAAGGTGATCGCGTTTGGCTGACTGGTTCGTGCCCACCTCATCGCCCGCCAACCAAGTCCTAGGAGCAACACCTTCTCGGACGATTTCCTGATAGCGCTTGATGATCGGTAGGCGATTGCCATCTTTCCCAAAGTAAGTCCTGCCTTCGGCCCGCGCGAGAGCAAAGGTCTCCTCAGAAAACGCCCAGTATCGACCCTGCTTTGGAGTAACGACACGGCCGGAGGGTAAGGTAATAGGGAACCGTTGCTTTTCGGTTCCGCTCTTTGCCGTCCCGTCGTCCCCTTGGCGCCACGGGCCACGTGGATCGTTGTCTGGGTTGCGAAACCGCCCCGCCTGCACAGCGGTTCGCTCAATAAGGTTCCGCGTTGCACTCCATAGTTTGCGACTTTTTGCGAACAAGAGGATATGGTCGTGGCTTAGTGAAACGTCTGCGTCCCCTCGGCCGCCCTTGTCTTTTTCCCAAACGAAGTTAGCGACGAAGTTCCCTCTCCCGAATACCTCATCCATCATGACCTTCAGGTAGTGCCCTTCGCGGTCGTCAATGTTGACCCAGATCGAGCCATCCTCGGCCAGCAGCTCCCGTAGCAGTTCCAGCCGGGGCCACATCATGGCCAGCCATTGCGAATGCTCCAGATTGTCGTCGTAATGTTCAAATGCCGATCCGGTGTTGTAGGGCGGGTCGATGTAGATGCATTTCACCGCGCCTGCGTAATAGGGCAGCAGGGCCTTCAGCGCCTGCAGGTTGTCCCCCTGGATCAGCATGTTGCCCGCATCCCGGTCCCCCGCGCCCAGGTCGGGCACCTCTTCCAGCAGGCGATAGGGCACGCGTTCCGCCGCGCGCACAGCGTCATCCCGGGTCAACCATCGTAGGGTGGGCATTCTTCGCGGCCTTCTTCAAACGTTCAGGGACTAGGGCACTGAAATGGTTGGCTGTTCAGAGTCTGGCTTAAGGCGCATCCCACGGATTGATCACCGTCACACCGCACCCTTCGAAATCCTTTACGTTGCGCGTCGCGATCTGGGCACCCAGCCCATGCGCAATTGCCGCAATCTGACAATCCGCATCCGCAATAGGCCGCCCCGCCGCACGGCGCGCGGCGGCGATACCCGCATAGGCCTTGGCGGCCTGACTGTCGAAAGGCAGTACCCGGTCAGCAAAGTCTTCGTCGATCACAGCGTCAATCGCCGCCATCAGCCGTTCACGCCGCTGACCCGTGGGAAGGATGCTTACACCGGTGCGCAGTTCTGCTTCGGTGATGGCAGAGAGGAAGAGGGCGGAAGGGTCTTGGGTGCCGAACCACGAAAGGACGAGAGGGGAAGGTTCGGTTCGCATCAGCTCGGAAATCACATTGGTATCGACAAGGATCATGGATCACTCAAGCTCTGGCACAGCGCGCGGTGCGGTCCGCGTCACAGGCGGCAGGTCAAAGCCGCCAATCGCCGCGAACCGGTCATGGACCTGTTGGCCCAGATTCCGCGCCGGAAGCGGGCGCCCCACCACCTGGCGCAGGATTTCCCGCACCTCTTCTTCCATCGACCGCCCATGCTCGGCCGCCCGCACGCGCAGGCGGCGCTTCACGTCGTCGTCAAGGTTTCTGATGGTGATGCTGCCCATGCGTGACTCCCACTGCTTCCTGCAAGTTAGGCAATGATTGCACTGCAATCAAGCGATGCTTTCCGGTTGCGTGGGCCGTCTTGTCGAGTTGGCGCATCCGCCGCTGTAATCTGCGCTCGACACCAAGGGCCAGAGCGATCGCAGGGAGCAGCAGGGCAAAGAGCGCTCCCGCGACGACAGACAGTCCAACGGTCAGGACGGACTGATAGGTAAAAGGGGCAACAGGCAGCTCCATCAGATTGAGCCGAAGCCAACCAGCCATATAGATGCCGGCACTAGTCGCCGAAACCAAGTACAGCACCGAAAACACGCGCTTCAGGTCAAAATCGACGGCTTCCAGAACCGCCAGTCGTTGGCGGTTCCACCGCGGGGAGGCTTCCAGCACTCGTTTCACTCCGTGAGTAATTCTATCCAGGTATGGACGTCGTCCATCTCGATCGGCTTCCCCTGCAGGAACGACCGATACCAGCGAGCGGCGATCGCCCCCCGCTTTTCCGTCTTCAGCTTGATGCCCTGCTTGGCAAGGTAGGTGTCGAGCGCTACCTCGAACTCTTCCAGCGCCTTCAGGTCATGCTCGACCCGCGCCGAACGGTTGCCCAGCAGGATCCACATAAGGTCAACCTGAAACCGATCGTGCAGCGCTACCAGCGTCTCGACCGGCAGGCCGCGCTGGCCCTTTTCATAGCTGTGATAGGCCCGGTGCGACACACCCAGCGCCTCGGCCATTCCCGCCTGGGACAGGCCGATCTCGTTCCGCGTGATGGCGAGCCGCGCCCCCATGCTGGCAAACAGCTCGGATGTTTTCTGCGACATCCGCGTTACCCGGTTGACGTCGATGCAACTTCGCGCAAGTATCGCACAAAATGACGTATTCGACATGTTTCCACATTCTGACCACGTCAGAATGTGCATGGCAAGCGATTCCGTGCGTAACCCCACAGGAGACCGCCTCTATGGCCCAAGAACCCCTGCTTTCACCCAAGGAACTCAGCCAGGCCGTCGGCATCAGTGTCACGCAGATTCGTGCGCTGATGAACGAGGGGCGGCTCGAATACCTCGCGATATCCCCAAAGACCCGCCTTCTGACCATGAGCGGATGGGAGAAGTTCCGGCAAACTGCCACGCGGTCAGCGGGGCACACAGGCAACGATGCAAACAATCAGACTGCTGCCCATGCCGACGGTCAACCGGTCAGGCAGGCAGACATGCAAACCGGCAAAGAATGAGGCAAGGCCCATGTCCACGACCAACCTCAACATCAGCGTGATCGAAAAGCGCATGTTCAAGGAGACGGAGGCGGCCAGCTACGCGGGCCTGCCCGTCAAACACTTCAAGATCGCCTGTCCGGTTCAGCCGATCCAACTGCGGCAGGGCGTGATGCTTTGGGACAAGCGCGACCTCGATCTCTGGATCGACGATGTGAAGACCGGCACACAGGCCACCACGCACGACGCGATCCTGGCGCGCCTCTGATGACAGTAGTGCGCATTAAGGGCTTCAAGATCTTCAAGGATCGCTACGGTCGGATGCGCTGCTACCACCGCGAGACCGGCCAGAAGATTGACCTCGTGAAAGCCCCGCTCGGGTCGGCCGCCTTCTTCACCGAATGCGAGAAAATCACGGCCAGTGCAGAGGCGAACAAGGCCAAGGCACCGAAGGTCGGCACGCTGGGCGGGCTGATCCAGTCCTACTACGAGACCGAGCATTTCAAGAACCTCGCCCCCGCGACGCGGCGCGACTATCGGCAGTGCGCCGATTTTCTGGAGCCCATCCGCGACACCTCTATCCACACGATCGACACGCCGCTGGTCGCAGGCATCCACGACAAGGCCGCCCAAAAGATCGGCTGGCGGCGCGCGAACATGCTGCGGACCTTCCTGAGCGAAGTCTTCCGTTTCGCCATCCCCAAGGGCCTGATCTCCGCCAACTTCGCCACGGGCGTGATCCCGAAACCCCGTCCCGCCAAACTCGCCTATGCCAACCGGCCGTGGGAGCTGGAGGAGTGCGACATCGTTCTCGAACACGCGCCGCCGCATGTGAAGGTGGTTTTGGCCGTGCTGATGAACACCGGCCTCGATCCCTCCGACGCGCTGAACCTAAGGCGGGACCAGATCGATGGCGAAACCATCTGGGGCGTGCGGGGCAAGACCGGCGTCGAAGTCGCCATTCCCATCGGCCCGACGTTGCATGCGGCCCTGAAACAGGCGCCGCAGCACGATGCGCCCGCCCTGTTGGCCAACTCACGCGGCGAGCAATGGACCTACAACGGATTCTCCACCGTCTGGCACCGCTTCAAGACGGGGTTGGAGGCCGAGGGGCTGATCCAGCCCGGCCTCACCCTCAAAGGCCTGCGTCACACCGTGGCCACCACGCTGCGCGAGGCGGGGCTCGATGAACGCCGCATTGCCGACCTCTTGGGGCAGAAAACCCTGTCCATGGCGCGGCACTATTCGCGCTCCGCCAACCTTGCGGCGAAGAACCGCGAGACGATGGCGACTCTCGAAACCGAAAACGCGCGGCGGGCGCGGATTGTCAAACCTTCCGCCAAAAGCGTCAAACCCGAACCGAAAGGGAAATCGGAATGAAAACAAAAACTAGCGATTTCAGGGATTTAAGTGGTGCCCAGAGCCGGAATCGAACCAGCGACACGCGGATTTTCAATCCGCTGCTCTACCAACTGAGCTATCTGGGCACCGTTTGGTGGGCGGGTGATACTGAATGCCCGGGGGGCTGTCCAGAGGGAAATCGCCCTATTGTCGCGGGTTTGTCACAGGCGGCGCGGCAAAGGCATCTGCGGGCGCGTCCGGGTCTTCGGCATCGCCCGGAATCGCATAGCCGCCGCCCAGCCAGCGCGCCAGATCCACATCGGCACAGCGCCGCGAGCAGAAGGGGCGGTAGCGCTGTTCGGGCTCTTTGCCGCAGATCGGGCAGGTCATGACAACACCCCCTCCAGCAGCGCGGCCAGCGGCAGGCGGTCGCGGCGGCGGGTCAGTTCGTAAAGGCCAATCGCGGTCCAGCCGGCCAGCGTCACCTCGCCCTCGGCCTTGAAGGCGGCCTTCATCACCTGGTCCAGGATATGGCGGTCGCGCTTCGGCAGGGGGGCGAAATCCACCACCACCTGACCGCCCAGGCCCCGCAGCCGCAATTGCCGCGACAATTCCCGCGCGGCCGCGACATTCACCTTCAGCGCCGCCGCAGGCGAGGTGTCGGGGCCGGTGTTCACATCGACCGCCACCAGCGCCCGCGTGGGTTCGATCCACATATGGCCGCCGCCCGGCAGATCGACGCGCGGCGCGGCCAGCGCCTCCAGCGCCTCGGTCACGCCATGCGCCTCGAAGGCGCCCTCACCCTCGGCCAATTCGTCGGGGGCGGGATCGGTCCAGTCGCGTTCGGCCAGGGTATGGGCCGAGGGCCCATCCAGCAGCAATTCCGGCGGGCCCTGCAGATCGGTCAGCAGCGCCTCGGTCAGCGCGCGCAGATCCTGCAGTTCGGCCGCGATCTCGTCTTCGCCGGCGGCATCGCAGGCCGAGCGCAGGATCAGCCCCAGCGTCGGGTCGGCGCCCGCCATCAGCCGCTCGGCCAGGGCCGACAGATCGGCGCGCGCGGCCTCGTCGCGGATCCGGCGCGAGATGTTCAGGCCGGGCGCGCCCGGCGTCAGGATGGCAAGGCGGGACTTGAACAGAAGCCGGGTGGTGACGGGCAGCGCCTTGCCGGGCTCGGCCGGGCCGGTCACCTGCACCAGCAGCCGCTGGCCCGGTGCCACGCCCGAGATCTGGCGCAGAAAGCCCGAGGCCCCGCCAGGCAGTTTCACGAAAATGCCACCCTGCCCCTTCATCGGCCGGTCGGCGATGGCGCGGTAGATCGCGCCGGGCATCGGCTCGTCGCCCGCAGGGTCGATCGCCAGGTCTTCCAACTGCCCGTCGACCATCAGCGCCGCCGCCTCGCGGTCGCCGAACCGGTCCAAGACCAGAACCCGTCCCTTCATGCCTGCCTCCAGACCGGATAGCCGGCCGCTGTCAGAAGGGCCGCGGTTTCCGCCACCGGCAGACCCATGATGCCGCTATAGGAACCGCTGATCCAGGGAATCAGCGCCCCCGCCAGGCCCTGAATGCCATATGCGCCGGCCTTGCCCTGCCAGTCGCCCGAGGCGAGATAGCCATTCAGCTCGGCATCCGAGAGCCGCTTCATCTTGACCGCAGACAGGCTTTCGCGCGCCCAGATCCGATCGCCGCGCCGCACCGCGACCGCGGTGATCACCTGATGCCGGCGCCCGGCCAGAAGGGTCAGGAATTCGGCCGCCTCGGCCGCGTCGCGCGGCTTGCCCAGGATGCGGCGGCCCAGCGCCACGGTCGTATCGGCGCAAAGGACGATATCCTCGGGGCCTGCCGCCACGGCCTTGGCCTTTTCCCGCGCCAGACGCGCGGCATAGGGCCGGGGAAGCTCCCCCTTGCGGGGGTCTTCGTCGATGTCGGGGGGCAGGATCGCGTCGGGCACAAGGCCCATCTGCGCCAGCAGCTCTTTCCGGCGCGGGCTGGCGCTGCCGAGGATCAGGCGCAAGGCGAAAGCTTACTTGAAGCGATAGTTGATGCGGCCCTTCGACAGGTCGTAGGGGGTCATTTCCACCTGCACCTTGTCGCCCGCCAGAACCCGGATGCGGTTTTTGCGCATCTTGCCTGCCATCGTCGCGATCAGTTCATGGCCATTGTCAAGCTCGACCTTGAACGTCGCATTCGGCAGGAGTTCCTTCACGACGCCCGGGAATTCGAGAATGTCTTCCTTGGCCATGGTCACTCCGAAAGGGGGTTGGCCCGCGGAAACCGCAGGCTTTCATGGCCGGGGATATGCGCCCCGCCACGCGGATTATCAAGGGGAATCTTGCCGCTGCGGCAAAGCGGCCGGCCAGTGTCGCAGGAAGGCCGCCCGCAACGCCTGCGGGGCCGCCTAAAGCGCGCGCAGCCAGAATTGCAGCGGCTTGGCGCTTTGCGCGCTGTCGCCGATGTCGCGCCAGTTGAATTCGGCGAAGACCCCCGGCAGCGGCGCATAGCCCCTGCCCTGCCAGAACGCATCATTCGTGCGCACCTGGGCGGGGCGCAGCGGATGATCTTCGGGCCGTTTCACCGAACAGAAGGCCATATGCGTCCGCCCCAGCCGCCTTGCATGCGCCTCGCGCAGGTCGAAGAAGCGATGGCCCAGACCGCGGCCGCGATAGGCCGGCAGCAGCACCGATTCCGCTGCATAGAAGATCTGCCCGACCGGCAGACCGATCTGGCGCAGCGGGCCCGCGAATTCCTCGGCATGGTCCTCCATCGGCGTCCCGGTCGAGGCGCCGATCAGCCGCGCGCCATCGAAGGCGCCCACCAGGATCGCATCCGGGCTGTCGCGATAGCTTTGCAGATAGTCCCGCTCATATTCCAGCGTGCCATCGTAGAGATAGGGCCAGTCGCGGAAAACGGCGATGCGCAGCGCCGCCACACCATCCAGCGCAGCTTCCAGATCGGCGCCGGTCAGGACGCGCACCTCGATACCGGCGCCGTCCTGCGCCTGGCTCATGCCGAGACCTGCGCGATCCAGTCGTTCAGGTTGTAGAAGGTGGTGACGCGGGCGATCTTGCCATCCTTCACGTCGAAAAACCCGCCGGCCGGCAGCACATAGCGCTGTCCCTTCGCCTCGGGCAGGCCCGGATCGGTCTGCAGATATTCGCCATGAACGACGAATTCCGCCGCGGCGCGGCTGCCTGTGTCATTGGCGAAGATCACCATATCCTTCAACTGCTCGCGGTAGCTGACGCCCATATGGCCGCAGAATTCGGCGAATTTCGCCCGGCCCAGGCGGTGGGGGCCTTCATTCACCCGATGCTCGACATCGTCGCTCACGCAGGCAAGCATGCCCTCGGCATCGCCGGCATTGAACGCATCGTAATAGCGCTGGATCAGGGCAAGGGTCGTGTCGCGGCTCATGTCAGTCTCCGTCAGGCTTGACCTTCTGACTAGCGCGAAGAGCCGCCCCCCGCCAAGGCGGCAGGGGACGTTTCCGGGTTCGAATCCGACTTTTGGATTACAGCGCCTTCACCGCGGCGGCGACGGTGTCGGCCATCGGCGTGGTCGGGCGGCCGATCAGGCGCGACAGGGTCTTGCTGTCGTCAAAAAGCGCGCCGCGCCCCGAGCAGGCATCGGAATCGGCCAGGATGGCGGCAAAGCCCGCCGGCAGGCCGAACCCTTCCAGCGCCTTGGCATAATCGGCCTGCGGCAGGCTGACATAGGCCACGGGCTTGCCCGAGGCCGCCGCGACTGCCGCCGCCAGATCGGCGCCGCTATGGGCCGTGTCGCCGGCCAGTTCGTAGACCTTGCCTTCATGCGCCGCGTCCAGCGCCGTGACGGCAATCGCCTCGGCATAATCGGCGCGGCTGGCCGAGGAAACACGCCCCTCGCCCGCGGCACCAAGAATGGTGCCGAACTGGATCGCCGGGCCCAGCGCGCCGGTGAAATTCTCGGTATACCAGCCATTGCGCAGGATCGTGGTCGCAAGCCCGCTGGCCTTCAGCGCCGCTTCGGTCTCGATATGGTCCTGCGCCAGCAGCATCGGCGAGGCCTCGCCCTTCAGCAGCGAGGTATAGACGATCCGCCCCACGCCCGCCGCCTTGGCCGCGGCAATCGCCTTGCGATGCTGGCCGGCGCGGTCGTTGAAATCATTGGACGAAATCAGCACCAGCACGTCCACGCCCGTCAGCGCGGCCGGATCGGCGGCGGCATAGTCGAAGGCGCGGGTCTCGACCCCCAGATCGGCCGCCTTGGCCGGGCTGCGCGCCAGCGCGATGGGGGAAGCGCCGCGGGCCTTCAGGGCGGCGATGGCAAGCCGGCCCAGTTGGCCGCTGGCTCCGGTAACGGCGATGGTGGTCATGGGGAACTCCTGTATCCGATTGGCCCGTGGCCTTGGGCCTGGGGGCGATGTGCAATGGGGGTTGACTCGCACGACCGCTTACGAAATGGAAGTACGCACGTTTTTGTTAGCTTCGTAAGGATCGGCAGATGACCATCGCAACAGACGCACAAGAGATGGTGGCGCGTTGGCAATCGGCCAATGTCCTGGCGGCGGATTGCCCGTCGCGTCAGGTGTTGCAGCATCTGACCAGCCGCTGGGGGGCGCTGGTGATGATCGTCCTGGCGACCGGCCAGCACCGCTTTTCGGAATTGCGCCGCCAGGTGCAGGGCATCAGCGAGCGGATGCTGGCCCAGACGCTGCAGGATCTGGAGGCGGATGGCTTCGTGCTGCGCGTGGCCCATCCGGTGGTGCCGCCGCATGTGGATTACAGCCTGACGACGCTGGGCGAAGAGGCCGCGGCCCATGTCATGGGGCTGGCGCGCTTTGTCGAATCGGCGCTGCCGCGGGTGAAGATCGGGGCGAAGGATCCGGCCGGGACCGAGGCGGCCTGAGGCGGCCCGAGGCGGCAGGTCAGTCTTTCTCGGGCTCGGCTTCGGTCTCGGACGGCGGGCCGAAGCGGTCCAGCATGCGGCCGCGGATCTGGTCGCGCGCCTGGCGATAGGCGGAAAGCTTGGCCTCGCGCGTTTCGCCCAGGCCGGTGGGGTCCAGGATCGGCCAATATTCGACGTCAAGATGGTGATAGCGGGTCAGTTCCAGCGCCTGGCGCTGGCTGGCGGGGGACAGGGCGACGATCAGATCGAACTGACCCAGATCGTCGCCCCATTCCTGCATCTCTTCGAACGAGCGCGACCGGTGCCGGTCGATCTCGACCCCGATCTCCTTGCAGACGGCAACCGAGAAGCCGTCGACCTCCATGTCGTTCTTGACCCCGGCCGATTGCACATAGACGCGGTCGCCGTAGAACTTCTTCATCAGCCCCTCGGCCATGGGCGAGCGGACGGCGTTGTGGTCGCAGCAGAACAGAACGGACTGCGGGAGCGGACCCAAAATCTCAGCCCCAGTGCAGCACGCAGATCAGGGTGAACAGGCGCCGCGCCGTGTCGGTATCGACCTCGGCCTTGCCCGACAGCCGGTCCTGCAGGATCGCGGCACCCTCGTTGTGAATGCCGCGCCGCGCCATGTCGATCGCCTCGATCTGGCTGGGGGGCAGGCGTTTGACGGCGTCGAAATAGCTTTCGCAGATCTGGAAGTAATCCTTCACCACCTGGCGGAACGGGCCCAGCGACAGATGGAATTCGCCCACGCGCGCGCCGTCTTCGGTGGCGATGTCGAAGACCAGCCGGTTCTCGCGGATCGCCAGATGCAGCCGGTAGGGGCCGTCGGGCACCGCGCGCCCGTCGCGCAGCGGCAGGCCGAAGCGGTTTTCCTCGAGCAGATCGAAGATCGCAACGCGGCGTTCCTGTTCGATTTCCGGCGTCGGCCGGGCCAGGCCCTTCTCGTCGATCTCGATGTGACAGATACGGTTGCTCATCCGGCGGCCCTCCTGAGCCCCGTCCTTGATGCCTTAGCCATCGGGCACAGGCAAGCCCGCCACAGGCATGCACGGCCCAGTGCGGCCAGGGGTAAGGTGCGCGGCGCGGTCAGTTGCAGCTGCCAATTTTGGCCACCTGATAGGTGGTCTTGCCCAGAACCGGCGTTCCATCGGCCAAAGCGCCGGGCGGGACCGGCTGCAACGTGACCTGCAGGCGGCAGCCATCGCCGGTGATCTGCCATTCCGGCTGGCCTTCGGCCGTGGTGCCCACGAATTCCAGCGCACTCAGCGGATAGGGCGGCAGGGCCTTGGCCACGGCATCATCGGCCAGGATCGCCTGGATCTGCTCGATGCTGTCGTAATAGCCCGACAGCGCCGCCACGGCGGGATGGGCCAGCAGTGCGAAAGCGGCAGCAGCAAGGGGCGCGCATTTGGGGATCATCGGATCTTGACCTTGTTACCTGACAGAAAGGATCGGACCCGTCCTCGGTCCGCGGGCCCAGGACTTATTGCCGAGCCCGCGCTGCCATGCAACCCGCCGGCCGCCAGCGGCGTGTTAGCCGTTCAGCCGGTCAAGCCGCGCCTTCACGCTCAGCCCATGCGCCTGCAGCCCTTCCGATGCGGCCAGCGCCTCGGCCGCGGGGCCGATTGCCTTCAGCGCCTCGGGCGTCATCCGCGCCAGCGTGGTGCGTTTCATGAAATCCAGCACGTTCAGCCCCGAGGAAAACCGCGCCGAGCGCGCGGTGGGCAGAACGTGGTTCGGCCCGCCGACATAATCGCCGATGGCTTCGGGCGTCCAGGGGCCCAGGAAGATCGCCCCGGCATGCAGGCACTCGGCCGCCACCGCTTCGGGATCTTCGGTCAGGATCTCCAGATGCTCGGGCGCGATGCGGTTCGACAGGGCGGCGGCCTCGGCCAGGTCGCGCACGGTGATCACCGCACCATTCTGCACCCAGCTTTCGCGGGCAATGGCCTGGCGCGGCAGGGTCTGCAGCCGCGCCTCGACCGCCTGCGCCACGGCCTGACCGAAATCGGCATCGGGGGTGATCAGGATCGCCTGGGCGCTGACGTCATGCTCGGCCTGCGACAAAAGGTCGATGGCGACCCAGTCGGGGTCCTGATCGCCGGTCGCGATCACCAGCACTTCGGATGGCCCCGCGATCATGTCGATGCCGACCCTGCCGAAGACCCGGCGCTTGGCGGCTGCCACATAGGCATTGCCCGGCCCGGTGATCTTGTCGACCGGCGCGATGGTTTCCGTGCCATAGGCCAAGGCCGCAATCGCCTGCGCCCCGCCGATCCGGTAGATCACATCCACCCCGGCCAGTTGTGCCGCCAGCAGCACCAGCGGGTTGACCGCACCGCCCGGCGTCGGGCAGGCGATCACCAGCCGCTCGACCCCGGCCACCTTGGCCGGAATGGCGTTCATCAGCACCGAAGACGGGTAAGAGGCCGTGCCGCCCGGCACATACAGCCCCGCGGCGGAAACGGCCGTCCAGCGCCAACCCAGGGTTGCGCCCGCGGCATCGGTCCACCGCGCATCCTCGGGCCGCTGCCGGTCGTGATAGGCGCGGATCCGCTCGGCCGCCAGTTCCAGCGCCGCGCGTTCCGCCGCCGGCACCCGCGCCACTTCGGCGGCGATCTCGGCCGGGGAAAAGGCCAGCGTCTGCGGCGTCAGGTCCAGCCGGTCAAAGCGCGAGGTCAGCGCGATCAGCGCCGCATCGCCGCGCGCGCGCACATCGGCGATGATCCCGGCCACGGCGGCATCGACATCTTCGGCCTCTTCGCGCTTCATGCCCAGAAGGGCGGTGAAATCGGCCTCGAAGCCCGGATCGCGGGTGGAAAGGAAAAGCGGCATCGCCTGCCTCCGTCTGGAACCGCCCCCCCGATAGCGCGGGGGCTGCGCGGCGTAAAGCCGGGCGCGGGGTTAGACGCCGTGGTCGGGCCGGTGGCGCGAGGGCGCGAGATAGGGTTTCGAGACGTCTTCCAACACCAGATCCAGCGCCTCGACCTCAAGCGCGATGGCGCCGTCGCCGGCCAGGACCAGCGTCAGCCGCCCTGCACCATCGGCCCCGGCCGCCCAGTCCAGCGCCAGGACCGACAGGATCAGGTCGGGATCCTTGCGGTCGATGCCCTGGCTGCGCACCGCGGTGACGCCTGACACCGTCAGCAGACTGCGCACCCGTTCGAAGGGCCGGCCCTGCCGTTCGGCCTCGGCCCCGTCTTCCCAGCGGAAGCGGTTCACAAGCGCCGCAAAGCGGCGGCGGCGGACGTCCCAGCGCATTTCGGTCACCGGCAGGACGGCATCCTGCACCAGGGCCGAGATCACCGGCAGATCGTCCGCCTCCTGCGCCATCAGCCGCAGCGGGCCTTCCTCGCCATCTTCGAAACGCGCATCCGCCATCAGCCGGCAATCCGTTCGATCTTGGCCCCGCAGGCCGACAGTTTCTCCTCGACCCGCTCATAGCCGCGGTCCAGGTGATAGACCCGGCTGACCACGGTTTCGCCCTCGGCCGCCAAAGCCGCCAGAATCAGGCTGACCGAGGCGCGCAGATCGGTGGCCATGACCGGCGCCCCGCGCAGCTTCTCGACACCCGTCACCGTGGCATGGCCGCCATGCACGTCGATGCGCGCGCCCATGCGGATCAGTTCCGGCGCATGCATGAAGCGATTCTCGAAGATCTTCTCTTCCAGCACGCTGACCCCGTCGGCGGTGCAAAGCAGCGCCATCATCTGCGCCTGCAGATCGGTCGGGAAGCCCGGAAAGGGTTCGGTCACCACATCGACCGCCTTCACCCGGCCATTCTTGCGGCTGACCGTCAGGCCGCGCGCGGTTTCGGTGACCGAGACGCCCGCCTGATCCAGCTTTTCGGCGAAGGCGCCCACCAGTTCCAGCGTGCCGCCCAGGCATTCCACCTCGCCGCCCGCAATCGCCGGGACCAGCATATAGGTGCCCAGCTCGATCCGGTCGGTCACCACCGGATGGGTCGCCCCGCCCAGCCGGTCAACGCCCTGGATGGTGATCGTATCGGTGCCCTCGCCCTCGATCTGGGCGCCCATCTTGCGCAGGCAGCGGGCCAGATCGACGATTTCCGGCTCGCGCGCGGCCTGTTTCAGCACCGTCGTGCCCTTGGCCAGCGTGGCGGCCAGCAGGGCGTTTTCGGTCGCGCCGACCGAGACGAAGGGAAATTCGACGACTGCCCCCTTCAGCCGCCCGCCCGGCGCCTTGGCATGGACATAGCCGTCGCGCAGATCCAGATCGGCGCCCATCGCCTCCAGCGCTTTCAGATGCAGATCGACCGGCCGCGCGCCGATGGCGCAGCCGCCCGGCAGCGACACGACCGCCTCGCCATAGCGCGCCAGCAATGGGCCCAGCACCAGAATCGAGGCGCGCATCTTCCGCACGATCTCGTAATCGGCCTTGCGGCTGGTGATGTCATGGCTGGACAGCGCCAGCACCAGCCCGTCCTGCAGCCCCGCCACTTCGGCGCCCAGCGATTGCAGAAGCTGGGTCATGGTGCGGATGTCGGACAGCCGCGGCGCATTGGTCAGCGTCAGCGGTTCCTCGCTGAGCAGCGTCGCGGGCATCAGCGTCAGGCAGGCATTCTTGGCCCCCGCGATCGGAATCGTGCCCGAAAGCGCGCCATTGCCCCTGATCAGAATCGAATCCATTCGCTGCCTCACTCATCCGCGCCGTGATCGGCGTCTTCATCGGTTTCCGGGGTCGTTCCCGCGGCCCTTGCCCGGGCCTGGGCCTTGCGCCGCGCCATATTCGCCTTGAGCGCCGCCTTCAGCCGGTCTTCGCGCGTCGGCGTGCCGGCGGCTTTGCCCGGGCGGGCGGACGGGATCGGGCCTTTGGTCTCGGGCATGGCACGATCCTTAGCGCAAGGGGCGAGGCCGGTCCAGAGGACGGCGAAAAGGGGGTTGCAGAGGTCGGACTTTGCGTCTATCTCCGCCGCCACCAACGGCGCTGCAGTAGCTCAGTGGTAGAGCACTCCCTTGGTAAGGGAGAGGTCGAGAGTTCAATCCTCTCTTGCAGCACCACCATCCCCCCTTGCGATTCTGAAGCCAAGGCCCCCCGCGGGCGGGCTGTGCGTTTGCGCCCGCTTTCGCCTGCAGACCCCCGCCGCCACGGCCCCGCCTGCTGCCCCGCCCCCCTTTGCGACATGCCAAGGGGGTGGCCCCTATCCTGACGGATAGGCGCGATCCCCCTTTGCCCATTAACGCTTTTGCCCTGCCCCGGTGCATCAAGGCTGCATGGAAACGGCCATGCGATCCGATCAACCGGACCAGGCCAAGACGCAGACAGGGGACGACAATGATCCGACTGGAAGAAACCGCCTCGGCCGTCACGGTGATCGCACCGGATGCCGCCGGACTGACCGCGATGACCGCCGGAGAGTTCCGCCGCCGCGTTCTGGCGCTGATCGAGGGCGGCCAAAGCCGCTTCGTCATCGACCTGCGGGAAGTTCAGGATGTCGACAGTTCGGGCATCGGCACGCTGGTCGGCCTGCTCAAGCGCATCGGGCTGCGCGGCGAGATGATCCTGTGCGGACCCAGCGAGAAGGTCGCGCAGATTTTCCGGCTGACCCGGATGGATGCGATCTTCCCGATCCAGCCCGACAGCGCCGCGGCCCTGCGGGCCCTGGCCGCTTGATCGCGCCATCGCGGCAGAAGGAAAGCATCATGGCCCGAAGCTTGCAGAATTCCGCCCTGGCGCTGGCCCTGATCGGGATCGGCGTCGGCCTGCCGGTCGCGCTGGGCGCGCTTGCGCCGCCTGCGGCTTCGGGCCCTGCCCTGGCGCTGCTGCCGGGCACCGCCCCCGCGCCCCCCTTCGGCCGCCATGGTCCGCTGACCCAGGACGAACGCGCCGTGGCCGAGACTGCCTGGTCCTATTTCGTCGCCGCCTACCAGCCCGAGACCGGCCTGGTGAATGCGGTCGGTGATTACCCGTCAACGACGATGTGGGACACGGCCTCTTACCTCTCGGCGCTGGTCTCGGCCCATGATCTGGGGCTGATCGACCGCGCCGAATTCGACCGCCGTGCGACCAAGCTGCTGGCCACTCTGCACGGGCTGCGCCTGTCGCAGGGCAAGCTGCCCAACAAGGCCTATAACACCAAGACCGCCGAGCGCGTCGACTATGCCAACACCCCCGGCGATCTGGGCTATTCGGCGCTGGATCTCGGCCGGCTGCTGATCTGGCTGAAGATCGTCAAGGAACGCTACCCCCATCTGGGCAACCAGGTCGACGCGGTGGTGCTGCGCTGGAACTTCTGCGACGTGATCTCGGCCGAGGGGCAGCTGTTCGGCGCGACGGTCGGCAAGGATGGCAAGACCAAGTCCTTCCAGGAAGGCAGGCTCGGCTATGAGGAATATTCCGCCAAGGGCTTTGCGCTTTGGGGCTTCGACACCACCGAGGCCTCGAAAGCCGAACCCTATCAGATCATTCCGATCGAAGGGGTGGACGTGCCGGCCGATGGCCGCGACCCGCGCCTGTTCCACAGCCAGAATTACGTCGTCAGCGAGGGCTATATTCTGGAGGGGCTGGAGCTGAACTGGGATCTGCCCAATGACCGCTCGAACCAGCCCGGCCTGGCCTCGGATGGCTGGCGCGCCGATTTCGCCGACCGGATCTATCAGGTGCAGGAGCGCCGCTTCCAGCACAGCGGCATCCTGACCGCCCGGTCCGAACACCAGGTCGAGGGCGCGCCCTATTTCGTCTATGACGCGATCTTCGCCGATGGCTATGCCTGGAACACGCTGGATCCGGCCCAGGGCTATGCGCCCGACCGGGCGGCGGTGTCGTCGAAGGCGGCCATCGGCATGTGGGCGCTGTGGGAAACCACCTATACCCAGCTGCTGTTCGATCACGTCGCCCATCAGGGCACGGCCGGAAAGGGCCTGGACGAGGGCGTCTATGAAGATGGCAGCGGCCCGATCCCGCTGCAGACCGCCAACAACAACGGCATCATCCTGGCCGCCCTTCTGTACAAGGTGCAGGGGCCGATCCTGCAATATCGCAATGACCAGCCGCAGATCTGGGATCTGGCCGGCGCCGGCACCGGCCAGCGCAAGGCCCGCTGCCAGCCCGAACCCAAGGCCCGGGTCCAGGCCGCGCCGCTGCCGCCCGCGCCCTGCCCCGAGGCCGGGTCCGACCCGGCGCTGGCCGCCACCGCCTATTGCCGCCCCCCGCGCGCGCCCCGCCGCCGCCTGTTCCGGAAGTGACCCCGATGTCCGCCCAAGCCCGCCCTCGCATGGTCTGGTTCGACGCGAACCGCGTCTGCGCCGCAATCGGTGTTGTGCTGATCCATTGCACCGCCGATTTCGCCGGCGGCGCCTTCCCCAAGGCCACGGCCGAAGACCGGCTGGGCCCGGTGATCGGCCGCGCCATCGCGGAATTCTCGGGCTCGGAGATGTTCTTCCTGTTCTCGCTGTTCCTTCTGGCCTTCAAGCTGGACCGCCGCCGCCCCGGCTATGGCGCGGCCCTGGGCGATCAGGCGCGCCGGCTTTTGGTGCCGTTTGCCTTCTGGCTGGTGTTCTACGCCCTGTTCCGCTTGGTGAAAGCGCAGGAGTTCGGCTATGCGCCGGCGATCTGGGCGCAGCTTGGCCAATGGCAAAGCTGGGCGGGCTATGCGCTTTTGGGCAATGCGCAATATCACCTGCATTTCCTGCCGACCCTGTTCCTGCTGGTGCTGTTCTTCCCCGTCATGCGGCTGGGACAGCGCTATCCGCTGTTCGGCCTGCTGCTGCCGGTGACGCTGGGCGTGATGCAGGGGGTGCAGGGCTGGATCTGGACCCTGCCGGTCGAGGGCCTGGCGCGCGAGATGCTGCTGCGCGGGGCCAAGGTCATGGGCTATGTCGGCTATGGCTTTGCCGCCTTCGCGATCTTCGGCCTGTGGAAAGACGGCCTGCCGCGCGGCGAAAGCCGGCTGCTGCGCCGCGGCGCGATCTTCCTGGCCGCCACCGCCTTCCTGGCCACGCTGCCGCATTTCTGGGCCGCGCTGCAAAGCGGCAGCTGGGGCGGGCGCGAGGGCGGCGGCTTCTGGGGACATTACCTGATGCCGCTGGCGATCTTCGCGATCTTCCTGGGCGCGCAATATGCCGACTGGTCGCCCCGCTGGTCGCGTCTGGCGAAATACACGTTCGGCATCTACCTGATGCATCCGCTGGTGATCGACCTTTTCGATGTCGCGGTGCATGCGGCCGGCCTGCCCCTGTCGCCCACGGCCCTGGTCGCCGCCCGCTTCGCCTTCGCCCTGCCCGCCACCGCCGCCCTGGCCGTTCTGACCGGCCGGATCCCCGCTTTGGCCTGGACCATCGGCCTGGGCCCCCTGCCCTGGGCGCCGCGGGCAGCCGCGCGCCCCCGCCTGGCCGAGGTCTGAGCCATGGATGACTATTTCCGCCGCTTCGAAGACCGCCAACCCCCCGCCCCCATCGCCTATTCGCCCTGGCGCGAGGCGCTGTGGCAGATGCTGGCCATGGCGACGCTGGTCACCGGCCTGTGGTATCTGCACTGGCGCTGGACCCAGTCGCTGAACCCCGAGGCACTGTGGTTCGCGCTGCCCCTGGTGCTGGCCGAGACGCTGGCCTTCATCGGGCTGGTGCTGTTCGTGATCAACCTCTGGCAGGACCAGCCGGTCGAGATCAAACCCGCCCCCGCCCGCTATGGCGACGTGGCCCCCGGCGTGCCCGATGCGGCGCGGCCGATCACGGTCGACATCTTCCTGGCCACCTATTCCGAAGACCCCGAACTGGTGCGCCTGGGTATTGTCGACGCCAAGGCCGTGACCTATCCGTATCCGATCGACATCCGCATCCATGTGCTGGATGACGGCCGCCGCCCCGCCATGCGCGCGGTCTGCGCCGAGGAAGGGGTGAATTACATCACCCGCGCCACGAATGAAGGCTTCAAGGCCGGCAATCTGCGCAATGCGATCGAACAGACCTCGGGCGATTTCCTGGTGATCTGCGATGCCGATACGCGGCTGTTCCCGACTTCCTGACCCATACGCTGGGCCATTTCCGCGATCCGAAAATGGCCTGGGTGCAGACCCCGCAATGGTTCTACGACCTGCCCGAAGGCACGCGCCTGCCCGAGGTTCTGGGCCAAAGGCTTGGCCGCGCCGGGCGCTGGCTTGGCCGCGGCACCGAGGCGGTGCTGGGCCAGATCACCCTGGGCCGCGATCCTTTCGTCAACGATCCACGCATGTTCTACGACGTGATCCAGCGCCGCCGCACCGCCGCCAATGCCATCTTCTGCTGCGGCGCGGGCTCGGTCCACCGGCGCGAGGCGGTGATGGAATCGGCGCTGCGCAGCTTTGCCGCCGCGGTCGAGCGCCGGGTCCGGGCCGCCGAAGAGGCCTATACGCTGGAAACCCGCGAACGCCATGTCGCGCCCGAACTGCTGGCCGCGATGCGCGCCGATGCCGCGATGACCGAGATCCTGACCCCCTATCGCTTCCATGTCTCGGAAGACATCTACACCTCGATCGAGCTGCATTCCGACCGCGAGCGCGGCTGGAAATCGGCGCTTCAGCCGACGGTGGAAAGCCGGATGCTGTCGCCGCAGGATCTGCAGGCCTGGATGGTGCAGCGGTTCAAATATGCCGGCGGCAGTCTGGACATCCTGTGGAATGACAACCCGATCTTCCGCCGCGGGCTGACGCTGCGCCAGAAGCTGATGTATGGCTCGACCTTCTGGTCCTATCTGGGCGCGATCTGGAACCCGATCTTCCTGGCCGGCCCGGTGATCTACCTGTTCACCGGCATCTCGCCCGTCGCCGCCTATTCGGCCGCCTTCTTCCTGCATGCCGTGCCCTTCATGGTGCTGATGGAGCTGGCGATGATGGTCGGCACCTGGGGCGCGGGCGGATTTGCCGCCAAGGCCAGCTATATCTCGTTCTTCCCCATCGGGTTGCGGGCCATCGCAACCGTGCTGCGCGGCCGCAAGATCAGCTTTCCCGTCACCCCCAAAGACCGCCGCTTCGGCTGCTGCCTGCATCTGGTGCGCCCGCAACTGGCGGTGATCCTGCTGACCCTGGCCGCCGCGCTTTGGGCCGGCACGGCCGAGGCGCTGGGGATCGGCAACCATTCCGCCTCGGGCCTTCTGACCAACCTGGCCTGGGGCGCCGTCAATTGTCTGGCCATGGGCACGATGCTGCGCGCAGCCCTTTGGCACCCCGATGATCTGCAAGGAGACCAGCCGTGACCGCGCTTTTCCACACTGCCCGCAGCGCGCCCGCCCGCGCGTCCTCGCCCGCCTCTTCCCCCTCGCCGCTTCTGCTGGCGCGCAGCCATATCGCCATGGTGCTTGGCCTTCTGGGCGGGCTGGCGCTGGTGTTCTGGCTGGAAGGCATCGACCTGTCGCCCCGCCCGGCCGCCGATGCGATGGCGCCGTTTCAGGCCGAAGCCCCGCTGCCCCTGGCCCGCCCGCGCGCCCTGACCGCGTCCGAACAGGCCGCCGCCGCCATCGCCTGGCGCTATTTCCAGAACAACATCTCGCCCCAGACCGGGCTGGTCGCCTCGGTCGATGGCTATCCTTCCACCACGATGTGGGAAACCGGCGGGCTTCTGGATGCGATCCTCTCGGCCGAGCGGCTGGGCCTGATCGGGCCCGACGAGGCCGAGGCGCGGCTGACGCTGGCGCTGGATAGCCTGCTGCATCTGCCGCTGACCGAGGCGGGCCTGCCGAACAAGGCCTATGACATCCGCGACCTTGCCATGGTCACCTACAAGAACGAACCGAGCAAGGCCGGCATCGGCTGGTCGGCGCTGGATCTGGGCCGGCTGATGGCGGCGCTGACGGCGGTGCGCGCCGCGCATCCCGATCTGGCGGGGCCGGTGCAGGCGCTGATCGGGCGCTGGGATCTGGCGCAGCTGCTGGTCGCGGGCGAGTTGACGGGCGGCACGATTTCCCAGACCGGCACCATCGCCTATCAGGAAGGCCGGATCGGCTATGAACAATATGCCGCCAAGGCGATGCTGGGCTTCGCGCTGGATGCCACGGCGGCGCTGGACGTGACGGGCCAGCTGGTTCCGCGTCAGGCGCAGGGCATTGCCGTGCCGGGCGACAGCCGGCTGAACAAGAACCAGGTGCCGGCGCTGGTCACCAGCGAGCCCTATCTGCTGGACGGGCTGGAATTCGGCTTTGACGCGCGCTCGCATCTGCTGGCCTCGCAGCTGTACCGCGCGCAGGAACGCCGCTTTGCCGAAACCGGCATCCCCACCGCGGTCTCGGAAGGCCATATCACCGAGGCGCCCTATTTCGCCTATGCCACCGTCTGGGGCGGCGGGCAGGATTGGGCGGTGCTGACGCTGGACGGCACACGGATGGACAGCCGCCGCACGCTGAGCACCAAGGCGGCCTTCGGCTGGGATGCGCTGTTCGACACCGCGTATACCGCCCGGCTGGTCGATGAGGTGGCGGCGCTGAACGATCCGGCCCGCGGCTGGATGGAAGGCCGGTACGAGGCCGACGGCACGCCGAACAGCGCCATCACCGCCAATACCAATGCCATGGTCCTGACCGCGCTGGCATATCGCGTGGCAGGCCCGCTGACCCGGATGGAGAAGTAAGATGCGCCGCCGCCTGATGGTCCTTGGCCTTGCCCTTCTGCCCGGCCTGGCCCTGCTGCCCAGCCTGGGCTCCGCCGGCCAGGTCTGCCCGCCCGCCCGGCTGGACCGCCCGCTGCCCGGGGTCGAAGCGGTGACGCTGGACCAGGTCTCGGTGTCAAGCGCGGGCTTTCCCGGCGCCTGGCAAGAGGGGGTGATCGGCGCCCAGGCCCTGCCCTACCGGCTGTTCGTCGATGGGTCAGGCTCGGTCGCCAAGGATCTGCGGCTGCGCGGCTGGCATGTGGATTTCAGCTGCGATCTGACCGGGAAAACCTGCCAATATCAAAGCCATGACGGCGCGCCCGAAGCGGCGATGGCCGCGGCGAAGGCCATCGGCGATTGCCTGATCGCCAGCCCGCCAAAGCCCCGGCCGCGCCCGGCGCTGCTGGCGAAACCGGCCACCGCCGCGCCGCTGCCGCCTTTCGAGCGGGCCGGGACTCTGCCCACGGCCAAACCTGTGGCGCCCGTGGCGGCCAAGACCAAAACGGCGCCTGCGCCCAAGCCGAAAGCTGCCGAGAAACCCCCAGAGAAGGCGACAGCCAAAGCGGCCCCGGCCCCCGCACCGGCCCCGGCCGAAAAGGCAGCAGCCAAAGCCCCGCCTCCCCCGTCCTGCTGGGTCAAAGCTCTGCCGGACGAACCCGCCGGGGCGCGATTGCAGCGGCTGTTGCTGCTCGCTGGCTTCGATCCCGGCCCGATCGACGGCCAGCCCGGCGCCCGCACCCGCGCGGCCCTGCGTGGCGCCTTGGGCGACACGGCCGATCCGGCCGCGACCAAGGCCAATATCGCGGCGCTGCAGCGCCTGTTGTGCCCGCGTCCAACGGCCCAGGGCGGCGGCGCCGCCGACAAGCCCGGCGCTGAGGGCCGCAACACCGGCGCCGGCACATGCTCTTGACACTCCTAGGTTGCAGACTTGGCCGCCGATCTGCTAACCTGAAAGGAATTCAGGCCCCTGCGCATCGCGCCAGGACAGGACGTTGCTGCATGCGCATTCTTTTGGCCGACGATCAGGAACTGGTGCGCGAAACCATCGCGGCCTTCCTGCGCAGCGAAGCGGATATTTCGGTCGAGGTCGCCCGCGACCTGCCGCATGCGGTCGAGACGCTGCGCGGCTCGGCCCCGTTCGACCTGATCCTGCTTGACTACATGATGCCCGGGATGAACCGGCTGGCCGGCCTGCAGGCCGCCCGCCAGGCCGCGCCCGGCGTGCCGGTGGCGATCCTGTCGGGCGCCGCTCCGCAGGTGCTGGCCGAACAGGCGGTCGCGGCCGGTGCGGCGGGCTTTCTGCCCAAGACCATGACCACCCGCTCGCTTCTGGCGGCGATCCGCTTCATGGCGGCGGGCGAGATCTATGCCCCGCCGCCGGCCCCCGGCGCCCGCCCCGCCCCTCATGCCGCCGCCGAGCCCGGGCAGGCGCCGCTGACCGCGCGCGAGATGGATGTGCTGAAACGGCTGTGCCAGGGTCTGGCGAACAAGGAAATCGCCCGCGACCTGGGCCTGCAGGAAGTGACGGTCAAGCTGCATGTGAAGACGCTGTATCGCAAGATCGGCGCGCGCAACCGCACCCATGCGGTGGTGATCGCGCGCGAGATGGGCGTCGCCTGACCCCCGCACCCCTATCCTTTCGGAGTAGGCGCCTATCCCGAGGTCCCGAAGCAATTCCCCGGGCGGAATGGTAGAACAGCGGAAAGACAAGGAGACCCTCGATGAAAGTCTTTCTTCGCACCCTCTTGGCGCTGATCCTTCTGACCGCCGGCATGTCGGGCCTTGGTCACAGCGAACCGTTCGGCCCGCCCAAGGGCGCGGTGGTGCTGACCGTCACCGGCCAGATCGCCGCCAAGAACACCGAAACCGGCCTGGCGCTGGATGCCGAACAGCTGGCCACGCTGCCCCAGACCAGCTTCACCACCACCACGACCTGGACCGATGGGCCGCAAACCTTTCAGGGCGTCCTGCTGAAGGATCTGATCGCCGCCCTGGGCGCGACCGGCAGCACGATCTCGCTGCGGGCGGCCAATGACTATTCGATCATCATGCCGATGGCCGATGTGAAGGAAGACGGCCCGCTGCTGGCCTATCTGATGAACGGCAAGCCGATGTCGCTGCGCGACAAGGGGCCGATCTGGATGGTCTATCCCTATGACCTGAACGAGGCCTTCCGCACCGAGGAAACCTATTCCCGCTCGATCTGGCAATTGGTGCTGATCGACTTCGGGGCCTGAGCCTGCGCCCATGGCCCCGCCTTTCCCGCCCTTTGCCACCCTGGCCCGTGCCGCGCGGCCTGTCCTGATCGTCGTTCTCTGCGGCACGCTGTTGCTGCTGGGCGCCCTGGGGCTGCGGATCCAGTCGGCGCTGGTCAGCCTGCGCAGCGAAGCGACCGACAACCTGTACTGGAACCTGTCGCAGCTGGAAGTCGATCTGGTCCGGCTGAGCGAAGAGATCCGCGTCAATGTCGCCGATCCTGCCGCGCCGCTGGACGAATTGCGCCGCCGCCATGACCTGTTCTACAGCCGCGCGCAGAATGTGATCCATGGCAATGGCCTGACCCGGGCGGGGCTTGAGGATCTGTCGCAGTCGCTGGGCCGCAATCTTGAGGCCTATCTGGCCAGCGAAACGCCGCTGATCGACGGGCCGGATGCGGTGCTGCGCCAGAACCTGCCCGCCATGGCCGGCCGGCTGGTGCAACTGCGCGAGGATATCCGCCAGACCTCGATCCGGCTGATCGAACGGCTGGCGCGGCTCAGCGACGAACGGCGCGCGGCGGTGGCCTTGCTGGTGCAGCAGATGGCGCTGGCAATGGCCACGACCATCGGCCTGCTGATCAGCCTTCTGGCGCTGGTGATCCTGTTGAACCGCGCCGCGATCCGCGAAGGCCGGATGACGGTGCAGATGTCGCGCCAGCTGAAGGCCACGGTGGATTCGGCGCTGGATGCGATCGTCGTGGTCGATGATCACGGCCGGATCATCCAGTTCAACGCCTCGGCCGAAAGCACCTTCGGATATGCCCGCGACGAGGTGATGGGCCATCCCGCCTCGGGGCTGCTGATCGCCGAGGACCTGATCGCCGAAGCCGATGGCGGCGGGGCGGCCCGGCTTGGCGGGATGGACGATCTGCGCCTGGTCGATGCCGGCCGCTTCCAGACCCAGGCGCTGCACCGGACCGGAAGGGCCTTTCCGATCGAACTGTCGATCTCGTCGGCCGAGGGCGACGAGGGGCGGATCTTCATCGCCTTCCTGCGCGACATCTCGGCCCGGCGGGCGGCCGAAACCGCGCTGACCCGCGCAAGGGACGAGGCGCTGGCGGCCGAGAAGACGAAGACCGAATTCCTGGCGGTGATGAGCCACGAGATGCGCACGCCGCTGAACGGCGTCATCGCCTCGCTGGAAATCGCCAGCCGCAAGGCCAGCGACCCCGAACAGGCGCGCTTCATCGCGCTGGCGCAGGAGTCGGCCAATCTGCTGTTGCGCCATGCCAATGACGTGCTGGACATCACCCGGATGGAAGGCGGCGGCATGCGCTTTGCGGCCGAAAGCTTTGATCTGCAAAGCCATCTGTCGGATCTGGTCGAGATGGTGCGCCCGATCTGCACCGAACGCGGCATCGCGCTGGACTTCCAGATGCTGACCCCCAGCGCGCGCCTGTGCGGCGATCCGTTCCGGCTGGGGCAGATCGTGCAGAATTTCCTTTCGAATGCGATCAAGTTCGTGGGCCAGGGCCGCATCACCGTCGAGGCCGAGGCCAATCCGCTGGAAGACGGGCGGCGCGAGGTCGAGATCCGGGTGATCGACACCGGCCCCGGCATCGCGCTGGCGGATCAGGAGCGGATCTTCCAGGATTTCGTGATGCTGGACCCGTCCTTCCACCGCGCGGGCGGCGGGGCCGGGCTGGGTCTGGCGATCTCGCGCCGGCTGGCCGAGGCGATGGGCGGCGCGCTGGGGGTGGAAAGCGAACCCGGTCAGGGCAGCTGCTTCTGGCTGCGCCTGCCCCTGCCGCTGGCCGCGGTGCAGGCAGCCGCGGAACCGCTGCAACCGGGCGGCCCCGCCCTGCCCGCCCAAGATATTCTGGTCGTCGAGGACAACGCGACCAACCGGGCGGTGCTTGAGGAAATGCTGCGCCATCTGGGCCAGCGCATCGTTCTGGCCAGCGATGGCGCCAAGGGCGCGGCCGAGGCGGCGGCGCGGCGCTATGACCTGATCCTGATGGACATCTCGATGCCGGTGATGGACGGGCTGGAGGCGACGCGGCTGATCCGGGCCGACGGCGCCTCGCGCGCGGCGCGGATCGTCGCGGTCACGGCGCATTCGCTGCCCGGCGATCTGGACAGGTTCCGCGCCGCGGGCATGGACGATGTGCTGGTCAAGCCGCTGTCGCATGCGGCGCTGCGGCAGATCCTGGTGGGGCGCGCCCTGCCCGAAGACCGGCCCGAGGCGATGCTGCTGGACCGTGGCCGGATCAGCGATCTGAAGATCGCCGTCGGGGCCGAGACCTTTGCCCGGCTGGCGCAGGGCTTCCTGCGCGATGCCGAGGCCCAGGCCCAGCGCGTGGTGCAAGAGGCCGGGCAGCCCGGGACGGACGCAGACCTGGCCGCGATCTGCCACGAGGCCAGCGGCGTGGCGGCGGTGTTCGGCGCGCAGAAGCTGCAGGCGCATCTCTCGGGGGCGGAACGGGCGCTGCGCGACGGTCAGGGCCAGGCGGCCCGCGCCCGGCTGATCGCCGAAACCCTGCCGCTTTGGGCGCAGACCCGCGCAGCGGTGGCAGATTTGCTGTGACCGCAGCCGCAAAGGGCGGCACGCAGGCTGCATCGGTAATGAAATCTGGAGCGGGCGACGGGAATCGAACCCGTGTCTCTAGCTTGGAAGGCTAGGGTCTTACCATTACACAACGCCCGCTCGGGCCCGAACTAGCTAAGCGCGATGCCGGGCGGCGTCAAGCCATGGCCCTGCATCGCGCGCAGCGCCCGCCGCCGGGCCGGGGCGCCGCTTAGCCCTCGACCGCCGACAGCCGTTTCAGAATGCGCAGCGCGATCTCGCGGCTGCCCTTGGCCGAGGGGTGAATCAGGTCGCGGGCATGGAAAGACCTGTCCTTCCAGGGCACCAGATCCTGCAGCGAGACGAAGAAGAACCCGGGATCCAGCCCTTCCAGCAGCGCAAGCCGCCGGTCCAGCTCGTTCCCGGCCGGACCGCAGCCTTTGATCGGGGTCTGCACCCCCGGATTGCGCAGATAGCCCACATACAGCACCCGCGCCCCGCGCTCGCGCAGCGCCTTGACGAAGGCCGGAATCTCGCCCGCGCGGCCGTCTTCGGAAATCAGCCGGTCCAGCATGTGGCGGCAGGCGCTGCAGGCACAGCCGAACAGCAGGTCATTGCCGCCGCCATTCATCACCACCCAATCCCAGTCGCCCTCGCGATATTGCCGGGAAATCCGCATGCCGGCCTTGCCGCTGACCGGCAGCGCATAGAAATAGCGCGCGCCGATCACCGATCGGTCGGTCACCTCTTCATCCAGCCCCGCTTCCAGAACCTGGCCGATCGACCGGCCCGAGGCGCGGTTCCAGGCCATCATGGAATCGCCCAGAAGCAGGATCTTCGAAGAGGAATCGCCCTGGGGCACGGGTTCACCGCAGGCCGCAAGACAGGCCAGCGTCAGGATCAGAAACAGATTGCGCAGCACAAGAAAGGTCCGTGATCGGGCCCCCGCCCGGATGAGAAACTGCCTGCAAGTCCCGCGTCTGGCAACAGATTCGCGACATGCCGCCCGCGGCGTTGCCGAAAAGCGGCACTCGCCCTGGCGCCGGACCTGGCCGGCCTAGCGGCCCTGCCCCACATTCTCCTGCGCCACCGATACCGCCTTCAGCACCGCATAGACCGGCAGGCCGGGCTTCAGGCCCAGCGCCGCGACCGAGCGGCGGGTGACCCGCGCCAGGATCGCCGCACCCCCGGCCTCAAGCCGCACCAGCGCGCCGGGGCCATCTCCGAGACGGATCTCCTGCACCAGCGCGGGCAGCACGTTCAGCGCCGAGATGCGGGCGGGCGGGCGGCGGCCAGAGGCGCTGCGTGCCGCGGCGATGGAGGCGGTGAGCGCCG
>NZ_JAICBZ010000031.1 GCF_020179405.1 Xinfangfangia pollutisoli | reverse complement strand
GGTCTGGGCAATCGCGCTGCCCAGCCCATCGCCCAGGCGCAGCGCACCCGATGCGGCGAACATCAGCGCGATCAGGATCAGCGCCCCGCGCCCGGCCTGCCGCCGCCGTTTTCCCGGGGCGCGCGTCATTCCACCGCCTCGGCCGAGCCGCGCGGGCTGCGGCGCCGGATGAAGCGCAGACGGCGCTGGTCTTCGTCATCTTCAGGCGGGCGGGGGGCAGGGCCGGGTGGCGGCGCCGGAAGATCGTGCAGCGAGGCGACCATCAGCTCCAGCCGCTTGGCCAGCACATCGGCGCGATTCGTCAGCTCTTCCAGACGTTTCTCCGACGCGCCGGCCACGCCCTGCGCCTTTTCCAGCGCCCGCGTCATGTCGTCGACCTGGGCCGACAGCACGGCGATCGCCCCGCCCATGCCGCTTTCCAGCGTGGTGAAACGGCGCAGCCGCGCGGCCAGGACATAGCAATAGACCGCCGCCCCGATCGTGGCCGCCAGCAGCAGGGAATCCGAGATCAGCTGCACATCGCCCCCCTAGTTCAGGATGAATTCGGTGACCAGAAGATCGCGCACCCGCCCCTCGCCCGTGACGATCTGCACCCGGCGCAGCATCTGGGCGCGCAGCCGCACCATCGCGGCCGGATCTTCCAGATCGGTCATCGAGACCGCACGCAGATAGCTGTTCAGCACGTCAAGGATGCGCGGCATCAGCACCGTCACCTCGCCGGCATAGGATTTGGCGACTTCCAGCTGGGCGGTGAATTTCAGGTATTTGCTGCTGGATCCCGGCCCCAGCGACACAACCACGGGTTCGATCGGCACGAAGGCGATGTCGGGAAGCGGGTCGGGCGCTTCGGCGGCATGGTCGCCGCCTTCGCCCCCGGCATGGTCGCCGCCCAGGATCATGCCTGACCAGGTCGCGTAAAATCCGCCACCGCCCAGGGCCAGCATCAAGACCAGCCCCAGGATCAGCGGCAGTTTCGATTTCTTCTTCGGCGCCTCTTCGGGCGGGGCAGCGGTATCCGACACTTCGGCCTCCGTTCCGCGATCAGGCGAAAATAGACCGAAGGCCCCTAACCGATTGTTAAGCGAGACCCTTCAATGCTGACCCGGCGGGAAGGACTTCCGCAGGAGGGGAACGTGCAGAATCTGCTCTCGATCTGGACCGGGCTTTCCCCCAGGCGCAGGCTGTTCGTCGCCGGCGCCACGATTGCGGTGTTTCTGGCAGTGCTGGCGCTGGCGCGCATGGCCGGCGGGCCGCAGATGGCACTGCTTTATGCCGGGCTGGACGGGCGCGCCGCGGGTGAGGTGGTGGCGGCGCTGGACACGCGGGGCGTCGCCTATGAGGTGCGGGGCGATTCGATCTATGTCGATGTCACTGAACGCGACGCGCTGCGCATGGCGCTGGCGGGCGAAGGCCTGCCCTCGGCCGGTGGCGCCGGGTACGAGCTTCTGGATTCGCTGTCGGGCTTCGGCACCACAAGCCAGATGTTCGACGCCGCCTATTGGCGCGCGAAAGAGGGTGAGCTGGCCCGCACCATCCTGTCGGTGCCCGAAGTGCGCGCCGCGCGGGTGCATATCGCGCAAGGCCCGTCGGACCCGTTCCGCCGCGACATCCCTCCCACGGCCAGCGTGACCGTGACGACGGCGCGCGGCACGCTGAGCGAAGACCAGGCCCGGGCGCTGAAACACCTGGTCGCCTCGGCCGTGGCCGGGATGCGGCCCGAAGACGTGCAGGTGATCGACACGGTCGGCGGGCTGATCGCCGGGGCCGACGAAGACCCGGCCGGGGGCGGGGCGGCGGCCTCGGACCGGGCGGCTGAATTGCGCCAACGGGTGGAACGGCTGCTGGCGGCGCGGGTCGGGGCCGGCAAGGCGGTGGTCGAGGTGGCGGTGGATCTGATCACCGAAAGCGAACAGATCACCCAGCGCACGTTGGACCCGCAGGGGCGGGTGGCGATTTCCTCGGAAACCGAGGAATCCAGCAAGCAGGCGACCGAGCCCGCGGCCGATGTCACCGTGGCCTCGAACCTGCCGCAGGGCGCGGGCGGCACTGGATCGGGCGGCCAGTCGCAATCCAGCGACACGCGCGAGCGGGTGAATTACGAAGTGTCGGAAACCCAGCGCGCGCTGACCAAGGCGCCGGGCGGGGTCAAGCGGCTGACCGTGGCCGTGCTGGTCGACGGCACGCTGACCACCGCGCAGGACGGCACGCAAAGCTGGGCCGCCCGCAGCGAGGCAGAGCTGGCCGATCTGCGCGAATTGGTGGCCGCAGCGGTGGGGCTGGATGAAAGCCGCGGCGATATCCTGTCGATCAAATCGCTGGAATTCTCGCCCCTGCCCACTGACGGGACCGAGGCGCAGGCCAGCCTGTTCCCGCCCCTGGGCCCGATCGACGTGATGGCGGCGATCCAGATCGGCGTTCTGGCGCTGGTGGCGCTGGTCTTGGGCCTGTTCGTGCTGCGGCCGATCTTCACCTCGGCCCGGGGCGGGGCGATGGCCGCGCTGCCTGCCGGCACCACCCCGCTGGCGCTGCCCGGGGCGGAAGGCGCGATCGGGGGCGAGGCGCTGACCGGCGAGATCGACGATGGCTTTGCCCTGCCCGACCTGCCGATGGTCGACTTCATGTCCGAAGCCACGGCCGAGCCGCCGGAAGACCCGGCCGCCCGCCTGCGCCGGCTGATCGAGGAACGCCAGGCCGAGACGATCGAGATCCTGCGCGGCTGGCTGGAGCCCGAGGAGGAGCGCGCCTGATGCCGATGCCCAAGCTTGAGGTCTTCGATGCCGAAACGCGGCCGAAACCGGCCGCCGCCGCGGCCACGGTCGAAATCGGCGCCGTCGAAGAGGCCAAGCTTGCGGCCTATGAACAGGGCTACAAGGCGGGCTGGGACGATGCCGCCGCGGCGCAGTCGGAAGACCAGACCCGGATCCGCGCCGATCTGGCCCGCAATCTGCAGGCGCTGTCCTTCACCTATCAGGAAGCGCGGGCGCATATCCTGAAGGCGCTTGAGCCGCTGCTGACCGAGATGGCCGACCGGCTGCTGCCGGTCATGGCGCGCGAGACGCTGGCGCCTCTGGTGCTGGAACGGCTGATGCCCCTGGCCGAGGCGCTGGGCGATCAGCCGGCGGTCCTGGTGCTGAACCCCGGCATGCGCGAAGCGGTCGAGGGGCTGATCGAACAGGCGACCGGCCTGCCCCTGACGATCGAGGAAGAGCCGACCCTGGGCGAGGGTCAGGTCTATATCCGGCTCGGCGCGGCCGAGGCCAAGGTCGACCTGACCCGTGTCACCGCCGAAATCGCCACTGCCGTGCGCAGCTTCTTCAGCCTTGCCGAGGAGATATCGCCAAATGGATGACCTGACCGACACATCGCCCTTCGCCCAGGTCCCGATCGAGATCATCATCTCGGTCGGCCGCGCCCGACCCCTGGTGAAAGACCTGCTGCGCCTGTCGCGCGATGCCATCCTGCCGCTGGACCGCCGGGTCGATGATCCGGTGGAGCTGTATGTCGGCGACCGGCTGATCGCGCGCGGCGAATTGACCGAGCTTGAGGGCGAGAATTCCGGTCAGCTGGGCGTCAGGCTGACCGAAGTCGCCAATCTGAAGGGCGGATTGTGAGGCGCATCGGCCTTGCCCTGCTGCTGGCGCTGCTGCTGGCCGGCCCGGCGCTGGCGCAGGACATCACGCTGAACCTGGGCGAGGGCGAAAGCCTGGCCGCGCGGTCGGTGCAGCTTCTGGCGCTGATCACCGTTTTGTCGGTGGTGCCGGGGCTGGCGGTCATGGTGACCTGCTTTCCCTTCATCGTCACCGTCCTGTCGATCCTGCGCCAGGGCATCGGGCTGCAACAGGCACCGCCCAACATGCTAATCGTCAGCCTGGCGATGTTCCTGACCTGGTATGTCATGGACCCGGTCTTCACCGAAGCCTGGACCCGCGGGATCGAGCCCTTCACCCAGAACCGGCTGGACCTGACCCAGGCCTTTCTCGAAGCCGCAAAGCCGTTTCGCCTGTTCATGTCGGCCCGCATCGACCCCGAAACCTTCGCCACGCTGGACGCCCTGCGCCCGCGCCCGCCCGGCGCCATCGTCGACGCGCCGCTGTCGCTTCTGGTGCCGTCCTTCCTGCTGTCAGAGATTCAGCGCGCGTTTGAAATCGGCTTTCTGGTCTTCCTGCCCTTCCTGATCATCGACCTGGTCGTCTCGGCGATCCTGATGTCGATGGGGATGATGATGGTGCCGCCGGCGGTGGTGTCGCTGCCGTTCAAGCTGGCCTTCTTCGTCGTCGCCGACGGGTGGAGCCTGCTGGCCTCGGCGCTGGTGCGCAGCTACGGGCCCTAGCGTTCACGCAGCGCCTCGCGGCTTTTGTACAGGGGCTTGGTCAGATAGGTCAGCACCGTCTTGCCGCCGGTTTCCAGCTCGACCTCGGCCTGCATGCCGGGGCGGATCTCCATCTTCTTCTGCCGGTCGTTCAGCTGCGACAGGTCGACCTTCAGCGTCACGATGTAATGCGGATCGCCATCGGCGGCGCGCGAGCGTTCGTCGATGAACGTATCGGCGGAAACGAAGGTGACCTCGCCCTTCAAACTGCCCCAGATCGTGTAATCATAGGCCGACAGCTTCACCACCGCGCTCTGGCCCTGGCGCACCGCCGCAATGTCGCGCGGCTTGACCTTCGCATCGACGAACAACTCCTCGTCCAGCGGGATGATCTGCAGGATCTCTTCGCCCGGCCGCACCACCCCGCCAATGGTAGAAATCGCGATCTTGTTCACCACGCCGCGCATCGGCGCCACCAGATCGGTGCGCTTCAACTGGTCTTCAACGATCTTGCGCTTCTGCTTCAGCGAGGCCAGATCGCCCAGCGTCTGGGCATAGTCCTTGGCGCGGTCCAGCTCGACCTCGGTCACCACTTCGGCCAGACGCGCCGCCGCATCCTCGCGCAGCTTGCGGGCCCGCGTCACTTCGATCAGCGGCACGACCTCTTGCTTCAGCATGCGCTCCAGAATGTCCAGTTCCTTCTCGGTCTGGTCCAGAACCGCCTGCGCCCCGGCGCGGCGCGCCGCCAGATCCTCGCTGCGCGCCTTCAGCAACGTGGCTTCGGACGCCACGATCTCGGGCACCCGCGCCGCCAGATCCCTGGGCACCAGGAACTTCGCCTCGCCGCGCATCTCGGCCTCGATCCGCAGCTTGCGGATCTCCAGCCCGGCGATCTGATCGGCGAAATCGTCGACCTCCGACTGATATTGCGTCGCCTGCAACCGGCCCAGGATCTGGCCGGGCTGCACCACATCGCCTTCCGCCACCGACAGTTCCGCCAGTATCCCGCCTTCCAGGTTCTGGATGATCTGCGGCCGCGACGACGACACGACCGTGCCCGAGGCGCGGACGATTTCATCCACCCAGGCCAGCGACGCCCAGATCAGGAACACCACCAGCGCCGCGGCGATGGCCCAGATCACTGCCGAGGGGCGGCGGCGGGTTTCGTAATCTTCGGTCCAGACGGTCATGCGCCGGCCCCCGCGGCCTGGGCCCCCGACGCCTGGGCTTTCGCAAGATGCGCCAGAACCGCATCCTTCGGCCCATCCACCGCCAGCCGGCCATTCTGCAGGATCAGCGTCCGCGTGGTCAGCTGCAGGATCGGCACGCGATGGGTGGCAATCACCGCCGTGCGCCCTTCGAGCCACAGCTTCAGCCGCGACACCAGCGTCGCCTCCAGCGTCTGGTCCAGCGCCGCCGTCGGTTCATCCAGCAGCACGACGCGCGGATCCTGCAGCCACAGCCGCGCCCAGCCGATCGACTGGCGCTGACCGACCGACAGGCCCTCGCCCAATTCGCGGATCTCCAGATCCAGCCCGCGCGGATGGTTGCGCACGAAGGGGCCAAGCCCGGCGAAATCCAGCGCCGCCAGCAGCCGGTCGTCGCTGCGTTCCAGCTGGTTCATGTTCAGATTGTCGCGAATCGTGCCGGCGATCAGCCGCACTTCCTGGCCCAGATAGCCGATGCCACGGCGCAGATCGCGCGGATGGATCTGGCCCAGATCCAGCCCGTCAATCAGGATGCGGCCCTTCGACGGCTCGTAAAGCCCGGCCAGCAGCCGCAGCAGCGTCGATTTGCCCGACCCATTGGCGCCCAGAACCGCAACATGCTGGCCGGCCGGAATGGCGGCGGCGTTGATATCCACCGTGGGCGCGCTTTGCGGATCATAGCGGAATTCCACATGGCGCAGCTCGAACGCGCCGGTCAGCCGGTCGCGGCGCAGATAACGGCGGCCCGGCTCTTCGGCCTGACGCGCCCCGGCCACGGCATCCAGCGCGATCAGAGCCGCTTTCACCTGGCTCCACCGCGCCATCAGCGCGGCGACCTGCGCCAGGGGGCCCAGGGTGCGCCCGGTCAGGATGCCGATGGCGATGATCGTGCCCACCGTGAACTGGCCGGCGAACACCAGATAGGTGCCCACCACCACCGCGGCGATATAGGTCGCCTGCTGCACCCCGGCGGCCCAGGTCGACAGTAGCGTCGTCAGATGCTTCTGGTCGGCATTCTTAGCGGCGGAAAGCGTCACCAACTCGGCCCAAATCCGCTTTACCCGCGCTTCGCCGCGTTGGGTGGTGACGGTTTCATGCTCGAACACCGCTTCCTGCAGCAGCTTCGCCGCGCGCAGCGAGGCGCCCTGCGTCGATTGCGTCAGCGCGACCATCCGGCGCTGCATCAGGAAGCCCGGCACCACCATCAGCGCGCCGCCCAGCAGCAGCACCAGAACCAGCGGCCCACCGATCGAGGCGACCAGCGCCAGGAAGACCAGAAGAAAGGGCAGATCGGCCAAAGTGCCTATCGTGGCCGAGGTGAAGAATTCGCGCACCTGGCTGAAATCCCGCATGGCGGTGAACAGTTCCGAGGGCCGCCGCTCGCCCGGACCCATCTTCATGCCCAGCAGCCGGTCCATCAGCCGGCCCTGCACCGCATGTTCGATGCGGCGGCCGGTGCTTTCCATCAGCGCGGCGCGGGCCAGTTTCAGCACCCCCTCCAGCCCCACCGCCAGCAGGACGCCCAGCGCCAGAACCCACAGCGTCGCCTCGCTTTGATAGGGGATCACCCGGTCATAGACCTGCAGCGAGAACAGCGCGACGGCAACCGCCAGCAGGTTCGCCACCAGCGATCCGGCGGCGACTTCGGCAAAGGCGCGGCGGTGCTGCGCGAATTCGCCCCAGAACCAGTGCGGCGCCGTGCGCGCGGGCACATGGCGGCGTTCCAGATCGGCCAATCGCAGGCCCGCCTGCAGGATTCGGCCGGAATAGTGACACATGAACGCATCAAGCGCGACTTCGGCCCGCAGATCCGGCGCGTCGGGATCATACAGCTCGGGCCCGATTTCGGTCAGGCGCAGGATCAGCACGATCTGGCCATTGCGCAACTCGGCCAGGGCCGGCCAGCCTTCGGCGGGCAGGTCGGGCGCCGGAACAAGGCGCGCGCCCAGCCCACCGGCGCGCAGGGCCCCGGCAAGCTCGGTCAGGCCCGGCACCGCGGCTGTCCCGCGCTGCAGATGGTCGCGCAGATCGGCCGCGGGCAGATCGCAGCCCAGAAGCCCGGCATAGACCGATCCCAGCTGCGCCAGACCCGCCAGATCCTCATCCTCGGGGTCGGGCGGCGCAGGTGCGGGCGGCGCGGGCCGGGCGCCTGCCGGCGCAAGCTGCGCGGCATTCACATCGAAGGAAATGATCCGATCCGCGGTCACATCGACGCTCCATCGACCAGAACCCCGCGCAGGGCGGCAATCTGCAGCCGCGCCCGGGCAATTTCATAGCGCAGACTGGCCTGATCGCGCCGCATCTTCACCAGCGACTCGAACTGGCCCACCAGTTCGATCAGCGTGCGGCCGCCGGCCTTGTACTGTTCGGTGAACAGATCCAGATTCGTCTCTGTTGCGGCCAAAACCGCAGCACCTTGTGCCTGTTCGACGGTCAGGCTGGCAATGTCGCGCTGTAGGGACAGGATCTTGCGGGCGCTGTCGCGGCCGGTTTCTTCCACCTGACGCCGGGCGACTTCCTCGCCCTCGGCCAGGGCCTGCAGCTTGGCCCGATGGCCGAACCCGAAGGCCTCGCCATCGACGGCAACCGTGGTGGACAGCCCGCCATCCAGCCCCAGCCCCGCTTCGGCCGCCAGACCGGGCCGCAGCCCGGCCCGCGCCAGGCGCAATTCGGCCAGGGTCCGCGCGGCCTCGCCCCGGGCCTTCAGCACCGCCAAGGCTTCGGGCGTTTCGGCATCGTCCGGCAGCACCGACAGGCCCGAGGCCGCAGCGACCGGCCCGCCAGCCAGCGCGCTGAGTTCCGCCAAGGCGGTCAGACGGCCCTCTTCGGCGCTGGCCAGCGTGGCCTGCATTTCCGCGCGCTTCTGGCTGATCAGCCGATATTCCGACTTGTCCGAAAGCCCGCCCTCAAAGCGCACCCGGACGATCCGTTCGAATTCGTCCATGCGGGCCAGCGCCGTGCGGGTGATCGCGGCCAGATCCGCGGCACGTTCTGCCTCGATATACAGGCTCAGGCCTTCATAGACCCTGTTGTTCAACTCGGTCGCCAGCGTCACCGCCGCCACTTCGACATCGGCGGCCGCCAGATCGCGTTCGGCCCGGCGCCGGCCATTGTCGAACAGCGCCTGATCCAGGACCAGCCCGGCCACGATCGAGGACAGCGAGGTCAGGCTGACATCCGGCCCGATCTTCGGCAGCCAGTTCTTCGACCGCGCCTCGGCGGTCAGCCGCTTGACCCGCAGCGCGGATTCGGCCGATGCGGCGCTGGCCTGCAGCACCGCATCGGCCACGATGCGATAGGCGCTGCCCGGGGCCAGAACCGAGCGGCGCGCCTGAAGCGCGGGGAACAGGGTGGAAACCACCTCGCCCCGCGCGGTCAGTTCCGGGGCGACCAGCGCCGGATCGCCCGGCGCCAGTGCGGTTCTTGAAGCCTGCGGCGCGTCGCCCTGGCCCATGCAGCCGGCCAGCGCCAGGGTCAGGGCCGCGGCGCCGATCCGGTCCTTCGGGGTGCGGAACATCCCGGTGATCCCGGCCTTACCTTAGATCACCGTGGTCTGGATGTCCTCGTCCACCAGAACGGTCCGGCCGCCCAGGCTGTAGACATCGTAGGTTTCGCCGTCGATCACCTGGCTTGCGCCGGTCGCGGTGGCGCTGGACAGGGCCACGTGATCGTCCGAGCCGCCCTTGACCAGCAGATCGTGATCGCTGCCGCTGAGCCGGGCCAGATCGCCGGCGGTCAGCGTCAGATGCGCCTCGGGGGCAAAGGTCAGGTCGATGGCCGACAGGTCGAACCCGCCCAGACCCGCGCGGTCCAGATCGACATCCACCGCCGCCGAGTTGTCGACGATCAGCAGGGTCGAGGTGTGGTTGCCCGCCGCATCGCCGGTGTTGATCACCAGATAGGTGCCATCCGGCACGGTCTGGGTCAGCCGGAACTCGGTTTCGCCATAGAAGGTGTCGTCCTGGCGGGTCGCGCCGATCGTCTGCGTGCTGCCATCGCTGTTGACCGCGGTGAAGCTGTAGGTGTCGTCGGTCAGCTCGGTGCCGATGCCGCGCAGCCCGGCGCTGGTGCGCGAGAAGCTGATGACCTCGGGGATGCCGGGCAGAACCGTGTCATAGGCGAAGCTGTCGCTGAAAGTGGCGGTGTTGCCGGCCGGGTCGGTCGCGGTGAAGGTGACGCTGGCATTGCCCTCGCCGCTGGGCAGATCGGCCGCGCCGAAGGCCACGGTCCAGCTGCCATCGGTGCCGGCGGTCACGGTCTTGCTTCCGCCCGAGGACATCGCGACCACCACGGTCGAGCTGGGTTCGACCGTGCCCGAGAAGACCAGGCCCGCCGCGGTTTCCTGGGCGTTCAGCACCCCGTCGCCGCCGATCGCGCCGCCGCTGCGCGCGAAGTCGCGGACGAAAGTGTCGATGACCACGGTTTCGCTGCGCGTCGCGACGTTGCCGATCGCGTCGGTTGCGGTGACGCTGAGCGCCGCGGTGGTTTCGCCCGAGGGCAGCTGCCCCGGCGGGATCACCGCGGTCCAGCTGCCATCGGCCGCGACGGTGGCGGTGACACTGGCGCCGCCGCTCAGCTTCAGGGTGACGGTCGAGCCCGGCTCGACCGTGCCGGTCACGGTCAGGCCATTGGCGGCTTCAGCCGCGTTCAGCACCTGGTCGGCGCCGGTCGACAGTTTGGTGATCGAGAAGGGCGCGACTTCGGTGTCGACATGGATGACATGGCTGGCGGTCGCGGTGTTGCCGGCCGCATCGGTCGAAACGACGGTCGCGGTGCTGTCATAGGTGCCGGCCGAATAGTCGCCCGCGGCATAGCTGGCCGACCATTCGCCCGTGCCCGAGGCGGTCACCGTGCGGGTGACACCCTGGAAGGTGACCTCGACCGTGGCGCCCGGCTCGGCGGTGCCGGTCAGGGTCAGCCCGGCGCCGCGTTCGCTGCCCGAGACGATGCTGTCGCCGCCGGCCTGGCTGGCGTTGAAGGCCACCGAGGTTTCGGTGTCGACCGTGACCAGCCGCGTGGCGCTGGCGGTGTTGCCGGCCGCATCGGTCGCGGTGACCGTGGCGGTCGAGGCATAGCTGCCGCCCGGAACCGCGCCTGCCGGGAAGGTCACCGACCAGCTGCCATTGGCGGCAACCGTGGCCGGCAGGGTGGTGCCGTTCCAGCTGACCTGAACCGTGGCGCCGGCCTCGGCCGTGCCGGTCAGCGTCACGCCAGCCGCCGCTTCGGTCGCGTTGACCACATCGTCAACCGCAACCGGCGTGGTCGCGAAGGCCACCGAAGTGGTGGTGTCGACGCGGAACGTATGGGTCTGGGTGTTGGTGTTGCCGGCCCAGTCGGTGGTGGTCGCCGTGACGGTGGCGTCATATTCGCCCGCCGTCAGCGTGCCCGCCGCCCAGGTGGCCGTCCAGCTGCCATCGCTGCCCACGGTCACGGTCTGGGTAACGCCTTGCAGCGTCACCTCCAGCACGGCGCCGGCGGTCGAGCTGCCGGTGATCGAGAAGCCAGCGCCATTCTCGCCCGCGTTCACGGTATTGTCCGCAGTGACCGCATCGAAGCCGATCGGGTCGGCCAGCGTGTCGACAACCAGCGTGTCGGTGATGACGGTCGCATTGCCCAGCGCATCGGTGGCGGTAACCGTCATCGGGAACTGGTGTTCGCCCTCGGGCACCTGGCTGGTCGGGAAGGTCACCGACCAGGTCCCGGTTTCGCCGATCGTGGTGGTCTGGCTGTGGCCGTTCACGTTGACCGTGACGGTCGCGCCGACTTCGCCCGCGCCGCGGATCGTGACGCCATCGGCATATTCCGCCGCATTCTCGACATCGCCGGTGCTTTGCACGCCTTCGGTGATCGACACGGCCGGCGGGGTCAGGTCAAGGATGAAGGTCGGCCCGTCCAGCACTTCGGTCGTGCCGTCGCCATGGGTGAAGGTGACTTCGGTTTCATGATTGCCGTCGGCGGGCAGCCCGTCTTCGGGGAAGGTCACCTGCCAGGTGCCGTTTTCGCCAATCGTGGTGGTCTGGGTCTGGTCGCCGATCTTGACCACGACCTGGTCGCCCGGCTCGCCCGTGCCCGAGACATGCAGTGTCGGGTCTTCGGTATTGGTCGTGACCGTATGCGACGAGGTCGGATCATCGACCGTGGGCGCCGCCGGGCCCGAGCCATTGCCGCCACCACCGCCGCCGCCGCCCGCAACGACGCCGCCGACGATCACCGCACCTGCCGCCGCCGCGCCGGCGCCGCCAAGGCCCAGAAGGCCGGGCACGAACATCGCCATGCCGGCCGGATCGTCCGAAGCGCCCTGCACCATGGCCAGATCGTCGGATTGGGCGAAGCGCAGATCGTCCAGCGTCGAGAACTTGTCCCAGCCATCGGCCGGGCCATAGGCCACCTGAACCGTGCCGGCATTGCCCGGGGTCAATTCAACGGCAATCACTTCGCCATTCTGCGACAGGTAAAGCTGATTTGCCTCGCCCACGGTATTGAAATAGCCGTCCAGCGTGATTTCACGCCCATCGACCAGGGTAATCACCAGATCATCGCCATGCTTTGCATAGCCGGTGATGCTTTGGCGTGCGAGATTCAATGAAATCTCGTCGCCGATCCCCATTTGCACGACGCTGTTCGCCGCATTTCCAGAAACGGTACCATGCACCACTCCGCCCGCAGAATCGCGGACGGCGAAATCAATCGCCTTGACCATATCACTACTCCGCCTCAGACAGTCGGTTCTATGCCGACATGTTGTGTTTCAGGCTGCCTGTCAGCCCATATTGGAAAACTGGATATCCAAGTTTGTGTGATATTTCTAGTGGGTATGGGGTGAAATTGATGTAACGGGCCGATTTTTCCCCCTCGGCCCGCCCATTTACAACCGGAAGATGTTATTCACATCGGATCAAACAATCCGAAGGCGCAGACCCTCGGCATCGAAATGGAATTGCCGTTGCGGCTCTGGTGAAAGATACAGCGTCTCGCCCATGATAAAATCATGTTCCCCGAAAAGCCGCAGGGTCAGCAGGCCATGCAGGGCGGATTTCACATAGGCCAGGGTTTCGCCGCCCAGCTTCTCGACATGGCTGACCTGGCCTTCAATCGCGCCGGCGCTGCGCGAGACCTGCAGATGTTCGGGCCGCACGCCCAAAGTCGCGCCCGGCGCCGACAGGGCCGGGGCGTTCAGGAAATTCATCTGCGGCGAGCCGATGAAGCCCGCGACAAACAGATTGTCGGGGTCATTGTACAGATCCATCGGCCGGCCGGTCTGTTCGACCTTGCCCGCGCGCAGGACAACGATCCTGTCGGCCAAGGTCATCGCCTCGACCTGGTCATGGGTCACATAGATCATCGTGGCGCCCAGATCGCGATGCAGGCGGGCGATTTCGATCCGCGTCGCCACCCGCAGCGCGGCATCCAGATTCGACAGCGGCTCGTCGAACAGGAACAGCTTCGGGGTGCGCACGATCGCCCGGCCGATCGCCACGCGCTGCCGCTGCCCGCCCGACAGTTCCGCCGGCCGTCGGTCCATCAGGGGCTCCAGCGCCAGCATCTGCGCGGCCTTGTCGGTGGCGGCGCGGATCTCGGCCTTGCCGATCCCGGCCTGTTTCAGCGCCAGGCCCATGTTGTCGCGCACGGTCAGGTGCGGATAGAGCGCATAGCTTTGGAACACCATCGCCAGTTCGCGCCGGGCCGGGGCCACATCATTGACCCGCACCCCATCCAGCAGGATATCGCCGGCTGATGCGTCTTCCAGCCCGGCGATGATGCGCAGCAGCGTTGACTTCCCGCAGCCCGAAGGCCCGACGAAGACGCAGAATTCGCCATCCTCGACCCGCAGGTCGACGCCCTTGATCACCTCGGTCGCGCCAAAGCGCTTGGTGATCCCCTTCAGCTCAAGCGCGCCCATCGGCCCCTCACAGTTTCACCGGCTGGCCCGAGCGGACGCTTTCATCCGCCGCAAGACAGACCGCAAGCGACCGCACCGCATCTTCCATATGCCGGGTCAGGTCGATGTCTTCCTTGATCGCGCGGGCCATGAAGGCCTGCTCTCGTTCGCACAGCTCTTGATGCCCCGGCTCATCCGCCATGTTCAGATCCTGATCCGGTTGGCCGACCCGATGTATCCGCAGCATCGAGGTTTTCGTATGCGTGTCGTGATCATCCGACTTCGCGCTTTCCGGCATGCGGATCGACACCGCGCCATTGGGCGAGACCACGTCTTTCACGAAAAACGCGGTGTCCGACATCATCGGCCCCCAGCCGGCCTCATACCAGCCGACCGAGCCATCGGCGAAGATCACCTGGAAATGCCCGTAATTGTACATGTCCTGCGGAATCTCGTTCGACAGGCGCAGCCCCATGCCGCGCACCTCGACCGGCGGCGCATCGGTGATCTGGCACATCACATCCACATAATGCACACCGCAATCGACGATGGGGCTGGTGGTCTGCATCAGCTGCTTATGTACCTCCCAGGTCGGGCCCGCGCTTTGCTGGTTCAGGTTCAGCCGGAACACATAGGGCCCGCCCAGGGCCCGCGCCTCGGCGATCATCCGCATCCAGCTGGGATGGTGGCGCAGGATATAGCCGACCACCAGCTTGCGCCCGGTCGCCTTCGCGCAATCCACCACCCGCCGCGCCTCGGCCACCGTCATCGCCAGGGGCTTTTCCACGAAGACATGCGCCCCCGCCTCCATCGCGGCCACGGCGAAATCGGCATGGCTGTCGGTATAGGTCGCCACGCAGACCAGATCGGGTTTCAGCCGTGTCAGAGCCTGATGGAAATCGGGCGTGACCTCATATCCGGCCAGATCCGGGTCCAGCCGCGGGGTCGAGCGGTTGACCAGCCCGACCAGATCGAAATCAGGGTCGCGATGATAGGCCAGTGCATGGCTGCGGCCCATATTGCCCAGCCCGGCCACCAGAGTGCGGATCATTTGACGGCTCCTGCAGTGATGCCGCGGATCAACTGCCGCGAGAAGACAAGGTACAGCACCAGAACCGGCAGGATCGCCAGCGACAGCGCCGCCAGAACCGCATTCCAGTTGGTGACGAACTGCCCGATGAAAACCTGGGCGCCCAGCGTCACCGTCTTGGTCTCTTCGGCCGGGGCCAGGATCAGCGGGAACCACAGGTCGTTCCAGATCGGGATCATGGTAAAGACCGCGACGGTTGCCATGGCCGGGCGCACCAAAGGCAGCACCAGCCGGAAGAAGATCGCATATTCGGAAAGCCCGTCGATCCGCCCGGCATTCTTCAGGTCATCCGAGACCGACTTCATGAATTCCGACAGGATGAACACCGACAGCGGCAGGCCTTGAGCGGTGTAAACCAGGATCAGCGCGGTCAGCGTGTTCACCAGCCCGCTGGCCACCATGATCTCAAGGATCGCGACCGTGCCCAGCCGGATCGGAATCATGATCCCCAGCGCCAGATACAGGCCCATCAGCAGATTGCCGCGAAAGCGGTATTCCGACAGGGCAAAGGCCGCCATCGCCCCGAACAGCAGCACGCAGAACAGGCTGGCGCAGGTCACGATCATCGAATTCTGGAAATACAGCAGGAAATCGCCCTGTTTCATCACCGTCTGATAGCCCACCAGATCGAATGTGCCGGGGCCGGGCAGCGCCAGCGGATCGGCGAAAATCGCCTTGCGGCTTTTGAAGCTGTTGATGACGATCACGAAAACCGGGAACAGCGCGATCACCGTATAGGCGATCAGCGCGGCATGGGCGGCGATGCTGCGGCCCAGATGGGAACGGGCGTGGGCCATCAGAACTGATACCTCCGCAGCCGGGTCTGAATGCCGAACAGGTACAGGCAGACGCCGATCAGGATGATGCCGAACATCGCCCCGGCAATGGCCGAACCCATATAGGGATCGCCGGTCTGCAGCTGGAAGCCAAAGAAGGTACGGTACAGGAAGGTGCCCAGAATGTCGGTGGCGTAATTCGGGCCCGCCAGCGCGCCCTGCGCCACGTAGATCAGATCGAAAGCATTGAAATTGCCCACGAAAGTCAGGATCGAGATGATGCCGATCGCCGGCAGGATCAAGGGCAGCTTGATCTTCCAGAACTGCGACCAGCCAGTGATCCCGTCCATTTCCGCGGCCTCCAGCACCTCGTCGGGAATGCTCAGCAGGGCGGCATAGATCAGCATCATCGGAATGCCGACGAATTGCCAGACCGACACCAGCGCCAGCGCGGTCAGGGCGTATTCCTCTTTCCCCAGCCAGGGCGCGAACAGCGATTTCAGCCCCACCGCATCCAGCATCCCGGGCGCGATGCCCCAGATCGGCGACAGGATCAGCTTCCAGACGAAGCCCACGATCACGAAGGACAGAATGGTCGGAACGAAGATCGCCGTGCGGTAGACGGCCGCCATCCGCAGCTTCGGCGAAGACAGCAAGGCCGCCAGCGCAATGCCGATCGGGTTCTGCACCAACATATGGATCAGGAAGAACCACAGATTGTTGCCCAGCGCATTCCAGAACGCATCCGACCACAGCGCCTCGCCGAACAGCCGCCGGAAATTGCCCAGGCCCACAAAGACCCGCGCCCCCGCCTCAAGATTGAACAGGCTCTGCGCCAGCGTCCCGAACAGCGGGATGATCATCAGCGCCGTATAAACCGCCACGGCGGGTGCCAGGAACACTGCGATATGCCACCGCACCGGCCGCCCCTGCGCCATGCCATCGCCCCTCTTCATCTGTCCAAAAATATCCCGGGGGGTCCGGGGGGCTGGCCCCCCGGTCTTCGCCTCAACCCGCGCTTACTTCTGCGGATCGTACCAGCTTGCCAGCCCATCCTGCAGCCGCTTCGCCGCATCTTCCGGCGTCTCGGTGCCCTTGATCACATTGGCGCTGGCATTCCAGGTCTCGTTTTCCAGGTTCGGCGTGCCGCGCGACAGGATCTGATAGGTCGACCGGATCGTCGGCTGGCATGTCTCGCGCCAGGACACGAATTCCTGCGCCAGCGGGTCTTCCATCGCCACCGGGGTGGAATTCAGGCTGAAGAACCCCGGCAGGGCATTGGCGTAAAGCTTGGCGAATTCGGCCGAGCCGACCCATTCCAGAAACACCTTCGCCGCTTCGGCATTGGGCGAGGCCGCATTCATGCCGATCGCGATATCGGTATGGTCCGAGATATAGCAGGTATCGCCCTCGGCCTGAACGGGCGGCGCGAAGGCCCCCATCTTGAAGCCCGCCTGGCTGTTGAAGCCCGCGATTTCCCAGGATCCGGCCGGATAGATCGCGGCGCGGCCCAGGGTGAACAGGTTCTGGCTGTCGGGATAGGTCTGCGCCTCGAACCCGTCGCCCAGATAATCCTTCCACTTCGCTAGTTCGCGATAGGGCGCGACCCAGGGCTCGTCGGTCAGCTTCTGGGTGCCCGCGATCAACGCCAACCGGCCCTCTTCGCCCTTCCAGTAATTCGGCCCGATGTTCTGATAGCCCATCGTCGCCGCTTCCCATTGGTCATTGGTGCCCGTGGCCATGGGGATATACGTGCCGTCTTCCTTGATCTTGTCCAAAGCGGCGTAGAATTCGGCGTTCGTCTTGGGCGGGGTCAGGCCCAGCTCGGCAAAGGCATCGGCATTGTAGATGAAGCCGTGGATCACCGAGGCCATCGGCACGCAGAACGTGGCCTTGCCGTCATCGGTCTGCCAGGCCGATTTCGCGACGGGCGAGAAATTCGCCATCGCCGCCAGATCGGTCAGATCGGCCAGATAGCCCTTGGTGTACAGGTCCAGCGAGGCATCGAAGGGCCGGCAGGTGATCAGATCGCCGGCAGACCCCGCCTCAAGCTTGGAATTCAGCGAGGCATTGTATTCGGTCGGCGCCGAGGGGGCGAAAACCACGGTGATGTCGGGGTGCTGGGCGTTGAAGGCCGGGATCAGCACATCCTGCCAGATCGTCAGGTCGTCATTGCGCCAGCTTTCGATCGTCAGCGTGGTCTCGGCCAGGACCGGACCCGCCAGAACCGTGCTGGCCAGCAGCATCGTGCGGAAAGACTTGGTCATCTCGTTCTCCCTGTTGCTCGGGCCTTGGCGGCCCATTGCTTCGCTTTCGTCACAACAGCGGCGCCAGATGGCCTGCCGTCCGCTGCAAATCCGCCGCGGCCTCGTCGGCCGATCGCCCCCGGGCCACCAGAACCGCCGGCTTCACCGCCCCGCCGGTCGCGGCCAAAGCGGCTCTGACATGGCCCAAATCGGCCCCCGACAGCAGCGCCACCATCCGCTCGGCCCGGCCGCGCAGCTTGGCATTGTCGGCCACCAGATTGACCATAAACCCGTCATGCACATGGCCAAGCCCGATGCCCAGCAGCACCGAAATCAGGTTCAGCGCCGCTTTCTGCGCCGTGGCCGCGCCCAGCCGGGTCGATCCGGCCACGATTTCCGCCCCGGTCGCAAGCACCACCGCAACATCGCTGCCCGCCAGCAGGGCAGATCCCGGCACATTGGCGATCCCCACCACCCGCACGCCCGCCGTGCGCGCCAGACGCGCCACTTCCAGCGTATAGGGCGTGGTGCCCGAGGCCGAGATGCAGATCACCGCATCGCCTGCCCGCAACCCCGAGCGGGCAAAATCGGCCGCGGCAAGCTGCGGATCGTCCTCGACCGCGCCGCGCATGTGCAAAAGCGCCTCGGCCCCGCCGGCAAACAGAACCGGCGTGCGCGCCGGCGCGATGCCGAAGGTGCCGGCCAGTTCCAGACAATCGGCCAGCGCCATCAGCCCGGACGACCCGGCCCCGGCATAGGCCAGGCGGCCGCCCCCGGCCAGCGCCGCCAGGGCCAGATCCGCCGCCGCCTCGATCGCGGGAAGGGCCGGCCCGACCGCGGCCAGCGCATCGGCCTGCGCCGCCAGAAGCCGCGCCAATGCCTCGGCTGCCGGAATCCGGTGCAACCCGTCCGATGACGGATGGCGCGCTTCGGTCGAGCCTTCGGCCATGTGATTCCCCCTGATTCTGTGATAATGCCAAAACAATACCACCTGTAAAGTCTCTTGTAGGAAACCGCGATTTGGCGCTAGATTTTGGCACATACGGCAATACCAGTTTGGATTTGGTATTATCATGGTATCATCAAAACCCTGCTCAGGAGGCCATATGACGCGCGTGTCCGGCAAGGGGTCCCGACGGTGAGCCTGCCGTTTCAGCCTGGCGCCTTTGACGACCCCGGCGCGGGGCCGCTGTATCTGCAGTTGCAGCGGCGCCTGGCCGAGGCGATTGCCACCGCAAAGCTTGCCCCCGGCGACAGCCTGCCGCCGGAACGCGATCTGGCGGCGATGACCGGCCTGTCGCGGGTGACGGTGCGCAAGGCGATTCAGGAACTGGTGGCGGCGGGGCAGCTGGTGCAGCGCCGCGGATCGGGCACCTTCGTGGCGCCGCGGGTCGAGCGGCTGGAACAGGCGCTGTCGGTGCTGACCAGTTTCACCGAAGACATGGCGCGGCGCGGGCGGGCGGTGGATTCGATCTGGCTGTCGCGCCGGATCGACGCGCCGGCCCCCGAGGAAAGCATGGCGCTGGGGCTGGGGCCGGGCGCCAGGGTCGCGCGGCTGGAACGGGTGCGGCGGTCGGATGGCACACCCCTGGCCATCGAACGCGCCGCGCTGCCGCTGAGCGCGCTGCCCGACCCGGATGAGGTGGAAAACAGTCTCTATACTGCCCTGGAACGCCGCGGCTGCCGGCCGGTGCGCGCGGTGCAGCGCATCTCTGCCGCCAATCTGTCGCCCCGCGATGCCGAGTTGCTGTCAGTGCCACCCGGGGCTGCCGGGCTGAAGATCGAACGGATCGGCTATCTGCCCGACGGGCGCGTCGTCGAATATACAAGGTCGCTTTATCGCGGCGATGCCTATGACTTCGCCGTCGAACTGAAACTTGATCCCGAAGGAGGTGCTGCATGAGATCGCACATGGCCCGCGAAGTGGCCGAGATCCCAGAAGCGGCCGCGCGCTTTCTGCGCGACAGCCGGGTCGAGGTGGAGAAAGCGGCTCTAACCCTGCAGAAAGTCGATCCGCGCCTGTTCGTGACGGTGGCGCGCGGCTCGTCGGATCATGCGGCGACCTATTTGAAATATGCCACCGAACTGCTGGCCGGCCTGCCCGTCGCCTCGGTCGGGCCATCGATCGCCTCGATCTATCACCGGCCGCTGCATCTGGACCGGGCCGCCTGCATCGGCATTTCCCAATCCGGCCGCAGCCCGGACATCGTTGAAATGATGCGCGCGGCGGCGGCGGGGGGCGCGGCCACCGTGGCGATCACCAATTTCGAGACCAGCCCGATGGCCGAGGCATCGGCCCATTGCCTGCCGCTGCGGGCGGGGGTTGAGCAAAGCGTCGCCGCGACGAAAACCTTCGTCACCTCGGCCCTGGCCGGGTTGGCGCTTCTGGCAGAGTTTCAGCAGGATCAGAGACTGAAACAGGCGCTGCGCGCGCTGCCCGAGGCGCTGGATAGGGCGCTGGCGCTGGACTGGTCGCCGCTGGCCGATCGGCTGGCGCGGGGCAGCCAGGCCTATGTGTTGGGGCGCGGGCCGGCCTTTGCGATTGCCAGCGAGGCCGCGCTGAAGCTGAAAGAGGTTTGCGGCCTGCACGCCGAGGCCTATTCGGCGGCCGAAGTCCTGCATGGCCCTGCTGCCATCGTGCAGGCGCAGTTTCCGGTTCTGGCGCTGGGTGTGGCCGACGAAGCCCTGCCGCAACTGGTTGCCACGGCCGAACGCCTGGCCGATCAGGGGGCCGATGTCTTTCTGACCGGCGCGCCGGCCGCGGGGGCAACCACCCTGCCCTCGATCCCGGGCCTGCACCCACTGGTCGCCCCGCTGGTTCTGGTCACCGGCTTTTACCAATTTGCCGAGCAATTGTCGCGGCGGCGCGGCTTCGACCCCGATCTGCCGCCACATCTGCGCAAGGTCACGGAGACGCTGTGATGTCTGTCACCTATTCGGGCCCTGCCCTGTTCGACGGCAGCCGGTTGCACAGCGCGGGCACGCTGACGGTTGCCGACGGAAAAATCACGGATTCCGCCGGTACAGAGACTGTTTTTCTGGAAGGCGGCTACCTTCTGCCCGGCCTTCTGGACCTGCAGGTCAATGGCGGCGGCGGCCATATGATCGGCGGGGCGACCGGCCCGGCCGATCTGGACCGCTTCTGCGACACGCATGCGAGGCTGGGCGCCACGGCCGTTCTGCCGACGCTGATCACCGATACCGATGCCGCCAACGCGTCGCTGATCGACGCCGGGGCGCGCTGCCGGCATCCGGGCTTTCTGGGCCTGCATCTGGAAGGGCCGCATCTTGACCCGCGCCGCAAGGGCGCCCACGATCCGGCGCTGATCCGGCCGATGGGCGAGGCCGAGCTTATGCGGCTCTGTGAAGGCCGAAAACGCCTGCCGGCCCTGCTGACCACCGTCGCGCCCGAGGCGGTGACGCCCGAGCAGATCGCCCGCCTGACCGCCGCCGGGGTGATCGTGGTTCTGGGCCATACCGATTGCAGCCATGACGTGGCGCGCGCCGCTTTTGCCGCCGGCGCGAAGGGCGTGACGCATCTTTACAATGCGATGAGCCAGCTTGGCCATCGCGAGCCGGGCCTGGCCGGGGCGGCAATGACCTCGGGCCTGCACTGCGGGTTGATCGCCGATGGCCATCACGTCCACCCCACGGCGATGCGGGTGGCGATGGCCGCCAATCCCGAAGGGCTTTATCTGGTGACCGATGCAATGGCGCCGGCGGGCACGGATCTGACCGAATTCACCCTGGGCGGGCGGCGGATCCTGCGGCGGGGCGGGCGGCTGACGCTGGCCGATGGCACGCTGGCCGGGGCGGATCTGACCCTGCCGCAGGCCATCGCCATGATGGTCACGCAGGTCGGCGCGCCGGTGGAAACCGCCTTTGCCATGGCGACGGCGCGGCCCGCGGCGCTGATCGGTCGGGGCGATCTGGGCCATCTCCGCCCGGGCGCCCGGGCGGATTTCGTGCATCTTGGGCCGGATTTCAGCCTGCGCGGCGTGTGGCGCGCGGGCGAAAGGCTGGTCTGACGATCCGTTCGGCCGATCAGTTCGGCGTCGTCGTCGACGGCGCGGTGGCCTGGGCGCGGCGGGCCATTTCCTGGCGGTACAGCGCCATGAAATCCACCTGATCCACGTTCAGCGGCGGGAAGCCGCCGTCGCGGGTCACGTCCGAGATGATGCGGCGGATGAAGGGGAACAGCAGCCGCGGGCATTCGATCAGCAGGAACGGATGCAGCTGCGCCTCGGGCAGGCCATCGATCAGGAAGGTGCCGCCATATTCCAGTTCCAGCAGGAACAGCGGCTCGCCATTCACCTTGTTCTTCGAGGTGACCTTGAACTTGATCAGCACGTCATACTGATGCTCGGCCTGGCGCTTGCGCGCATCCAGGCTGACCGCGACTTCGACATCGGGCTGCACGTCGCCGCTGGCCAGGCCCTTCTGGGCGACGATGTTCTCGAAGCTCAGATCGCGCACATATTGCGCCAGAACCTGCATGCGCACCTGTTGTTGCGGGGCGGCTGCCGGGGCCGGGGCGCCGTTTCCGGTTGCGGATTCATCCGTCATTGAAACCTCCTCGTCGGCCGCGCGGGCCGGAATGACCTGCACGGTGCTAGCAGGAAGGCCCCGCGGTCTCAATGCCGAAAGCCTGGGCCAAAAGCCAGGGCGGAAAGCCTGACCCGCGCCCTGCCGTGTCAGGGCTGGTCACGGGTCCAGCCCGAGCCGTGCCGCGGCCCGCCCGGGCTTCCATCAAGACGGCGGGCGGTCTCGGGCGGGACTTCCTGCCATTCGCCGTCGATCACATCCGAGCGGCGCATCGGCGCGGCGCGCACCACCACCGCGCGGGCCAGCGCCGCGCGCGCCAGACCGCGCTGCACCTGCGGGATCAGCAGCAGAAGACCCAGCGCATCGGTCAGGAAGCCCGGCAGGACCAGCAGGCCCCCGGCCAGCAGGCCGAAGATCCCGCCCGCCAGCTGCCCGGCCGGATCGCCGCTGCGGATCTGGCGCAGCCCGTCCTGCAAGCCGACCGCGCTGCGCGCCGCCGAAACCCGCATCACCGCCATGCCCAGACCGGCGCTCAGCAGCACCCAGGCCAGCGTGGCCCAGACGCCGATCGCGCCGCCGATCCAGACGAACAGCGCGATTTCCACCAGCGGCCAGGCCAGAAGCCCAAGAAGAAGCCACATTTCACCACTCCGTCATGTCGCAGGCCCCGGCCCAAGGTTTACTTGGACCCGCCCCGACCCTACATAGGATCGAACCTGCCCGGTCCCAAGCCGGGCCAGCCCCTTTTGCCGGAGCCTTGCCCCGTGAACTCGTCGTTGATCCAGCTTCTCGTCCTTGCAGGGATTGCGGTCTTCCTGATCCTCAAGCTGCGTTCGGTTCTTGGCACGCGCGACGGGTTCGAAAAACCGCCGATCCCTCTGGAAGACGTGCGTCCCCAGGTCAAGCGCGATTTCGAAGTGATCGAGGGCGGGCCGGACCGCGACATCATCGACCATGTGCCTGACGGTTCGTCCTCGGCCAAGGCGCTGGCGGCGATGAAGCTGGTCGAGCCGGCCTTTGCGGTGACGCCCTTCCTGGCCGGCGCGCGGCAGGCCTATGAGATGATCCTGATGGCCTTCGAACGCGGCGATATCGACCCGGTCCGCGCCTTCCTGTCGGACGAGGTCGAGGCAAGCTTTACCGAAGTGATCGAACAGCGCGCCAAAGACGGCCTGTCGGTCGAGGCGAATTTCGTCGGTCTCAAGGAAATGGTGCTGGAAGAGGCAACCTTCGACCGGGGCTCGGGCTTTGCCGAGATCACCGTGCGCTTCGTGGGCGAGCTGACCCAGGTCGTGCGCGACAAGGCCGGCGAGGTGGTCGAGGGCGACACGAAATCGGTCAAGCGCCAGCGCGACGTCTGGACCTTCGCCCGCCGCATGGGGGTGGACGATCCGAACTGGCAGCTTGTGGCCACCGGCGACTGAGCCCTTGCCATGGCCGCGCTGTTCCGCAGCCTCTGTCTTCTTCTCGCGCTGACAGGGGCGGGCATGGCACAGGCGCAGGTCGTCGAATTCGAATCGCTGGCCGGCTGGCGCGAAGATGGCCAGGCCTCGGCGCTGCGGGCGTTTCTGGACACATGCGACCGGATCGGGCCGGAAGACTGGGCGCCCCTATGCGCGCTGGCCGCCGATGTGCCGCCCGATGACGGCTCCGCCCGGGCGTTTTTCGAACTGTTCTTCAAGCCGGTGGTGATCGGCACGCCGCCGGCGCTGTTCACCGGCTATTACGAACCGGAACTGGACGGCTCGCCGGTGCGCACCCCGCGCTATGCCTGGCCGATCTATCGCCGCCCGCCGGAACTGCCGGATGGCGCGGTCTGGCATTCGCGGGCCACGATCGAAAGCGGCATCCTGCGCGGGCGCGGGCTGGAGATCGCCTGGCTGGACGATCCGGTCGAGGTGTTCTTCCTGCAGATCCAGGGCTCGGGCCGGATCCGCATGACCGACGGGCGGGTGATCCGGGTCGGCTATGCCGGCAAGAACGGCCACCCCTATCGCTCGGTCGGGCAGGAACTGGTGCGGCGCGGCATCATGTCGGCGCATCAGGTGTCGGCCGGGGCGATCCGCGCCTGGGTCAGGGCGCATCCCGGTGCCGGGGATGATCTGCTGAACACCAACCCTTCTTACGTCTTCTTCCGCAAGCTGGGCAATCTGCCGGCGGAAAAGGGCCCGATCGGGGCGATGGGCCGGTCGATCACCCCGCTGCGGTCTTTGGCGGTGGATCCGAAATTCACCCCTCTGGGCGCGCCGGTCTGGATCGAGAAAGAGGGCCGCGCGCCGCTGAACCGGCTGATGGTGGCGCAGGATACCGGCGGCGCGATCAAAGGGGCACAGCGGGCGGATATTTTCTATGGCTTCGGCGATGCGGCGGGCCAGGCGGCCGGCGATGTGAAGGATGGCGGGCGCATGGTCGTGCTGCTGCCGATCGACCGCGCCTATGCGCTGGCTTCGGGCGGATAGGCCCGATGCGCCGTCGCCGCCTGCGCCCAGACGAGGCCGAGCTGTGGTCCTCGGTCGCCCGGTCGATCCGGCCGATGCACAACCCGCATCTGCCGTTGCCCGACCCGGGCGCCACCCCTGCCCCGCCGCTGCCCGACCCGCCGAAACAGCCGGCCCAAAGCCGCATTCCGCCGTTCCGCCTGGGCGAGAAACCCGCACCCCAGCCCCCTGCCCCGGTGCCGGATCTGCTGCGGATGGATGCCAGGACCCATGCCAAGATGACCCGTGGCAAGCTGGCGCCCGAGGCGCGGATCGACCTGCACGGCATGACCCTGGCCGAGGCGCATCCCCAGCTGATCGGCTTTCTGCTGAACGCCCAGTCTGCCGGGATGCGGCTGGTGCTGGTGATCACCGGCAAGGGCAAGGCCGTGCATGATCCGGTGCCGCGTCCGATTGGCGCATTGCGCCATCAGGTGCCGCATTGGCTGCGCCTGGCGCCGCTGTCGGCGGTGGTGCAGCAGGTCAGCGAAGCGCATCTGAAACATGGCGGTGCCGGCGCGCTTTATGTCTATCTGCGCCGCCGCTAGCGGCCTTAATCGGGCGTCGCCAGCTTTTCGACCGGCGCCAGGATGATGCCCGTGGCATTGCGCAGCGTCAGCACCACGCCCGGCAGCAGGCCGACCCGCGCCGCCGCCTCGGCCCGGAAGGCCGCGTCGATATTGGCGATGCCGCCCAGAAGCTGGATCAGGGCCGGCGAATTGCCGACATTGAAATGCCCGCCGCCCACATCGAAGGCCGCGGTATCCAGGTAGGTGACCGGCAGATCCGAGATCCGCGCCAGGGTTTTCAGATTGCCCAGCCGGTCGGGCGCCCCCGACAGTTTGGACGAGATGTTCAGCACCGAATCCCGGGTGCTGCCGAAAATCAGGAAAGGTTGCGGCAGCTTGCCGATGGCGCGGGCCTGCGACCGGAACAGGTCGACATCCAGATCGGGCGACAGAAGCACCACGCCGCCCAGATGCGAAATCACCCGGCGATCATTCGACAGAAAGATCTGCCGCAGCGATTCCATCGTCAGCGCGCCGCCCATGGAATGCGCGACGATGATGATCCGGTTGGCGCCGGCATTGGCGACCTGGTTCAGCAACTCCTCCAGCCCGTCCCGCCCGACCAGCGCGGAATCGCGGTCATAGACATAGGCCAGCGGAGAGCCGCGGCTGGGCCAGGCGTAATGCACCGCCACGCCAGGCACTTTCAGATCATTGTGCATCTGGGCGACGCGATAGACGCTTTCCGCCATGGTGTTGTTGAATCCATGCACATAGACGACGACATCGCGCTGGCCGCGGCTTTTCATGCTTGCGCGCAGCGCGCCACGGAAGGCCGCCGCATCGGGAAAGACAGTCTCGTCATAGGTCAGGAAATCGTGGTCCGGATCGGCGCGGCGCGGGTTCTTCGGCCAGGCCACTTCGCCGGTCTTGCGCTCGGGCGGCACACGCACGTCGATGCGCAGGAAGGTGGGGGCATCGGCCCGCTCATAGCCAAAGGTCTTGGCCCCGCCCTTGCCCTTTCGGGTCGTGGCGACGAACACCACCTCGCGCGCGCCGCTGGCCGCCGCGGCCTGGGCCTTTTCGGGCGGCAGCTGCGACAGATCGACAAACTCGCCGCGCGGCGAGCAGGCAAGAAGAAGGCTCAGGAAGGCGGCAAGAAGGATGCGATGCATGCGCGCAGCTTGCGGGGACGCCGCGCCGGGTCAAGGGGGGTTGAAGCCTTTCGACGGCACGTTTTTGCCGTGACGCACACGGCGCGGTCACATATGTCAAAGGGACACAGCGGGAGGATGCGATGACCCACAGGCTTTCCGGTCAGACGGCCCTGATCACCGGCGGGGCCGGCGGCATCGGCCTGGCCACGATCCGCGCCCTGACCGATCTGGGCGCCCAGGTCACTTTCACCGCGCGCAGCGCCGAAAGCCTGGCCTCGGCCCGGGCGGCATTGGACGGGGCGGGCCATGGGGTGATCTGCGACATCACCGATCGCGCGCGCCTGGCCCAGATCACCGCACCGGGCTTTGACATCCTGATCAACAACGCGGCCACCATCGCGCCCGCCGGACGGATGCTTGATCTCGACATCGCGGCGTTTTCCGCAAGCATAGAGACGAATCTGGTCGCCCAGTTCGATGCGATCCGCCTGTGCCTGCCGGCCATGCTGGCCCGGGGGCGCGGGACGGTGATCAATGTCTCGTCCGGCGCGGCACGGCGGGCGAAGGAAGGCTGGGCGGCCTATTGCACCGGCAAGGCGGGGCTGGCCATGCTGACGCAATGCCTGCATCTGGAATATGGCGCCCAGGGCATCCGGGCCTTCGGCCTGGCGCCGGGCGTGGTGGATACCGCGATGCAGGCGGCGATCCGCGCCTCGGGGATCAACGAAGTCTCGCTTTTGCCGCGCAGCGCGCTGGCCCCGGCCGCGCAGCCCGCCCGGATGCTGGCCTGGCTTTGCACGCCCGAAGCCGATTCGCGGCTGGGGCAAGAGCTGGATATCCGCGAGCCGGGTCTGCGCGCGGCGGCCGGGCTTCCGCCCTTGGCCTAGGCCGAAGGCGCCGCTAGCATGCCGCGACCAACCGAAGGATAGCCGAATGAAATTCCTGCGCTACGGCGACCCGGGGCATGAACGGCCCGGGCTTCTGCATGACGATGGCACGATCCGCGATCTGTCCTCGCATATTCCCGATCTGGCCGGCGCGGTTCTGACCCGGCTGGACAGCCTGCCCAACCCCGACAGCCTGCCGGTGGTCGAGGGCACGCCGCGGCTGGGGCCCTGCGTGGCGGGGACGGGGAAATTCATCTGCATCGGCTTGAACTACGCCGACCACGCCGCAGAATCCGGCATGGCGGTGCCGCCCGAGCCGGTGATCTTCATGAAGGCGACCAGCGCGATCTGCGGCCCGGACGACCCGATCCTGATCCCGCGCGGCAGCCTGAAGACCGATTGGGAGGTGGAGCTGGCCGTCGTGATCGGCAAGCCCGCGAAATATGTGACCGAGGCCGAGGCCCCGGCCCATATCGCCGGCTATTGCGTGGTCAATGACGTCTCGGAACGCGCCTTCCAGCAGGAACGCGCGGGCCAATGGACCAAGGGCAAAAGCTGCGACAATTTCGGCCAGACCGGCCCCTGGCTGGTCACCCCCGACGAGGTGGCCGATCCGCAGGACCTGGCGATGTGGCTGAAGGTCAACGGCAAGGTGATGCAGGACGGCTCGACCAAGACCATGGTCTACGGGGTCAATTTCCTGATCTCCTACCTGTCGCAATTCTTTACCCTGCATCCCGGCGACATCATCTCGACCGGCACGCCGCCCGGCGTCGGCATGGGGCAGAAACCGCCGCGCTATCTGAAGGCGGGCGATGTGGTGGAACTGGGGATCGAAGGGCTGGGGCGGCAGAAACAGGTCTGCGTGCAGGATTAGAGCCTGTTCAGGCCGCGGTCGGCGGGGTTTCGGCCGCGGCGCCTTGTGGGATGGGGCGGAAGGTCAGCATCACCAGGGTCGCCACCAGGCCCAGGCCAAGGCTGGTGAAATACATGCCGGCATAGCCGCCGGTGCGATCGAAGATCCAGCCGCCAAGAACCGGACCCGTCGCCATGCCCAGCCCGCCGGCCATGCTGGTTGCGCCGATGATCGTGCCCATCATCCGCAGCGGAAAATTCTCGCGCACCAGAACAGCGTATAGCGGCATGGTTCCGGCGTAGATGAAGCCGAACAGCGCCGCGACAGCGTAGAAATCATAAAGGCCGCCGGCAAAGACATAAAGCATCGCCGCCAGCGCCTGTGCCAGCAGCCCGGACACCAGCACGCGCTTGGCACCGAACCTGTCGCCCAGCAGTCCAAAGCCCAGCCGCCCGGCCATGCCCGCAATCCCCTCGACCGAATAGATCGACACGGCGGCGATGGTCGACAGGCCGCACAGTTCGGCATAGCTGACCGTGTGGAAGATCGGGCCGCTATGGGTGGCGCAACAGAAGAAATTCGCCGCCACCAGCACCAGGAAGGGCGCGGAAACCACAACTTGCCGCAGGCTGCGCGGATCGTGGAGGCCGGGGCCAGACAGGCTCTGTTCCGGCTGAATCACCTGCGGCGGGCGGCGCAGAAGCAGGGCCGCGGGCAGGGTCAGGATCGCCACGATCCCCGCCAGAAGCAACAGAACCTCGCGCCAGTCCTGTCGCCCGATCAGCCAGGCCACCAGCGGCGACATGGTGACCGGCGCCAGCCCCATCCCCGCCGAAACCAACGAGACGGCAAGCGCCGTCTGCCGGCTGAACCAGCCTGTTACCGTCGCCATCATCGGCGCAATGAAGGCCGCAACCGTCGCCCCGCCCAGCCCCCCGAAGGCCAGCTGGAACTGCAGCAGGCTTTGCGCCCGGGACGCAAGCACCAGGGCCAGGGTGAACAGACCCGCCCCCAGCAGCACAACCGGCCTTGCGCCGAACCTGTCCGAGGCCGCCCCCCACAGCATCGCGCAAAGCGCCATGGCCAGAAAGGCGACGGTCATCGCCCCGGAAATGCCGGTGCGCGACCAGCCCGTATCGGCCACCATCGGGTTCAGCAGGACCGGCAGGGCGAACAGCGCGCCCATGGCCACGCAGCCGATCAGGCCCCCCGCCGCGACGACGACCCAGCGATAGGAAGGATCCTGCATCTGCGCCCCGCTTGTCCGAGTCGATATGCTTTGATATCAAAGCACCATGCAACCGACAAGAATTTCGCTTGGCGACGTGCAGCGCGTGCGCGATCAGTGCCTTTGCCTGGCCAGCCAACGCGCCGCCCGGGCGCTGGCGCGGCGCTTTGATGCGGTGTTCCGGCCGCTGGGCCTGACGTCCGGCCAGTTCTCGATGCTGATGGCGCTGTCGGGGCAATGGCAGCCCAGCCTTGCCCAGCTTGCGGCCTTTCTGGCGATGGATCAGGCCACGGTCACGGCCGCGATCCGCCGCCTTGACCGCGCAGGGCTGGTCACGCTGTCCGGCGATCCGCGGGATGGCCGCATCCGTCGCCCCGCCCTGACCGAGCCGGGCCATGCGCTTCTGGCAAAGGCGCTGCCGCTCTGGCAGGCAGAACATGACCGCCTGCCGCCCAGTCCCGGGCTTTCGGCGGCGCTGGCAGCCCTGACCGCGCCCGGTGAAACCGCGTTTCCGCCAGAATAGAGCCGCTTTTCGCAGCCCTCACGCCAGGGCGCTACAGCACATAGCGCGAGATATCGGCCGAGCGGGCCAGCGCGCCCACATTCTTTTCGACGAAGGCCTCGTCCACCACCACCGTCTCGCCCGAGCGGTCGGGGGCGGTGAAGGACAGTTCCTCGAAGACCCGCTCCATCACCGTGTACAGCCGGCGCGCGCCGATATTCTCGACGCTGCGATTCACCTCGGCGGCGATGCGGGCAATCGCGGCGATGCCGGCTTCGGTGAAGCTGACGGCCAGGTCTTCCGTCGCCATCAGGCCGGCATATTGCCGGGTCAGCGCATTGTCGGTTTCGGTCAGGATGCGCACGAAATCGCCCTCGCCCAGCGCCTCCAGTTCCACCCGGATCGGCAGGCGGCCCTGCAATTCGGGCAGAAGATCCGAGGGTTTGGCGATGTGGAAGGCACCGCTTGCGATGAACAGGATATGGTCGGTCTTCACCGGGCCGTATTTCGTTGAAACGGTGGTGCCTTCGATCAGCGGCAGCAGGTCGCGCTGCACGCCTTCGCGGCTGACATCGGCGCCGCGCGCATCGGCCCGGGCGCAGATCTTGTCGATCTCGTCGAGAAAGACGATGCCATTCTCTTGCACCGCCGCCAGCGCCGCCGCCCGCACCGCCTCGTCATCCAGAAGCTTGTCGGCCTCTTGCCCAAGCAGCACGTCATAGCTTTGCGCCACGGTCATCCGCCGGCGCTGGCCGCGCCCGCCAAAGGCCTTGAACAGATCCTGCAGACCCTGCATCTGCATCTCCATGCCCGGCGCGCCGCCCATCATCATCGGGATCTGCGGCCCGGCATCCTGGACCTCGATCTCGATCATGGTCTCGTCCAGCTCGCCCCGCTTCAGCTTGCCCCGGAACATGTCGCGCGTGCCGTCGCGGGCGTCCTTGCCGGCCAGCGCCTCGATCACCCGGTCTTCGGCCGCGCGCCGCGCCTTTTCGCGCACCTCTTCGCGCATCCGCGCCCGCGTTTCGGCCAGGCCCACATCCACCAGATCGCGGATGATGCTGTCGACATCGCGGCCGACATAGCCGACTTCGGTGAATTTCGTCGCCTCGACCTTCAGGAAGGGCGCCTTGGCCAGCCGCGCCAGCCGCCGGCTGATCTCGGTCTTGCCCACGCCGGTCGGCCCGATCATCAGGATGTTCTTCGGATAGACCTCGTCGCGCAGGTCATCGCCCAGCCGCTTGCGGCGCCAGCGGTTGCGCAGGGCCACCGCGACGGCGCGTTTCGCCTCGGCCTGGCCGATGATGAAGCGGTCCAGTTCGCTTACGATCTCGCGGGGGGTCAGGTCGGTCATGCAGATCTCCGTTCACAAGCCGGTTCGTGGCCGGAACCCTTGCCCGAACCGGCGGTTGTCTCTTCATATCCATCCAAGGAGAGACAGCCATGTCCACCCCCGAAGAGCTGAAGGAAAAATTCTGGAAAGCGGTCAAGTCGGACCGCACGATGATGCTGGGCCTTGCCCATGTCGATGACGCGCATACCCGCCCGATGACGGCGATGCTGGATGACGCCGGCCAGGACGGGCCCGCCCATGGTCCGATCTGGTTCTTCTCGTCGGTCGATACCGACATCGTGCGCGCGGTGACGGCCGACAGCCGCGCCGTCGCCACCTTTGCCGACAAGGGCCATGGCCTGTTTGCCTGCGTTCATGGCCGGCTGGTGCGCGACGATGACCGCGCGGTGATCGAGCGGCTGTGGAACCCCTTCATCGCCGCCTGGTATGAAGGCGGCAAGACCGACCCCAAGCTGGCGCTGCTGCGCTTTGACGCCGAAGAGGCCCAGATCTGGCATGACGGCTCCAGCCTGCTTGCCGGGGTGAAGATGCTGCTGGGGATCGACCCCAAGCAAAGCTACCGCGATCATGTCGCCTCGGTCCGCCTGACCTGAGCCCAAATCCGCCAAATCCGGGTGCCGCCCTTTCACCAGGGCGGCAGCCTGCCCTTGCCGGGAAAGGCCGGAAGGGCGCGCATCAGCCCGGCGCGCAGCTGCACCCACCAGGTGCCAAGCCCGGTGATCAGCGCGCCCAGGATCAAGAGGATCGCGATCCACTGGCTGCCATCGCCCTCGCCCACCACGGCCGAGATCACCAGCGCGATATAGGCGATGGCCGCGGTCAGGAAAGACCGCCGGTCGATCACCAGCGCCAGAAGCGCGATGATCAGCAGCGCCACCGACAAGGCAACCAGCCCGCCGCCGCCATCCCTGCCGGACAGGATGGTCATCGCCACGGTGTTCACCAGCGCCGGCGCGGCCAGCATATGGCACCAGAAGGCGGTGGCGGCATAGCGGCCCAGCCGGTGCGGATCGCGCAGGTCGAACCACATGCCGGCCAGAAAGGCGCCGATCCCGAAGATCAGGGTCGCGGTGGCGAAGACCGGGCTTTCGCGCAGGTCGAACAGCCCGTCCAGCCCGTTCATCCCCATGAACAGATCGCCCAGCCGCGCGGTCGATGCGGTGATCGCATAGACCAGCCCCAGCACGAAAAGCCCGGTCAGGAAGGCCGCGAAGGGCAGCTTGAAGCGGCGATACCACAGCACCATCCCCGCCGCGGGCAGCGCGAAGGACAGGGTGGCCGCCGTCCGCTCGTCCATGCCGGTCCGGCCCATCAGGGTGATGGCAAAGATCAGCAGCCCCGCCCCATAGGCCGAGGCCAGCACCATCGAGGGCAGGGTCATCCGCCGCTTCAGGGTAAAGTAATGCGCCCACCAGAAGGCCACCGCGGCGCAGATCAGCGGCACGGCGACCAGGATGGTGAAGCCGCCGAACCAGGTCAGCAGCCCGACCACGCCCGACAGAAGGATCACCAGGCCGATCGAGATGAAGATCTCGGAAAAGCCGCGGAAGAATTCGAAAGGCTCGTCTTCGGCGGGCATGGCGGCCCGCTGGCCGGCGCGCGCCTCGATCAGGGTCTTCAACGAGGCCGCCTGCGCCTCGGTCACGATCCCCGCCGCCACCGCCGCGCGCAAATCCTCTGGCTTCATCCGATTGTCCGCCTTTTCATTCTGGACCAAATCCTTTGGCGGGTCCGGCGGCGGCGCGCGCCCCGGGCCCTGCCCCATGCGCTATCTGCGGATCGTCTCGACCGTCAGATTTCCGTTGGTGTACACGCAGATATCGGCGGCAATCGCCATGGCGCGCCGGGCGATCTCTTCGGCCGGCAGGTCGCCCGCCATCAGCCCGCGCGCCGCCGCCAGCGCGTAATTCCCGCCCGAGCCGATCGCGGCCACGTCATGCTCGGGCTCCAGCACGTCGCCTGCGCCGGTGATCACGAACAGATCGGCGCCGTCGGTCACGATCAGCATGGCTTCCAGATTGCGCAGATACTTGTCCATCCGCCAGTCCTTGGCCAGATCGACACAGGCGCGCGCCAATTGCCCGGGCGCGGCTTCCAGCTTCTTCTCCAGCCGTTCCAGCAGGGTGAAGGCGTCCGCGGTGCTGCCGGCGAAGCCGCACACCACGTCGCGGCCTCCGGGGCTGAGCCTGCGCACCTTGCGCGCCGTGCCCTTGATCACCGTCTGGCCCAGGCTGACCTGCCCGTCGCCCGCGACCACCACCTCGCCCCCCCGACGCACCGCCAGGATCGTCGTGCCGTGCCAGCCGGGGAATTTGTCTTCCGCCATCCGCGCCTCCGCTTTGCCCCTATATGGCCGCTGGGGCGGCAAAGGAAAAGGGCGGCCCCGCGGGACCGCCCCTCTGTCCTTCCTGACCTCGACCGTGACCCGACCGGGTCAGATCGCCGAGGTGATCCAGTTCGCCAGCGCCGCCTTGGGCGCCGCGCCGATCTTGTTCGAGACGACTTCGCCATCCTTGAACAGGAACAGCGCCGGAATCCCGCGCACACCCAGCATGGCCGGGCTGTCGGGGTTCTCGTCGACATTCACTTTCACGATCTTGACCTTGCCCTTGTATTCGGCGGCCAGTTCTTCAAGCGCCGGGCCGATCTGCCGGCACGGGCCGCACCATTCGGCCCAGAAATCGACCACGACCGGGATGTCCGATTTGCGGACTTCCGCGTCGAACGTGGCGTCGGTGACGGCAACGGTGGCTTCGCCCATGGCGGCTCTCCTGAGGGAATATGTCGGGGAAAGAAGGTAAGGATGCCCCCCCGGCACGTCAAGGGATAGCGGATCTGGCCAGGGCCCCCCTCACGATCTCGGGATCGACCCGCATCAGCTGCGGGCCCCGGGTCCAGAGGATCGCCGTCTCGATCCGCCGACCCGGATAGATCTCGGCCAGCACATGCGCATAGGCGCCCAGCTGGCGCAGATAGGCTTCGGGAATGGCCTCGGGCCCGGCGGGCAGGCTGGCATTCGACTTGAAGTCGATCACGGTGACCAGATCCTCGGTCACCACCAGCCGATCCGCCGCCCCCACCAGACGCGCGCCCTGCCAGGGCCCGGCCAGCGGCACTTCGGCATAGGAACCGGGGCCGAAGATCCAGGCCAGATCGGGCGCATCCAGGATCGCCGCGGCCTCGGCCAACAGGCCTGCATCCGCACCCAGGGGGCCCGCCAGCGCCGGGCGGTCCGGCGGCGCGACGCCGGCCAGATGTTCCAGGAGCGCATGCAGCACGGTGCCCCGGGCCAGACGGTCTTCTTCCGGGTCAAAGGCCGGGTCCGGCGCGGTCAGACCGCCGAGAACCAGCTTCTCGCCGCCCAGGCCCGACGGACCGATCTCGACCACAGGTGCCGGGGCCGCGCCCGGCGCCGCCAGGGCCCAGCCCGGCAAGGCCCGCGCCTCGGCCCGTGCCACTGCCGCCTCGGCCCCGGCGGGATCGGGCCAGGTGCCGAACTGATAGCGCAAGCCCCCGCCCGGCAACGGCGCCGTGGGCAGGCCCGCCATCGCCGCCGCGACGATCCCGTGCCAGGACCCTTCCGAACACTCGCCCGCCCCGGCCACGATCAGCCAGCATTTCGCCCGTGTCAGTGCCACATACAGAAGCCGCAGGTTTTCCGCCTCGCGCGCCGCCTGACGCCCGGCCTTGGCGGCGGCCAGCGCCGGCGGGTTTTCCTCCGCCCGGCCCGACCAGGCCACCGCGCCCTCCAGCGGGATCAGCCGGTCCTGTTCGGTCAGCTTGCGATCCTGGGTTTCCGGCAGGATCACCACCGGCGCCTCAAGCCCTTTCGAGCCATGCACCGTCATCACCCGGATCATCGCGCCGGCGCCCTCGGCCTGGCGCTTGGCCTCGACATCGCCCGCTTCCATCCAGACCAGAAATCCGGTCAGGCTGGGCACTTCGGCGCGTTCATAGGCCAGGGCCTGCGACAGCAATTCGTCGATCGCATCCGCCGCCTCTTCGCCCAGCCGCCCCAACAGCCGCGCCCGCCCGCCATGGCGGGTCAGAAGCCGGTCGATCAGCTCGTAAGGGCGCAGGAATTCGGCCCGGTCGCGCAGATCGTGCAGCAGGGCCAGCGTCGGCGCATCGCCGGTCTCGCGCAGGCGTTCCCACAGATAGCCCGGCCGGCCCTGCGCCAGGGTGAACAACTGCCCCTCGCTCAACCCGCACAGGGGCGAGCGCAGAACCGTCGCCAGCGCCAGATCGTCTTCGGGCGTGTTCAGGAAATGCAGCAGCGCCAGGATGTCGCGCACCGCCAGTTCCTCGGCCAGCTTCAGCCGATCGGCCCCGGCCACGGCCAGACCGCGCGCCTTGCAGGCCCGGATGATCTCGTGGAACAGCTCTTTCCGGCGCTGCACCAGGATCAGCACATCGCCCGCCCGCATCCGCCGCGGCCCGCCCCGATCAGGGATCATCGCGCCTTCGGCCAGCCGGTCGGCGATCCATTCCGCGACCTGCCGGGCCAGAACCACCGGCGCATCCTCATCCGAGGGCAGATCCACCGGGTCGAACCAATTGCCCGGCTCGGGCTTTTCGGCCTTGGGCACCGGCGGCCACAGATCCACCCGTCCGGGCAGCATCTCGTTGAAGGCGCGGTGTTCGAATGTGCCGCCCAGCGCCTGGGCGCGGTCGCCCGGAAAGGCCCGGTCGACCAGCTGCAGGATCGCCTCGGACGAGCGGAAGGAATAGACCAGCGGCCGTTCCGTCAGAGCCGCATCGGCCCCGGCGAACCGCGCCTTGAAATCACCCTTCACCCGGTCAAAGCCGGCAACATCGGCGCCCTGGAAGGAATAGATCGACTGTTTCTTGTCGCCCACCACGAACAGCGACCGCGGCACCCGGCGCGCGCCTTCGCCGGCGGTGAATTCCGCCGTCAGCGCTTCGATGATGCGCCATTGCGCCGGGCTGGTATCCTGCGCCTCGTCGACCAGAACATGGTCGATGGCGCCATCCAGCCGGTACAGAACCCAGGGCGCGACGGAAGGATCGGTCAGAAGTGCTGTGGCGCGCAGGATCAGATCGTCGAAATCCAGCCAGCCGCGGGCGGATTTGGCGGCTTCGTAACGGGTCAGGAAGGCCTCGGCAAAGGCATGCAGCCGCGCCGATTGCCGCAGCGCAGCCAAGGCCAGCCGGCGCGGCCGGGCGCTTTCCACCCGCTGCATCAGCGCATTCAGCTGATCCAGCATCGTGCCCAGCGCGGCCCGCGTGTCCTTGTTCGGGAAAGAGCCTATCTTGGCGGAAAACGGCTGCTTCGCCGCCTTTCCGGTCAGCAGCAGGCCTTCCAGCATCTCGCTCAGCGCCGGGCCGGGCACATAGGGCGCCAGCGCCGCCAGCCTGGCCGCCGTCTTGGCCTCGGACTCGCTGCCTTTCTGCATCGCGGCGACCAATGCCGACAGGATCGTCGCCTCGCCGCCCAGATAGACCTCGGCCTCAAGCGCCGCCTCATTCAGATCGGGCGACAGGCCGAAGGTCGCCGCCAGCGCCTCGGGCTTGGGTGCCCGGGCCAGGGCCGCGCGATTGCCGACGATCTGGGCGATGAAGCCTTCGGTTTCTTCCCCCACATCGGGCAGCACGGCGCGCAGAAGCGGCGCCTCAGCACCTTCGGCCATGGCATCGAAGATTTCGGCCCGCAGCAGCGCGGCCGAGCGGTCGTCAATCTCGGTAAAGGCGGGCGAGACGCCGGCCTCCAGCGGAAAGCGGCGCAACAGGCTGGCGCAGAAGGAATGGATGGTCTGGATGCGAATGCCGCCCGGCGCCTCGATCGCGCGGGCAAACAGCTGACGCGCCCGGGCCAGCCGGTCGGGCGCCAAGGCCGCGGCCTCGTCCAGATCGGTCAGATTCGTCACCAACTCGGCCTCAGGCGCCATCGCCCAGGCGCCCAGCCGCTTGAACAGCCGGTTCTGCATCTCGGCCGCGGCGGCCTTGGTATAGGTCAGGCAGAGGATGTTCTGCGGATCGACCCCGCGCAGCAAAAGCCGCGCCACCCGGTCGGTCAGCACCTTGGTCTTGCCCGAACCGGCATTGGCCACCAGCCAGACATTCTGGCCCGGATCGGCGGCGGCGTTCTGGTGCTGGGTGGCAAGCGTCGTCATCCAACATCCTCCGGCGCGGGCGTGGCCGTCATGTCCCATTCGCCGAAGCGGGCAAGATCGTCATAATCGCCGCCGTCGCGCTGGCCGAACACCGCCCGGCGCGAGACATAGCCGCGCGCCGGATCGCGCCAGGCCAGGATCAGCGCGGTCAGTTCCTGGCGGATCAGGTCAATATCCTCGGGCCCCAGCAGCCGCGCCTCGACCTTCAAGCCCGGCTTCAGCCCGACATATTGGGTCTGAACCCGCGAAATGCCCTCGATCCCCGGGAAAGCGCCCAGCGCCGCCATCAGCGCGGCCAGGTCCAGCTGCTTGGCGAAATGCTTCTGCTGGTCTTTCGAGGGCGGCGTGCCGGTCTTGTAATCGACGATGCGGATCGCGCCATCGGCCAGCAGGTCGATCCGGTCGGGCTTGCCGACCAGAGTGAAGCCCAGATCGGGCAGGGTCACCTCGAACTGGCGTTCCAGCACGGCCGGGCTTCCGCCCTCGGCCAGCAGCATTTCGGCAAAGGGCAGGGCGATCTGCGCCATCCGCGCCTGCCAGACCGCACGCATGCCGGGCCAGGGCACATCCTGCGCCAGAACCTCGGCGGTGATCCGCAGCAAGGCCTCGGCCGCCTGGGCGGGATCCGGCGGCAGGCCCTGGCGCAGCAAGGTTTCCGGCACGCGATGCAGCACCTCGCCGCGCAGGCGGGCATCGGCCAGGGCGCGCAACGGCGGCAGCGGGCGCAGGCGCAGCACATGGGCGGCATAGATCGCATAGGGATCGCGGATCAGCCGTTCGATCGCGGTCAGCGCCAGACGCTGCGGGCGCAGCGCCAGCGGCGGACGCGGGGCAGGGCGCGGGGCGGCGGGCAGGGGGGCGGGGGTTTCCACCTGTGCGGCCAGCGCCAGAAGCGCATCGCCGCGCGCCTTCATCGCCGCCAGCGCCTGCGGCCCGCCGGTCGCGGCCAGACCAGACAGCAGATTGGTCAGCCGGTTCAGCCAACGCGAGGCCACGGTTTCCGCCTCGGCATCGCGGGAGGCCCGCGACAGCACCACTTCGGGGGCGGCGGCGGCAATCTGGAAGTCATGCGCCGACAGGCCGATGCGCCGTTCGGGCAGCAACAGACCCGATTCCGCCCGCATCTTGCGGTTCAGCCAGGGGTCGGGCGCGGGTCGCGCGGGCCAGATGCCTTCGTTCAGCCCGGCCAGAATGACCAGATCGGCGCCCTGGATCCGCGCCTCTTGCGGGCCCAGGATCTGCAGCCGCGGGTCGCGGCCCAGACTGTCGCGCACGGCGCGGCGGGCGATCACCGCCTCGGCCAGGGCGGCGTAATCGGCGGGGGACAGGGCAAAGCCCTCGGGCGACTCGCGCGCGAGGTCTTCCATCGCCGCCAGCGCCTCGGCCCCGGCCTGCTTTTCCCACAGCCCGCCCGACCCCCCAGTCTCGCCCCCCGCCAAGGCTTCGGCCAGGGCGCGGTGATGGGCGGCCAGATCGGCCAGCGGCGCCGGGGCGGCCGCGGCGATCCCGTCCAGCAGGCCGGCCAGCGATAGGCCCCAGGGCGCGGCATCGCGCGCCGCGGCCCAGGCGGTCAGGAAACCGGCATCCGGGAAGGCCGGACCCTTGCGGCGCAGATGCAACTCCAGCTCGCGCGACAGCAGCAGATGCTGGCCCCGGTCGCCGCCGGAAAAGGCAAGCGGGTGTTTCAGCAGCGCCAGCAGTTCATCCACCGCCAGCCGCCGGCCCAGCCCGCGGCCGATCAGGCACAGAAGCCGGCCCGGCGGCGCATGTTGCAGCGGAATCCCGGCCGAATCGTCGGGCAGGATGCCCCAGCGGTCCAGCGCGGCGGTGACCCGGCGGGTCAATTCGCGGTCGGGGGTCAGCAGCGCGGCACTTTGGCCCTGCTCCAGCGCCTGGCGCAGGCGCAGGGCGATGGCCAGCGCCTCTTGCCGCGGGCCCGGCGCCTCGATCAGCGTAATCCGCCCGGTGGCCTGGGCCAGATCGGGCAGAGATGGCCCTTCGGCAATCCATTGATCGGTGACCGGGGCAGGGCGCAAAGCCAGCGAGATCAGCCGGTTACGCGCCGGGTCGGGCGGGGGCGCGCCCCAGTCGCGCACGGCGCTACGGTCAAGCCCCAGCGTGTCCAGCAGCCGGCGATAGCGATATTGCGGATGATCCTCATGGGTCAGCGCATCCTCCATCCCGGCCCAGACCGTCTCGGGCTGGTCCAGATCGAAGCCCGGCAGCAGCAGCGCGCCCTGGGGCAGATGCGCCACCGCCCGCATCAGCAGCGCCGTCGTCCCGCGCGACCCGGTCGAACCCGCCACGATCACCGGCCCCTGCGGCGGCGCGGCCTGCCAGCGTGCGATCAGCGCCTCGGTCGCGGCGCGCAGCAGCGCCTCGGCATCGGGCGCGGCACTGGGGCCGAAAAATCGCGCCACCAGACCGACAAAGCCCTGCACCCGCGCCCAATGTGCCGCATGCTGGGCCACGTCCAGACCGATCACCCGCTCGGGCGGCACCGCCTCGGCGCGCATCTCATCCATCAGCCCGGCCAGGCTGTCGGCCAGGTCAAACAGAGCCGAACGTGGCGCCAAACCGGGTTCGGCGCGCAGCAGCCGTTCGACCAGCACCGCCAGTTCCAGCCGGCGGCCCAGCGGCGAGACGGGCAGCGCGGTGCCCGACAGCAGGGGATCGGAGCCCAGTTCGGTGACCAGACGCAGCCGAGGCAGGATCGTCGCCCCCGTCTCGGTCAGGCAATCGCGCAGACGGCGGCGCAGGCGCTGGGTGTTCAGAAAGACCGTGACCCCGGCCATGGCCTCGGGCGGCTGACCCGAAAGGCGCTGGCGCAGGCCGGCCGCCAGGCTGGCCGGCAGGTCGGCGCCGGGGGCAAGCGCGAACAGCCGGGGGCCGGGTTCGGGAAAGAGGACCGGACCGATCATGGCGCGCCGGCCAGCAGGGCTTTGGCGGCGGCCAGGCCTTCGGGGCTGCCGACATCGCACCATTTGCCCGGATAGGTCAACGCATGGGCGCGGCCTTCGGCGATCATCCGGTCCCACAGAAGGTTCAGCGAGAAGGCACGGTCCGGAATGTCCGCCAGACCGTCGGGCTTCAGGATCTGCGCGCCCAGATACAGCACGCCGGGCGCGCCCTCGGCCCGGCGGATGCGGCCCTGCTCGTCCAGGGTGAAATCGGCCCTGGCGCCGCGGCCCTTGACCTTTTCCGCCGGCATGGTCAGCAAAAGCGCATCCATCCGGGCCGGATCCCAGGCCTGCGCCAGCAGCGCCAGCGGGTTGGGGCCGGCCCAGACTGCATCGGGGTTAAGGGTCATCACCGGGCCCGGGCCCAAAAGCGGCAGCGCCTGGCGCAATCCACCGCCGGTTTCCAGAATTTCATCCGGCTCGTCGCTGATCGCGATGCCGCTGCCCTGCAGATGGGCGGCGATCTGATCGCCCAGGTAATGAGTGTTCACCACCACCGGCGCCGCCCCGGCCTGCCGGCCCAGCGCAAGCGCGCGATCCAGCAGCGGCACGCCGGCGACGGCGATCAGCGGCTTCGGCCGATGGGCGGTCAGCGCGCCCATCCGCGTGCCGAAACCGGCCGCGAAGATCATCAGCGGGAAGACTGGCTGCCGCATCGCGCCCTCAGATCCTCGATGAAGGCCGGGCCCGGTTCCGGCACCAGCCGCGCGCAGGTGGCGCGCAGATCGGTCAGGGCGGGATGGGCCAGGTTGGCCTGCAATTGCCGCCAGACCCGCGGCAGGTGGATCAGATAGCTGGGCTTGCCATCGCGCAGGCAAAGCCGGGCGAAGATCCCCAGAATGCGCAACGCGCGCAGGGCGCCCAGCGCGGCGAAGGCCGGGGCAAGCGCGCCGGGCGACAGGCCCAGGCCTGCCGAAAACGTCTCTAACGCCGCATTTTGTGCGGCGGGCGAGACATCGCGGCGCGCGTCTTGCAGCAGCGAGACAAGGTCGTAAGCGGGCTGGCCCAGCTGGGCATCCTGGAAATCCAGCAAACCAACCCGGGCCAGACCGCGCCGGTCGGGCAGCCACAACAGGTTGCCGGCGTGGAAATCGCGCAGAAGGATCACGCGGGGGCCGTCGGCATGGGCCTGAAGCGCCGATTGCAGCGCCTTGGCCAGCGGAGCGCCTTCGGCCGGGGCATAGAAATCGGTGACCAGCAGCGCCGATTGCGCCCAGGTTGCGGCCGAAAGATCCTGCAGCCCCGGCGGCGGCGGGGCGGCTTGCAGGGCCAGCAGCGCCGCGGCGGCGGCCTGCATCAGCGCGGGTTCAGCGGCCGGATCGCGGGCGATGACCGTGGTGTACAGATCGTCGCCCAGGTCTTCCAGCAGCACTAACCCGGCTTCGGGATCGGCCTCCAGCACCCGCGGCGGCGACAGGCCCAGGCCGGCCAGATGCGCGGCGATGCGCAGGAAGGCCGCGGTTTCGGCGGCGGCGCCCGGCGCCTGCATCAGCACCGCGCGAT
>NZ_JAICBZ010000030.1 GCF_020179405.1 Xinfangfangia pollutisoli | reverse complement strand
GGCGCCGCCCCCGACTGCAACCCGCGCGGATGGCCCCAGGCCCAGACCCGTTCCATCCCGGCGCGGTCCAGCCGGGCGGCCAGGGCCGCGGTCAGCGCGCGGTCGCCCACCGGCAGGAAACAGCTTTCCAAGGAAACCGCCCGCACCCCCAACTCGACCGAAAGGTCGATGAAATCCCAGACCGTCATCGGCTGATCGGGGGCGGTTTCCAGGCCCGGATAAAGCTCGCCGAAATAGCGGTGGAAGCTGTAGGCGTCGATGCCAAGCTGCATTGGGGCGGTCCTGCGATACATGCGTCTGCGGCAGGCCCAAGACCATGCGCCACGGCCTGATAGCGGCTTTCGCGGTACCGGGCCAGAGCGGCGCTGGCAAGCTGCGTCAGATCGGCGGAGGGGATGGGGGACCAAGCAGTCTCCGGTCCGGCATGGCCGAGGCCACGGGCGGAGATGCTTGGTGAGCCGTGAAGGATTCGAACCTTCGACAAGCTGATTAAGAGTCAGCTGCTCTACCAACTGAGCTAACGGCCCATCCGGCCGCCCGCTTAATCCCCTAACGCGGCGGGTGCAAGCAGGAATCTGCACCGGGCACTGGATTGCCCCCTCATGCAGGCGTATATGCGCGCCATGAACAACGCATCGCGCCCAGAGGGCCTGGCCTTCCTGAAGATGCACGGGGCCGGCAACGACTTCGTGGTGATCGACTCGCGCAGCCGCGCGGGGGCGGTGGTGACGCCTGCGCTGGCGCGGGCCCTGGGCGACCGCAACCGGGGCGTGGGCTTTGACCAGCTGGCCGAGATCCGCCCCGCGACCGGCGCCGATTTCACCCTGGATTTCTGGAACAGCGATGGCAGCCGGGCCGGCGCCTGCGGCAATGCCACGCGCTGCGTGTCCGATTACGTCATGCGCGATCTGGGCAAGACGGCGGTGACGCTGGTCACCGCGCGCGGCGGCCTGTCGGCGCAGCGGCTGGAAGACGGGCGGGTCAGCGTGAACATGGGTCCGCCGCAGCTGGACTGGCGCGACCTGCCGCTCGCGCGCGAGGTCGACCTGCTGCATCTGCCGCTTGACGGCGATCCCGCGGCCGTGGGCATGGGCAATCCGCATTGCGTCTTCTTCGTCGCCGATGCCGGCACGACCGACCCGGCCCTGCGCGGCCCCGCGGTCGAGACCGACCCCTTGTTCCCACAGAAGACCAATGTGGAATTCGCCAGCCTGATCGGCCCCGACCGGCTGCGGATGCGGGTCTGGGAACGCGGCGCGGGGGTGACCCTGGCCTGCGGCTCGGGCGCCTGCGCCACCGCCGTTGCGGCGCATCTGCGCGGGCTCACGGGCCGCCAAGTCGCGCTGGAACTGGATGGCGGCGTCCTGGAAATCGACTGGCGCGCGGATGGCGTCTGGATGACCGGGCCGGTGGCGCATGTGTTCGACGGCTGGCTGTCGCCCGACTTCCTGGCGGCAATGGCATGAACGCGACCCCACCGATCTTTGCGACCCTGGGCTGCCGGCTGAACGCCTATGAGACCGAGGCGATGAAGGAACTGGCCGCGTCGGCGGGGCTGGAGGGTGCCGTGGTGGTGAACACCTGCGCCGTGACGGCCGAGGCCGTGCGCAAGGCCAAGCAGGAAATCCGCCGGCTTGCCCGCGAAAACCCCGGCGCGCCGGTGATCGTGACGGGCTGTGCCGCCCAGACCGAACCCGAAACCTTCGCCGCCATGGCCGAGGTGACCCGCGTCGTCGGAAATCATGAAAAGATGCAGGCCGAAACCTGGTCGGGCTTGCGCGGCGATCTGGCGGTGCCCGACCTGATCGGCGCAACCGAGAAGGTGCAGGTCAATGACATCATGTCGGTCAAGGAAACCGCCGGTCACCTGATCGACGGTTTCGGCCGGGTGCGCGCCTATGTGCAGGTTCAGAACGGCTGCGACCACCGCTGCACCTTCTGCATCATCCCCTATGGTCGCGGCAATTCCCGGTCTGTCCCCGCCGGCGTGGTGGTGGAACAGATCAAGCGGCTGGTCGACAAGGGCTTTCAGGAAGTGGTGCTGACCGGGGTCGACCTGACCTCATGGGGCGCCGATCTGCCGGCCCAGCCGCGGCTGGGCGATCTGGTGATGCGGATCCTGAAACTGGTGCCCGATCTGGCGCGGCTGCGGATCTCGTCGATCGATTCAATCGAGGCGGACCCGATGCTGATGCAGGCGATTGCCACCGAGCCCCGGCTGATGCCGCATCTGCACCTGTCCCTGCAGGCGGGCGATGACATGATCCTGAAGCGGATGAAGCGGCGCCATCTGCGCGACGATGCGATCCGCTTCTGCGAGGAAGCCCGCCAGCTGCGCCCTGACATGGTCTTCGGCGCCGATCTGATCGCCGGTTTCCCCACCGAAACCGACGAGATGTTCGCCAATTCGCTGAAGTTGGTCGAAGACTGCGGCCTGACCTTCCTGCATGTCTTCCCCTTCAGCCCGCGCAAGGGCACCCCCGCCGCCCGCATGCCGCAGGTCAGGGGCCCGACAATCAAGGACCGTGCCGCACGGCTGCGGGCGGCCGGAGAGGCGGCGCTGGCCCGGCATCTGGCGGCGCAGCAGGGCCGCGTCCATCGGGTGCTGACCGAAACCCCGCGCCTGGGCCGCACCGAGCAATTCACCGAAGTGCAATTCGCCGCGGATCAGCCCGAAGGGGTGATCCTGACCGCCGCGATCACCGGCCAGGCCGGCGGCCGGCTGACCGCCTAGGTTCTGCGGCCCAGGCTTTGCGACCTAGACTTTGCGAATCGTGTCGCCCGGCTGCAGCGTCGGCGACAGCTCGATCACCTCGCCGCCGATCACCCCCGCCGGCCGCTTGCCCGCGATGATCTCGGCCGCGCAGCGGCCGATTTCCAGCCGGCAGGCATCCATCGTCGCCAGACGCCGCGGCAGGCCTTCCAGCAGCTCGACGCCGTTGAACCCGGCAAGCCCGATCTTGCCCGGCACGTCCAGCCCCTTGTCCAGACAGTACAGAAGCCCACCCGCCCCGATCATGTCGTTGGAATAATACAGGAAATCCACATCGGGGCTGCGCGTCAGCACCGCTTCGGTCATCTCGCGCCCCTTCAGCAGCGCCGACCCGCCCGAGTAATATTCCCGTTCGACCAGCGCCAGCCCGGCCCGCGCCAGACCTTCCTCAAAGCCTTCCATCCGCTTGCGGGCGCGGTGGTCATTCGTGGGCATATGCGTGCCCAGAAAGGCGATGCGCCGATAACCCGCCGCCACGATCGCCGCCGCCATCTGCAGCCCGGCCCGGCGATGCGAGATGCCCACCGCCGAATCCACCGGCTCGCCGTCGATATCCATGATCTCGACGATCGGAATGCCCGCCTGGGCCAGCATCGCGCGCGAGGCATCGGAATGTTCCAGCCCCGCCACGATCATCCCCGAGGGCCGCCAGGACAGCATCTCGTAGATCACCTGCTCTTCCCGCTCGGGCTGGTAATTCGACACGCCCACCACGGGTTGCAGCCCGGTGTCTTCCAGCACTTCGGAAATGCCGGTCATCACTTCGGGAAAGACCATGTTCGACAGCGAGGGGATGATCACCCCCACCAGGTTCACCCGCTGGCTGGCCAGGGCGCCGGCGATCTTGTTCGGCACATAGCCCAGCCGCCGCGCGGCTTCGAGAACGCGTTCGCGCGTCGAGTCGGACACGTCGCCGCGGTTGCGCAACACGCGGCTGACGGTCATTTCAGACACGCCCGACGCCTCCGAGACATCGCGAAGCGTCAGGGTCCGGCGCGGATCAGGGGGCATCTTGGTCACATCTCGCGCTCCGTTGAGCAACTTTCTTTCTTGTTAGCGCCAAAGGTGGTTCTTGTCCAAGGCCGTTTCGCATGCTACCGCTAGCGCTAACGGCCGCAAAGCCTACGGCCCTTCGGCCGATGGCAAGCGTCGACGGAACGCCCTGTGCATCTGCAAGCTCTCACTTCGGGCGCCGGGGATATCGGGGGGGAGTGGTGGGCCAAAAACACTCCCCCCTTCCTTCGCCGCCCGGTCCTTCCGCATCCCGCACGCCCCGCCGGCACACAGACCCGGCCGCTGCAGCAAATGGTTGCCTTGCGCCCGCATTAAGTGCAGGAAAGGCGCCGTGGCCTCGTAGCTCAACGGATAGAGCGTCCCCCTCCTAAGGGGAAGGTTGCAGGTTCAAGTCCTGCCGGGGTCACCAAAAAACCCTTATTTGGCAATGTGTTGCGAGGAAGAAGCAGATCCACTCAGGCTCCGCTTGAAGCTTTTTGCAGCCGATTTCAGCGAACAGGACGGGAACGCTCGTACAAATCCCGTACAGCCGGACCCGGCGAATTCACAGTTTGTTCCCGGCAGCACCTTGAATGATCGGGTGCCAGCATGAGCCATGCTGCCACCAACTGGGCCTTCTCGCAGCGCGGCCTGAAGCCTTCCGCGAAGATCGTCCTGCTGATCCTGGCCGATTGCCACAACCCGGCGCACGGTTGCTTCCCGACGCAGGCTTTCTTGGCCGATGCCTGCGAGATGAACCGCGACACGGTGAATGTGCAGCTTGCGCACCTTGAGGAACGCGGGCTGATCCGGCGTGTCCGGTCGATCGATCCGGCCACGAAACGGCAGCGGCCGACACGCTATAAGCTGTCCTTCGAGGCCGATTTCGACGGGCAAGGCTGCAGCGAAGAAACGCCGCAGTCACCGGCCGCTCCGGTCGCGAAGTCAGCCCAAAAACCCGTGTCGGAAATCCCGACACAGACCCCCAAAGCCGTGTCGGAATTTCCGGCAGAGCCGTGTCGGAAAAACGGGCAAAGCCGTGTCGGAAATCCCGACACTAACCTTGTAAAGGAACCAGTAATGGAACCTTGTGTTGGCGGCGCTGCCGCACACACGTCTAAAGCCTTTGAAGAATTCTGGAAGGTCTATCCTAGGCCCAGAGACAGGCAACGTGCAGAGAGGCTGTTTGTGGAGGCCTTGGAGGCCGGTGTCGGCGCCGAGGTCATTCTTGGTGCAGCCAGGCACTACAGGGCAGAGAACGCCGGAAACAAGCCGCAGTATCTCGCCTATGCCGATAACTGGCTCGATCAGCGCCGGTGGGAGGACTGTCAGGCTGCCGCTCCGGTGGTCGCTCGCACTGATGCCGTGCGTGATCTAGCGACCTTCTGGGCCAAGAAGGTGAAGTGCGGCGCCTACATCCCGCCTTCTGGCATCAGCGCCGAAGTCGCACATTGCATGATCCAAGGCGGGTTGGTGCGGGAACAAGATCTGCTCAGGGTCGGGGTGCGCCTGTGAGCGGTCCGGGTCCTTCCATAACGGGTCTGTACGCGGGTAATTCGCACCCCGGGGGTGCCGCTGAACTTAACAAAATCGAAAGCCTAAACGATCCTAAACATAACGCGGCACACAAAGGGATGAACACGGCGGGCCCTTTTGGAGCCCGCCGGTCCCGTCACTTCTTGATCGTCTCAACCACGTGGGTGGCTTTTTTCGTCGTAGCAGTTTTGACCGTGGTGAAACGGCCATTCCCGGCATTGCGGCCGATTTTGAAGGTACCTTTTGCCATGATGGATCTCCTTTGAATGGCAAGTTGACCGAGGTGCGGGCGGAAAATTCACCGCCCACGCCGATCTCAGGATCTGACCTCACTCAGGGACGAGGAGAGGCCATGCACGCTTCCCGAACGCGCGAGCGAGCAGGAGGCGGCCAGTCATCGGGCATGTTCGCCAGGGGCGAAAAATGTACCGATAACCAGGCGGAGCCGGGGGCAAAGAATGCTTATCCACGGTTCCGTTCCTTCGGCGGGGCGTATCTTGCCAAATCAGTCGAGGAGAACTATATGATCAGCCTTGTTCTAGGAGACTGACAGTTCGTCGCCTGATCGGCTCGGCATCGTCGAGCCCCTCATGCACGATGCAGATTTTCGGAAAGGGCTCGGGCGCCAACCTGAGCCTTTTTTCTTTAGAGCTTCCCTTTCGTTTTCAGATCGGACAGCCGGTTGCACGCTGCGTCCCATGAGACACCGAACCGCTCCGTTAGATGCCGCGCCTCATCTTCCCTCGAGATGTGCATTCGCGGCATCAGCAGAGTCGCCGCGAATCGATTGGCTTGAGGTTCTGCTAGTCTGAAGGCTTTGGTCCCGTCCCGCTTGGACGCACGCGCCATCGGAGCGTTCCTGTGTAGTATGAGATGCCCGAGTTCATGCGCAAATGTGAAGCGCGATCGAGGATCTCCTTCACACGCACGCCTGTACACATCTTCACGGAACCGGATGAAAGACCCTCGCGGGCAGGTAAGCCCCTCATCGCGCCCCATCTCGACCTTTGTCCCAATCTGAAACTCGGAAAGCTCCATGATGTTGCAGACAACGTTCTCGACCACCCGCACGATGTCGATATACGGATGGTCGGTCATTCTCAGCATTTCGCGGATCCGATCCGCTTCGCTATCGATCTGGTCCCAGCTTCTCGGAGGGACCAGGTAATCATCGGGTTCCGCCATCTTTGGCTCCTCCGCCTTTCAGCAGTTGGAAAATCTGATTCAGTTCGTCATCAGACAGGGTGTGCATCTTGCGCGCCATAAGCCCGAAAGTGTCACGCTGGAGATCTGTGTCTCCTTGGAGCGTGAAGGTTTTGCGCGAACGATCCGCCGCTTGCCGGATCCGATTGGCCGCGTCACCGATCAGACGATATGCGCGGATAACCAGCTCCTCGAAGTCTGAGGGCGGGCTCTTCTTCCCAGTCTCAACTGCCGAGATGAAGGCCGAAGACTTCTCGAGGCGGTCCGCCATGTCGAGCAATCGTTCATCCTTGTCTATTCTGAGCCGGCGGAGTTCCTTTCCGAGTTCTGTGGTTGCCATGGTCGCTCTCCCGTAGGGTTCAAGTTAAAACTTAGGCATGCATGCGAACTTTGTCAACCATGATGGTTAAGATCTAGATGGCATAGGTTAACACGTCGCGCTCGAGCCGTTAGATCAGCCGCCTGCGCTCAGGCTACCGAGCGAATCTGATACGTACCTCTGGTCTGGTCGGGTGCTTAACGTTGGCCCCAACGATGGTCAGCCTCAGTCCTGCAGCCGTGCCAGCATCTCGTTCTGCCATTCGACAAATCGATTGATGCTGACATCCGAAATGTCGATCGATGCCGCCTCGATCTCATCGAGAAGATGGCCCGGGTTCTTCTCACCCAGGATCTTCTCGATGACCAGAAGAGCAAAGGCCTCGTTCTTCGCCGCGGTGCCTTCACGCAGACCGGCCTTATCGTCGGCAAACATTATCAGGGAGGCCTTGATCATCCTCATGGTCTCCTGGCGCGAAAACGGCGGCGGGAACTTCTCGTCCAGGGCGGCGAGGATCTCGGAGTTCATCGACCTGTTGTTGGCCTCGGCCGCAGCCTTGATCCGGTCGCGCATCCCATCGGGAAGGCGAAGGATGAACTTGTCTTGTGTCTGTGGTTTGCGCTCCGAGGTCATGATGGCATAGAGCCATAATTTGCGCTTGACGCAATCATGGCTATGAGCCATCTGTGATGGCACTGAGCCATGAGGGGCACGCATGACCGACAGAAAGCCACTACAGCTCCGCTTGCCTTCCGATGTGAAGGCGTGGATCGAGCTTCAAGCGGAGAAGAACATGAGCAGCCAAAACTCCGAGATCGTCCGGGCGGTTCGCCTGGCGATGTCGCGGGATGAGCTCGCGCTGCAAAAGTAAAGGCCGGGCGGGGCGGCAACCCCAACCGGCCTTCGAACAAACCCAACTCTCTAGGAAAGGTTCTGAGCATGAACATGCCAGTTCTCGATGACGCGCGCAAGGCAGGCGCGCAAGCTTCCGCCCGGCTGGCGGAAATCCATGATTGTCTGACGCTCGCCTTGGATGCCTCCCAGCGCCCGCAGGGCTACAGCCAGGGCGAGCGCGAGGCGCGGTCCTACGTCCGCTCGGCCCTGCGCCGCACCGAACAGTTGATGAGGGTGCGCCATGCAACGGCGTGATTTCCTGACCACTGCACCCGTTCTCACCGTGATGCCGGGCACACTTCTGGCCTTTGCGGCATCCGAAGAAACCCCGATTTCGCGGCTATTCGCCGAATGGTGCCGCCTGCACGATCACTCCAACGAACCCGGCATTTCCGAAGATGAGTGCAACCGACGCGTTGATGTTGAGGTCGCCGTTGAGAAGGAAATGCAGCGCCTCCCACCTCTGACTGCTCAGGATTTTGCCCGGAAGCTTCTCATTGAGGTCGGTTTTGGCGTCTTCAATCCTACCCGGGAATTCTGGGGGGAGGTATGCGCGTTGGCCGGTGTGCCGCCCGCCCGGATGCTGATCTAGCGCATTGCGGCGGAGCGTCACCGCATCCCGAAAGCACCCTCCCGCCGTCCGTCAAAGGCCGGCGGGGTTCCCGCACCGGGATGATCTCCAAAAGACCACACATTATGTGTGTACATGGATTGAAAATTTGGCGCTATTGGTTCATTACTTGAAGCGAACTGCACAAATCATGAGTGGTCAAATGAAACGAAAAGCTCTACTCGCCATCACCGGCTGCTCGGCCAAGGCATTCGAAACCTTCACCGCCCGCAACATCAACCCGGTTCTTGTCAGGGAAGACCGCTGGTCGGACTACGGGTTGGAAGATGCCTTTACGCTCCAACTTATGCTCGACGCTTCGAAGGACACCGATCAAGGCAGCGCCTACTTCCTCGCCCGCCAGGCCTTGGACAAGCTGCAGCCCATCGATCCATTCGCCTACACCGGGGGGGAAGAGATGTGGGTGGCGTTGGTGCGCTATGACTGGCCGGATGCTCCCGAGGGGTGGGACTGCCGTACCGTGGTTGCCGGCCGCTGGTCCGATCTGCGCGATCAAACCAAGAACTTTATCCGCGACCTGGGCAGCAGTGCGAGGGCCTCCATCGTCATGGCGATTTCGGCCACCGAGATCGCGCAACGCGTGTTTCGTGAAGCCCGCGACCTTGGGCTGCCCGAAGGGGATGAAGCCCATTCGGTTCCGGAGGATCTCAGCTCGTATCCCGAGTGGTTCAAGGAAGATGAGTTGCGCCGTCGTGAACTGCTGCGCAACTGGCGCGCGGCCAGGGACTGATCCGATGTTCTGGACACAGACATTCTCGGTTCCGGCCCCGTTTTACAAGATCGTGCTGTTCTCGATCATTGAACCGGCGGCAGAAAGCGAGAGCGAAATCTCCTTCGCGAACTGCCTCTACATGGTCAGCCCCCATGCGGAGAGCGGCCGGGTGCTGCTGCGGCGGACGCCGGCTTACACCTTGCAGAAGGTGCTGGCTCCGGCCGGTTCCGTGGAGGCGGCCTGATATGTCCGCCCGCTTCGAACTGAACGGCGATATCGAAACCGGCGCAGCCAGCCGCCTTGCGGGGGTCCTTTCGGCCAACCCGGGCGCGGTGACGATGTTCATCAACTCGCCCGGTGGCGATGCGCTCGAGGGTGCGGCGCTCATGGCAGAGGTCGAGCGGCACGGTGCAGTGACGGTGCATGTCCAGGGGGTCGCGGCCTCTGCCGCCACCCTGCCGATGGTTGCAGCGAAAGAGGTCATCCTGCATCCCGCTGCCATGGTGATGATCCACGAGCCCTCCGCCTGGGGCGGCGGCACGGCGGACGAGCTGCGCGACACCGCGGCCGCGCTGGACAAGATGAGCGCGACCTATGCCGCGGCCTATGCCCGCCACACCGGGCATCCGGTCGCCAGAATTGCCGCATGGATGAAGGCGGAAACCTGGCTGACGGCTGAAGAAGCCGTGGAACTGCGCTTCGCCGATCGGATCGAGGCGGCCAAGGCTCCCCAAATGGTCGCGGCCTACGACTACACGAAGTTCCACCAGCCGCCCGAAGATCTTGTCCGGCTGACGAAGAAAAACGGTTGGGCGACCGGATCGCCCATTCCCAAGACACAGGAGAAGAAAGATGCCGCTTGATTTCCGGATGAAACATGATGGCGAGCCGCCCGCCCGCTTGGTTGCGCAACTCCGCATGCGTCTGAAGGAGGCAAATCATCCGCCGATGCTCGCGGAGATCTTCGCGCCCTTGATGGAATCCGAGGATGAACTCGACGAGGAGGTGATGATCCAGATCGCCGCGTTGGTAGACCTGCTTGAGCGCAACAAAGTGCCAGGGGCCGAGGCGATGGCCGCAATCCGCGAAGTGGTCGACGAGTTGATTGCCGCCTCGGATACTGAAGGGGAGGGCGACGAAGGTTTCGCGGCGTTCTACAAGAACAAACCCGCGGCAAAGAAGCCGAACCTGACTGCGCTTGTGTATAGCAAGATCAAGGGGAGCCGCCCGAAAGTCCGCATCGACGGTCGCGGTCCTGGCTCCGGCACGGCGCAGAATACGAGCCGCGCGGCCTTGTCGGACGCTTTGCTTGCGCGCATGGACCGGCGCCACACTCCGACGATCGGGCGTGAGTTCGCTGGCCTGACGCTGGGCGATATGGCGATGCACGTGGTGCGTAGCGCCGGCCATCGGCCGATGAACATGCAGGAAGCGATCCGTATGGCGACCCACACCACCAGCGACTTCCCGTTGGTGCTCGAGGACGCCCTGAACAAGTCGATCGCCCGCCAGATGGAACAGATCACCCCGGCGCTGGCCCGGGCGGCGCATGAGATCCCGGCCGTGGACTATCGGGGCGGCAACCTGCTTTCCCTGTCTGCGTCCGGGATGCCGGACGAGATCGCCGAGGGCGGCGAAGTCAAGCACGTGACGATCCACGAGGGCGGTGAGCGTAAGCCGGCGCCGCGCGACTTCGGCGCGCTGTTCGCTTTGTCGAATAAGGCCATCTACAACGACGACCTCGGCATGTTCGAAGAGATCGGCCGGAAGATGGTTGCCGGCGCTACCGAGCGCTTCCGGCGCGTGCTTCTGGAGCCGGTGCTTGCCAATGCCGGACTTGGGCATGCGATGCGGGATGGTAAGACGGTTTTCCATACCGATCACGGAAACTTGGCAGCTGCGGGCGCATCCCTCAACGTGACCAGCCTGTCGGAGGCGCGGCTTGCGCTGCGCAGCCAGCGGGGCGCATCCGGCGAATACTACGCCATCGAGCCTTGGGCGTTGGTTGTCCCGCCGCAGCTGGAAACCGTGGCCCAACAGGTCCTGGCCGAGATCAACGCGACCAAGACAGCTGACGTGAACCCCTTCTCCGGCGCGCTGGAACTGATCGTGGAAGTCGGCCTGACCAGCCCCATGGCCTGGTATCTGATCGGCAATCCGGCCAGCGCGGATGGCCTTGCCTATTCGTTCCTCGACGGTCAGGCCGGCCCGCGTGTCGAGTCCAAGCCGGGCTGGGAAACTCTCGGGACCGAGTTCCGCCTGGTCTGGGCGCTGGATGCCCGTTTCGTTTCCTACGCCTCCTGGTTCCGCAACCCGGGCGCGTAATGATCGGGGGTGGGGTGGCTTCCTCCTTCCCTGCCCCTGCTTTGAGGGATCTGGTGGCGCGTCTTTCGCCCGCGTCACCACCCCTCCGGGCCACGGGAGGCCCGAAAGTTCTGGTCTGCTGCTTGGCGGAGCAGACCAGAACATCCCGCAAAGTTAGCCGTCGATCGCCCGCTATGCCGTTCGTAAACCCAAACACTGAACCAGAGGCGAACCGATGTCTGCCCTCCCCGCAACCGGATCTAAGATCCTCGATACCGGCAAGACGCCGGTCGATTGGGTTGATGTGATGGCTGCGCGCGGCCTGGTGATATCGGAACGCAAGCTGCGGGAGATCGCAAACCGGATCAGCGCGTGCTGCCGCATTGGCAACGCGATGCTCATCACGCCGGAGCAACTGGACCTGATTCTAATGGAGGAACGGAAATGCCGCTCGAAACCTATCGCCGTGGTGTCGTCTTCTGGGTCCGAGGCCGCGTCGAATTCGACGGCAGGCCGATCACCGGATACTACCGCCAGAGCACTGGCGCTTCTGACGAAGCGGGCGCAAGGGCATGGATCGCAGCGGAAACCGACCGGCAAAGACGCCGTCACCTCCTTGGAGACGAGGCGGCGCTAACCTTCGCTGATGCGGTGTTGCTTTACAGCGAAACCCACACGAACCCCTATATCGCCCGTCAGTTGCTGCCGATCACAGCGGAGATCGGCAATATGATGCTGGGCTCCATTACTGGAAAGCTGCTCAAGGAACTTGGCCCCAAGCTGAAACCTGATGCTGCCGTGGATACCTGGTGGCGGGATATCGTCACGCCCGCCCGGGCAGTGATCAACCACTCGCATGAGATCAAGGGCACTCCGATGATCCGGGTTAAGCGCTACGACCAGTTCGAGCGTATCGCCCAGGATCAGAGGCGCGGAAAACAGAGCCGAGTCGAGAGGGTGCCTTCGGACAGAGCCTGGATCGAGGCCTTCTGCGCGGCCGCTGATCCCTACAACGCAGCACTCGCACGGTTCATGTTCGAAACAGCCGCCCGTGTGGGTCAGGCGGTGGCGCTAGAACCCACACACCTCGACCTTACGAACCGGCGGGTATGGCTGGGGGCGCAGAAAGGCCATTCCGCGGGCTGGGTGGAGATCTCGCATGAGATGATGGTGGAGCTGGCAAACCTACCACCGAAACGGCCTGTGAACTTGAAGACCGGCGAGGTGAAGGCGGCACGAGTCTTCGGCTATTCCGACCCAAGCAGCTACGGAAAGCGCTGGCGAACGATCTGCAAGAACGCGGGTATTTCCTTCATCTCTGCGCACCCTGCGGGCCGCCATGGCTTCTACACCGAACTGACAGTGCGGCAGGGTGTCGACCCTGTCACAGCGGCCAAGGCCGGGCGGTGGGCAGACGCCACCTTGCCTATGCGGACCTATGCCCACGCCGAACTCGACGAGGCTTCGATCAGGGCGCGCTTCCGTACAAAGCCCGTACAGAGCAGAAGCGGAAAAGTCGTTAAACTACTGAAAGACAAGAGGTAATCAGAATATGACGGTGCCGCTCCTAAGGGGAAGGTTGCAGGTTCAAGTCCTGCCGGGGTCACCAGAACCCATCGCATTCTTCAGGATCGGTCTCCGCCCGGCATCGCGCGCGGTATCAGCGCAGCCCCGGGGCGTCGCGGCACGCCCGAGCAGCCTTTGACGACAGGCCCCCTTCGGCCTGGCGCCAGCAGTCTTGAAGGGGGCAATCCGGGGCGGGCTAGGCGCGGCAGGCGGTGGGCCTTGCGGGAAGGCGGCCGCGTCAGACGCAGGCGCCTGCCGGGGTCAGGCCACGGAAAACGGCCGGCCGCGGCGTCAGTGCCGCTGCGTGCTGGGCCATTGGTCCATCCCGGCCCAATAGCGCCGCAGATCGGCCGCGCATTGATCGTTGTCGGACAGCGCATCGATTGCGCCGTCAATCGCCTCGCCGCCGCCGATGCGGGCGATGACCATGCCCGAGCGGTGAAGACGATGATAATCCGGGTCACGCGCCAGGGCCGCATCGGTCGACCAGGCCCGCGGGCGAAGCGCATCCAGCGCGCTGCGCGCCTCGCGGAATGCGTAGAAAAGCTGGTTGTAAGCCGTTGTCATCTCGTGTCGCCTGGTTTGGAAACCCGGTTGAAGTAATCAAAGATTGGGGCCGAAATTTGGCGCCCGCCTTGCGCAAGCCCTGCATGCGGAAACCAGGGCGCGGTGGCGGCCCTGCAAGGAACCTGACGGGCAAACATGAAAAAGACCTGAGGATCGAGTGGATGGAAGATATGCGTCTCCTTCGCCGGATCCTATAGCAGGCCGGGCCAGCCCCCGCTTCGCCCCCTCGACGACGAGCCGCCCGCCTCACCGCGCCTGCACCCCGGCACAAACACCCTTCGGCAAGACTCTCGGACACATCGCCAAATACCACGACGGCTTTGGCCTCCTTCTGACAGATGGCCGGATCGAGATCGTCAACAAGACCGTCGACTACACCATCCGATACATCGCGCAGAACAGCAAGAGCGCCCAGTTTGAAACCATGGCAACGGCACCGAAAACCGGTTCGCCATCTTCCCGCCCCACGACGCCTGCACGTTGAACTGCGCCGATCCACGCTCAGCGCCGGGACGGATGCTTGCCGCCAACGTCCAAAGCGTCACGATAAGCCGGATCGATGACCTGCTTCGCCGGAAACACGCGGCCAGCGTGTAGTCGCCGCAGCGCCTACAGATGCTCCAACACCGGAAGCGCAATCCTGTGAGGAACTGGTGCGACCGCCCGCCGCGCCCGTGTCGCAGTGGCTGATAAGACGCGACGTCATCCAAGAAACTCCCGGATATTACGACGCCACAGGTGGCGATTCTGAACAGCTAGTCAGCCGAAGCAAGGTCGAATTCATCAACGAAAGTCCAAGAATTTCTCAGCTGAGCCTTGTCGGGGCAATTTCCCGCACCCGCGTCACTCTGTCGCACCCCCTATCGACAGGAAAACCTGATGTGTAATCGTCGGTATTGGGGGGAGACCTAGTGAATAAATTCGCCTTTGTTGCCGTCGGTCGCAGTGCAGTTTCAGACGAACAGATGCAGGCCATTGCAGCCTCGACGTTCGCCGCTGCGCCATTTCACATCGGGAAGAAGCTGATCCTGCGCACAAGCGCCGGGATTCTTGTCTCGGCCTCGGCCCAGAAGACCCCGCTGCCCGATATGGATTATACCCATGTCGATGGCGATGATTTCCTGGTGTTCGATGGCATTCCTGTCTTCAAGGGCCAGAATCTTCAGATTCCATGGGCGAAGCGGCTTTTTGTGAAGCTGAAATCCGAAGGGATCGGTGAGTTCTTCAAGACAACGATGGGTGATTTCTGCCTCTGCGCCAAGATCGGCGGCAAGGTCTTTGCTTTTGGCGATTTCTCTGGCCTCTGTCCGATCTTCTTCAGTAAGTCCGGCGAAAGGCCGGTGATCTCGAACCGGCAACGCCTGACCCAGCAACTGGCGACCGGCCAAAAGCGCGCCTCGCTGGATGCGGAAACCTGCGCCATGCTGACCGGGCAGGCGAATCTCTTCGGGCAGAAGTCCATCTATTCCGGGGTCGAGATCATCGGGCCCAGCCGGTTTGTGACCATCACCGATGGCACATTGACCCAAGGTGGCTTCCGCCGCTTCTATGGCCAGGCTCAACGTGAATTGACAGTCGAAGACGGGCGCGAAGCAGCCCGCGCGATCATCGCCCAGGCGCAACTGTTCAACGACTTGCCCTTCACCGATTTGGAAGCCGACCTCACTGGCGGCATGGACAGCCGCGCCGTGCTTGGCCTTGCGGTGAAATCCGGACTGGCAGACCGGATCAAGGCCTTCCGCACCTATGGCAGCAAGGATCTGCCCGATCTGGAAGTGGCCAGCGCTTTGGCCCGGCATATGGGCTTGCCGCATATGCATATGGCCCCTCCGCCCGCACCACCGCCAACACCCGAGCGGCGCAACGATTCCGCAGAGTCGTTCTGGAAGCGGCTGCGCTACAGCGCAACGGTTTTTGACGGGGCAGTTTCTGCCGATATCGGTATTGGTTCGCCGCCGCATGATGTGCGCCTTTGCCTTTCCGGCAGCGGCGGCGAAATGTTCCGCCCGCATATAAAGCAACGCCGGCTGGACAATATCACCACTCTGGAAGATCTGCTTCAGATGGTGGCCCGTTACCAGCGGCCGATGGATCCGCTTTCGACCCATAAAGATTCGGTGAATGCCGATCTGGTCGCGCAGATGCAGCGCCTGGCGCGATGGTATGTCAATCAGAACGTTCCGTTCGAAGATGTGAATTATCTGTTTTATCTGGAGCATCGGCTGCCCTGGTGGGCCGGTTATTCTCTGGCAAATATCGGCGGGCGCCGGCGGTTGTTCCCGCTGGTGTCACTGCGTGCGGCCGAAATCATGTATCAGGGCTCGCCCGAACTGAAGAAGATCGACTGGCTGCATTTCGTACTGATGAAGGAATGCGATCCGCGACTGGTCTGCTTCCCATTTCTGGACAACCAATGGGACGAACGCCTGCGCCCCTTTGCCGAGGGTCTGCCGATCGCGACGGCGCCCTACCCCCTGATCGATCGCAAGGATGTGGTCGGCGAGAACTGGATGCTGGATTTCGCCGAGCAGGATTGGGAAAATCTGTTCGCCTATGTGCTGGATGCGCCGCAGTCGATGATCTTTGATTTCGTTGATCGGCAGAAACTGGAGGCCCGGCGCAATGCGAAAAACCCCTGGGGCCGCAGGATTGCTTCGATCAGCGCGCTTCTGTCGCTGATCACCTTCCGCATGATCGAAACTGATGACACGCTGCCCGCGCTGCAGCTCTGACGAAAAGCGCATAGGGCGCCTCGGACATCCACGAAGCGCCCTGTGCGGCGAAGGCTGCAGCCCGAAAGCCGGTTAGAAATCCAGATGCTCGACGTTCAGCGCGTTCTGCTGAATGAACTCGCGCCGCGGTTCGACCACATCGCCCATCAGCTTGGTGAAAATGTCATCGGCCTCGGCCAGATCGTCAACCTTCACCTGCAGCAGGGTGCGCGCATGCGGGTCCAGCGTGGTTTCCCACAGCTGTTCGGGGTTCATCTCGCCCAAGCCCTTGTAGCGCTGCAGGGTCAGGCCCTTCTCGCCCTCGGCCAGAACCGATTTCAACAGGTCGATCGGCCCGTGGATCAGCTGTTCGCGGTCGCGCCGCACCAGACGCGAGGTGTTGCGATAGGTGTCGCGATGCGGACCGGCGATCTGCGCCAGCCGGCGCCCCTCGCCCGAGCGCAGCACCGCGCCATCCAGCGTGCGCAGCTCTTCCACGCCGCGCAGCACGCGGCTCAGGCGGATGCCGTGATCCTGGGTGATCCGGCCCTGCCAGCCGCGTTCATATTCGACCGCGACCAGATCCAGCCGCCGCGCCACCTGATCGGCCAGGCCCTGCAGATCGGCATCGGCCTTGCCCGGATCGAAGGCGCCGGCCAGCGCCGCCTGTTCCAGGATCGGGCGCGGATAATGGGTCGGGAAGGCATCCAGCACCCGGCGGAACTGCCGCGCGCCCTCGATCAGCCGGGCCAGATCCAGCCCGGCGATCTCTTGCCCGTCGGCCAGGCGCAGCACCGCGCCGTCGATGCCCTGCTCGACCAGATAATCGTCCAGCGCCGCCTGGTCCTTCAGATAGACCTCGGATTTGCCGCGGCTGACTTTGTACAAGGGCGGCTGGGCGATATACAGATAGCCGCCCTCGATCAGTTCCGGCATCTGGCGGAAGAAGAAGGTCAGCAGAAGCGTGCGGATATGCGCGCCGTCCACGTCGGCATCGGTCATGATGACGACCTTGTGGTAGCGCAGCTTGCTGATGTTGAACTCGTCACGGCCGATGCCGGTGCCCAGCGCCATCACCAGATTGCCGATCTCCTGGCTGCCCAGCATCTTGTCGAAGCGCGCACGTTCCACGTTCAGGATCTTGCCGCGCAGGGGCAGGATGGCCTGGTTCTTGCGGTCACGCCCGGTCTGCGCCGAGCCGCCGGCCGAGTCGCCCTCGACCAGGAACAGTTCCGACTTGGACGGATCCTTTTCCGAACAGTCCTTCAGTTTGCCGGCCAGGAAGTTCACGTCCAGCGCGGTCTTGCGCCGCGTCAGCTCGCGCGCCTTGCGCGCCGCCTCGCGGGCCAGCGCCGCTTCAACGATCTTGCCGACGATGATCTTGGCCGGGCCGGGGTTTTCCTCGAACCATTCGGCCAGCTTCTCGTTCACCAGATTCTCGACCGCCGGCCGCACTTCGGAAGACACCAGCTTGTCCTTGGTCTGGCTGGAGAATTTCGGGTCCGGCACCTTGACCGACAACACGCAGGTCAGCCCTTCGCGCGCGTCGTCGCCGGTGAAATCCACCTTCTCGCGCTTCGCGATGCCCGAGGATTGCGCATAGCCGGTGATCGTGCGCGTCAGCGCGCCGCGCAGGCCGGCCAGATGCGTGCCGCCATCGCGCTGCGGAATGTTGTTTGTGAACGGCAGTACGGTTTCGTGGTAGCTGTCATTCCACCACATGGCGACTTCCACGCCAATCCCGTTGCGCTCGCCCACCATATAGATCGGCTCGGCCATGACGGCGCTTTTCGACCGGTCCAGGTATTTCACGAATTCCCGCACGCCGCCGTCATAGTACAGCTCAATCTTCTGCGGCTCGGCGTGGCGTTCGTCTTCCAGCACGATCTTCACGCCGGAATTCAGGAAGGCCAGTTCGCGCAGCCGGGTTTCCAGCACCTTGTAGCTGTATTCCAGGTTCGAGAACGTGCCTTCCGGGTGGTTGGTCTTGGCCGAGGCCAGAAACCGAACGCGCGTTCCGCGCTTGCCCGGGGCGGGCCCGACCTCATGCACATGCACGGTGCATTCGCCATGCTCGAAGCGGGCGTGATATTCAATCTCGTTGCGCCAGACCGTCAGTTCCAGCCATTCCGACAGCGCATTGACGACCGAGACGCCCACGCCATGCAACCCGCCCGACACTTTGTAGGCATTGCCGCCTTCGTCGGTGTTGTTGAATTTCCCGCCGGCATGCAGCTGGGTCATGATCACTTCGGCCGCCGAGACGCCCTCTTCCTCATGCATGTCGACGGGGATGCCGCGGCCATTGTCGAAGACGGAAACCGAGTCATCGGCATGGATCGTCACCACGACTTCGCTGGCATGGCCGGCCAGTGCCTCGTCGATGCCGTTGTCGACGACTTCATACACCATGTGATGCAGGCCCGAGCCGTCATCCGTGTCGCCAATATACATGCCGGGCCGTTTGCGAACGGCCTCCAACCCCTTGAGAACCTTGATGGAATTGGCGCCGTATTCGGCGGGCTTGCGGGCAGCTTCGGCCATGCGTCTAGAACCCTTCACTTTGCCCGCGATTTATAGCGGCTGGGGGCGCCAATGTCACGCGCACGACACAAGATTTTGTGGTCACAGGAAGGGGATGACCAGCCCGACGCAGATCAGCAGGATGCCCGAGCCGATGTTCATCCGCCGCATCGCCTGCGGGCTGGACAGAAGCCGCCGGGCCCGGTCCAGGAACAGCGCCAGACCCAGATTGCCCAGCATCGGCACCAAAGCGGAAATCGCGATGATCGCCAGGATGTCGGGGGTGGTCAGCCGCTCCAGCGCGAAGAAGCCGGGCAGCGCGCCCATGTAGAACAGGATCGCCTTCGGATTGCCGATCACTGCCGCGACGCCCACTGAAAAGCCCGCCCAAAGCCCGGGCTTGGTCAGCCGGCTGTCGGCCTGCAGGTTGGCCGCCGGCTTGCGGATCAGCAGCACCCCCATGACCAGAAAGATCCCGGCCGCGACCCAGCGCAGGATCGACAGGAAATCGCCATAGCTGCTTTCGATCCAGCTCAGCCCCAGGATCGCCGCCAGCGGCCAGACCAGATCGCCCAGCGCCACGCCCACGGCCAGGGGCCAGGCGGCGGCGAACCCGCCCGACAGGGCCCGCGCGATCAGCGCCACCCAGACCGGGCCGGGCACCGCCCAAAGCCCCGCCATGCCCAGCGCGTAGATCGCCAGCTGATACAGCGAGACGCTCATCCCGGCAGGCGCAGGCTGCCATCGGCGGCCAGCGTCCAGAACGGGTTCATCGCCACTTCCCAGACATGGCCGTCCAGATCGGCCCAATAGCCGGAATAGCCGCCCCAGAACACTTTCTCGGGCGCCTTCAACGGTTTGGCCCCGGCGGCCAGTGCCGCGGCATAGGCCTGATCCACCTCGGCCTCGGTGGCGAAATTCTGCGCCAGGGTGACGGCGCCGGTGCCCAGCTTCGCCTCTGGCCGGCCCTGATCGGCGGCCAGATCCGCGGCACCGAACAGCGCCAGCGCGGCGCCATGCATCTGGAAGAAGGCCACCCCGGTCTGGCTTTCGGCATGTTCGACCCAGCCCAGCCGGCCATAGAAGGCCCGCGCCGCCGGCAGATCGGCCACGCCCAAAGTGATCAGGGTTACGCGCTGAGGGGTCATTCTTGCACCACGGAAAGGCCGCCTTGCTCGACGACGGCAAAGCTTTGCGCCCGCGCGCCCAAAGAGTCAAACAGCCCCGCCTCGGTCCCGGTCATCCAGGCCTGCGCGCCCAGGGCAACGATCTCGTCATACAGCGCCGCGCGCCGCGCGGCATCCAGATGCGCCGCCACTTCGTCCAGCAGCAACAGCGGCGCCGCGCCCAGATCGGCCTTCAGCGCCCGGGCATTGGCCAGAACCAGCGACAGCAGCAGCGCCTTCTGCTCGCCGGTCGAGGATTGGTCGGCCGGCACGCCCTTGGCCGCATAGACGCCCGCCAGATCGGCGCGATGCGGGCCCAGAAGCGTGCGCCCCGCCGCCAGATCGCGCCGCCGCCCCTCGGCCAGGGCCTGGGCCAGATCCGCCCCCCAGTCGTCCGGATGGGTCAGCGTCAGATCGGCGCGCGGAAAGGCGGTTTCCGCGCCCTCTTGCGCCGCCGCCAGCCGCGCCAGCGCCGCCCGGCGATTGGCGTCAAGCTGCGCCCCGGCCTCGGCCATCTGCGCCTCAAGCGCGCCATACCAGCGCGCATCGGTGATCTCTTCCTTCAGCAGCCGGTTGCGTTCGCGCATCGCCTTGTCATAGGCCAGTGCCGCCTCGGCATGGTCGGGGAAAAAGCTGAGCACCATCCGGTCCAGAAACCGCCTCCGCCCCTCGGCCGGCTCGATCCACAGCCGGTCCATCGCCGGCACCAGCCACAGCACCCGCAACAGCCGGCCCAGCGCCAGCTGCGGCGCGGCCTTGCCGTCGATGCGCACCTGCCGCGCCTCGCCGCCCTCGGAGAAGGTTTCCACCTCATGCCCGGCGCCGGGCCCGACCAGCGCGGCCGAGATCTTCCAGCCGATCGCCTCGGGCCGCCGCACCAGATCGTCCATCGCCGCCCGGCGCAGCCCGCGCCCCGGCGACAAAAGCGACACCGCTTCCAGAATATTGGTCTTGCCCGCCCCGTTCGGGCCGACAATCGCCACCGGCCGCCCGTCCAGCACCAGCCGCGTCGCCCGATGGCTGCGGAAATGCGACAGGCTGAGCGACTGGATCGAAAGCCCGCCCAAGCCCGTCCCCTTCATCTTTGTCTAACGATGTCGCGCGTCCGAGAGATGCCCCCCCGGGCGTTCGTCACACGCGCATCGGCATGACCACATAGACCGCCGAGGTATCATTGCCCTCGCGCATCAGCGTCGGATCGCCCGAGGAATTGAACAGGAAAACCGCATTCTCGCGATCCACCTGGCTGGCGATTTCCAGCAGATATTTCGCGTTGAACCCGATCTCCAGCCGCTCGTCGCCATAGGCCACGGCCAACTCTTCCTCGGCCGCGCCGCTGTCGGGCGCGTTCACCGACAGGATCAGCCGGTCCTCGTCCAGCGCCAGCTTCACCGCGCGCGACCGTTCCGAGGACACGGTCGCCACCCGGTCCACCGCCTTGGCGAATTCCGATGCGTCCACTTCCAGCTTGCGGGTGTTGTTCATCGGAATCACCCGGCTGTAATCGGGGAAGGTGCCGTCGATCACCTTCGAGGTCAGCGTGACCCCCGGCGTCGCGAAGCGCACCTTGGTTTCCGACACCGAGACCGCGATCACCGCGTCGTCATCGTCCAACAGCTTGCGCAATTCGGCCACGGTCTTGCGCGGCACGATCACCCCGGCCATGCCCTCGGCCCCCGCCGGCAGCTCGGCGTCGATCCGCGCCAGCCGGTGGCCGTCGGTCGCCACGCAGCGCAGCACCTGGCCGTTTTCCGACTGCGCCACATGCATGTAGACGCCGTTCAGGTAATAGCGCGTCTCCTCGGTCGAGATCGCGAATTTCGACTTGTCGAACAGCCGGCGCAGCACCGGCGCCTTGGCCGAGAAATTCGTCGTGTATTCCGAGGTGGCCATCACCGGAAAATCTTCGCGCGGCAGCGTGGCCAGGCTGAAGGTCGACCGCCCCGCCTGCACCGTCAGCCGCCCCGTCGCCGCGTCTTCGGTCAGGCTGACCAGCGCGCCATCGGGCAGCTTGCGGACGATTTCATGCAGCATCACCGCCGAAACCGTGGTGGCGCCCGGACGTTCCACCATGGCGGGGGCCCGGTCGACCACTTCAATGTCCAGATCGGTGGCGCGGAAGGAAACCGTATTCCCCTCGGCCTCGATCAGCACATTGGCGAGGATCGGAATGGTGTTGCGCCGCTCGACCACCGACTGGGCCTGAGCCAGGGCTTTCAACAGCGTGCCGCGTTCGATCGAGAGTTTCATCGTCTTTCCCCCTGCCGGCCCCCTGACAGGGGGACACCGACATTTACCCGGCTTTTGCCGGTGCGCAAGCGTTTGCGTGACATTGTGAGGCTTTGGCTGGCCCGTCAAGGCCGGCCGCGGGGCCGCGAAGGGGCTGCGAAGCCGCGTCCCCCTAGCGCAACAGCCCGCGCAACTCTTGCGCCTGCGCCTGCAGCGGGCCCAGGAAACGCGGCAGGATTTCGTCCAGCGGCACGGCCGTCGACAGGCCCACATTCAGCGCCGCCACCACCCGGCCGCGCGCATTCATCAGCGGCACCGCCAAGGACCGCAGCCCGATCTCGACCTCTTCGTCGATCACCGCATGGCTCTGCGCCCGCACCTCGGCCAGGCGCGACAGAATCGCCTCGATCCCGGTCAGGGTTTTCGGCGTGCGCGCCGGCCGGGGCGCCGCCTCCAGAATCGCCTGCGCCTCGGCCTCGGGCAGGCTGGCCAGCAGAACCCGCCCCATGCTGGTGCAATAGGCCGGCAGGCGCGAGCCCGGCATCAGCCCGATCGACATCACCTTGGTCTGCGCCGCCCGCGCGACATAGACGATCTCGGCCCCGTCCAGGATCGAGACCGAGGTGCTTTGCCCGATCCGCTCGGACAGCCGGTCCAGCGCCGGCTGCACGATCTGCGGCAGCGGCATGGCGGCCAGGCAGGCCGTGCCCAGCCGCAGCACGCGCGGGGTCAGGGTAAAGAACTTGCCGTCCCAATCGGCATAGCCGTGATGCGCCAGCGTCAGCAGACAGCGCCGCGCCGTTGCCCGGTCAAGACCCGAGGCCGCGGCAACCTCGGCAATCGACTGGCGCGGACGCTCGGCCCCGAAGGTTTCGATCACCGCCAGGCCCTTGGCCAGCCCGCCCATGATGTCGCGCTCGCTGATCGTCATCGGGCCGGCCTTTCGTGCGGTATGTGAACAAATACAGCATATCGCACAAATCGGGTGGACGGAAGCACCCTTGCACCGCTAAATCGGTCTGCCGGGCAGGGGCCTGGCCAGGAGGTTCCCGATGGACAAGACGATTCCCGATCTCGCCACGGCCGTGGCGGGGATCGAAGACGGCATGGTGGTGATGATCGGCGGCTTCGGCGGCTCGGGCGCGCCGATCGAGCTGATCCACGCGCTGATCGACCGCTTCCGCGCCACAGGCCACCCGAAGGATCTGACGGTGGTGAACAACAATGCCGGCAATGGCCATGTGGGCCTGGCCGCGCTGATCGAACAGGGCATGGTGAAGAAGCTGATCTGCTCCTTCCCGCGCTCGGCCGATCCGGTGGTGTTCACCGAACTGTATCAGGCCGGCAAGATCGAGCTGGAACTGGTGCCGCAAGGCACGCTGGCCGAACGCATCCGCGCCGGCGGGGCGGGGATTCCGGCCTTCTACACCCCCACCAGCTTTGGCACCGATCTGGCCAAGGGCAAGCCGGTCGAGGAATTCGAGGGCCGGTCCTATGTGCGGGAACGCTGGCTGAAGGCCGATGTCGCGCTGGTCAAGGCGCATCTGGGCGACCGGCTGGGCAATCTGACCTACCGGATGGCGGCGCGGAACTTCAACCCGCTGATGTGCATGGCGGCCGCGAAGACCATCGTGCAGGTCAGCCAGATCGTCGAGCCGGGCGCCATCGACCCCGAAACCGTCGTCACCCCCGGCATCTTCGTGCAGGGCGTGGTGCAGGTGGCCAACCCGGCCCAGGAAGAAGATCTGAACCGCGCCAAGGCGGTTTACCCCGAGGTGGCCCAATGACCGCGAAGCTTTCCCCCACGCAAATGGCCTGGCGCGCGGCGCAGGACATCGAAGATGGCGCCTATGTCAATCTGGGCATCGGCTTCCCCGAGATGGTGGCAAAGTTCCAGCCTCCGGGCAAACAGGCGATCTTCCACACCGAGAACGGCATTCTGGGCTTTGGCGAGGCACCTAAGCCCGGCGAGGAAGACTGGGATCTGATCAATGCCGGCAAGAAGGCCGTGACGATCAAGCCGGGCACCGCCTTCTTCCACCATGCCGACAGTTTCGCCATGGTGCGCGGCGGCCATCTGGATGTGGCGATCCTGGGCGCCTATGAGGTCGCCGAAACCGGCGATCTGGCGAATTGGTCCACCGGCCCGAAGGGCGTCCCCGCCGTGGGCGGGGCGATGGATCTGGTCCATGGCGCCAAGCGCGTGGCGGTGATCACCGATCACGTCACCAAGGACGGCAAGCCCAAGCTTCTGCAGCGCTGCAGCCTGCCCCTGACCGGCGTGGGTTGCGTGACCCGCGTCTATTCCTCGCTGGCGGTGATCGACATTCAGGACGGCCATTTCGTCCTGCGTGAAAAACTGCCGGGGCTTGGCCTGGACGACCTGCAGGCGCTGACCGGCGCCACGCTGCATGTCGAAGGCGACATCGGCGATCTGAACGTGCCCGAGCTGTGATCGGCGGAGAATGATATGAAAGACGTTTTCATCTGCGACTATATCCGCACGGCGATTGGCCGCTATGGCGGGTCCTTGTCCTCGGTCCGGCCCGACGATCTGGGCGCGGTGCCGCTGCGCGCGCTGATGGCGCGCAATGCGGGCGTGGACTGGGAAGCGGTCGATGACGTGATCTTCGGCTGCGCCAATCAGGCCGGCGAAGACAACCGCAACGTGGCCCGCATGTCGGTGCTGCTGGCCGGGCTGCCGGTCGGCGTGACCGGCACCACGATCAACCGGCTGTGCGGCTCGGGCATGGATGCTGTGCTGACCGCGGCCCGCGCGATTGCGGCCGGCGAGGCCGGGCTGATGATCGCGGGCGGCGTGGAATCGATGAGCCGCGCGCCCTTCGTGATGCCCAAGGCCACCAGCGCCTTCTCGCGCGACAATGCGGTGTATGACACCACCATCGGCTGGCGCTTCATCAACCCGGCGATGGACAAGGCCTATGGCACCGAGTCGATGCCGCAAACCGGCCAGAACGTCGCCGACGATTACGGCATCAGCCGCGAGGCGCAGGATGCCATGGCGCTGGCCAGCCAGGCCAAAGCCTCGGCCGCGCAGGAAAACGGCCGGCTGGCGCTGGAGATCACGCCCGTCACCGTACCGCAGCGCAAGGGCGAGGCGCTGGTGGTGGATCGCGACGAACACCCCCGCGCCACCACGCCCGAGGCGCTGGCCAAGCTGAAACCGCTGTTCCCGAATGGCTCGGTCACCGCCGGCAATGCCTCGGGCGTCAACGACGGGGCGGCGGCGCTGATCCTGGCCGATGCCGCAACGGCGGCGAAATACGGGCTGACGCCGATCGTCCGGGTGCTGGGCGGGGCCACGGCGGGCGTGCCGCCGCGGATCATGGGCATCGGCCCGGCGCCGGCCAGCCAGAAGCTGATGGACCGGCTGGGCCTGACCCAGGCCGATTTCGACGTGATCGAGCTGAACGAGGCCTTTGCCGCCCAGGGCATCGCCACCCTGCGCCAGCTGGGCATTGCCGATGACGACCCGCGGGTGAACCGCAATGGCGGCGCCATCGCCCTGGGTCACCCCTTGGGCATGTCGGGCGCCCGCATCACCGGCACCGCCGCGCGCGAATTGCACCACATCGGCGGCAAGCGGTCGCTGTCGACCATGTGCATCGGCGTGGGCCAGGGCATCGCCGTGGCGCTGGAACGGGTCTGACCCGAAAGGCGCGGCCCCCCCGGGCCGCGCTTCGCCGATCTGGCCGCGCCCAGCCGATCTGGCCGCGCTTAGCCGATCTGGCCGCGCGCGCCGCCGGTTTGCGCGCGATCCAGCAGCAGATGGTCCAGAAGCACGCAGGCCATCATCGCCTCGCCCACCGGCACGGCGCGGATGCCGACACAGGGGTCGTGCCGGCCCTTGGTCACCACCTCGACCGCCTGCCCCGCCACATCGACCGAGGCGCGCGGCGTCAGGATCGACGAGGTGGGCTTCACCGCAAACCGGCAGACGACCGGCTGGCCGGTGGAAATCCCGCCCAGGATGCCGCCGGCATGGTTCGACCCGAAGGCCAGCCCCTGATTGCCCATCGCCATCTCATCGGCATTTTCCGTGCCGCGCAGCCGGGCCGCGCCCATGCCCTCGCCGATCTCCACGCCTTTCACGGCGTTGATCGACATCATTGCGCCCGCCAGATCCTGATCCAGCTTGCCGTAAAGCGGCGCGCCCAGGCCCGGCGGCACGCCCTCGGCCACCACCTCGATCACCGCGCCGACCGAGTCATGCGCCTTGCGGATCTCGTCCAGATAGCTTTCCCAGGTCGCGGCCATCACCGGATCGGGGCACCAGAACGGATTGCGCTCGATTTCCGCGACATCGAACCGGCTGCGGTCGATTTCATGTTCGCCCACCTGCACCAGATAGCCAGTGATCTTCAGCCCCGGCACCAAAGCCGCCAGCACCGACCGCGCGACGCCCCCCGCCGCCACACGCGACGCGGTTTCCCGCGCGCTGGACCGCCCGCCGCCGCGCGGATCGCGGATGCCGTATTTCAGGTGATAGCTTACATCGGCATGGCCGGGCCGGAACTGCCGGGCGATATCGCCGTAATCCTTCGACCGCTGGTCGGTATTCTCGATCATCAGCGCAATCGGCGTGCCGGTCGTGGCGCCCTCATAGACACCCGACAGGATGCGCACCTCATCGGCCTCGCGCCGCTGGGTCACGAATTTCGACTGGCCGGGCTTGCGCCGGTCAAGCCAGGGCTGGATATCCGCCTCGGTCAGGGCTACGCCGGGCGGGCAACCATCGACCACGCAGCCGATCGCCGGCCCGTGGCTTTCGCCCCAGGTCGTCACGCGGAACAGATGGCCGAATGTGTTCAGGCTCATGGCGGTCTCCTCGGCATCCTTCGAATTGCCTGCGGCAATAGGCCCGGCCCGGCGCTGCATCAAGCCCTTTCCCCGCCCGCAAGAAATCCGTTGCGCGGCGGGCGCGGCTCGTTGCATGGTCATTCAACAAGAAGCCATACCCCGGGGTCTGCCGTGATCGAGGAACGCCGCGCTCTGCAAAGCCCAGCCGCCGGAACGCAGCGCCATCTGACCGCGTTCCTGTTTGCCGGTCCGGCAGAAGGCCCGTCGGTCTATCTGCAGGCGGGGCTGCATGCCGATGAAATGCCGGGCATCCTGGTCCTGCAGCATCTCTTGCCGCTGCTGGAACGGGCCGAGGCCGCAGGCCAGTTGCGGGGCCCGGTGCGGGTGGTGCCGGTCGCCAATCCGATCGGGCTGACGCAATGGGCGCATAACAAGCCGCTGGGCCGGCATGACGGCGATTCGCTGCGCAACTTCAACCGCTACTATCCCGAACTGGCCGCCCTGGCCGGCGACCGGCTGGAGGCGCGGCTGGGCCCCGATCCCGCGGCCAACGCCGCCACGATCCGGGCAGCCTTTGCCGAAGCGCTGGACGAGATGCCGCCGGGAACCGAGGCGGAAGAGCTGCGCATCGCGCTGCTGCAATGGTCCAGCCAGGCCGATATGGTGCTGGATCTGCATTGCGACCATTGGGCGATGATGCATCTTTACGCCTCGCCCGCCCGGCCCGAAGTGACCCGTCTTCTGGCGCGCTCGATCGGCGCGGGCCTGGCGCTGATCGAGGCGGTGTCGGGCGGCAATGCCTTTGACGAGGCGCATACCGTGCCCTGGCTGCAGCTGCGCAACCGCTATGGCGACCGCTTTCCGATCCCGGTCGGGCCGTTTTCGGCGACGCTGGAATATCGCGGGCAGTTTGATGTCGATGACGCGACCGCGGCGCAGGATGCCGCGCATCTGATGACCTTCCTGGCCGCCATCGGCACGCTGGCGGGCGACGTTCCGCCCCCGTCCTTCCCCGAGCCCGAGATCCTGCCGCTGTCGGGCACGGTCGAGTTGCATGCCCCCGCGGGGGGCGTCGTGACCTGGGCCCTGCCGCCCGGCAGCCGCGTCACCGCCGGCCAGACCCTGGGCCATGTGACCGAACCGATGACCCGCCAGCGCCACCCAGTGATCAGCCCGATCGACGGCATCCTGTACCGGCAAGAGCTGTGGCGGGGCTGCCTGCGCGGGCAGGTGCTGGGCGATGTGGCCGGCAAAGACCCCGGCCGCAGCGGAAATCTCTTGTCAGACTGAGAAAGCCGACCAAAGAATTACACAAACGAACAAGAACGGGGAGTGACCGATGAGACGCCTGCTTGCCAAGACGATCGCTGCGCTTGCCCTGACGACGGCACTGGCCGCCGCCCCGGCCCTGGCCCCCTCGGCGGCGTGGGCCGATGACACGCTGGATCGCGGCGTCGGGTCGGAGTGGTCCTCGCTGGATCCGCAGGTGAATTTCGACGCCGCCGCCGGGCTGATCCTGATGGATGCCTATGAGGGGCTGGTCACCTTCGGCCCCGGCGGCAAGATCCTGCCCGGCGCCGCCGAAAGCTGGGAGATCTCGGAAGACGGGCTGACCTATACCTTCCATCTGCGCGACGGGCTGAAATGGTCGAATGGCGACCCGCTGGTGGCGCAGGATTTCGTGGCCTCGGTGCTGCGCACGCTGAACCCCGAGACGCTGTCGGACAAGGGCTATTACTTCTATTCGGTCGTGCAGATCGCAGGCGCCGCGGCGCTTGCCAATCGCGAGACCAGCGATGCCGCGACCCTTGGCGTGACCGCGCCCGATGACCGCAGCGTGGTGATCCGACTGGCCGCCCCCGCGCCGCATCTGCTGAACATCCTGGGCGCCTTCCAGATCCCGCCGCTGCACGGGCCCTCGTTCCAGGCGAACGGCGCCGCGGGATTCACCGACCCGGGCAAGACCGTGTCGAACGGCGCCTATATGTTCAAGGAAATCGTGCCGCAAAGCCATGTGCTGCTGGTGCGGAATCCGAACTACTGGGATGCGGACAACGTCAAGATTCCGCAGGTGAAATACCATGTCACCGAAGATGTCACGACCGAGTTGAAGCGGTTCGAGGCCGGCGAGATCGACGTGACCTATGACGTGCCCGCCGCGATGCTGGACAAGCTGGCCCAGACGCGACCGGACGAGTTGATCCTCTCGCCCGCGACCGAGGTGCTGTATTTCGACTTCAACCTGACGCATGAGCCTCTGAAGGACATCAACCTGCGCACCGCCCTGTCCTGGGCGATCGACCGCGAGACCTTGATGAGCAAGATCGTCAAGACCGGCGCGGTGCCGACCTATTCCTATGCCGGCGGCTTCGACCCCGACTATCACGGGCCGCAGATGCCGGGCGCCGAGCTGACCCAGGCGGAACGCGAGGCCAAGGCACAAGAGCTGTATGCCGCGGCCGGCTATGGGCCCGGCAATCCGCTGAAGCTGACCATCGTCACCACCGTCGCCGAAGACCGGGTGAAGACGGCACAGGGCATTGCGCTGATGTGGAAGAAGGTTCTGGGCGTCGAGGCGCGGGTGAACCCGGTCGAACGCAAGGCCTGGCTGGATTCCTTCTATGCCGGCGACTGGGACGTCTTCGCCGACGATCTGATCGGCGATTTCCCCGGCGCCGAGACCTTCCTCGCCTATATGCGCCCCTCGACCGAACCGGGCTACAACTGGGTGAAGCCGGAATTCGACGCCGCGATGGACAAGGCCGCCACGCTGACCGAGAAGGCCGCCCGCAATGCCGCCCTGGCCGAGGCCGAGAAGCTGCTGCTGGATGACATGATCTTCGCGCCGGTGGCCATCGAATCCTCGCGCATGCTGGTGTCGAGCCATGTGCATGGCTGGGTCCCCTCGGCGCTGGGCTATTACAACAGCCAGTTCCTGACCCTGGATTAAGGGCAGATCATGCTGCGCTTCGTGGCCAGACGGTTGTGGGGGGGCGGGCTGACCCTGGCGGCGCTGGTGACGCTGACCTTCTTCATCATGCGCCTGGCGCCGGGCGGGCCCTTCTCGCGCAATCGCAAGGTCAGCCCGGAAGTGCTTGAAAACATCAAGCGCGCCTTCCATCTGGACGAGCCGATCTGGCAGCAATATGCCCGCTGGGTCTGGGGCCTGCTGCATCTGGACCTTGGCCCCTCGACCCGGTTCCGCGACTATTCGGTGGGCGATCTGATCGCCTCGGGCCTGCCCTATTCGCTGACCATCGGCTTCTGGGCCATCGTCGTGGCCGGGCTGGTCGGCGTGGCGCTGGGCATTGCAGGCGCGCTGCGCCGCAACGGGGCGACGGATTATGCCGCCGGCATCGTCGGGGTGATCGGCATCGCCATTCCGATCTTCGTCCTGGGCCCCCTGGCGCAGGTTCTGTTCGCGCTGAAGCTGAACTGGCTGCCGGTGGGCGGGATCGCGGCGGGCTGGCGCTCGCTGATCCTGCCGATCCTGATCCTGGCCCTGCCGAACATCGCCTATATCTCGCGCCTGACCCGGTCTTCGATGATCGAGGTGATGCGCGAGAATTACGTCCGCACCGCCCGCGCCAAGGGGATCGGACCGCGCCGGGTGCTGACCGGCCATATCCTGACCGGCGCGCTTCTGCCGGTGATCGCCTATCTGGGCCCCGCCACGGCGGCGATCATCACCGGCTCGATCCTGATCGAGACGGTCTTCGCCGTGCCGGGCGTCGGCCGGCATTTCGTCGATGCCGCGCTGAACCGCGACTATCCGCTGGTGATGGGGATCACCATTCTCTACGGCGGGCTGGTGATCCTGTTCAACATCGCGACCGACCTGCTGCGCGGCTGGATCGACCCGCGGGTGCGCAGCCATGGCTGACATCGCCACGCCCCCGCGCCATCTGTCGACCTTCCAGCTGCAGCTGCGCCGCTTTGCCGGGAACCATCTGGCCATGGCCTCGGTCGTGGTGCTGGCGCTGATCGTCGCGCTGTGTTTCCTGGGCCCCCACGCCTTTCCCTTCACCGGGGAAGACGCGGATTTCGACTATATCTCGGCGCCGATCGACTTCACCTCGCCGCATCTGTTCGGCACCGACGATTTCGGCCGCGACCTCTTGGTGCGGGTGATGGAGGGCGGCCAGGTCTCTCTGACCATCGGCTTTCTGGGCGCGCTGACCGCCGGGGTGATCGGCGTCGTCTATGGCGCGGTTGCGGGCTATCTGGGCGGCCGCGCCGACCGGCTGATGATGGCCGGGGTCGAGGTTCTGTATGGCTTCCCCTATGTGATCCTGGTGATCCTGCTGGGGCTTCTGTTCGGCGGCGGCACCGTGGCGCTGTTCGCGGCCATCGTTTTCACCCTGTGGCTGACGCCCGCCGTCATCGTCCGCGCCCAGGCGCAAAGCCTGGCCCGCCGCGAATTCGTCGAGGCCGCGCGCGCCGGCGGCATGACCCGGGCGCAGATCCTGCTGGAACATATCGTGCCGAACTGCATCTCGGTCGTCATCGTCTATGGCAGCCTGCTGGTGCCCGAGGTGATCCTGTCCGAAAGCTTCCTGTCCTTCCTGGGCATCGGCATCAAGGAACCCCAGGCCAGCTGGGGCAACCTGATCCAGGCCGGCACCTCGGCGATGGACACCGACCTGCGGCTGTTGCTGCTGCCCGGCGGGCTTCTGGCCGCGGTGCTGTTCTGCCTGAATTTCATCGCCGACGGGCTGCGCGATGCCTTCGATCCCAATGAGCGGTAACCTTCTGTCCCTGCGCGACCTTGCGGTCGATTTCCGCCTGCCGGGCGGGCTGATGCGCGCGGTGGACCGCGTCAGCCTTGATGTGGCCCCGGGCGAGATCCTGGGCATCGTGGGCGAATCGGGCTCGGGCAAGTCGCAGATCCTGTTCGCGCTGATGGGGCTTTTGGCCAGCAATGGCCGGGTCTCGGGCCAGGCGCTGTTCCAGGGCCAGGACCTGCTGGCCCTGCCCCCCGCCGCGCTGGACCGGGTGCGGGGCGTCAGCCTGTCGATGATCTTCCAGGATCCGATGACCTCGCTGAACCCCTATATGCGCATCGGCGACCAATTGGCCGAGGGGCTGCGCGTCCACAAGGGTCTGGGCCGGGCCGAGGCCGCGAAAGCCGCCGTGGCCATGCTGGACCGGGTGCGCATCCCCGATGCGGCGCGGCGGGCGCGGCAATATCCGCATGAGTTTTCGGGCGGCATGCGCCAGCGGGTGATGATCGCCATGGCGCTACTGGTGCGGCCGGCGCTGCTGCTGGCGGACGAGCCCACCACCGCGCTGGACGTGACGATCCAGGCCCAGGTGCTGGACCTGATCGCCGAGCTTGCGCGCGAGGCCGGAACCTCGGTGATCCTGGTCACCCATGATCTGGGCGTGGTGGCGCGGCTTTGCGACCGGGTGCTGGTTCTGTATGGCGGGCGGGTGATGGAAGAGGGCCCCTGCGAGACGGTCTTTGCCGCCCCTGCGCATCCCTATGCCCGGGGCCTTCTGGCGGCGACGCCGCGGCTGACCGATGCGCTGACGCCGCGGCTGGGCACCATTCCGGGCACGCCGCGCTCGGGCGGGGCGATGTTGCCCGGCTGCCCCTTCGCCCCGCGCTGCACGGTGAAACTGCCCGAATGCGACCTGACCCAGCCGCCCTTGACCGCCCGCGGCCCCGCCCGCCGTGCCGCCTGCCATCTGGGGGGGGCCCAGCCATGAGCCTGCTGGAGGCCCGGGCCCTGTCGGTCGGCTATCGCATCCTGGGTGCTGGGCTTTTCGCCCGCCCGCGGCTTCTGCCCATCGTGCATGACGTCTCGTTCCGGCTGGAGCCCGGCCAGACCCTTGGCATCGTGGGCGAATCCGGTTGCGGCAAGTCCACGCTGGGCCGGGCGCTGATCCGGCTGATCGAGCCGACCGGCGGCAGCGTGCTGTGGCAGGGCGAGGATATGGGGGCCATGCCGGCCGAAACCCTGCGCAAGCGTCGCGCCGAATTCCAGATCATCTTCCAGGATCCGGTCGCCGCACTGGACCCGCGCATGGTGCTGGGCCGCATCGTCTCGCGCCCCCTGGCCACGTTCGAACCCGGGCTCAGCCGCGCGCAGCTGCGCGACCGCGCGGTCGAGGCGCTGGAACTGGTCGGCCTGTCCTCGGATTTCGCGCAGCGCTATCCGCATGAACTGTCGGGCGGTCAGGCCCAGCGCGTCGGCATTGCCCGCGCGATCATCGCCCGCCCGAAGCTGATCATCTGCGACGAGCCGGTCTCGGCGCTGGATGTCTCGATCCAGGCCCAGGTCGTCAACCTGCTGATGGATCTGCAGCGCGATCTGGGGCTGGCGCTGGTCTTCATCTCGCACAACCTGTCGGTGGTGCGCCATATCAGCCATGATGTCATGGTCATGTGTCTGGGCCGGGTCATGGAACAGGCGCCGCGCGACGCCTTCTATGCCAGCCCCCGCCACCCCTATTCCCGCGCGCTGATGCAGGCCGTGCCCGAGCCCGATCCGGTGCTGGAACGCGGCCGCGCCGGTCAGGCCTTGCAGGGCGAACTGCCCTCGGTCGCCAATCCGCCGCCCGGCTGCGTCTTCGCCAGCCGCTGCCCGAAGGCGCGGGATCTGTGCCGCCGCGAAAGGCCCGAATTGCGCCGCGAAGGCCCCCGCGCCACCGCCTGCCATTTCCCCGAGGTGTAAGATGTCCGATCTGGCGAAAGCCTGGGCCGCCCTGCCGCAAATCAGCAATGTCCATGCCTCGGCCGATGGCAAATGGGCCTTCTGGTGCTGGGCCGGCCCCACCGAGACCGAAGAGGTCTGGTGCGCCCCCACCGATGGCTCGGCCCCGCCGGAACGGCTGACCCATGGCACCGACCATTTCCTGATCCGCGACGTGTCACGCGACGGGCAGCGCCTGATCCTGGCCCAGTCGCAGAATGCATCTGAGCGCGACCACCTGCTGCTGCTGGATCGCGGCGCCGGAAACAGCCTGCGGGTTCTGACCCCGCCGCAACAGACGCATTACGTCTATGGCGGCGTGTTCTCGGCCGATGAAGCGGCGGTCTTCTTCATCGCGAATTTCGACTATGCGATGGGCGCGGTCACCCGGGGCGGCTGGCTCTGGCGGCTGGATCTGGCCTCGGGCGCCTTCACCTGCCTGGCCAGATGCGACGCCCCCTTCACCCAAGGCGTGACGCTGTCGCCCGATGGCAGCACGCTTTTGTGGCCGCGCAACCTGCGGGCGCCCGGCGGCACGCAATTCTGGCTGATCGGGGTGGATGGCAGCGCCTTGCGCGAGGTGCTGGCCTATGGCGAGGCCGGGGCGCTGGTGGGCGACTGGCTGTCGGACGGCCGGATCGCCTTTGTCGCCGATACCGGGGATCGTGACATCGCGGGCGTGCTGGACCCCGAGACCCTGCAAGTGACAGAGCTTGCCGCAGAGCCCGAGATCCTGCCCTTCGACATCATTCCCGGCGCCGATGGCAGCTTCGCGCTGATCCACCATGCCCGCCCCGCCACCATCGCCTCGGTCTGGCGCGACGGCACCCTGACGCCCCTGCCGAACGCCTCGGGCCGCCACACCCTGCTGCCCCATGCCGGTCTGCCCGATGGCGGCTTTCTGGCCGAGGCCTATGACGCCTCGGCCCCGCATCAACTGGTCCGCATCCTGCCCGATGGCAGCTGCCTGACCCTGGCCGAAGCCGCGCCCAACGTCACCCGCCGCTACAGCGCCCCGCAGGATTTCCGCTGGACCGCCCCCGATGGCGAAGCGGTGCAGGGCTGGCTTTACCGGCCCGAGGGCAGCCCGAAAGGCCTGATCGCCTATATCCATGGCGGCCCAACCTGGCATTCCGAGGATTGGGTGAATCCCAAGATCGGCTTCTGGGTGCAATCCGGCTATGCCGTCCTTGACCCGAATTATCGCGGCTCCACCGGCTATGGCCGGCGCTGGCGCGAGAAGGTCAAGGAAGATGGCTGGGGCGGGCGCGAGCAGGCCGATATCCGTGCCGGGATCGAGGCGGCCCTGACCGCCGGCATCCCCGGCCCGGTCGCGGTGGCGGGCAATTCCTATGGTGGGTTTTCCTCCTGGTTCCAGGCGATCCGCCATGCCGATCTGGTCACCGCCGCCATCCCGATGTGCGGCATGTACAAGCTGGACATCGACTATGAGGCGACCGGCATGCCCTGGGGCCAAAGCTATTCCGAGGAAATGATGGGCGGCTCGCCGCAGGATTTCCCCGAAAAATACGCCAATGCCAGCCCTGGGACTTTCCTGTCCAACCTGCGCGGCCATATTCTGGTGGTGCATGGGCTGGCCGATACCAATGTCGGCCCGGAAAACACCCATGTCGCGATCCGCGAGATGGAAGACCGCCAGATCCCGCATCGCGTGCTGCTGTTTGCCGATGAAGGCCATGGCGTCTTTCGCCGCGGCAATGTGGAAACCTATCTGGCGGCCAGCGCGGAATTCCTGGCCGACAGCTTCGCGAAAGGGCCGCGTCGCGCCCCGCCGGCCGGCTGAGCGGGGCGCAAATCTCTTTCAGGAAATCTGGCGCCCTACAGAAAGGCGCCCAGCACCGCTTCCAGATTCTCGCCCAGTTCGGGGCACAGATAGCCGCCTTCCTGCACGATCAGCGTGGGCAGGCCCAGGCCGCGGATCGCCCTTCCGATCTGCGCGAAACCCGGCGTGGTCACGCCAAGCCCGGCAAAGGGATCGCCGACAAAGGCATCCAGCCCCAGCGCAAGCACCAGCGTATCCGCCCCCCAGGCGCCGATCCAATCCAGCGCCTGATCCAGCGCCGCCAGAAAGACCGGATCCTCTGCGCCGCGCGCAAGACACAGGTTCAGGTTCGTGCCCTCGCCTTCGCCGGCGCCGATTTCCTCGGGATAGCCCCAGAAGAACGGATAGAACCGCTCGGGGTGGCAATGCAGCGATATGGTCAGCACGCTTGGATCTTCCCAGAACACGCCTTGCGTGCCGTTGCCATGGTGCAGGTCCACATCCAGCACCGCCACCCGGCGCCCGGCCTGCTGCAGCATCCGCGCCGCGATGGCGGTATTGGCCAGATAGCAGAAGCCGCCGGCCAGTTCGGGGAAACAGTGATGCCCCGGCGGGCGGCACAGCGCATAGGCCACGCTCTCGCCCGCCAACATCAGCTGCGCGCCGGCAATGGCCGTCTGGGCCGAGGCATAGGCCGAGCCCCAGGTCGGGCCCGAGATCGGGCAGGAGGTGTCGGTCATGTGGAACCCCGCCTGACCCACCGCCGATTTCGGATAGCCATCCTTGCGGCTGCCAGGATGGATGTTCGGGATCACCTCGTCCGAGGCGCCGTCGATCTGGCGCCAGCGGGTGTGGATGTTTTGCAGGAAGGTCAGATAGCGCTCGGGATGCACCGCCGCGATCGGGCCCATCCCGGCATCACCGGGCGCGATCACCGGCAGGCCCAGCCGCCGCACCCCGCCCAGCAGCGCCTCGATCCGGGCGGGCTTTTCCGGGCAGGGCCTCGGCGCGCCCGAGGACAGGAACATCTGCGGGTCATGCGCACGCTGCGCCTCGCTGAAAATGACTTTCATTGCTTCAGCGCCTCCAGCGCAGCCCCTTCCAGGATCAGATAGTGGCAATCTTCGCGCAGGGCAAAGCCCAGCCGGTCATAAAAGCCCCGCCCCGCCGCATTGCCGCTATGAACGTTCAGCGACACGAACACCGCCCCCCAGCGCGCCCGCGCCTCGGCCTCGGACGCGCGGATCAGCCCCCTTCCCAGGTTCAGCCCCCGCGCCTCGGGGCGCAGATAGAGATCGGCGATATAGGTGCCGACGGCGCCGCGATAGTTGGAATAATCGGGGGTGAAGGTGGAAATCCCCAGCACCTCATCGCCGCGCACCGCCAGGATCACCGCCAGCCAGCCCTTCGGATCGCTGCCCAGATCGCGCAGCAGCGCCTCGTTGCGGGGCGAGGCGAGCCCGCCATCATCCGCCGCCAATGCACAAAGCAGATCCTGCGCGATGCCCCATTCCTCGGGCCGGGGCGGCCTGTAGTCGATCATATCGCCGTCTCCTTCCGGCCCTTCAGACCCAGCATCTCCCGCGCCTCGTCCGGCGTGGCGACCACGCGCCCCAGCGCCTCGACGATGCCGCGGATCAGCCGCACCTGCTGGGCATTCGACTCTGCCAGAACGCCCTTGGACAGATACAGATTGTCCTCAAGCCCCACCCGCACATGCCCGCCCATCGCCGCCGCCATGCTGGCCATCGGCACCTGCGCCCGCCCGGCCGCCAGGACCGAGAACTGATAGTCGGCGCCGAACATCCGGTCCGCCGTGCGTTTCAGATGTGTCAGCGTGTCTGGCTCGGCCGCCATGCCGCCCAGGACGCCAAAGACGAATTGCAGGAAGAAGGGCGGCTGCACCGCGCCGCGCTGGACGAAATGCTGCAGCATGGTCAGATGGCCGATGTCGTAGCATTCGAATTCGAACCGCGCGCCGCGCTCTTCTCCCATCACGTGCAGCACATGGGCAATGTCGCGCGGCGTGTTCTTGAAGATCAGGTCATCCGTGCCCTCAAGGAACGGCCTCTCCCAATCGTGCTTCCAGTCCTTGATCCGCTGCACCATCGGATACAGCGCGAAATTCATGCTGCCCATGTTCAGGCTGCACATCTCGGGCCGGAATTCCATCGGCGCCGCCAGCCGCTGCTCCAGCGTCATGATCGCCGATCCGCCGGTGGTCATGTTGATCACCGCATCCGTCGCGCCCGCGATCCGGGGCAGAAAGCCCCGCCAATGCGCCGGATCGGCCGAGGGCCGGCCGTTGCCCGGGTCGCGGGCATGCAGATGCAGGATGGCCGCCCCCGCCTCGGCCGCGCCGATGGCCTGGGTCGCGATCTGATCCGCCGTCACCGGCAGATGGGGCGACATGGACGGCGTGTGGATCGAGCCCGTCACCGCGCAGGAGATGATGATCTTGGACATGGCACCTAGCCGGTCATCCGCGCCAGGGCCTGCGGTGCGAAGGCCTGCAGCGCGGCGGTCAGCTTTTCCATGATCTCATCCACCTGCGCCGGCGTGGTGATCATCGGCGGCGCGACCAGATAGTGATCGCCCGCATACCCCCCGCGCGAGCGGCGCGGATAGATGATCAGTCCCCGCGCATAGGCCTCTTCGGTCAGAAGGTCATAGGCCTTGAACGCCGGATCGAAGGGTGCCTTGGTCTTGCGGTCGGCCACCACTTCAAAGGCCAGCAGCATCCCGATCCCGCGCACCTCGCCGATGAAGGGGAATTCCGCCATCAGCCCCTCCAGCCGCGCCTTCAGCAAATCGCCGGTCGAAACCGCGTTCTGCATCATCCCCTGCCGCTCGATCTCGTCCAGGACGGCCAGGCCGGCCGCACAGGCCAGCGGGTTGCCCGCATAGGTAAAGCCATGCGCGAAAGGCCCGTGGCGCAGCACCGCATCCACGATCTCGCCCCGCGCGATCATCGCGCCCAGGGGCACATAGCCTGCGCCAAACCCCTTTGAAATCGCGATGATATCGGGCGCGCCGCCCCAGTTCTGACCGGCAAACATATGCCCCGTGCGCCCGCCGCCCGACAGAACCTCGTCATGGATCAACAGGATGCCATGCCGGGTGCAGACCTCGCGCACCGCCTCCATATAGCCTTTCGGCGGCACCAGCGCCCCGGTCGAGGCGCCGCCCACCGGTTCAAGGATGAAGGCCAGCACGGTATCGGCGCCCTCTTCCAGGATCTTCGCCTCCAGCTGGGCCGCGTAATGCGCGCCCGTGGCCGGATCGTCCGGATCCAGCCCGTCCAGCCACCAGCGCGGGGCGGGCACCTTGGGCATGGCGACCATCATCGGCAGATAGGGGTCGGTCAGCGCGTCATAGCCCGAAACCGACAGCGCCCCCAGCGTGCAGCCGTGATAGGACGGATAGCGCGAGATCACCTTCCAGCGCCCGCCCTGCCCCGTGGCCACAGCCCATTCCCGCGCCAGCTTGATCGCCGATTCCACCGCCTCGGACCCGCCCGAGACGAAGAACACCCGGTCCATTCCCGGCCAGGCCAGATCCGCCACCTTCGCCGCCAGCGCCTCGGACGCTTCGGTGACGAAATGCAGCCGGTAGCCGAAGGTGGATTTCTCCATCTGCCGGCGCATCGCCTCCAGCACATGCGGGTTGGAATGGCCGATATTGCACACCATCGCCCCCGAGGATCCGTCGATGAAGCGGTTGCCCTGGGTATCCCACATGTAGATCCCCTCGGCACGGTCCAGAACCGGACGGGGATGGTCGGTCTGGTAGAACAGGTGCGAGCGGCTGTTTTGCAGCATGACGGGTCTCCGGCTGACAGCGCCATAGAAGCGCGCGGCCGGCAATTGATCAATCGGATTATTCCCGCAGGCCCCCGCCGCAATCGGGCCCTTGACTTGAAGTCCACTCAAAGCCGTAGCCTTGGCCCTGTTTTCGGAAAGGTGGGGCGATGAAGATCGGCGAACTGGCGCGACGCTCGGGTCTGACGGCGCATACGCTGCGCTATTACGAACGGATCGGGCTGCTGCCCCGGGCCGGGCGCGATGGGTCGGGCCAACGCGATTATGATGGCGCGGCGCTGGTCTGGATCGCGTTCCTGCGCCGGCTGAAGACCACCGGCATGCCCCTGCGCGAGATGCTGCGCTATGCGCGGCTCAGGGCGCAGGGCGCGGGCACGACGGCGCAGCGCCGCGACCTGCTGATCGCGCATCGCGCGGCCGTGCAGGCGCATCTGGCCGAGCTTCAGGCCTGCCTTGCCAGTCTGGACAGCAAGATCGACGGCTATGAAGCCGCCCTTGAAAGGAGCGAAACGGATGACGGATCCCATCAGCGGTGAAAGCCGGCTTGATCGCGGGCGGCGGGCGCTGGCCCGGATTGACGGCGAGGGCGGCGAGAAGGTGGTGCAGGCGCTGGCCGGCATCGCGCCCGACTTTGCGACCTATCTGCTGGAATTTCCCTTTGGCGACATCTACGCCCGCCCGGGCCTGTCGCTGCGCGACCGCGAAATCGCGACGATCGCGGCGCTGGCGGCGATGGGCACCGCCCAGCCGCAGTTGAAAGTGCATCTGCAGGCCGGGCTGAATGTCGGCCTCAGCCGCGACGAGATCACCGAGATCCTGATGCAGATGGCGGTCTATGCCGGGTTTCCCGCCGCGCTGAACGGGCTTTTCGCCGCGAAAGAGGTGTTCGATGCCGCCCCCGCGCCGGCGGGCTAGGGCGGCCGGGACTGCCGGGGCTGCGGCCCTTGCACCCTGCCGGCAATCTGCCTAGTCTCGGCTTCACCTCGGGGTGCCCTGCACAGGGCTGAGATGCGCGCAAGCGTGAACCCGTCGAACCTGAACCGGATCATACCGGCGGAGGGAAGGTGCATCGGTTTCCCCATGCCCGACCATCCGTCGCATCACTGGAGGAAAGCTGATGAAATCCCCGCTGATCGCGACCGGAGTTCTTGCCCTGACGGCCTTTGCCGCGCAGGCCGAAACCCCTGTCCTGACCGTGCTGACCTATGACAGTTTCATTTCCGAATGGGGACCGGGCCCCGTGGTGGAAAAGGCCTTCGAAGAGGTCTGCGGCTGCGATCTGCGCTTCGTCTCGGGCGGTGATGGCGCGGCGCTGCTGGCGCGGGTGCAGCTGGAAGGCGCGGCGATCGACGCCGATATCGTCCTGGGCCTGGACACCAGCCTGACCGCCCGGGCCGGCGCGACCGGGCTTTTCGCCCCGCATGGCCAGCCCGCCGCCACTGCCCTGCCGGTGGCCTTCGACGACCCCTTGTTCCTGCCCTATGACTGGAGCTGGCTGGCCTTCATCTATGACAAGGCCAGGATGCCCACGCCCCCCGGCTCGTTCGAGGCGCTGGCGGCAAGCGATGCCAAGATCCTGATCCAGGATCCGCGCTCGTCCAGCCCGGGGCTGGGGCTGCTGCTTTGGGTGCAGGCCGCCTATGGCGACCGCGCGGCCGAGATCTGGACCGGGCTGGCCGACAATATCGTCACCGTCACCCCGGGCTGGTCGGAAGCCTATGGCATGTTCCTGGCCGGCGAGGCCGACATGGTCCTGTCCTATACCACCTCGGCCGCCTATCACCGGATCGCCGAGAAGGATGACAGCAAGGATTGGGCGGAATTCTCGGAAGGCCATTACCTGCAGGTCGAGGTGACGGGCATTCTGGCCTCGACCGACCAGATGGATCTAGCCCGGCAGTTCCTGGCCTTCAGCCAGAGCCCGGCCTTCCAGTCGGCGCTGCCCGAAACCAACTGGATGTACCCGGCCACCGCAATTCCGCTGCCCGAAGGCTATGAGGACCGCCGCCCCGCGACCTCGATCCTGGTGGCGCCGGACGAGGCCGAGGCGCTGCGTGCCCCGGCGCTGGACACATGGCAAGCGGCGCTCGCGCAGTAGGCGCGGCGGTCGCGCTGGCGGTGGCGGCGCCCCTGGGTGCCGTCGCCTGGTTTGCCGGCGGGCCGGCGCTGGGGCCGGCGGATCTGGCGGCGCTGCGCTTCACCCTGCTGCAGGCGGGCCTGTCGGCGCTGATCTCTTGCGCGCTGGCGGTGCCCTTGGCGCGCGCGCTGGCGCGGCGGCGCTTTGCCGGCCGCGGTGCGCTGATCACACTGCTGGGCGCGCCCTTCCTTCTGCCGGTGATCGTCGCCGTCATGGGCATTCTGGCGGTCTTCGGCCGCTCGGGCCTGCTGAATGACGGGCTGCAGGCGCTGGGCCTGCCCGGGGTCTCGATCTACGGGCTGCAAGGCGTGCTGGTCGCGCATCTGTTCCTGAACCTGCCCTTGGCGACGCGGATGATCCTGCAGGGCTGGCTGGCGATCCCGGCCGAGCGGCTGCGGCTGGCGGCCTCGCTGGGCTTTGCCCCGGCCGATCTGGCCCGGCATCTGGAACGCCCGATGCTGCGCGACACGCTGCCGGGCGCGCTGGCCACGGTTTTCGCGATCTGCCTGACCTCGTTCGCCGTGTCGCTGATCCTGGGGGGCGGGCCGCGGGCCACCACGCTGGAACTGGCGATCTATCAGGCGGTGCGCTTTGAATTCGATCTGGGCCATGCGGCCGGGCTGGCGCTGCTGCAGGTGATGCTGGGCGCGGCCTCGGCCCTGGCCGCCTGGCATCTGGCGCGCGGGGCGGGCTTCGGCGCCGGGCTGGACCGGGCCTGGCCGATCTTGGCGCCGGGCGGCTGGCG
>NZ_JAICBZ010000003.1 GCF_020179405.1 Xinfangfangia pollutisoli | reverse complement strand
TGGAAGCCGCCTTGGCGAACCTGTCGGCCGCACCTGCCGATGGCAGCGTCGGCGCGGGCCAGCTGGCGGCCCTTGCCGCTACCGTCGAAGATCTGCGCGGCCAGATCGCCGCGGCGACGGCGGCGCCCGACGCGGCGGCGATCCGGGCGCTTGTCGATGAAGAGCTGAAGGCGCGCGAGGTTGCGCAATCCGAGAAACTGCAGGCCGAAACCGCCGCCGCGGCCGCGCAGGCCGCGCGCTCGGCCGCGCTTGGCAAATTGTCCTTGGCCGCCCAGACCGGCGCGCCCTATGCCGATCTGCTGCCCGATCTGGGCGCGGACCTGCCCGCCATCGTGACCCGCTATGCCGCATCGGGCCTGCCGCCCCTGGCGCAGGATTTCCCCGAAGCCGCCCGCCGCGCGCTTGAGGTCGCCCGCCGCGCCGATCCGGGCAGCAGCATGGGCGACCGCTTCCTGTCCTTTCTGAAAACCCAGACCGGCGCCCGCTCGCTGACCCCGCAAGAGGGCGATGACCCCGATGCCGTCCTGTCGCGCGCCGAAGCCGCGGTGACGCGGGGCGAGGCGCAGGCCGCGCTGGATGAAATCGCCACCCTGCCGCCCGAAGCGCAGGCCGAGCTGGCCGATTGGGCGGCGCTGGCGCGCGATCACCTTGCCTTTGCCCAGGCGCTTGCCGCGCTGACCGCGGCCGAGCCGAAACCCTAAGGAGGCGCGATGTTCTGGTCGCTTGCCAAGGTCGTCCTGTTCCTGGCCGTCATCGCGGCGCTGGCGGTTCTGGCCGTTTTCGTCTCGGACAGCGGCAATGATCTGCGGATCTGGGCCGGCGGGATGGAATTCACCCTGGGCCCGCTGCAGACGGTGATTGCCGGCATTCTGCTGCTGCTGGCGATCTGGCTGCTGTTCAAGGCGCTGGGCTTTTCTGCCGCGGTGTTCCGCTTTCTGAATGGCGATGAAACCGCGGTGTCGCGCTATTTCGACCGCAACCGCGAAAGGCGCGGCTATGCGGCGCTGACCGAGGGGATGGTGGCGCTGGCTTCGGGCGAGAACACGCTGGCGCTCGCGCGCGCGAAAACCGCCGAGCGGCTGTTGGGCAAGCCCGAATTGACCACGCTCTTGACCGCGCAGGCGGCCGAGGCGGCGGGCGACAGCAGAACGGCGCTGGCCGCCTACAAGACGCTTCTGGCCAATGAAGGCACGCGATTCGTCGCCATGCGCGGGCTTCTGCGCCAGAAACTGGCCGAGGGCGATACGGCGACCGCGCTGAAACTGGCCGAACGCGCCTTCGCGCTGAAGCCGCGCCATGCCGAAACGCAGGACATCCTGCTGAAGCTGCAGGCCGGGCAGGCGAACTGGAAGGGCGCGCGCGAGACGCTGACCGAAAAGCTGCGTTCGGGCGAACTGCCGCGCAGCGTCTATCGACGGCGCGACGCGCTTCTGGCGCTGAAAGAGGCGCAGGTGGTGATGGACGAGGGCGCCAGCATCGAAGCGCGCGAGGCTGCGATCGAGGCGAACAAACTGTCGCCCGACCTGATTCCCGCCGCGGTGATCGCCGCGCGGGCGCTGGTGGAAAAGGGCGATCGCAAGGGTGCGACCCGGGTGTTGAAAAAGGCCTGGGAGGCGCAGCCGCACCCCGATCTGGCCGCCGCCTTTGCCACGATCGAGCCCGGGGAATCGGCGCAGGCGCGGCTGAAACGCTTCCGCACCCTGCTGGCCGCCCGGCCGCAGGATCCCGAAACCCGGCTGACCGAGGCCGAGCTTCTGGTCGCGGCCGAGGATTTCCCCGCCGCGCGCAAGGCGCTGGGCGATCTGGCCGAGGCGCATCCGACCCAACGCGCGCTGGCGCTTCTGGCCGCGATCGAACGCGGCACCGGGGCCGAGGATGCGACGGTGCGGGCGATTCTGGCCCGGGCGCTGACCGCATCGCGCGGGCCGCAATGGTGCTGCGACAAATGCCAGTCGGTGCATGAGGACTGGCAGCCGATCTGCCCGATCTGCGACGGGTTCGACACCCTGTCCTGGCGTGAGCCGCCGGCGCCGCTGCAGGGCCGGGCCGCCGCCCCCGCCGCACTGGCGCCGCTGTTGGCCCAGCCCGTCCCGGCCGAGGACGCGCCCGAAGACGCCGCGGAAAAGGCGGATGTGCCGGAGGCCGAACTTGTCGCCGCTGATCTGCCGCCGGCGCCGATCGTCGATCCGGTGACGCCGCCGGTCAACCCCGATCTGCCGCCCGGCCACGCCGAAGCGCCGGGGCCCGAATTGACCCCGGACGAGATTCTGCGGCGATCAAATTAGGGCTACACCTTCGCTGCGACCGATGCTAAAGCCTGCCCGAACGCGGCAGGTGCCGGTCCGACAGGGCGGCGCAGGGCGCGATCAGGGAAGAATGCCGGTGTAGCTCAGCTGGTAGAGCACGTCATTCGTAATGATGGGGTCGGGGGTTCGAGTCCCTTCACCGGCACCATTCTTCCCCGGCCCGAAGGGGCCATCCCCGGCAGGGCAGGCGCGCCTAGCGCAGATGCGATTCCAGGAAATACAACTGCTTGTCCAGATCGCCCGAGACCTGGGTCAGCAGATCGGCCGTGACCAGATCCTTGTCGTCTTCGGCCGTCTCGATCCCCTCGCGCGCGGCATTCGACACCTGGGCCAGCGCTTCGGCCAGGGCCTTCACCACCACCATGCCTTCGCGGGCGGTGTCGGGGAATTCCGGCAGGCGGGTGGCGTTGGCGGCATCCGACAGCCGGCCCGGAACGAAGCCGCCCAGCGCCGCGGCGCGTTCGGCGACGGCATCGACATGGCCGTTCAGCACGGCGTGAAGCCCGTCGAAATGTTCGTGCAGCGCAATGAAATGTGGGCCGGTCACGTTCCAATGCGCATGCTTGGTGCGCAGCGTCATGTCGGTCAGGTCGGCGAGCATCTGGTTCAGCAGCGCCTCAACCTTCTTGCGGTTCGGGCGCGAGATGTCGATTCCCGTGGTGGCGGGATCCGTCTTGGTGGGGCGCGTGGCGGTGGTCGTGGCCATCCTATCCTCCTGCGATATGGTCTATGGGTCGCGGGGGAAACGCCCGGAGCGCCGACACGGTTCCGGCGGCCCGACAAGCGAAAACCCCGCCCTTGCCAGGCGGGGTTTCGAATTTTCGGCGAAAATGCGCAGCCGGCACAGCCGGCGTTGCGGATCAGGCCAGGGCGGCGCGGGCCTTGTCGGCGATCGCGTTGAACGCCTCGGGCTCATGCACGGCCAGATCGGCCAGGACCTTGCGGTCCACTTCGATCCCGGCCTTGGCCAGGCCGTTGATCAGCCGCGAATAGGTCAGCGCCGGGTCGAAGATGCGGGCAGCGGCGTTGATGCGCTGGATCCACAGGGCGCGGAACTGGCCCTTCTTCGCCTTGCGGTCGCGGGTGGCGTATTGCATCGCCTTGTCCACGGCCTGGGTGGCGGTGCGGAAATTGGTCGAACGGGCGGCGTAATAGCCCGAAGCGGCCTTGATCACCTTGCGGTGGCGGGCGTGGGTAACCTTGCCGGATTTGACGCGGGACATCTGTGTCTACCTCTCAGCGATTGTACGGCATGTATTTCTTGACGATCTTCGCGTCCGAATCGTCGAGGATCATCGTCCCCGTCGCCTGACGGATGAATTTCGTCGTACGCTTGATCATGCCGTGGCGCTTGCCGGCCACGCCAGCCTTCACATGGCCATTGGCCGTGAAGGTGAACCGCTTCTTCGCAGCGGATTTGGTCTTCATCTTGGGCATTTCACTCTCCAGTGTTCAACGCGCGCCAGGCATGCCACATACGCCCGAGCGCGCGGGTCGTTCCGAAGCCCGCCCTATAGGCGCAGGGGCCCCGGGGTGCAAGCGGAAAACTAGCCGATATAGCGGCCAAGGACCTGCAGCATCACCCGGGGCACGTCGCCCCAGCCATAGCCACCGGGTTTCTGGGTCAGCGCGGCCACGACCAGCGCGCCCGCGACGATCAGCATCACCGCTCCCATGCGCGGCGCCCGCCCATCGGTCCAGGCCGACAGAAGCGAGGGCAGGCTCAGCACCGCAAGCACGATGCCGATGGTCAGAAACAGATCCGGGTCCATGCTGCGGCCTTGGCGTTGGGGGGCTTTGGGGGCGGAAGGGGATGCCGGAAGGTTAGCCAGGATCGACGCGCGAGATCAACTTTTCATTGCAGGGCGCGACACGCAGGATGTTGGTCGTGCCCTGCACGTTGAAGGGCACGCCCGCGGTCACCACGATATGGTCGCTTTCCTCGGCGAAGCCATCGACGCGCGCGGCGCGGATCGCGTAGATTACCGCCCCCTTGAAGCGTTCCTGTTCCGGCACGATCACGCAATGCACGCCCCAGGTAAGCGCCAGCTTGCGGGCGGTTTCCACCAGCGGCGTCAGGGCGATGATCGGCACATGCGGCCGTTCGCGCGCCACCAGCGCCACGGTGTTGCCGGTCTGGCTGAAACAGGTGATCGCCTTGATATCGGTCGATTCGGCGATTTCGCGCGCGGCGGCCACGATGCCGTCGGCCACGGTCACCCGCTTGGCCGAGCGGCTGGCATCGACGATGGCGCGATAGGTCGGGTCGCTTTCGACCGACATCGCCACGTTGTTCATCGTCGTCACCGCCTCGACCGGGAATTTCCCGGCCGCGGATTCGGCCGACAGCATCACCGCATCGGCGCCTTCATAGATCGCCGTCGCCACGTCGGACACTTCGGCCCGGGTCGGCATCGGGTTCTCGATCATCGATTCCAGCATCTGCGTCGCCACGATCACCGGCTTGGCCGCCGCGCGCGCGCCGCGCACCAGCCGCTTCTGGATCGGCGGCACCGAATGGACCGGCAGTTCCACCCCCAGATCGCCGCGGGCGACCATGATCCCGTCCGACACGGCCAGGATCGCATCATAGGCCTTCACGGCCGCGGGCTTTTCGATCTTCGACAGGATCGCGGCCCGGCCATTGGCCAGGGCGCGCGCCTCGATCACATCCTCGGGGCGTTGCACGAAGGACAAGGCCAGCCAGTCGACGCCCATCTCGCAGGCGAATTCCAGATCCTTGCGGTCCTTGGGCGACAGCGCCTTCAAGGGCAGCACCACATCGGGGACGTTCACCCCCTTGCGGTCCGAGATCGTGCCGCCCACCAGCACGGTGCAATCGGCGAAATCGGCGCCGCAGGCATCGACGCGCAGGCGGATCTTGCCGTCATTCACCAAAAGCGTGTTGCCGGTTTCCAGGGCGGCGAAGATTTCGGGATGCGGCAGCTGCACCCGGGTCGAATCGCCCGGAGTCGGGTCCAGATCCAGTCGGAACTGGTCGCCGTCTTCCAGATCATGGGCGCTGGCGGCAAAGGCGCCGACGCGCAGCTTCGGGCCCTGCAGGTCGGCCAGGATGCCGATCGGCCGGCCCAGATCTTGCTCGACCTTGCGGATGATCGCATGGCGCGCGCGAATGTCGTCATGCGTGCCATGGCTCATGTTCAGGCGGAAGACATCGGCCCCGGCGACAAACAGCGCCCGGATCATTTCGTAATCATTCGAAGCCGGGCCCAGAGTGGCCACGATCTTCACGTTGCGGTGGCGGCGCATGCCATCCTCCTTGCAGGTTATCGTGTTCGCGGTGGGCCGCCCGCCTTATGGCGCAAAGCGCCGCGGCAGGCAACTGCGGGAATGGCGAAGGATGAACAGATCGCGGGGTCTGTCCGCGCCCGCCCGGGTGCCGTGCGGGGCGTGGACCTGGCGGCGGCGATCGGCTATGCCCTTGGCCGAAATGCAAAGCGAAGACCCGGCATACCTGATTGAGGGCGCGTCGCGCCCCGGCCGCTGGCTGGTGACCTGCGACCATGCCTCGAACGCGGTTCCGGCCTGGATCGGCGGCGGCGATCTGGGCCTGCCCGCGGCCGACATGGCGCGCCACATCGCCTGGGATCCGGGGGCTGCGGGCGTGGCGCGGGCGCTGGGGCGGCATCTGGACAGCCCGGTGATCCTGTCCACCTTCTCGCGTCTGGTGATCGACCCGAACCGGGGCGAGGATGACCCGACCCTGGTGATGCGGCTTTATGACGGCTCGGTGGTGCCGGCCAATCGGCGGATCGGGGCCGAAGGGATCGAGGCGCGGCTGAACCGGCTGTATCGCCCCTATCACGCCGCCTATGCCCGGCTGGCGGCGCGGCGGCCCGATACGGTGATCGTGGCGATCCACAGCTTCACCCGCTGCCTGAACGGCCGCCCGCCGCGGCCCTGGCATGTGGGGGTGCTGTATTCGCATCGCGACGAACGCCTGTCGCGCCCGCTGATCGCCCGGCTGATCGCCGAGCCCGATCTGTGCATCGGCGACAATGAACCCTATTCGGGCCATCTTCCGGGCGATGCGATCGACCGGCATGCCCTTGAACCCGGGCGGTTGAATACCCTGATCGAAGTCAGAAACGACCTGATCGGCGATGAACCCGCGCAAGAGGCCTGGGCCGCGCGGCTGGCGCCGATCCTGGCGGGCGCATTGAAGGATCTGGGGGAGGATGTGGAATGACCGATAAGATCGACGCGGCCACGCAGACTGAATTGGAAGCCGCGGCCTTCCGCGCGTTGATGCAGCATCTGCTGGTCAAGCGCCCCGAGGTGCAGAATATCGACCTGATGAACCTGGCGGGTTTCTGCCGCAACTGCCTGTCGCGCTGGTATCAGGAAGCGGCGGCCGAACGGGGCGTGAACCTGTCGAAGGACGAGGCGCGCGAGATCGTCTATGGAATGCCCTATGCCGATTGGGTGGCGCAGCACCAGACCGAGGCGGATGCGGCGAAGAAGGCCGCCTTCGAGGTGGCTTTCGCGCAGAATGTCGGCCCCGCCAAATCCTAGGCGCAGGCCTGGGCGGTGCGGCTAAAGCCCCGCCCAGCGCAGCCCGGCGGCCAGAGCCATGGCCGCCACCGCCGCGCCCACATCGTTGCGCGTCCATAAAGACAGCGCGACCGCCGCGCCCAGGGCCAGGCTTTCGACCAGCGCCCCCGCGGCCAGCGCCTGGGCGGTGATCCCGGCCATCACGGCCAGGGGCGTGGCTTTCAGCGCCGCATCCAGCCGCGCCGAGGGGGGCAGAAAGCGCATCGCCACATAGCCCGCCATCCGGCAGAACAGCGCGGCGAGCGTCATCACCAGCAGCATCAGCGTCATCGAGGGCATCAGCGGATCACCCCCGGCCTGGCTGTCAGCGCCGCCACCGCGCCTCCGGCAAGGCCCGCGGCCACGATGCCCCAGCCCGGGCCCGCAAACGGCCCCACGGCCAGCGCGGCCGCAGCACCCACCGCCACCGGCACCAGCGCCGCCCGGCTGCGCACCATTGCGGCCATCATCGCCGCGGCAAAGGCCGGCAGGGCCAGATCGGCGCCGAAAGCCCGCGGGTCGGGCAGGACGGCGCCGAAGATCACGCCCACCAGCGTGCCCCCCAGCCAGGCGCCGACCAGCGGCACGCCGGTGCCGATCAGAAAGGCGCGGTCCGCCTCGCCCTTCTCGGCCGCCCGCATCGTCGCGATCCAGTTCGCATCGCCGATCAACAGCAGGCTGGAAAAGGCCCGCAGCGGCCCGGCCTGCGACAGCCAGGGCTGGATCGCGGCGCCGAACAGCAGGTAGCGCGCATTCATCACCAGAACCGTGGCGGCCAGCGTCATCAGCGTGGCCTCGCCCGCCTGGATCAGCGACAGTGCCGCCAGCTGCGCCGAGCCGGAAAACACCGTCACGCTCATCGCGAGGGCCCAGGCCCAGCTCAAGCCCGCCTGGGCGGCGACCAGCCCGAAGGCCAGGCCATAGATGAAGATCGCCGCACTCAGCGCCAGCCCGACCCGGGCGCCGCGTCGAAAACCCGCTGCCGAAAAGGGCGCGGTCATGGCGCCTTAAATGGCCGCCTTGCGCATCTCGTCGAGATAGATCTCGCGCAGCCGGCCCGCCACCTTGCCCGGCTTGCCGGTGCCCAGCGCCACGCCGTCGATTTCCACCACCGGCAGCACGAAGGCCGAGGCCGAGGTGATGAAGGCCTCATCGGCGGCCTTGGCCTCGTCGACGGTGAAATTGCGTTCCTCGACTTCCATCTGCGCGTCGCGGGCAAAGCGCAGCACGGCGGCGCGGGTGATTCCGTGCAGAAGATCATGGCTCAGCGCGCGGGTGATGATCTTGTTGCCCTTGACGATATAGGCGTTGTTCGAGGTGCCCTCGGTGACGAAGCCGTCCTCGACGAACCAGGCATCGTCGACATGCGCCTTCTTGGCCATCATCTTGGCCATCGACGGGTACAGAAGCTGCACCGTCTTGATGTCGCGCCGCGCCCAGCGCTGTTCCGCCACGGTGATGACACGCAGGCCCGTCTTGGCCGCCGGATTGTCGGCCAGGCCCGGCTTCGACTGGGTGTACAGCACCACGGTCGGTTCCACATCCGCGGCGGGATAGGCGAAGTCGCGGTCGCCCGGATTGCCGCGGGTGACCTGCAGATAGACCATGCCCTCGGTCACGCCATTGCGCGCGACCAGCTGGCGATGCACCTCAAGCCAGTCGGATTCCGACAGCGGGTTCTTCATCTCCAGCGCATCCAGGCTGCGCTGCAGCCGCGCCAGGTGGCCGGCAAAGTCGATCAGCTTGCCGTCCAGCACCGAGGTCACTTCATAGACCCCGTCGCCCATCACGAAGCCACGGTCGAAGATCGAGACCTTGGCCTCGGTTTCAGGCAGGTAGTCGCCATTCAGATAGACGGTGCGCATGGATCATCCCCAAAGCTCGGGCAAGGCCGGATGGATGCGGCGGTCGTCATAGATCACCGCAGGGCTGCGGTCTTCTGCCATATCGGCCGGACCGTCAAGGTCCGACCATGCCGCATCCTGCGCCAGCAGAACGGCCGGCGCCATCGACAGGCTGGTAGACACCATGCAGCCCACCATCAGCTTCAGCCCCAGCCGGCGGGCTTCGTCGCGGGCGCGCAGCGCCTCGGTCAGCCCGCCGGTCTTGTCCAGCTTCAGGTTCACCGCGTCATACCGCCCGACCAGCGCGGCCAGGCTGGCCGCATCATGGGCGGATTCGTCGGCACAGACCGGCAGCGGGCGGTCGATTTCCGCCAGCATCTGATCGGCGCCCTGCGGCAGGGGCTGTTCCACCATCTCGACGCCCAGGCGCAGAAGATGCGGGGCAAGCTCGGTATAGACCTGTGGCGTCCAGCCTTCATTGGCATCGACAATCAGCCGCACCCCCGGCGCGCCCGCGCGCACCGCCCCAAGCCGCGGCATGTCGTCGGGCGTGCCGAGTTTCACCTTCAAGATCGCGCGATGGGCGTTCTTCGCCGCCGCCGCGCGCATCTTTTCCGGCGTGTCCAGCGAGATCGTGAAGGCGATTTCCACCGGCTGCGGCGGGGCAAGGCCCGCCAATTGCCAGACCGGCCGGCCAGTGGCCTTGGCCTCAAGATCCCACAGCGCGCAATCCACCGCATTGCGCGCGGCGCCCGGCGGCAGCGCCTGTTGCAGCGCCTGGCGCGAGATGTCGGGCGGCAGCGCCAGGATCGCGGCGATCGTATCTTCCACCGTGGCGCCATAGCGCGGATAGGGCAGGCCCTCGCCCCGTCCGGTCGCGCCATCGCGGGTGACGGTGCAGGTCACCACCCGCGCCTCGGTCTTCGACCCGCGCGAGATGGTGAACGGATTGCGGAGGGCGAAGATTTCTGCGGATGCGGTGATCATGGGCGATTGGTAGCAGCGCGGCGGGCGGCCGGGAAGCCGCGATCCATTCTTCGGCCATGCTGCAGTCGCAAAGGGATGTTGCACTGCGGCGCGCAATATAATAACCGTATCGAACAGAGTCGCGAAATATCCTTGCCCGAAGACTTCCGAGAGACGCATGAGCTTCCGCATCCAGCCCGCCGCCCCCGCCCGCCCCAACCGCTGCCAGCTGTTCGGCCCGGGCTCTCGTCCCGCCTTGTTCGAGAAGATGGCGGCTTCGGCGGCGGATGTGATCAACCTTGATCTGGAAGATTCGGTGGCGCCCGGCGACAAGCCGCAGGCGCGCGCCAACATCATCCAGGCGATCAACGAGATCGACTGGGGCAAAAAGCATCTGTCGGTGCGGATCAATGGGCTGGACACGCCCTATTGGTATCGCGACGTGGTCGAGGTGCTGGAACTGGCCGGCGACAGGATCGACCAGATCATGATCCCCAAGGTCGGCTGCGCGGCCGATGTCTATGCGGTCGATGCGCTGGTGACGGCGGTGGAACGCGCCAAGGGCCGGCAAAAGCCCATCGCGCTGGAGGTGATCATCGAGACGGCAGCGGGCATCGCCCATGTCGAGGAGATCGCGGCTTCCAGCCCCCGCTTGCAGGCCATGAGCCTGGGGGCGGCGGATTTCGCGGCCTCGATGGGGATGCAGACCACCGGCATCGGCGGCACGCAGGAAAACTACTATATGCACCGGCAGGGCCAGAAATACTGGTCCGACCCCTGGCACTGGGCGCAGGCGGCGATCGTCGCGGCCTGCCGGACCCATGGGGTTCTGCCCGTCGACGGGCCCTTCGGCGATTTCTCGGATGACGAAGGGTTCAAGGCGCAGGCCCTGCGCTCGGCCACGCTGGGCATGGTCGGAAAATGGGCGATCCACCCCAAGCAGGTGGCGCTGGCGAACGAGGTCTTCACCCCCTCGGACACCGCGGTAAGCGAAGCGCGCGAGATCCTGGCGGCGATGGAAGCGGCCAAGGCGGCGGGGCAGGGTGCTGCCACCTACAAGGGCCGGCTGATCGACATTGCCAGCATGCGCCAGGCCGAAGTGATCGTGCGCCAGGCCGAAATCATTACAGCTTCATGACAGTGAATCGTTGACAGAGTGCCTGCCATTTGTGCAGGCTTGACGTAAGGAAAGACCGTTCTCGGGCGGTCTTCGAAATGGACCCGGCCGTGACACATGGGGAGAGGAGGCCCCGCACGGCATATCGGGAGGACGCGCGCCCCGTGGTCACCACCGCGGGGCGTTGCTGTTTTTGGCGATCTCGGATGGGCCAGAAGGCGCGCCGTGGCTGCCTGGCCCAGGGGCTGCGCACTTCGCTGCCGGCGCATCTGGCGCAAGGCCTGTGCAAGCTGTTGCCTGCCGAGTTGCATCTTGACCCCCGCCCCGCCATATAGAGCCGATCCGAAAAGGGGGCCCGCCCGATGAACTACCTGGAATTCGAAAAGCCCTTGGCCGAGATCGAAGGCAAGGCCGAAGAGCTGCGTGCATTGGCGCGCACCGATTCTGGCATGGATGTCACGCGTGAGGCCGAGCAGCTGGACCGCAAGGCCGAAGCCGCGCTGCGCGATCTCTACAAGAACCTGACCCCCTGGCAGAAATGCCTGGTTGCGCGCCATCCCGACCGGCCGCATTGCAAGGATTACATCGAGGGCCTGTTCACCGAATACACGCCCCTGGCCGGGGACCGGAATTTTGCCGATGACCATGCGGTCATGGGCGGGCTGGCGCGGTTCAACGACAAGCCGGTCGTGGTGATCGGCCATGAAAAGGGTCATGACACCAAGACCCGCATTCAGCACAATTTCGGCATGGCGCGGCCCGAAGGCTACCGCAAGGCGATCCGGCTGATGGATCTGGCGCATCGCTTCCGCCTGCCGGTGATCACGCTGATCGACACGCCCGGCGCCTATCCGGGCAAGGGCGCCGAGGAACGCGGCCAGGCCGAGGCGATTGCGCGCTCGACCGAGAAATGCCTGACGCTGGGCGTGCCGGTGATTGCGGTTGTGATCGGTGAAGGCGGCTCGGGCGGGGCGGTGGCCTTCGGCACGGCGAACCGCATCGCGATGCTGGAACATTCGATCTATTCGGTGATCTCGCCCGAAGGCTGCGCCTCGATCCTGTGGAAGGATGCCGAGAAGATGCGCGAAGCGGCCGAGGCGCTGCGGCTGACCGCGCAGGATCTGCAGAAGCTGGGCCTGATCGACCGGATCGTGGCCGAGCCGGTGGGCGGCGCCCAGCGCGCGCCGTCGGAAGCGGTGGCGGCGGTCGGCAAGGCGATTGAGGCGATGCTGAAGGACCTGGGCGGCAAGAAGCCCGAGGCGCTGATCAAGGACCGGCGGCAGAAATACCTTGATATGGGCACGAAGGGCCTGGCTGCGTGATCCGCGCGGCCCTTGGCGCCCTGCTGATCGCCGCACCCGCGGCCGCAGGGACGCTGGAGGGCCGGCTGGTCACCTTCACCGTGATGACCTGGGACGATCCCGCCCAGCCCTATCTGCAGGCGCGCGGCAAGACGGTGACCGTGGGCCAGGGCGTCGAATTCGGCCTGGGCCCCGAGGGGCTGACCGGCGGGCTGGATGTCGTGCCGGTCGAGGTGGAGATCCAGCCGCAGCGGGTCGAGATCACCTATCCCGAAGCGGCCGGAGCGGGCGCGTTCTACGAAGCCGGGTTCAACGGCTATGTGCTGCGTTTCGAAACCGAATGCGCGCTGTTCGCCGGCTGGCGAATCGATCGCGCCGCCACCACGCTGGCGGTCGACGAGGATGACATCTTCACCGATCGGGGGGCGCTGTATATCAACGTCTCGGGCCTGCATTACGACGATCAGGCCCGGCTGGCGCTGGATCTGGACGTGACGGATTGTCCGCTCAGCTAATGGGCCAGCAGTTCCGGCGCGCTGGCGCCCAGGGCCTGCAGATGCTCGGTGGCGCCGCCCAGGGGCCCGACCGAGACGGAAATCACCGGCCCCCGGAACGGATCATCCATCTGTTCCGCCGCCCGCCAGCGGCCGTCGCGGCGGTCATAGGCTGCGTGTTGCAGATCGGGCACCAGGCCTGAGGCGGCGGCCTGGGCGGTGATCTGGTCGAAAAGATCGGGGCCCACGCGCAGCCCGTCGGGCGGGGCCTGTCCGGCCTCGACCACCGCACAGAAGCGGCGGCCGTTCTCGCTGCCCCAGAAGGCCAGATAATCCCAGCCGGTCAGCCGCAAGGCGCGGGCCGAAGCGGGAAAATCGGCCGCCAGCGCCGCCAGGGCCGGATCCAGCGGGGCGGGGGCTGCGATGCCCAGAAAGGGCGTCGCGCCATCGCGCGCATAGGCCAGGCAATGGTCGAAGATCAGCGCCAGCACGAAGGGCTGATCCCGGCCGGGGCTTTCGGCGCGTGCCGGCACGGACAGGGCCAGCGCCAGCACGATGGGCGCCAGCAGACCCGCCGCGCGCATCACCACATCGTCCCCTTGGCGCGGGCCGGCCAGGCGGCATCATAGGCGGCGCCGTCGAAGCGGCCCTCGGTGATCTCGCGCAGCATGTCACCCACGCTGGGCAGGCCGGCCGACTGGTCGCCCGCGCTCCACAGGGCCGAGCGGATCAGCGCGCGGGCGCATTGCGAATAGACCTCGGCAATGGCGATGACGATCACGCTGCGCGGCAGCTTGGCGTTGCGGGCAAAGCGGGCACGCAGGGCGGGATCGGCGGTCAGCCTTGCGGTGCCGTTCACCCGCATCGCGGTGTTCGAGCCCGCGACCAGGAACATCAGGCTGACCCGCCCGTCGCGCAGGATGTTGCGCAGGCTGTCGATCCGCTCATTGCCCTGCCAGTCGGGCAGGGCCAGGGTTCGGTCGTCCAACACGGTGACCACCGGCCCCTCGTCGCCACGGGGCGAGCCGTCGGTGCCTTCGGGCCCCACGGTCGACAGCACGCAGAAGCGCGCCCTTTCGATATGGGCGCGATAGGCCGGGGTCAGCATCGGCGTGACCTTGATCTGCGCCGCCTGGCCGGGCGTGCCATAAAGCGCCTGCAGATCCTCAAGCGTCTCGATCCAGTCCATCAGCTTTTCCGTTTCCTGGGCTTCGGCGGCGGGCGGTCGCGGGCGATCTGGCGCAGCACTTCGGCCGCCTCTTCCGGCTCGTCCAGCAGTGCATCGGCGCAGAGATAGCGCTTGGCGCCCGGAAAGGGCTCGCCCGGCGGGCAATCGGCCAGGGCGTCGGCAGTGCCCGCTGTGGGCTTGATCCAAAGCTGGTCGTCACAGATCAGCGCCACGACCACGCCGTCCAGATACAGCGCATATTCGCCGAACATCTTGCGGCTGGTCAGGGGCAGAGGGGCCAGAGTGTCGATCAGGTGATCCACGGTCTGCTTCTGGCTTGCCATCGTCTTGCCCCCTGCGCCGCCTTTAGGCCTTGAACCCGGCCTCGGCCATCAGCCGCTGCGAATTGACCTCGATCGCCTGTTCCATCCGGGTCATGAACTCGCCCATCGGCAGGCCGGGCGGGATTTCCGGCAGGAATTCCACCACCGCCGTGCCCGGATGGCGCAGGATGCCGCGCTTGGGCCAGAACAGGCCCACATTGGTGGCCACCGGCACGCAGGGCTGGCCCAGTTGCTGATACAAGACGCCGGTGCCCTGCTTGTAGGGCCGGCTCTCGCCCGGAGGCACGCGCGTGCCCTGCGGATAGATGATCAGCTGGCCCGGATAGGCGGTGCCGCGCACGACATCGGCCTTCATCTTTGAAATCGCGGCGCCGCGCTTGCCGCGGTTCACCGGGATACAGCCGATCCGCAGCGCGTATTGGCCCAGAAAGGGCGTGTAGATCAGTTCGCGTTTCATGATGAACTTGGGCCGCGACAGCGCGTGGAAGATCACCAGAATGTCGAAGAAGCTTTGATGCTTGGCGGCAACCATCACCTCGCCCTCGGGGGGCGTGCCGCGGATTTCGGCCTTCAGGCCGCACAGAATGCGCGCCGTCCAGATCACCCAGGCCGCATAGCCATGGCAGGCGACAAAGGCCCCCCGGCGCGAGAACAGCGCCCAGGGCGCAAAGCCCAGCGCGAAGACCGCCATCGCCAGATACATCTGGACGATGAAGATCAGCGACAGGATCCAGCGGATCGCGATCATCTCAGGTCAGCTCCCGTAATTTGCGCAGAGCGGCGCGGCGCGTGGCGGCAAAGGCGACAGCGCCGGCCAGCGGCGGCAGGACAAAGGGCCAAAGCCAGCCCGCGCCCTGAAAGCCAAGGCCGGTCAGGAAGCCGCCCGCCGCATCGGCACTGGGCAGCAGCAACACGCCCAGAAGCCCGGCAAAGGCGCCGGCACTGGCCCCGGCCAGGGCGCGCAGGGTAAAGCGGCGCACGAAGGCGCGGGCGATATAGCTGTCGCGCGCCCCCACCAGCCGCAACACCCGGATCACCTGAGCGTTGGCCGCCAGCGAGGCATTGGCGGCGAGGGTGATCATCGCCCCCATCGTCGTGCCGATCAGCAGGATCGACAGCCAGCCCAGCAGCCGCAACCGCCCCGCCGCCTCGGCGAGCGGGCGGCGCCAGCGGGTATGGTCGTCCAGAACCGCGCCCGGCGCCTCGGCCGCCAGACGCTGGCGTAGGCCCTCGCTGTCATAGGCCGGATCGCCCTCGGTGATCTCGATCAGCCGCGGCAGCGGCAGTTCGGCCACCGGCAGGTCGGGGCCGAACCAGGGTTCCAGGAGCTTGCGGTTTTCTTCATCCGACAGGGCGCGGGCCGAGGCGACGCCGGGCGTCACCGACAAAAGCGCCAGCACCGCCTGGGTCTGCAGCTCCAGCTGTTCGGGCGGGGCGGAAAGCCGGATCGTCGCGGTCCGCGCCAGCGCGTCTGCCCAGCGATGCGCCAGCCGGCCCGAGGCCAGCGACAGCGCCAGCGCGAAGACGCAAAGGAAGGTCATCGCGCCGGCGGTGAAGGTGGTCAGCCAGGCGGTATGGCCCGAGGGCGGCACCACGCGGTCGGCATGGCGGGTGCTGTCGAAAAAGGCGGCAATCGCGGGCGGCAGGGTCACAGATCCGCCCCCGCAAGCTGGATGCGCCGCTTTGAAATGCGCAGCACGCGGGCGGCAATCTGCGCCTTGGCCTGGCGGATCAGGTTCAGGTCATGGGTGGCCACGACAATGGTCTTGCCCATCCGGTTCAGTTCCACCAGCAGCGTCAGCAGGCGCAGCGACATCTCCCAGTCGACATTGCCGGTGGGCTCGTCGGCCAGAATGACATCGGGGCCCATGATGATCGCCCGGGCCAGCGCCGCGCGCTGCCTTTCGCCCCCCGACAGCGAGGGCGGGCGCACATCGGCCAGATGGCCAAGCCCGACCCAGCCCAGAAGATCGGTCAGGTCCTGCGGATTGCTGCGCCGGCCCGAAACGGTCAGCGGCAGCTGCACATTCGCCGCCAGCGGCAGGTGATCGAGGAACTGCACATCCTGATGCACAACGCCGATCCGCCGCCTTGTGCGGGCAATGTCGTCGCGGGTCAGGCTTTTCACCTCGCGGTCGAAGATCGTGACATGGCCGGCGGTCGGCATCAGCTCGGCATAGGCCAGCTTCAGGAAGGTCGTCTTGCCCGAGCCCGAAGGCCCGGTCAGGAAATGGAACGATCCCGGTGCCAGCCGCAGCGACACTTCGGACAGCAGCTCTCCGCCGCCGTAACTATAGGCCGCATTCTCGAAGGCGATCACCAAGACGGTCCCGATTTTCCCTGCTGCGGGGCAGACTGAACCCCAATTCCTGTGCTTTCAATCGCACGAGGCTTAACCATTGCACAAGGGCGGGTCACAAAGCCTTGGAACACCCAAACTTGATTGCTACAAGGCGGTCGGGGTCTTCTTCCGTCGAGGGGTGCGTAGATGCGGCTGGCATGCCCGAATTGCGATGCCAAATATGAAGTCCCGGATGACGCGATCCCCGAAGCGGGGCGCGATGTGCAGTGTTCGAACTGTGGCCATGCCTGGTTCCAGCTGCGCCCCGAGGCCGAGTTGGACGCGGAACTGGAAGCCGCGCTGTATGGCGACGAGCCGGCGCCCGCGCCAGCCGCCGCCGCTGCGCCTCTGGCTGCGCCCCAGACACCGCCGGCGCCTGCCGATGCCGATGCCGATCTGACCGCCGCCCTGGCGGGGATCATGGCCGACACGCCGGCCCTGCAGCCCGATCCGGGTGCGCCGCAGCGCCCCGGCCCGGTGCCCGAAGAAGACTATATCGAGGATCTTCCCCCCGCGCACGACCCGGGGCCCGGCCCAGGGTCCGAGCGGGCGCCCGAACCTGCTCCCGTGCCCGCGCCCAAGCGCGCCATGGACGAGGCGGTGCTGGCCGTGCTGCGCGAAGAGGCCGAGCGCGAGGCCGAGGCGCGCCGCCACGAGGCCCAGCTTGACGCGCAGCGCGCCGACAGCCGCCGGGCCGAGGCCGAGCGTCAGATGCAGATCCAGCCCGATCTGGGCATGGCCGATCCCGCGCCCGCGCCGCGCCCCTCGCTGTCGCCGACGCAGCGCCGGCTGGCGATGCTGAAGGGCGAAGATCCCGATGCCGCGCCGCCCGAGCCTGCGCGGCCCCCGGCCCGGCGCGACCTGCTGCCGAATGTCGAGGAACTGACCTCGACCCTGCGGCCGGGCGAGGCGGGAGACGATGCCGACGAGATGGCCGATGCGCTGCCCGACCTGACCCGGGGCCGGGCCAGCTTTCGCGCGGGCTTCCTGCTGATGCTGTTTGTCGCGCTGATCGCCGCGGCGGTCTATGTTGCCGCACCCAGCCTGTCGGCCGCCGTGCCGGCGCTGCAGGCGCCGCTTGCCGCCTATGTCATCTTCGTCGACGGGCTGCGCGCCTGGCTGGACGGGGTGATGAACCAGGCCACCCAGGCGCTGACCGGCGCGCCCAAGGGCTGATCGGGAAGGGCTGATCGGGGCCTGCGTTTCCCGGCCGGTCCGGCCGGGAAAGGATCAGAAGAAATCCAAGAGCCGCTTCAGGTAATCCAGCTCTTCCGCCGGGCGCTGCGCCTCGCCCGAGCGGCGGCGCAATTCGTCCAGCAGATCTTGGGCGCGCTTGTCGGGATCGTTCTGCACCATGTTCTGGTCCGAGCCGATCCGCGCCGCATCGCCCGGCTCGCGGCCCAGCGGATCCTTGCCGTTCGGATCGGCCCTTCCGGCTTCCTGGGTGCCGCCGTTTTCCTGGCCCTCGCGCTGTTCCTGGGCCAGCGCCTCGCCCAGATCCTTCATCCCGTCGCGCATCGCCTGCAGGGCTTCGGACTGGTGGTCCAGCGCGCTGCCAAGATCGCCCTCTTCCAGCGCCCGTTCGGCCTGACGCATCGCCTCTTCGGCGCGGTCCAGCGCTTCGCGGCCGGATTCGCCCTTTTCCGTGCCGTCGCCCGGCAGTTTGCCGCCCTGCAACTGATCCAGACGGTCGCGCAATTCCTTCTGCCGCTCGGCCAGTTCGCCCGGATCCTGGCCCGGGCTTTCGCCGTTGCGGCCCTTCTGCATGTCGCGATAGGCGTCGTCGGACAGATCCTGCTGGTCGCGCAGCGTCTTGCCCAGATCCTTCATCGACGGGTTGCCTTCGCCGCCTTCGCCGCCCTGGCCCTGGGTGACCTGCAGGTTCTCCATCAACTGGCGCAGCTGTTCCATCAGCGCCATCGCCTCGGCGGTCTTGCCCTCTTCCATCAGGCGCTGGATTTCATCCAGCATCTTCTGCAGCTGATCGCCGGTGATTTCCTGGCCTTCGCCGCCTTGCGGCATGCCTTCGGGATTGCGCTGCGCCTCTTCGCCCAGCTCGCGCGTGTAGTCGCGCATTGCCTGCTGCATGTCCTTCATCAGCTCGTCGATTTCCTCGGGCGAGGCGCCATTGCGGATCGCCTCTTCCAGACGGTCCTGGGCGCGCTGCAGCCGGTCCATCGCGCTGGACAGATCGCCGGTCTCGAAGATCAGCGCGATCTGCCACAGCTCTTCGGCCACCGCATCGCGCTGTTCGGTGGTCAGCGGACGGGCCATCTTGTCGATCTCGCGCACCAGCACCCGCAGGCGGCGCACGGCAGATTCCGAGCGCGACAGGTCTTCGGGCCGGTACAGGATCGCCTTCAGCAGGTCGCTTGCGCGGTCGATGTTGCTGCGGTTCCACAGGATGTCGCGGCGCATCTCGGTGACGGCCGCGGCCATCGGGTCGAAGAAGCGCAGGCCCGGCAGGGTGACCGAATAGGGCGCGGCGGCGCCGGTCTGGCCGGGCGCGTCGGAAACCTGAAACAGCATCGTCACCGGCATATTGGCCAGGATCGACTTCGAGACGTCATCGACCAGCAGTTCGGTGAAGTCGGCGCGGCTGCCCTTGACCGGCATCGGCAGGTCCAGAACCACCGGCGCGATCGCCTCGGGCTCGACCGCCAGACCATAGGTCCGGGTCACCTTGGCCAGATCCAGCGTGATCGTCACCCGCCCGCCGGTCACGCCGTAATCGTCGCTGGCCTTGAAGCTTTGCTTGAAGCGCCCCTTGGCCTCGCGGCCCATATCGCCCGACACCTCGACCGCCGGCAGCCCGTCGGGAAGGGCGACGATTTGCCATTCCCGCCCGCCGGGGCCTTCGATCGCCAGCCGGCCGGATTGGCTGACGGTCAGATCGGTGACACCCGGGGTCGCGACTGGCAGGGCCGCATCGCCCTGACCGCCGGGCGGGGCGACCTGGGCCACGGTCTGATCCACCGTCACGGCGCTGTCGCCATAAGAGCGGATCTGGATCCGGGTGCCGACCGGCACTTCGAAGCTGTCGGCGGTGATTTCGTTCAGGTAAAGCGTGGGCTTGCCGGTATAGGCCGGGGGCTGGGCCCAGCCTTCCCAGACCGGCCCGCCGGGCATGGCGACGGCCGGGCCGGGGGCGATGCCGGTGACTTCGGTCACCCGCCACAGGCTGCCGAACAGCGCGGCCATCACCGCGGCGGTCAGCGCCACATAGCGCAGCGAATAGGGGTCGCGGCTGGCCAGCTGCAGGTTCGGCGCCACGGGCTTCGCTGCGGCGGCACGGGCGGCCATGCGGGCACGATGCGCCTGCCAGACCGCTTCGGACCCGGCATCGTCGCGGCCGATGGCCATTGCATCCTGCAGGGCGGCGATCGGGCGGCCCGGCATGGCGGCATCCAGCCGCGCCAGCGCCTCGGCCCCGGTTGGACGGCGGAACCGGCGCAGGCCCCAGATCAACGCGACCAGCGCCGCCAGACCCGCGCCACCGGCGCCGATCTGCACCCACAGCAGGGGGCCCAGATCCTGCAGCCCGAAGGCCACGGCGGAAAACACCAGCAGAAGCAGCGTCCAAAGCGGCCAGAAGGCGCGCGACAGCCGTTCGGCCCAAAGCCCGATCAGCGTCAGCCGCCGGGCGGCGGCAAGGGATTGCAGGGCCTTTTCAGGGGTCTCGGCGGCCATCCAGCTCTCACGCAGGGCCGTGGGGGTCACAGCCACGCCGGAAGTCTATCCCGCGAAAGCATTTCGTCAAAGGTCGGCCTTTCCCGAATGACGGCATAGTGATCCCCATGAACCAGCACTTCGGGGATCAGCGGGCGCGAATTGTATTCGCTGGCCATCACCGCGCCATAGGCGCCCGCACTGCGGAAGGCGACCAGATCGCCCTCGGCCAGCCGGGCCGGCAGGTCGCGGCCGCGAGCGAAGGTGTCGCCGGTTTCGCAGACCGGGCCCACCACGTCGAAGGGCCGCGTCGGCGCGCCGGGCGCCTCTTCGATCACCGGAAGGATGTCGTGATGCGCATCATACATGCTGGGACGCACCAGATCGTTCATCGCCGCATCGAGGATCAGGAAATCCCGCCCCTCGCCCTCTTTCACATAGATCACCTGCGCGACCAGCAGGCCGGAATTGCCGGAAATCAGCCGGCCCGGCTCGATCTCGATCTCGCAGCCCAGATCGCCCAGGGTGCGCTTGATCATCGCGCCATATTCGACCGGCAAGGGCGGCGCCTCGTTCGAGCGGGTATAGGGAATGCCCAGGCCCCCGCCCAGATCCAGCCGATGGATGTCATGGCCATCGGCGCGCAGCGCCAGCGCCAGTTCGCGCACCTTCTGGAAGGCGGATTCGAAGGGGGCAAGCTCGGTCAGCTGGCTGCCGATATGCACGTCGATGCCCACGACCCGCAGCCCGGGCAGAGAGGCTGCCTCGGCATAGACCGCGCGGGCCTTGGCGATCGGGATGCCGAACTTGTTCTCCGACTTGCCGGTGGCGATCTTGGCATGGGTCTTGGCGTCGACATCGGGGTTCACGCGCAAGGCGATCGGGGCGGTCACGCCCAGCGCGGTGGCGATGTCCGAAATCGCCCGCAATTCGGGTTCCGATTCGACGTTGAACTGCCGGATGCCGCCTTCCAGCGCCGCACGGATTTCGGCGCGGGTCTTGCCGACGCCGGAAAAGACGATCCGGCTGCCCGGCACACCCGCGGCCCGGGCGCGCAGATATTCGCCCATGCTGACCACATCCATGCCCGCGCCCAGATCGCCCAGCGTCTTCAGCACGGCGATGTTCGACAGCGACTTGATCGCGAAGCAGACCAGATGCGGCAGGGGCGCCAGCGCCTCGGTGAACAGGCGGAAATGCCGGGTCAGCGTGGCGGTGGAATAGACGTAGAACGGCGTGCCCACCGCGGTTGCAATGTCTGACAGGGCCACATCCTCGGCATGAAGAATGCCGGATTTGTAGAGGAAATGGTCCATCGCGGGATCCTTCGGGAGGGGGCTTCGGCAGGCGGTATAGACCCAGCCGGTTTGCAGCGCAAACGGCCGATTTCTTCGAAGAAATCGGTCCGGAGCCTTTGAAGGCTCCGCTGCGGAGTTTTCGAAAACTCCGCTTCCCTGCGATCAGCGGCCGACGATGCCGATCTCGGCCCGGCCTTCCAGCGCAAGCCCGGGCTTGGCCGCAGACTGGCTGGGCGCGACCGGCGGGCCGTCGGCGCCGCAGGCGGCAAGGGTCAGCAGCGACAGCAGAAGGGGGACGCGGATCAGGGTCATCTTGGCCTCAGAACGACAGAGAGATTTCGCCGCCGCCATCGTCGCCGGTGCCGACCGTGACACCCGCATCCAGCGCCGGATCGGCGCAGGCGGGCAGCAGCAGCAGGCTCAGGACAAGGGCAAGGCGGCACATGGCCCCTGTCATGCCCTGCCCGGCCGCCGAGGTCACCTCACGTTTTCCTTCCAGCGTGCAATCTGCGCGCGCACCTGCGCGGGCGCCGTGCCGCCATAGCTTTGGCGCGAATTCACCGAATTCTCGACGCCCAGCACCGCATAGACCGATTGGGTGATGCCGGGATGGACCGAGTTCATCTCGGCCAGCGACAGGTCGGGCAGGTCGCAGCCCTTCTTCTCGGCCAGCGCCACCAGCGATCCGGTCACATGATGCGCCTCGCGGAAGGGCAGGCCCAGTTCGCGCACCAGCCAGTCGGCCAGATCGGTGGCGGTCGAGAAGCCCGACGCGGCGGCGGCCTTCAGCACTTCGCGGTTGGCGGTCATGTCGCCGACCATGCCGGTCATCGCGGCCAGGCCCAGCATCAGACTGTCGGCCGCGTCGAAGACCTGTTCCTTGTCTTCCTGCATGTCCTTGGAATAGGTCAGCGGCAGGCCCTTCATCACCGTGAACAGCGCCACCGTCGCGCCCAGGATCCGGCCGATCTTGGCGCGCAGCAGTTCGGCCGCGTCGGGGTTCTTCTTCTGCGGCATGATCGACGAGCCGGTCGTCCATTTGTCCGACAGGCGCACGAAGCGGAATTGCGCCGAAGACCAGATCACCAACTCCTCGGCAAAGCGCGACAGATGCATGGCGCAGATCGAGGCGGAGGACAGGAATTCCAGCGCGAAATCGCGGTCGGACACCGAATCAAGGCTGTTGGCGGTCGGCCGGTCAAAGCCCAGCGCCGCGGCCGTCATGTGCCGGTCGATCGGGAAGCCCGTGCCGGCCAGCGCCGCCGCCCCCAGCGGGCATTCGTTCATCCGCTTGCGCGCATCTTCAAAGCGCGCGCGGTCGCGGGCGAACATTTCCACATAGGCCAGCATGTGATGGCCCCAGGTCACCGGCTGGGCGGTCTGAAGATGGGTGAAGCCGGGCATCACCCAATCGGCGCCCGCTTCGGCCTGGGCCAGAAAGGCCCCGATCAGCGCCGTCAGCCCGGAAATCGCCGCATCGCATTGATCGCGCACCCAAAGCCGGAAATCCACCGCGACCTGATCATTGCGCGACCGGGCCGTGTGCAGCCGCTTTCCGGCCTCGCCCACGATCTCGGTCAGGCGGCTTTCGATGTTCAGATGGATGTCTTCCAGCTCGACCCGGAACGGAAACTGCCCCGCCTCGATCTCTGACAAGACCGTGAGCAGCCCTTCCCCGATCGCCTCGGCATCGCTACTGCTCAGGATGCCCGTCGCCGCCAGCATCGCGGCATGGGCCCGCGAGCCGGCAATGTCCTGCGCGTAAAGCCGTTTGTCGAATCCGATCGAGGCATTGATCGCCTGCATGATCGCATCCGGCCCTTCGGCGAAACGCCCGCCCCACATCTGGTTGGCGGCTTTGGACTTCGGATCAGCGGTCATGGGGTGCCTGTCGGATGGAGAATGCCGTGCGTCTGCTTGATGTGGTGCTTTATACGGCCTTGGCGCTGGCTGCAAACGCGGGGGCGACGGCGGCGCTGGCGCAGGATGCCTCGGCGCTGCTGGAAGGCGACATGAAGAAGCTGACGCTCAGCGAACCTGTCGACCTGCCGCAGGCCGATCTGGTGACGCTGGACGATGCGCCGGCCAGTCTGGATGCCTATCGCGGCAAATGGGTGGTGGTGAATTTCTGGGCCACATGGTGCGCGCCCTGCCGGGCCGAGATGCCCTCGCTTGACGCGTTGCAGCAGGCCATGCCCGAGATTGCCGTGGTGCCGGTGGCGACGGGCCGCAACGATCCGGCGGCGATCCAGCGCTTCTATGACGAGACCGGGGTGAAATCGCTGCCGGTGCTGCGCGATCCGAAATCGAAACTGTCGCGCCAGATGGGCATTGCCGGCCTGCCGGTGACGGTGATCCTGAACCCCGAGGGCCAGGAGGTCGGCCGGCTGATCGGCGATGCCGACTGGAATTCCGACGATGCCCGCGCCGTGCTGACCGCGCTGATGGAGGCCGGCTGAGCCGCGCGCCGCGGGGCCTTACAGATCGAAGCTTGCGAAGACCGGCGCGTGGTCGGAAGGCTGGGTCCAGCCGCGGGCCGCGCGCAGGATGCGGCTGCCATGGGCGGCGTTGGAAATGTCGGGCGTGGCCCAGATATGGTCCAGCCGCCGGCCCTTGTCGGCCGCATCCCAATCGGCGGCGCGATAGCTCCACCAGCTATAGAGAAGCCCCGAAGGGATGTCCTGGCGCGTGATGTCGACCCACCGGCCCGCGTCCTGCGCGGCGCCAAGGTGGTCAACCTCGATCGGGGTATGGCTGACGATCTTCAGCAGCTGCTTGTGCGACCAGACGTCATCTTCCCGCGGGGCGATGTTCAGATCGCCCACCAGAATCGCCTTCTGCGGCGCATCGGCATGGAAGGCGTCGCGCATCTCGGTCAGGAAATCCAGCTTCTGGCCGAACTTGATATTGGCCTCGCGGTCGGGAATGTCGCCGCCGGCCGGCACATAGAAATTGTGGATCGTCACGCCGTTTTCCAGCCGCGCCGCCACATGGCGGGCATGGCCAAGCTTGGCATAATCGCGGTCGCCCGCGTCTTCGATCGGCAGTTTCGACAGGATCGCGACGCCGTTATAGCCCTTCTGCCCGCGCGCCACCATGTAGCGATAGCCCAGCGCCGCGAAGCCTTCGGTCGGGAACTTGTCGACCGGGGTCTTGATCTCTTGCAGGCACAGGATGTCGGGCGCTTCCTCGGCCAGCAGCTTCTGCACGATCGGCTCGCGCAGGCGGACCGAGTTGATGTTCCAGGTGGCAAGGGTGAAGGGCATGAGCAGGGGCCTTGGCAAGGGCGGTCGGGGCCGCGACCCTAGGCAGGCAGGCGGCAAAAGGGAAGCCCCGGATGCGGCCGTGTTGGGGCGCGGCGCCGTGGCCTGCGCAAAAGAAAGCCCGGGGGCGCACGAATTACGGCGCACGACCCGGGCTAGTCCAACAGGGAGGTCCGGAAAAGATAACATGGATTGGCGGTCACAGCAGAGGGGCCTGCGCAATTCTGATGCAGCGATGATTTTATGCCACAACCCTTGATTGATTATTCGCGCCGCCCCCTTGCGCACCGCGAAAAAAAACGGCCGGGCACGAGGCCCGGCCAGTCCAACAGGGAGGAGCCGTGTCATGACCCCGACACGGCAAGGGGATGGCAAAGAAAGGACGGCTGAGCAACCTGCCCACAGTGTCGTCGCAAGCGGTTAATAGCCGGTGAATCCAGCAGAACTCTGACGGTCAGGCAACAAGTCTGTAACCGCCGCTTTCGGTCACCAGCAGCCGCGCATTGGAAGGATCGGGCTCGATCTTCTGGCGCAGGCGGTAGATATGGGTTTCCAGCGTATGGGTGGTCACGCCGGCATTATAGCCCCAGACCTCATGCAGCAGCACATCCCGCGCCACCACGCCGGTCTGGGCGCGATACAGGAATTTCAGGATGTTGGTCTCTTTTTCCGTCAGGCGGATCTTCTTTTCCTTCTCGTCCAGCAGCAGTTTCTGGGCGGGGCGGAACGTATAGGGGCCAAGCTGGAAGACCGCGTCTTCCGATTGTTCATGGGTGCGCAGCTGGGCGCGGATGCGGGCCAGCAGCACCGGGAACTTGAAGGGCTTGGTGACATAGTCATTGGCGCCCGAATCAAGGCCAAGGATCGTATCGGCATCGGTGTCATGGCCGGTCAGGATCATGATCGGGCATTTGACCCCCGATTTCCGCATCCGCCGGCACAATTCGCGCCCGTCGGTGTCGGGCAGGCCGACATCCAGGATCACCAGATCGTAGATCGCGGCCTTGGCCTTTTCCATTCCCTCGGCGCCGGTGCGCGCTTCGAAGACATCGAAATCTTCGGTCATCACCAATTGTTCCGACAGCGCCTCGCGCAGGTCGTCGTCATCGTCCACGAGCAGGATCTTGCGCAGCTGAGCCATCTTCGGGCCTCCAGGTTTCGGTCCTGGGCTGGAGATGCGCCCCGTTCACGAAGCGCGCAAGATTTGCGACAGGCTTCTCACAGGCTCGTGTCGGGGCGAGGGGGTTTGTTTCAGCTCTGTCATCGGCGGCGGCAGAAGGGGGGCGCTGCCCCCCGCCTGCGGCCCCCCCCGGGATATTTGTACAGAGAGGAAGGCCAGCCCGGTTCCCTGTCGGGACGGAAGGGCTTAGATGGGAAAGCGAGAGGTGCGCATTGGGATTGGGTCTGAGCATCGTGGAACGGCTGGCGCGGGCGCGGGGCGACCTGCGCATGGGCGTGCCGGTCGTGTTGGCGGGCGAGGGCGGTGGCGTGCTGGCCGTGGCGGTCGAGGCGTTGGCGCCCGAGCGGCTGGCGGCGCTGCGGGCGCTGGGTCCGGTGGAGCTGGCGGTGACGGCGCGGCGGGCCGAGACGCTGAAGACCCCGCCCTATGACGGCGATCTGTTGCGGGCGGCGGTGCCGGGGGGCGTGGGCGTCGACTGGCTGACCGCGCTGGCCGATCCGGCCGATGATCTGCGCGTGCCGCTGAAGGGCCCCCTGCGCCCGATCCGCGACGGCAGCCCGGCGCTGCATCGCGCCGCTCTGGCCCTGGCGAAATCGGCACGGCTTTTGCCGGCGGCGGTTCTGGTGCGCATCGACGCGCCGCTGGCCCAGGCGGCAAGCCATGGGTTGACCCTGCTGACGCTGGACGAGATCGCCCCGGAACTGGCGCGCCTGTCGCCCCTGGACGAGGTGGTGGCCGCCCGCCTGCCCATGGCGCTGGCGGGGCAGGGCCGGGTGCATATCTTCCGCCCCGACGATGGCGGGGACGAGCATTATGCGATCGAGGTGGGCAGTCCCGACCGGGCCCGGCCGGTGCTGGCGCGGCTGCATTCGGCCTGTTTCACCGGCGATGTGCTGGGCAGTCTGAAATGCGATTGCGGCCCGCAGCTGCATGCCGCCCTGGCACAGATGGGCGAGGAAGGCGCGGGCGTGCTGTTGTATCTGAACCAGGAAGGCCGCGGCATCGGCCTGGCCAACAAGATGCGCGCCTATAGCCTGCAGGATCAGGGGTTCGACACGGTCGAGGCCAATCACCGGCTGGGCTTTGAAGATGACGAGCGCGATTTCCGCATCGGCGCCGAGTTGCTGCGCCGGTTGGGCTTCACCTCGGTCCGGCTTCTGACCAACAACCCGCGCAAGGTGGCGATGCTGGAAAGCTGCGGTTTGCAGGTGGTGGAGCGGGTGCCGCTGAAAGTGGGCCGGACGGCCGAGAATGCCGCCTATCTGGCGGTCAAGGCCGCGAAATCGGGGCATCTTCTGTAGCCGGGGCCTACCGGGCCGGCGCCAGCAGGTCGGCCAGCACCAGCGCCATGACCCGGGCGCTGTCCATCATGTCGCCGATCCCCACCCATTCGTCGGGCTGATGCGCCAGATGCAGCAGGCCCGGCCCATAGGCGATGCAGTTCTTCAGCCGCCCGATCCGGTCGATATGCTTCTGATCATAGGTTCCGGGCGAGGCCACGAATTGCGGGTGTCGGGCCAGAACCCGGGCGATCGCCCGCGCGGTCGCGGCAGCCACTGGCGCCTCGCGATCGGTCATCACCGGCTCGACCTCGAACAGATCGCGGATCTCATAGCGGAAATCCGCCCGCCGGGCGGCGATCCCGTCCAGCAGGCTGCGGATTTCCGATTTCACCTGGCCCAGGCCCTCTTCGATCAGGAAGCGGCGGTCCAGCACGATCCGGCAGCTGTCGGCGACGCAGGGCGCGGGCAGCGAGGTGTCGCCCGGCTGCGGCTCGACCTGGCCGCCATGGATCGAGTTGATGTTCAGCGTCGAGTGCCGCGCGCCTTCCGGCACCACCGGCATCGCGGTCACCCGGCTGGCCAGCAGCGGGTAAAGCCGCGCCTCGATCTCTTCCAGCACCGCCCCCATATGCCGGATCGCGGAATCGCCCAGAAAGGGCATCGAGCCATGGGCGATGCGGCCCTTGGTTTCCACCTCGGCCCACCAGACGCCGCGATGGCCCAGGCAGATCCGGTCCTTGTGCAGGGGTTCGGGGATGATGACATGGCTGACCCGGTCGGGCGCGAAAAACCCCTGCTCGGCCAGATAGGCCACGCCGCCATAGCCGCCCGATTCCTCATCGGCGGTGGCCGAGATTTCCACCGCGCCGCGGAAATCGGGGCAGGTGGCCAGAAAGGCCTCGGCCGCGATCACGGCGGCGGCGAGGCCGCCCTTCATGTCGCAGGCGCCGCGGCCATAGATCCGGTCGCCCTCGATCTGGGCGCCGAACGGATCGCGGCTCCAGCCCTGGCCGGGTTCGACCACATCGTGATGGCCGTTGAAATGCAGGCAGGGCCCGGGTCCGTTCTGAAACCGTGCCACCATGTTCCAGCGCGGAAAAGCCTCGCAATCGCCGGGCGCGCCGGTTGCGCGGATCAGCTGCACGTCCCAGCCCTGGGCCAGCAGCCGTTCGGCCAGATAGTCGCAGATGCGCCGATAGTCGCGGCCCGACGGGTTCACGGTGGGAATGCGGATCAGATCCTGGGTCAGCCCGACCAGCGCATCGCGCCGCCGGGCGATTTCGGCAAGCAGGGGGGCATCGTCCATGATCCCGATTCTGCCTTGCGCAAGGGGGCGCAGGCAATCAGAATTCCCCACTGGAACGGATGTAACCCGATATTACATCAAGATGCGATTTAGGGGTGACCCCGCAGCTCAGGAGGGCGCGATGGCCGATTTCGAGGCACAGATTCTGGAAAGCCAAAAGCAGGTCCAGGCGGCGCAGGCAAAGATTTCCTCGATCACCGCGACGATCGAGGCGGCCCGGCTGCGGGCGGATGAAGGCGTGACGCTGGATGTGGAAAACGCCACGCTGGAAGATGTGCACAAGCATACCGAAGTGATGAACGCCAATATCGCCGAGCTGATCATGGGGCTTGACGATGTGACCGCCGCCTTCTCCAAGGATTTCGACGAGATGCGGACGAAGACCGGCTGGGAAAGCTTCGTCGGCATCTTCTCGGGCGCGAAAGCGGAATCGATGCGGCAGGAACGGCTGCGCGATGCCAGCATCGACGACAAGCTGCAGGATCTGATCTCGAAATCGGATGTGATCGTGAAGCTGCTGCAGGGCCAGCTGGAAATGCTGAACGTGCAGAAATCGCGGGTCGAGGCGAACCTTTCGGGCACCTTGTCCGACCGCGAGGCGACGGTCGAGGCGCTGGAAGCGGTGCGCAAGGAGATTGCCGCGATGGACCCCCAGCTGATCGAGTTGGAGAACAAGATCTCGGTCGAGATGGATGCCGCGGCGCGGACGAAGCTTGAGACGGAACTGGCTACCCTGAATGCCAAGCACAATGCGCTGGTGCAGGATGAACAGGTGAAGCTGGCGCGCAGCCAGACGCTGGAGCGCTATATCGAAAAGGGCAAGACCTGGGTTGACAGCCTGACCAATCAGGCCGCGACCCAGCTGGTGCTGATCAACAAGCTGCAGACCGACACCAAGCAGCGGGTGGTGCTGTATGACGCGCTGAGCAGCAGCTTGAAGACGGCCCAGCAGCAGGATGTCGCGCACCGGATCAACGAGATCGGGGTGAAGACCGACCAGGAGGCGCAGGCCGCCATGGCCGGGATCGGTGCGGCCACCAATGCCAAGATGGCCGACATGCTGGAAGCGCATGAGGGGCACATGGTCTTTGCCCGCAAGATCCTGGAAGACAAGGCCAAGGCGGATGAACGCTTCGCCCGCCGCTTTGCCCAGATCGTCGAGAAGCATGACAAGAACGCCTATGGGGAATGAAATGCGAGGTCGGCGAGCCCTCGCAGTGACTGCCGCGTTCCTGTCGACCTGCAGCTGCGCCGCAGCCGAACCTGCAAAGCGGGAAAAGGCACCGGATGTTTTGACTTCTCAGACAGCCGAGAAATTTGGCTGGAAGCAGGGCCTCTATGCCTATGTCTACTCCAAGACGGAAAGGCCGTACCTGCAAACTTCGTGGCATTCTGAAACAGAAGCGCGGCGGTTGCTCTGCCGACGCACACTCTATGCATCATCTGCCGAAACAACCGATGAGTGCTGGTACGTCACCCCCCCGAGCGCTGACTGATGTCTGACAATTCGGTCAAGGAGCAACTTACGTCGGATCATGCCGAGCTTTACGAGCCCGAGCTGGCCCGGCGATATTTCGCCAAATTCGCCGAGATCGGTTCCTATCTGGGCCGCGTCGCGGCCGAGATCGAGGGCGAAGGCGCGCTCAGCCGCAGCGAGGCGCGGGTGCTGGGCAGCTATCTGGCCGGGGTGATCGGCACCTTCCGGGCCTTGAACCACAAATACCTCATGACCGGCCGGGCCGAGGGCGCGCCGCGGCTGACCATCGACCGGCATGAATCGGGCTTTCCGGTCGCGCAGGAATTGATGGTCATGGCGCTGGACGCGGCGCAGGCCGACAAGCATCTGGCCGGGATGGCCTCGGAAGCGGAACTGAAGGACCGGATGATCCGCACCATCGTGGGCGAGTTGAAACTGCCCGCAGGCCTGCAATACGCCCTGTCGCAACGGCTGTATTTCGAGGCGCTGAAGGCGGGCGGCATCTTCTGGGCCAGGAATGACCCGGATGCGCAATGGATTGCGCAGGTGGGCGACCGGCGGCGCTATCTGGTGCATTGGGCGGTCTGGGACGCCCAGGTCAACCTGCCGGTCGTCTATCTGATGGATGTCGAGGATTCCGGCAAGAAGCCCCTGCCGAATGACGATTACCGTTGGCCCCCCGTGCAGCAGAAGCTGCTGGCCCAGTCGCTGGGCGGGCTGAAACTGCTGACCATCGCCACCGGCTTTGACCAGGATTTCGAGGGGTTGCACCCCAAACGCCTGCGACGGATCACCCTGGGTCCGATGTATTCGGCCAGTTTCACCCTGCAATCCGGCCCGATCTCGAAAGTGCTGGAAGATGCCCGCGCGCCCGAGGGGCAGGACTGGGCCCTGGTCTGGACGGTCGAGGATCTGGTCTCGGACCGGGAAGAGGCGGTGAAGGACGGCTGGTTCTCGTCGCGCACGCGGCAGGTCTACAAGCTGGACCCGCTGACCGGCGCGGATACCGGGACGACGACATTGGAGCGGATGATCATCCTGCCCGAACGGCCCTATCAGGTGCTGGTGGAGCAGGACCCGGCCGGGCTGCGGGGGATCCGGAAATTCGTGGTGGGGGCGGGGGGTCGGCTTATTCCCGCCCGCTGACATGGGTGGAAAGCCCCGGGGCGCGCTGCCCCGGACCCCGGGATATTTGGGCAGAGAGGAAGGCAGCCGGCAAGATCGGGTTCGGCCTTCCTCTCTGTGAAAATATCCCCGCCGGAGGCGAAGGTTTGTGCCGGGCGACCGGCTGGAGGGTTCGATGAACACGCGCGACACGATGGAATTGAAGGAAGAGGCGATCCGGGCGCAGTATGACGCCGCACTGGGGTTGCTGACCGGGTTCGACCATGCGCCGCGGCTGGCCACCGCGACGGCGCCCGAGCCAGGGGTGGAACGCTCGCCCGGCATCGGCGCGCGGCCGCGGTTCCGGTCAACCGTCGTGGGCATGGCGGCGCGGTCGACGGCGCGGCCGGGCGGTGTGCGCCTGGCCGAGCGGGTCGAGGGGCTGGGGGACGGGCTGGTCTCGCCGCTGCAGGCCTCGGTCCTGGGCGGGTTGCGGCGCGGGCTGGCGATTGCGCTGGCGCTGGGCGAGCAGCTGTCGGCGCAATCGGGGCTGGCCGAGCTGAAAAAGGCCAATCTTGAGGGGCGGTTGCCCGAGGGGCGGCGCGCCGAATTCACCGAATTGCTGGCGGCCGAGGCGCTGGCGGTGCTGTTCACCTTTGCCAATGCGACGGCCTATCTTCTGGCCGGGCACATGGGATCCGTCACGGTCGAGATCGGCGAGGTCGAGGAGGTGTTGACCGACAATCCGCCCCTGGCCCTGCAGGGCGCCTTGTGGGAGTTGGACCAGGACATCGCCACCTTCGCCGCGGATGAGGGCCGGCTGGTGGCCACGGTCATGGCCTTCTGCGAGGCGCTGATGAAGAAGGTCGCCCTGCGGGCCGATGCCGCGGCCCGGGTCGGGCCGTTCAAGACCGCCAGCTGGAAGGTCGAGGCCGAGGGGCTGACGATTTCCGGCTTCACCCCGGCGCGGGCGGCCAAGGGCGGCGCGCTGACCATGGCCTTCAAGTCCCCGCATGAGGTGGTGGGCAACCACATCGCCAAGTACCAGTCGATGAAGCTGGCCAAGATGCTGATGGCCTATGATTTCGAGCGCCGGTTGAACCCGTTCGCCGAACTGGGTGGCTTCATCTTCACCTTCATGGGCGATGGCGCGCCGGGCACCGGCAAGACCACGCTGATCCAGATGATGGCCGGCTTGCTGAACGATTACTGCAAGGTGGCGGGCTATCCGTTCCTGTACCGGAATTTCAGTATCGACCAGATCGACAGCTATCAGGGCAAGTCGGGCCAGAACGCCAAGGCCTTCATCGACGCGGTTGTGGACCCTGGCGTGATCGGTTTCGGCACGATCGACGATATCGACCAGGTGGCGGGCAAGCGCGGCGACCGGCAGTCTTCGGCCGGCCAGCAAGAGGTGACGGCGGTGTTCATGGGCGCCTTCGCCGGGGCGGGCACGGTGGTGCGCGGCAATTGCACCTTTGGGATGTTTTCCAACTACCCCGAGAATGTCGACGACGCCCTGCGCCAGCGGGCCGGCGCGCGGTTCCTGGTGGATGGGCCGCAGACCAAGGACGATTACATCGACATTCTGGCGCTGCTTCTGGGCAAGAACCACCAGATCCCCTTGGGCGACCACCAGCTTTTCGCCGCGCAGGAAATCAAGAAGGCCGTTGCCGCCAGTTTCGAAGGCCATTCCCGCCCGCATGAAGAAGGGCTGGTGAAAGTGTGGCAGCGGGTCGAGGCCGAGACGGGGCGGCTGGATAGTCTGGCCAAGATCGGCGCCTATCTGAAGGCGATCCAAGAGGCCGATGCGCGGTTCACCGGGCGTGCGATCAAGAACATCACCGATGCGGTCAAGGTCCGGGCGATGGATTTCGAATTGCCCGACGCATGGATGGAAAACCCCGACCTGTTCCTGTTCAAGCCCTATGACGAGAAGCTTTCGATGATCAAAGGGCTGATGAGCCCGATCACGGTCGAGATGGTGATCCAGGAGATCAACCGCTACGCCGACAGCGAATTCCGCTATGCCGACAAGTCGGACGAGGCGGCGATTTCCGCGATGGTGCGGGACATGCAGCGGGCGGAAGAGGCGAAGCGGCGGTATCTGGAGGGGAAGGGGTGAGCGACGCAATTAATATTTCGATGCTGCCGTTGTCATGGGCGGATATTGACAAGGTTGCGATTGAGAAAAAGGCTCTCTATATAACGCTTAGCTACGTTGTCAGCGAGCTAAATGTCTTCCAAAGACTGGCTCTGATGTCTTTTGAGATATTCCCTGATCAACCCGCACTAGAACTTGCGGCGAGAATTCAAAGCAATTCTCTCATTCGAGTAATATCTGGAAAGTGCTTTGAAGCGGGGCAATTCATAAAGAGCGGGTCGCAGCGGGCGAAGGATCCGGATGTGCGGAAAGTTTGCGCAAACCAAAGCAAGGTTTTCGAGGAGCTTTCGCCTAGGAAGGGAAGGGATATTTCCGAGCGCATCCGCAACAAGATGGCGTTTCATCTCGATTTCCGGAGCGCGGTAGCTGCGACACGTTTTGGTGGAGGGCATATAGACTGCAACATATATCTTGGTGGGACGGATGGAAACGCATTCTACCCAATAGGAGAGCAAGTCGTTTTCGAAACGGCCCTTCAAAAAGCAGAACTCGGAGCAAAGCACGCCATTGTCAGCGAGCAGGATCATGGTGATTGGGTCGAGTGGACTATGGGGGTGATTTCGCTTCTCAAGAAAATGCATGCTGATGTATTTGAGGAATTTATCTTCCCACATGTTCGTGGGAAGCTGCTTGAGGAAGAAGTTTTGCGCGCTCCGGGCAGGCTCGTGGCCAAAAGTGGAGTGGACTACCTTCCGCTCTTCTATTGTTGATCGAAAGCGGTGCCTACTTGATGCCCGAGGCCATCACGTTCCAAAACACCCTTCTCCCCCTCGGCCTGCTCATGGCCCTGGTCCTCCTGCTGCCCTGGGCCCTGATGAGCGGGTCGCTCTCACAGGCCCGGTTGGCGGGGGCCATTGCCTTCACCGCGCTGGCAGCCCTTGCGGCGGGGGCGCTGTGGCTGGCGTTCGAGGGGTGGCGGTTGCAGGGCTCTGTGCCGGAAGCCTCACGCGTGGGGGAATTTCTGGCACGCTCCGTCTGGTTCGCGATGTTCTGGGGGCCCTTGCTTGCGTTGGTGTGGCTCGTCCGGGCGCAGGGGATTGAACGGCGCAAGGGGTTGGCGATGGGGCGCGGGGATGGGCGGTAGGGGCGTATTCTGCTGGCATCTGCATCGGATTCGGGGCCAGATATGGGCCAGGACAAAGGGGGCGGCATGAAGCGGCTGATCGAGAAGGGGCTGATGTTCGGGAACCTCATCGAGGTGTCCTCGCCCCAGCTTGTCACCCGCTACAACCGCGCGCTGAAGCATCTGATCGGCAAGGAAACCACGCTGACCGATTTCCACATCGACCTGTCGGGCTATTCGCCCGAGATCGGCGATGAGTTCGGAGATGACTATTACCTGAACCCGAACGGCGCCAACCGGCAGTTCATCCTGCTGTCCACCCAGCAGAAAGAGGCGCCGCTGCTGAACATCCGCTTCTCGACCTCACGCAGTATCCTGACCCAGTTTATCGAGAAGAACGAGGCGCAGCTGTTCGCGCTGACCGCGCGCGACGCGGTGGCGGGGGAATTGCAAGGCTCGGTCTATGCGGTCGACACGCCGGCGCAGCTGTTCGACTACCGCCAGGTCACGGTCGAGGCCGATACGATCGGCGGGCATGTGGCGGATGCGGGCAAGCTGGCCGGGCTGATCGACAGGTTCCGGCGCGAACCCGATGGCTGGCGGGACGAGGCGCTGATTGCCGAGATGATCGGGCTGGCGAAGCGCACCGGCGATGTGACGCGGGTGCCGATCAGCCTGCCCACGATGACATTCGAGGCGGCGAACCTGTGGACCAGCCTGTTCGGCGGCATCTATGTGTTCCGTGACGTGAAGTTTCCGGCGGCGATTGCGCGGCAGCCGGTGGGGACCCTGGGCAAGCTGCCGATCCCGCAGGTGATGGATTTCAGCCATCGCAACCACATTGCCGACTGGCTGGAGCGCAATCAGCTGGTCGAACCCATCGTGCAGGCGCGCGGCGCCGATGCCGGGGCGATCCTGCGGCAGAAGATGGATTTCATCCTGCTCGACGCCGCCGACCAGCTGGGGATCGAGGTGGGCGACGGGCGGCGCACCGAATTGCGCAAGGTGGCCTATCGTCTGGGATCGGCGCTGCCCGAGGAATTCCAGGGCCTGGCCGCCATGCTGCGCTGGGTGGAAGGCGCCGGCGCCTGGCCGAAGATCTCCAGCGCGCATCCGGCCTATTTCTACACCTTGCGGGCCCGGCCGGGGCGCGACCGCGATCTGGTGAACATGCTTCTGTCGGAACTGGCGCCGATGGATGTGCGGCAGATGTTCATCGTCCACAAGGAGCGCTTCTACGAAGCCTATGCGACCTGGTCGCCGCGCAAGCAGGCCTATGTCGCGGATTTCCTGGCCCGCGAATATCAGGTCGACCGGGAAGGCGCGCGCGAGGCGCTGTTCGGGCCCGAGCCGCGGATGGACGAGTTGATGCGGCCCGAGATGAAGGCCGGCCCGAAACCCGCGCGCCCGGTGGCCGGGCCCTGGGGCGGGGCGGGCGCGGGGGCGCGGGGCGCCGTGGCAGGCCCCTGGGGCGAGGCTGGGGGGCGCAGATGATCCTGGGCTGGCTCAGGCTTGGACTGTTCGCCCTGGTCGGGCTGACCGTGGTCTATTTCATCGCGGCGATCTATTCCCGCTCGGTCCGGCGCGAGAAGCTGGAAAAGCGCTGGGTGTCCGAGGGGTTAGAGGGCGACCGCGAGGGCTGGATCGAAAAGGGGATGAAGGATTATGAGAAGGGGCTGAAACGCCGGCTTCTGTGGCTTATCTACATCCTGCCGATGCTGGCCTTCCTGGCCACCATCTACGTCGTGAACTGGAATTAGGGGCGCCGCACCGATGTGGACCAAGATCAAATGGAGCCTGCGGCTGCTGTTGCTGCTGATCGTGGGGCTGTTCCTGCATTACACCCTGCCGCAGCGCGACGTGGTGCAGATCATCAACACCTATAACAAGCTGACGCCGATCGGGTCGAACTGGATGTTCTACTCGATGGAAGACAGCGGCACCGGGGTCGAGACCACCTCGACCACCCGCGACATCCGCTTCATCGAGGCGGTCTATCCCGATGGCAAATCGGTGATGGTTTACCGCAACGAGGATACCGGCTGGATCTGGCCGCCCTATTTCAAATGGGACAGCTCGAACCTGCAGGCCGAGGCCACCAATTACAAGACCGACAAGGCCAACCCGACCTGGGTTGCGGTCACCCATTACGGCTGGCGCATCCCGATGATCTCGATCTTCCCGAATGCGGTGAAGATCACCCCGGTCGCGGGGCCGGATGTGACGCTGATCCCCTGGCTGAACATCGTGATCCTCGCGATGCTGGCCTTCGTGGTGTTCATGATCCGGCGGATCTGGCTGCAGTTCCGCGAACGCGCGCTGGATCCGGCGATCGACCGGGCCGAACAGGCCTGGGACCGGGTCGAGGCCGAAGGCAGCGTGGCCCGCGCCCGCGCCCGCGGCAGATGGGGGCGGTTCACCGCCTGGCTTGACACCTGGAAGGCCAAGCCGCGCCGATAGGCGGGTTGGCCCGGCAGGACCGCGGATAAAAGTCGGCCCGGCCGTCTGGGGGACAGGCCGGGCCGATCACTCGTCACGAAAACCCTGAAGTGGCCTCAGGCCGCCAGCGTTTCGGTCGAGGCGAAGAACATCGCCTGGCTCACGGCCGAGCGGACCTGTTCCTCGGTATAGGGCTTGTTGATCAGGAAGGCCGGTTCGGGCCGGTCGCCGGTCAACAGCCGTTCGGGGAAGGCGGTGACGAAGATCACCGGAATATCGTCGAACTGGCCGAGGATCTCGTTCACCGCCTCGATGCCCGAGGAGTTGTCGGCCAGCTGGATATCGGCCAGGATCAGGTCGGGCTTGTCGCGCGCGGCCAGTTCCACCGCGCCGGCATGGGTGCGCGCGATGCCGGTGACCTTGTGGCCCATCCCCTCGACGATGCCCGAGATGTCCATGGCGATGATCGCCTCATCCTCGATCACCAGAACGCGGCCCGCGACGGAGGCTTCCATCTCGCGCAGCGCATGGTTGACCAATTCGCCGGCCTCGGCCTCGTCGGTGTCGATGATTTCCCCGATCTGCGCCAGGCTGAAGCCTTCGATCGAATGCAGCAGCAGGGCTTCGCGCGAATTCGGGGTCAGCGTCGCCAGATGCGCCTGTGCGCGGGCGGCAAGCCGGTCTTCCGCCTCGGCCACCGGCGCACCGGAACTGCCCCAGACGGAATGGAACACCCGAAACAGCGCCACGCGCGGATCACTTGCCCCGGCGATGGCCGAAGGGTCGGCCAGCACGGCTTCCAGCGTGGCAACGGCATAGCGGTCGCCCGAGCCCTGGCTTCCGGTCAGCGCCCGCGCATAGCGGCGCAGATAGGGAAGCTGTGAAGCCACCATCCCCGAAACACCCCCCGAACCCCCCTGGGTCTGGCCTTCCGAAGTTGACATGAAAAAAACCTCTCATTTCCCTGTTTCCACGGAACCAAACGCCAAGAGCCGCGTTCGGTTCCCATAGGATCGTAAGGTGACGAAAAAAATGCAGCACTCAAGACCGATCAAAGGCGCGCCAGGCGGCGCCGTGAACGCCCAGATGAAGGCGCAGATCGACGAGAATCTGAAGCGGGTCTATCAGGCCGCGCTTTCCGAGGACGTTCCGGATCGGTTCCGGGATCTGCTGGCACAGCTGCAGGCTCAGGACCAGCGTCAGGGCGATCCCATCAAGGATGACAGCAAATGACCGCAGTGGCCGAGCGGACGACCGACACCCGATCCCCTCGCGACCGGCTGGCCGGCCATCTGCCCAGCCTGCGTGCCTTTGCAATCAGCCTGTGCCGCAATGGCTCGCAGGCCGATGACCTTGTGCAGGAAACCATTCTGAAGGCCTGGTCGAACATCGAAAAGTTCGATCCCGCGACCAATCTGGAAGCCTGGCTGTTCACGATCCTGCGCAACACCTTCTATTCCTCGCTGCGCAAGACGCGGCGCGAAGTGGCCGACAGCGATGGCAGCTATGCCGCGACCATGGTCTCGGCGCCGGCCCATGACGGGCGCCTTGCCTTCGGCGATTTCCAGCGCGCCTTCGATGTGCTGTCGCCCGAACATCGCGAAGTGTTGATCCTGGTCGGCGCCTCGGGCTATTCCTGCGAAGAGGCGGCGGGCATGATGGGTGTCGCGGTGGGAACGGTGAAAAGCCGCGCCAACCGGGCACGCAAGCGCCTGGCGGAATTGATGCATCTGGCCGATGGCGAAGATTTGTTCTCGGGAACCGATGGGGCGACCGCGGCCGTGATGAGCCGTTCCGTTCCCTCGGCTGCGTGAACGGGGCCAGGCAGAACAGGCGGAGGGTGCCGGACGGCTTGATCCGATGAGTGAAGGCGAGACAGCGAACGACGCCGCGTCAGCGGCTTCGGCGGTCAGGCACTGGGGTGTCGGACGGCGTCTTGCCGTGATGATCGTGATCACGCTGATGCCGCTGGGCCTGCTGTCGATGCAGCAGACGGCCTCGGTCACGCGCGAAGTCAGCCGCAATGCGGAAATGGCGGCGATGGGCGCGACGGTGCGCGCCGCCGCGCCGCAGATCCGGCTGATCCAGCGCGGCCAGGCCAGCGTCGCCACCCTGGCCGCGATCATCGAGCCCTTTGTCGCCGACGATGCCGCCTGCCGCCGGATCATGGACCAGATCAAGGCCACCGAACCGGCGGCGGCGCTGGTCGCCTATACGCCGCTTTCGGGGCAGATGACCTGCGGCTCGGATGGCAGCCGCTTCGATTTCGCCGGCAATCCGCTGTTCCAGCGGCTGATCGAAAAGCCCGAGCCGATGATCGTGGTCAATCCGCAGGGGCCGGTCTCGGGAACGGCGGTTCTGGGCATCGTCCATCCGGTCTTCAACGCGCTGGGCATGCAGATCGGCATCGTCTCGCTGTCGCTGCGACACGAGGCCGTCAGCCAGGCGGACGAGGCCTCGGCCGATCTGGCCGCGTCGCGCCCGGTGGCGCTGATCACCTTCGATGGCGCGGGCAACCTGCTGACGGCGGATACCGGGCTTGACCAGGCGGTGCTGCAATTGCCGCGCGACCGCGGCCTGTCCGATCTGGCCCGCAATCAGGTGCAAAGCTTTGCCGGCCAGTCTGTCAGCGGCAATCGGCGGCTGTTCTCGGTCGTGCCGCTGGCGGGCGATGTCTATCTGCTGGGGGTCTGGCGCAGCAGCACCGAGGAAACCCTGGTCGATCCCGACATCGCGCCCTATCTTCTGCCCGGCCTGATGTGGCTGGCCGCGCTGGCGGTGGCGGTTTTCGCCGCCGAGTATCTGGTGACGCGGCATGTGCGGATGATCTCGCAGGCGATGCTGGCCTTCGCGCGCGGCAATCGCGGCCGCTATGCCCTGCATCTCAGCAATCCCCCGGCCGAGATCGAGGATCTGGCCGAAGCCTATCGTACCATGACCGCCACGATCCTGCGCGACGAGGCCGAGCTGGAGAACTTGGTTCACCAGAAGGACATGCTTCTGCGCGAGGTGCATCACCGCACCGGCAACAGCCTGCAGCTGATCGCCTCGGTGCTGCGCATGCATCTGCGCGAACAGCTGGACGATGCGACGCGGCGGATCCTGGAAAACCTGCATGCGCGGGTGATGTCGCTGTCGACCGTTCACCTCAGCCTGTATCGGATTGCCGGGGAATCGCGCATTTCGGTGCATGAGCTGATGGCCGACGTGATCGCCAAGGTCAGCGCCATTCACGAACGCTACGCCCGGGCCGGCTCGATCGAGGCCGAGTTGCGGCCTTTGGTTCTGGCCACCGAACAGGCCGTGCCGCTGGCGCTTTTGCTGGCCGAGGTGCTGTCCTGCTTCCCGTCCAGCGATGCGCGGCCCGACGATCCGCCGATCCGGGTCACGCTGGACCGCTGCGACGAAGGCTCGGCCAGGATGCGGATTTCGGGGCCGGAAAGCGCGCGCGCGATCCTGGCGGGGGAAAGCTTCGATGCGCCCACGAAGATCGCGGCGCGGCTGATCCGGGCTTTCGTCAGCCAGCTGGGCGGCGAGTTCACCATCACCGGCGATGCGGGCGAGGTGGTGGCCGAAGTGACCTTCCTGATCCGCGATTCCTAGGCGCCTGATCGCCTGCGCGGGGAATTTCTTCGGAACCTCAGGCGCTTCTGCGGGTTGGTTCAGCGACAGAAACCTGAACCTGCAAAGGAGAAGCGCGATGAACTGGGACCAGATCGAAGGCCGGTGGACGCAGCTGAAGGGCAAGGCCCGGGAAACCTGGGGCGACATCACCGATGACGAATGGGATCGTGTCGCCGGCAAGCGCGATCAGATGATCGGCCTGATCCAGAAGAAGTACGGTGACGAAAAGGCCGATGCCGAACGCAAGGTCGATGACTGGCTGAAACGGCTCTGATCCGTCTGACATCTGCCCGCGCCGAAGCGCCGCTTCGGCAAGGCAAGGGCCCGCACCGCAAGGTGCGGGCCTTTTCGTTGGGCGGAAAGGCGATCGTTGCGCGCAAGGCCTTGGCGCAGCAGGGGATGTCCGAATGGAAACCGGCGGCGACCGAGGGGATCGGTCGCCGCCGGGGGCAGGAGGGCAGGGGAAGCGGGCTCAGGCGTAGGGCGGAGCGGGCGGGGCACCGGGCGCTGCGGATTGGGCGTCGGTTTCCGCCGCGGCGGCGGCCAGGCCCGTGGCGATGCCGGTGGCTACCGCGGCCAGGGCGGTTTCGGCCAGGATCATGGTTTCGTCGATCACCACCTGGCGCAGGCGGCTGCCGGCAACGGCGCCGGTGTCGCGCACGAAGCCGCGTTCGGTTTCACCCTGCGGCAGCACCTTGGCCAGGGCAGCCCCGGCGGCCAGCAGCGCCGCACCCGCCAGCAGCGGATGCCGGCGCACGATCTCGGCTCCCGGCAGCTCAAGCGGCTCGGCCGGGGCGGCGGGGGGCACGACGCCCATCGCGGCATGAACCGAGGGGCGGGGCCGCTCGGTTGCAGGCACTCCGATCTTTTCAAGCACGGCCCGCCCGGCGCTTTCGGCCAGGGCCGAAGGCCGCAGCCGGGCGCGCAGCGCCGTCATGCTGGCGGCCAGATGCGCCCGGTCATGGGCAACCCGGGCCGCGATCTCGTCAGACGGGCGGTCGGCCAGGTCTTCGACCGGGCGGGCGGCCAGAGGCGGGGCCGGGTCAATGCGGCCGTTGTGATGGGTCATGTCGCAGTCCTTCCGTCGCGAAATCGCGGGCTCCCAATCCTTCGGCAACCGCGGCCAGATCCTGGCGTAGCGCCTGGGCCCGACGGCGCGGCCAGTGCAGGATCCCCTGCCGGCGCCAGAGGCCCAGCCCGGTCTGCAGGAAGATGACCGCCAGCAACAGCAGGGCCAGCCCCACCGCCAGGGCCGACCAGACCGGCCCCAGACCCAGGGCGACCAGCGCCGCCACCGCGGCTCCGGCCAGAACATGCAGCGCAACCAGCCCCAGCACCGCCGCGACCGCGATCCTGATCGCGGCGCGCAGGCTGTGCTGCAGCCCCTCGCGCGCCTCGGCCCGGGCAAGAGCAAGCTCTCCCCGGGTCAGGCGGGTGAAGCCGCCGATCACCTCGGCCAGAAGGCCCATGATCGACGGCTCCCGCGGCGGCAGATGCGGGTCTGCCGTCACGATTCCGCGCCACGACGGTTGGCGCGCACCATCCGTGCCACCATGAAGCCCAGAACGGCGGCGCCGGTCGCGAAGGCGGCGGGGTGGCGGCGGGCAAGCGCCTTCACGTCGCCGGCCATCTCGACAAAGCTGCGGTCGCGCAGCGTGTCTGCAACCGTCGCGGCGCCATCGGACATCGCCGCCAGCGTGCGCGATTGCAGCGAGGGCTGGTCGGCCGAACGGTCAGCCGCTTCGCGCAGCGACCCGGCCAGACGGTCACCGGCATCGGCCAAAGCGCCGCGGGCGCCGTCGATGCGGCTTGCCGCGGCATCGCGCAGGGCGCCGGTGGTTTCCGAAACGCGTTGGGCCGCTTCCGAGCCGAACTGGCGCAGCTTGGTGCCGGCCTGTTCGATCGAGCTTTCGGCGCGGTCCGTCGCCAGATCGGCGGCGGTCTCGACCGTGTCACGCGCCTTGTCTGCCGTGTCGCGCGCGGCATCCATGGTGGCATCGGCCTTGCTCTTCAGCGTGGTGGGCGTGTTCATCGGAACTCTCCTGTGAATGAGGCGGTCGGGATGCGGGCCTTGTGCGATGGCACCGGGGCCCGTTCCGGTTCTGCCAGGTCAACGCCGAACTGCGACGAAAGTTCCAGCGCGATGCATCTGATCGGGCATCTGATCGGGCAGGCGCGCGCAGATGCTTCAAGGGCCGCGCGCGCGGCGATGAGCGAGACGCCCCGGGACAATTTTTTTACCGGCCGATCGGGAAGCCTGTCGATCCAGGGAACCGGCGGCGGGGCACGGCGTTGTCCCTGCAGAACGACCCGGCGCTGCGGCGCCCGTTGCAACCTTCAGGCGCACCTTCCCCAGGTGCCTGATTTCAAAGGAGAATACCATGCTCGGTTGGGCCCTTACCTTTCTGGTCATCGCGCTGATCGCTGCGGCTCTTGGTTTCGGCGGCATCGCCGGCACGTCGGCCGGCATCGCGCAGATCCTGTTCTTCATCTTCCTGGCGCTGTTCGTGATCTCGCTGATCGCCCGCGCTGTCCGCGGCAAGCCGCCGCTCTGATCCCTGTCCCTGCTCCCTGTCCCTAGGAGCCGACTTGAGGCCGCGGGCATTGCGCCCCGCGGCCTTTTTTCATGCCCGTGCGGATGGTGCCGCAGACGCAGAAACTCCGCCCTTGGGCGGCCAGCGAAAAGCCGGACCGCCTGAAGGGGCGGGCCGGCTGGGTGCGGGGGGAAGCGAAGGGCGAAGGTGGCCCTGCGGGTCAGACCAGATGCGTGGCCAGGCGCCGGGACGGCGCGGCGGTGCCGGCGGGCTGCACGGTCAGGACCGGCCCGCCCGCCGCGGCAAGGCCCGGCCGTAGCCCCGCGACAAAGGCGCAAAGCGTGGCTTCGGCCGCGCCGTCCTGCGGCAGAAGGGCGATCTGCCCCGGCGCGCGGCGGGTGCCGCTGGTGCGCATTCCGGGCAGGAAGGCCAGAACCAGCCGCATCAGCGCCAGGGTTTCGACCGGGTCGCTGGACGGCGGCGCCAGGATCAGGCGGTCCAGCGGACCTTCAGCCTGCACGCGGTTGCGCAGCGTTGCGATCTCGGCGCTTTGGCGCAGATTCAGGCGCAGCTGCAGCGCGCCGGGCAGAACCAGATCGGCCAGGGCGAAGGCCAGCGGATCATCACCGGCCAGGATCAGCCGGGCGCCGGCATCATGCAGCAGCGCCACTTCGGGCAAAGAAAGGGCCGCGGTGGTCACCAGAACCCGCGGCGCAGGGTGCGCCATGGCCTGCGCCAGCGCGCCCTTGCCTTCGGCCAGCGGCCGGTCCATCATGGTAACAGTCATGGCAGCCCCCCTTTTGCGCTACCAACGCACGAAGAGGCCAGGGGTTCCCCCCGGCGCTTGTTCCGGGCGGTTCAGGGCCTGCCCGCTGCGGCCCAGATCGCCCCTATCCTGCAGCCTGCAAACCCATATGCTGGCCTGCGCTGATTCGGCCCCTTCGGCCGGTCCATTGCCCTAGGAGAGGCGGAACGGAATGCGATCCATCCTGCAGGAAATCGTGACCCCGGTTGCGGTACGGCCCCCGACGGCCGAGCAGGCCCCCGAGAGCGCAACCTTGTTCGGCCGGTTCGGACGGCTGCTGCTGCGCCGCCATTCGCAGCTGTATTCCGGCCTGGTGATCCTGGTCATGGTCGCCGGCTCCAGCCTGCTGCGCTTTGGGCTGGACCATGTTCTGCCGCTGGGCTTTCCGTTCCTGACCTTCTTCCCCGCGGTTCTGCTGACGCTGGTCCTTGCCGGGGCGCGGGCGGGGATCGTGGTGGCGCTGGTCTGCGGGCTGATCGCCTGGCGCTTTTTCGTGCCCCCCGGCACCGGCTTTTCCTTCGCGCCCGGCACGATGCTGGCGATGGGCTTCTATTTCGCGATCACCGGGGTCGAGATCTTCTTCTTCACCGCCACCGTGGCAGCGCTGAGGGTGCTGGATGCGACCAAGCAGCGCCAGGCCGAAGTGGCGCGATCGCGCGAGCTGATGTTCTCGGAACTGCAGCACCGGGTGTCGAACAACCTGGCGACCGTGGCCGCGCTGTTGCGCATGCAGTCGGGGCGCAGCACCGACCCCGAGGTGAAGAAGGCCCTGAACGAGGCGACCCAGCGCATCCAGACCGTGTCGCGCCTGCAGCGCAGCCTGCATTCGCCCGATCTGCAGGATGTCGAGGCGCCGGTCTTCCTGAAGAACCTGGCGACCGACACGCTGGAAGCCAGCCATATGGAACGCCGCCCCGATGTGCTGACCCATGTCGATCCGCTGCGGCTAAGCCCCGATCAGGCCGTGCCGCTGGGGTTGATCACCAGCGAGCTGTTGATGAATGCGGTGGAACATGGCGCGCCGGACGGCGGCATGCCGAAGATCACCCTGTCGCTGACCGCGCAGGATCGCGACGGCGCAAGATGGGCGCAGCTTGTCGTCACCGATAACGGCAAGGGGCTGGACGAAGGGTTCGACCTGCAGCGCTCGCCCAGCCTGGGCCTGTCGATCGCGCGGCAATTCGCCCAGCAGCTGGGCGGAGAGCTGGTGATGGAAAACGGCCCCGCCGGGGGCGTGCGGTCGCGGCTGGAATTTCCGCTTTAGACGCTGGTTTAGGCGCTGGTCAGCGCCGCCGGGGCCGGGATGGGGCCGGGTGGCGCCAGAATGCGCCGCCGCTGCGGCTTGCGCGGGGCGGCCGGCAGCGGACGCGGTTCGGCGCTGCGGAAGGCCTCGGCCAGGGCTTCGTCCAGCGAGAGGGCGCAGAAATCCGCGCCCGTGGCCAGGATCGCTTCTTGCGTTTCAGCGCTTGGCCGCAGCGGCGCGCCCCCTTCCAGACTGTCGGGTGCGGGGCAAAGCAGCACGCCGACCCGAAGCCCCGGCGCCGCGCGCTTGATCCGGCGCAGCTGCAGCACCGCGCCGCGGGCGGGTTCGGGATCAAGGAAGGTCAGCAGGGCGCAATCGGCAGCCGTGCCGGTGACGGCGGCAAACCGCGCCGGCGTCAGGTCCTGATGCGACAGCGCCTCGGCCTCGGCGCCTTCGGTGCGGGCCGCCTGGGCCACGACGGCCGCGCCCGCATCATCCAGCGCCGAGCGCCCGCCGATCACCAGCAGACGGCGCCCTGCCCCGTCCCCGGCCGCTTCGCCTTCGGCCGCGGCTTCCGACAGTTCTTCGGCGACGGCGGGTTCCAGCGAGACCAGAAACTCTTGCGCCGCCTGTGCCAATGCCCGGTCCTGCCCGGGCTTCAGCGCCCCGCGCGCCAGATCGAACTGCGCCAGCAGCAGCGCCGGCAGCGTCACGTCGCGGTGGTAATCCGAGACATAGACCGTCTCCAGCTCGGTCCCGGCGCGGGCGCTGCTTTCGGCCAGATCGCCGACCAGAAGCCGCTGATACAGCCGGGTGTGATCGGCCAGCACCGGCCGGTCGCCGAACAGGATGTCGAACAGCGCGAATTGCGGGATGTGCCGGCCCAGCACCACCAGACACACCGTCAGCGGCGTCGATAGAACCAGCCCCAGGGGCCCCCAGATCCAGGTCCAGAAGATCGCGGCGACGATGATCGACAGCGGGCTCAGCCCGGTGCGGGTGCCGTAAAGCCAGGGTTCGATCAGGTTCGAGGTCACCAGTTCGACCACCAGGAACAGCGCCGCCGTCCACAGCACCGCCGACCAGTCGGGCGACACGGCGAAGGCCAGGAACAGCGGGAAGGCCGCCGCCAGCGCCGAGCCGATATAGGGCACGAAGCGCAGCACCAGCGTCAGCATCGCCCAAAGGGCGGCATTGGGCACGCCGATCAGCCACAGGCCGATGCCGATCGGGACGGCATAGATCGTGTTCACCAGAAGCTGGGTCAGCAGGTAATGCGCAACCCGGCTGCCGGCATCTTCCAGCACCTGCGTCGTGCGGTGGATGTCGCTTGACCCGACCAGGCGCAGAAAGCGGTCGCGCAGATCCTCGCGCTCCAGCAGCATGAAGATCACCACCACGACCACCAGCCCCGCCGTTCCGATCGGCCGGACCAGCGGCATGACCAGATCGCTCAGCATCTGAAAGGCATTGCGCGGCTCGATCAGTTCGACCTGCACCGGCAGGCCCTCGGCCCCCGCCGCATCGCCGGTGCCCAGACCCGAGCCGATTTCGCTGTTGATCGTGGTCGCCATGCGGGTCAATTGCGCGACCAGGCGGTTGCCGGAATTCTCTTGCTGCAGCGCGTCCAGCTTGGCCACGATGTTGGACTGGAAACTGGGCAATTGCTGCGCCAGCGTGCCGATCTGGCTGACGGTGATCAGAAGGAAGACGCCGATCAGCGCGAAGGCCAGCGTCACCACCGCCAGAACCGACAGGATGCGCGGCACGCCGCGGCGGCGCAGGAAGGCCACGGTGGGCGCCAGCGCGAAGGTGATCAGCACCGCGCAGGCCAGCGGCAGAAAGATCTCCTGCCCCAGATGCAGAACGGCGGTGATGACCGTGGCCGCGGCCAGGGTCTTCAGCGTGACGCTGCGGGCAATGCCCGGATCTTCGCCCGGCGCCGTTGCCCCGCCCGTCGCTGCCGCCGCACCTGCCTCTGCCACGATATCCGCCCCCTGCACCAATCCAGGCAAACGCGGGCGGGGTGATCAGGGTTCCCCGACCGGCGCCTATTCCTTTGGCCCTGCCGCCGATCCGCGGGCCAGATCTTCGAACAGCAGCGCCACACCCTCGGCGCCGGGATCGTTGAACCCTGCCAGCCGCTCGGCGGTCAGATAGCTGGCGCGGCCCGCCCGGGCGCGGCTCATGCCGGCGGTCGCATCGGCGCCCGCCCGCGCCGCCGCGGCCGCGGCAGCCAGGCCCTGCGGCAGGGCTGCCAGCGCGGGCGCCAGCGCGTCGATCATCGTCCGGTGGCCCGGCCCGGCGCCGCCCACCTGCATCACCCGCGCCAGCCCCGCCCCCAGCGCCCCGATCCAGTCGCGCCCCGAGGCCGAGGCATCGCCCGCCGCGGCAAAGAAGATCGCCAGCAACACGCCGGACGATCCGCCCATGGTCTGGCTCAGCTCATTGCCCACGGCGCGGTACAGCTGGGTCGGATCGGCCAGCGGCAGCCGGTCCAGCGCCGCCACCAGCGCCCGCGCCGCCCCGGCCAGCGTGCTGCCGGTATCGCCATCGCCCGAGCGCGCGTCCAGCGCGTTCAGATCGGCTTCTGCCGCGATCAGCGCCGCGCAGCAGCGCGCCAGCAGCGCCCGCCGCGCCGGATGGGCCGAGGGCAGGGGCTGGATCGGCGCCAGCCCGTCGGGCAGCGGGCGCACCGGCACCTCGCCAAAGGGCAGACAGCCCGGCCAGGCCATCGGCGCGGCGGGCGCGCAAAGCGCCTGCACCCGCGCCGCGTCGATCGGCAAAAGCGACAGCGAGAAGCCATGCATGTCCAGCGAGGTCATCAGCGGCGCCGGCCCGACGATCCACTTGATCCGCGACGCCAGCGACGAGCGCGCCAGTTCCTCGGCCAGAACCGACATTTCCAAGGGCGTGGTTGCGCCCAGATTGTTCAGCAAAGCCACATGGTCGCCCTTGCCCATATGCGGCGCCAGCCGGGCGGTGACCATGGCCATCGCCTCGCGCGCGCCTTCAAAGGCCACCTGCTCGACCCCCGCCTCGCCATGGATGCCCAGGCCCAGCTCGGCATGGCCCTGCAGGATCCGGTCCTCTTTCGGGCTGCCGGGCACGGTGCAGGTATCCAGGCTCATCCCGATGGAAATCGCGCCCTTGATCACCCCCTGCGCCGCGGCGGCGATGGTGTCCAGATCCTCGCCCGCCTCGGCCAGGGCGCCGGCGATCTTGTGGACGAACAGCGTGCCGGCCACGCCGCGGGCCTGCGGCAGGTCGGGCAGGGCGATATCGTCATCGACCACCACCATCGCCACTTTCAGCCCGAAGGCCCGGGCGCGTTCGGCGGCCAGGCCGAAATTCAGCCGGTCGCCGGTGTAGTTCTTGACGATCAGCAGGCAGCCCGGCCTGCCCGTCACCGCCAGGATCCCCGCCAGAACCGCATCGACCGAAGGGCTGGCGAAAACGTCGCCACAGACCGCCGCCGTCAACAGGCCCTGGCCCACGAAACCCGCATGGCTGGGCTCATGCCCCGAGCCGCCGCCCGAGACCAGCGCGACCTTCGAGCGGTCCCAGTCGGTGCGCACCACGACCTTGATATGCGGATAGCCGTCCAGCCGCGCGGCGCGCCCGGCGGCGCTGCGCAACAGCCCGTCAATCGCCTCGGTCACCAGCGCATCCCTGCGGTTCATGAATTGCTGCATGGCGGATTTCCCTTATATCCTTTGACCTTGGGCATCGAACCAAAGCGGGCTTTGCGGCCGGATCAGCAGCGTGTCGCCCGGGCCCAGCCGCGTATGCGGATCGGCAAGCGTGACGATGCGATGCGGGCCCAGATCCAGATGCAGCCGGGTCTGGTCGCCCAGATGCTCCAGCCGGTGAACCAGCGCGGACGGACCTTCGCCCTGAAGGATATGCTCGGGGCGCAGGCCGATCTGCGCCGCCCCTTCGGGCGCGCCGAACTGCGCCGGCGGCCCGAAGGCATCGGCCGGCAAAAGCGCGATGCGCGGCTGACCCAGGCGGCTGGCAACATAGGTCGAGACCGGGTTTTCATAGATCTCGCGCGGGGGGCCGAATTGCACCAGCCGGCCCTGATCCAGCACGCCGATATGGGTGGCCATGGTCATGGCCTCGATCTGGTCATGCGTCACATACAGGAAGGTCGCGCCCAGATCGGAATGGATGCGCTTCAACTCGATCCGCAGATCGGCGCGCAGCTTGGCATCCAGGCTGCTGAGCGGTTCGTCCATCAGATAGATGCGCGGATTGCGCACCAGCGCCCGCCCGATCGAGACACGCTGCATCTCGCCCCCCGACAGCGCGGTGGCCTTGTTGTCCAGCTTGTGCGGAATGCGCAGCACCTGCGCCACTTCGGCCACCCGGGCGGCGATCTGGTCTTCCGGCATCGCGATCATGGGCGAACGCAGCGGGAAGGCCAGATTGTCGCGCACCGTCAGATGCGGGTATAGCGAATATTGCTGGAAAACCATGGCGATGTCGCGCTGCGCCGGGGTTTCGGCCAGAACCGAGGCACCGCCAATTGCGATATCGCCGGCATCGGGCTGGTCAAGCCCGGCGATCAGCCGCAGCGTGGTGGTCTTGCCGGCGCCGGTCGGGCCCAGAAGCACCACGAAAGCGCCGTCAGGGATGGTCAGCGTGACATCCTTCAGCGCTTGCGTTGCGCCATAAGTCTTTGACAGGCCTGTCAGAACGACCTCAGCCATGATGGACCCCCGCATTGGCATCGGTCAGGAAGGCGCGGCCGGTGGACTGGTCGAACAGCGTCAGCCGCGGCCCGGCGAAGGACAGGGCCAGCGGCTCGCCCAGCCGGGCGGGCTGGCCCGAGGGGGCGCGGGCCTTGATCGGTCCATGCGCGGTTTCGACGGTGATGATCTGGCTGGTGCCCAGATATTCGCTGGCCAGAACCCGGCCGCGCAGCGCCCCGGTTTCGCCCAGCGTCACATGTTCGGGGCGCACGCCCAGCACCAGCTTGCGCCCCTCGGTCGCCTCGTGCAGGCGGGGCACGGCGATCTGGGCGCCGCCCAGCGTGACCGAGACGTCACCCGGCGCGAAGCCGCCTTCGAAGGGCAGGAAGTTCATTGCCGGCGAGCCGATGAAATCGGCCACGAACAGGGTGGCGGGGTGGTCGTAAATATCCTGCGGGGTGCCAAACTGTTCGACAACCCCATGATTCATCACGACGATCTTGTCGCCCATCTGCATGGCTTCCAGCTGGTCATGGGTGACATAGACCGTGGTCGCCCCCATCCGGTCATGCAGGGCGCGCAATTCCTCGGCCATGGTTTCGCGAAACTCGGCATCCAGCGCGCCCAGGGGTTCGTCCATCATGAAGGCCTTGGGGCGCCGCACGATGGCGCGGCCCAGGGCCACCCGCTGCCGGTCGCCGCCCGACAGGCCGCCGACGCCCTTGTCCATCAGGTGTTCGATCTGCAGGATGCGGGCCACTTCGGCCACGCGGCGGGCGACCTCGGCCCGCGGAACGCCCTGGCTGACCAGCGGATAAGCGATGTTTTTCCGCACGTTAAGATGCGGGTACAGCGCGAACATCTGGAAGACCATGGCAATGTCGCGCTGGCTGGCGGGCAGGCGGCTGACATCCTGGCCGTCGATCAGGATCTGGCCCGAAGTGGGGATTTCAAGGCCCGCGATCATTCGCAGCGTCGTGGTCTTGCCGCAGCCCGAGGGGCCAAGCAGCATGAAGAACTCGCCATCGCCAATGGTGAAGCTGGAGCCCTGAACGGCGATGAAGGCGCCGAATTCCTTGCGGAGGTTCTGGATGACGATCTCGGCCAAGGTCTACTCCGGGAAGTGGCTGGCGACGATGAACATCACCGTGCCGGCAAGGGTCACGAGGAAGGACCAGGTGAAGGCCCAGAGGAAGAAGGGCTGCATCAGCATGAAGACGCCAAGGCCGATCAGGATCGTGGCCAGCATCTCCCAGGGGCCACGGCGCAGGGTGGCAAGGCCGGTCAGAAAACGGGTCATTTCGGCACCTTCCTTTCGTCTTCCGTCTGTCTTCCTTCCGTCTTCCTCATTTCCGCACCGCGCCGAAGGTGATGCCGCGCAACAGATGCTTGCGCAGAAGGATGGTGAAGATCATCACCGGCAAAAGGAAGATCGTGGCGCCTGCCGCGACGGCGGGCCAGTCCTGGCCACCGACGCCGATGATCGTGGGGATGAAGGGCGGCGCCGTCTGCGCCTTGCCCGAGGTCAGAAGCACCGCGAAGGCGTATTCGTTCCAGGCGAAGATCAGGCAGAAGATCGCGGTGCTGGCGATGCCGGTCGCCGCCTGCGGCAGCACGACTTTGCGGAAGGCCTGAAAGCGGGTGTAGCCGTCGATCAGCGCCGCTTCTTCATATTCGCGCGGGATCTCGTCGATGAAGCCCTTCAGCAGCCAGACGGCCAGGCTGATGTTCACCGCGGTGTAGAGAAGGATCATGCCCAGATGCGTGTCCGACAGGCCCAGCTGGCGGTACATCAGATAGATCGGGATCGCGACGGCGATGGGCGGCATCATCCGCGTCGACAGGATGAAGAACAGCAGGTCGTCCTTCAGCGGCACCTTGAAGCGCGAAAAGCCATAGGCCGCCAGCGTGCCCAGAAAGATCGACAGCGCGGTCGAGCCGAAGCCGATGATCACCGAATTCAGGAAGCGTTCGCCAAAGCGGCTTGGCCCGGCGATCACCATGCCCGACTGGCGCACGATCCGGTCATACCAGGTTTCGGGCGGGGGCAGGGCGGCAAAGGCCTCGGCCCCCAGACGGGTGCGGGTGGTGAACAGGTTCACATAGCCTTCCAGCGACGGCTCGAAGACCACTTTCGGCGGGTAGGAAATCGAATCCGGGCCGGATTTGAACCCGGTCGAGATGATCCACAGCAAGGGCAGCAGGGTGATCAGCGTATAGGCCAGCACCAGCGTCGCAGCCAGCCATTTGGACAGTTTCGACGGCTCGGTGACCGACCAGCTTGACGAAACGCCGCTCATCTTTCCTTCACCTTGTTCAGGGCTTTCACATAGATCGAGGCCAGGCCGAAGACGGTGACGAAAAGGATGATCGCATAGGCCGAACTATAGCCGGTGCGCCATTTTTCGAAGGCTTCGCGCTTGAGGTCGATCGAGGTCAGCAGGGTTTCATTGCCGGGCCCGCCGCCGGTCAACAGCGTGACCATGTCGAACATCTTGAAATTCTCGATGCCGCGGAACAGCACCGCCAGCATCAGGAACGGCAGAACCATCGGGATGGTGATGGTCCAGAACTGCCGCCACTTGCTGGCACGGTCGATTTCAGCCGCCTCATAGATGTAATCGGGGATCGAGCGCAGGCCCGCGAGGCAGATCAGCATCACGAAGGGCGTCCACATCCAGGTGTCGACGATGACGATCGACCAGGGCGCCAGCCCGCCGGGGCCCAGCATGGAGAAGCTGGAAGCGGGGGTGCCGGTCAGCAGTTCGACCATGTAATTCACCAGGCCGATCTGCGGCTGATACAGGAAGGTCCAGAAATTGCCGACGACGGCGGGCGACAGCATCATCGGCAGGACGATCAGCGTGGTCAGCAGATCGTTGCCCTTGAACTTTCGGTTGATCAGCCAGGCCAGGGTGAAGCCGATCAGCACCTGGAAGAACAGCGTCCAGAACAGGAAATGCGCCGTGGTCTGCATCGTCGCCCAGATGCCGTCATCGGTGAGGATGCGTTCATAATTGCGCAGGCCGACCCATTTCACCTCGGCATTGGGCTTGTTGGCGGCGAAATTGGTGAAGGACAGCCGCACCGTCCAGATCAGCGGGAAGATGTTGATCGCCAGGAGAAGCGCGATCGTGGGGGCCACGAACAGCCAGGCGATGGTGCGGTCGGACAGGCCGCGCACCCTGCGCGCCATGGAGGGCGGGGTGGCCCGCGCAAGTCGGTCGAGGGGCGTTGGGGTCATCTGCGTGTTCCGGACTGGGAAGGGGCGCGCCGGGGGAAGGAACCGGCGCGCCCCCTGGGCCACAAGGGTCAGAGCTTGCCTTCATCTTCGAAGACTTCGGTCCAGTCCTTGATCAGCCCGTCCAGCGCCTCTTGCGCCGTGCCCTGATCGGCGACGACGTAATTGTGCAGCCGTTCCTGCATGGCCAGCAGCAGCTGGGCATAGGCCGGCTCCTGCCAGAAGTCCTGGACGTTCGCCATCGCCTCAAGGAAATCGCCGGCGAAGGGGGCGCTGTCCTTGAAGCCCGGATCGTTCAACACCGCGTTGTGGCAGGAATAGCCGCCCATCGACCACCATTTCTGCTGCACATCGGGCTGCGAGAACCATTTGATATAGGCCAGCGCGCCATCCATGTTGTCGGTATTGGCGACGACCGAGATGCCCTGACCGCCCAGCGTCGAGGCCGGAACCTTCTGGGCCGGGTTCACGAAGAAATCGATATGCTCGCCGCCGACATTCGGGTCGGCGTATAGGCCCGGGAAGAAGGCGAACCAGTTCATCGCCATGGCGACCTGGCCCGATTTGAACGCGTCCAGCGACTGCTCCATATAGGCATTGTCATAGCCGGGCGGCGTCGCGGTCTTGTACAACTCCTTGTAGAATTCCAGCCCCGCCACGGCGTCGGGCGAATTCACCGCCCCTTCCATGTCATATTTGCCGGGCGTGTTTTCGTATTTGAAGCCAAAGGCATAAAGCGCATTGGTCGCGCCCATGGTGATGCCTTCCGACCCGCGCTCGGTAAAGATCGAGGCGCCGTAGACGGTCTTCCCGTCGATCTCGCGGCCCTGGAAGAACTGGGCGATTTCCAGAAGCTCGGTCTGGGTCTTGGGTTCGGCCAGGTCGCGGCCGTATTTTTCCTTGAAGGCGGCCTGGATTTCCGGCCGGGCGAACCAGTCCTTGCGGTAGAACCAGCCATTGGCATCGCCCATGGCGGGCAGGGCGTAATAGTTCGGCTCGCCCTTGGGCCAGGTGGAATAGGCATAGACGGTCGCCGGGGCGAAATCGTCCATGCTGATGCTTTCCTTGGCGAAGAAATCGTTCAGCTTCAGATACCAGCCGTTTTCGGCCGCGCCGCCGATCCATTGGCTGTCGCCGATCAGCAGATCGCACAGCTTGCCGCCCGAGTTCAGCTCGTTCAGCATGCGGTCGGCGAAATTGGGCCAGGGCACGAATTCGAAATTCATCTTGGTGCCGGTCTGCGCCTCGAAATCCTTCGACAGCTCGACCAGCGCATTGGCCGGGTCCCAGGCGGCCCAGCACAGGGTAAGGTCGTCGGCGTCTGCCCTGCCGGCCACGGCAGAGACCAGGGCCATGGCTGACGCGGCAGCCAGGTATCCAGCTTTCATGAGTTCCTCCCGGTGATCGAAAAGCGATCGTGTTGGACAGTGGGTCTTGGACGCTTCTTCCTGCCGGGCCCGTGCAGCCTCCTCCGCTGCCGGGCCTTCTGTGGGGGAAGGATAGGCGCGGGATTTTCGACCTGTCCAGCGTTTTTTGAGGTGCGTACCTCAAGCTGCAATGCAGCATCGGGCGCGGGGGTGACGGCGGGGGTCGCATCCCCTTGTCAGGGCGCCAGATTCTCGCGGATGACGATTTCGATGCGCAGCTGTTCCTGCGCCGCGTCGATGGCGGCATGGTCGGCCCGGGCGCGCAGGACGCGCAGGGCCGAGCGGGCCAGATGGCCCATGTTCTGGGTGATCACCGCGTCGATATGGCCCGACAGCAGCGCCTGGCGGGTATGCGGTGTCAGCTCATGGCCGATGATCACCATCCGCCCGGTCAGGCCCAGATCGGCAAGCGTCGCGGCCAGGGCGCGGTGGCCGGCGCCCATCAGGTAAATGCCGCGCACGTCGGGCGCGTGGCGCAGTGCCTCGGTCACCACGGCGCGCAGGGTGCTGTCGGCGCCATGGGTTTCCAGCGTCGGCAGAACGGTCAGGCCGGGAAACTCGGCCAGCATGACCTCGTCAAAGCCGCGCCGGCGGTCGACCGCGTCGCGCAGATGCATGGATTGGGCGATGGCCAGGATCGAACCCGTTGATCCGCCACAGAAACGCCCCATCAGCACCGCGGCGGTGCGCCCGGCGGCGCGGCTGTCGATGCCGATGAAATGGTCGCGTTCGGTATTGGGCAGGTCCGAGACCAAAGCGATCACCGGAATGCCGCGGGCGCGCAGGCTGCGCAGCGCGTCGCGCACCACCGGGGTTTCCGGCGCCATCAGCGCCACGCCCGAGGTGGTGTCGGGCAGGGCGGCCAGGGCGGCGGCCAGGGCATGCACGTCTTCGGCCGGATAGCGCAGGATCTGCAGCGCGACCCGGGCCTGGGCGGCGCCCGATCCGGCTTCGCGCAGCGCCTGTTCCAGCTCGGCCAGGAACTGGCTGTCGCCATCGGGCAGGGCGGCGACCATCTGATAGCTGCGCTGCCGCGCCAGATTCGCCGCCGCCATGTCGCGCACATAGCCCAGCCGCGCCACCGCCTCTTGCACCGCCGAGACGGTCTTGGCGCGCACCCCCGGCCGGTCGTTCAGCACGCGGTCCACCGTGGCCAGGCTGACGCCGGCCTCGCGGGCGATATCGTTGACGGTGGGTCGGGTCATGGCGCCTCCGGCCGGCAGAGTGACGCAGGATCTGAGGTACGTCAATCAGACAGCCCGCCCGCGCCGGGCCGCGCCCGGGCGCCCGGGCCGGGCCCAAATGAGACGGGGATGACTAAATTTTGCCACAATTTCGCCTTTTCCTGCCACAGTGGGAAAAAGGCGCCGGGCCATGCATCCGGCGTCATCGGGGCAGTACAGGTGGCGACTTTATCCGGGAACTCGGGGAACAATTCCCTGACCGGCACGTCTGGCGCGGATCTTATCTCTGGCCAGGCGGGCAATGATTCACTTTATGGCGGCAGCGGCAATGACACGCTGATCGGCGGCACGGGAAATGACCGGCTGTATGGCGGCACGGGCACCGATACGGCCGATTATTCCGGATCGGGCGCCGGGGTTTCGGTCAACCTGTCGACGGGCACGGGATCGGGCGGCGATGCGCAGGGCGATCAGCTGAGCTCGATCGAGAACCTGGTCGGCTCGGCCTATGCCGACACGCTGACCGGCAGCGGGTCGGCCAATCTGCTGGAAGGCGGGGCCGGCAATGACCGGATCGACGCGGGCGGCGGCGATGACACGCTGATCGGCGGCGCGGGGGCGGATTCGCTGTATGGCGGGTCGGGGACCGATCTGGCCGATTATTCCGGCTCGGGCGCGGGGGTGTCTGTCAACCTGGCCAGCGGCACCGGGCAGGGCGGCGATGCGCAGGGCGATGTCCTGTCGGGGATCGAGCAGGTCACCGGGACGGACTTTGCCGACACGCTGACCGGCGACGGCGCCGCCAATACGCTGGACGGCGGGGCGGGCGACGATCTTCTGTCGGGCGGGTCCGGGTCGGATGCGCTGTATGGCGGGGCCGGCAATGACACGCTGACCGGCGGCTCGGGCAGCGACGGGCTGTATGGCGGCGATGGCAGCGACACGGCCGATTACTCCGGCTCGGGCGCGGGGGTGTCGGTCAACCTGTCCACCGGCACGGGCAGCGGCGGGGATGCGGCGGGCGACACGCTGTCGGGGATCGAGACGCTGATCGGCAGCGCCTATAATGACACGCTGACCGGCGATGCGGGGCAGAACCTGCTGGCGGGCGGCGACGGGCGTGACCTGCTGTATGGCGGCGATGGCGACGATACGCTGGCGGGCGGGGCCGGGGCCGATACGCTTTACGGCGGCGAAGACCTGGATATCGCCGATTACAGCGGCTCGAACGCGGCGGTGAATGTCAATCTGACCGACTGGACCGCGACCGGCGGCCATGCGACGGGCGATGTCCTGTCGGGGATCGACGGGCTGATCGGCAGCGCCTTCGACGATACGCTGATCGGCTATGACGAGATGGGCCTGTCGGGCGATGTCTATACCAACGCCTTCTATGGTGGGGCCGGCAATGACCTGATGGATGGTCGCGGCGGCAATGACTCGCTTTACGGCGGCAGCGGCAATGACACGGTCTATGGCGGCGCGGGCGATGACACGCTGGCCGGGGATGAGGGCCATGACCTGCTGGATGCCGGCGCCGGCAATGATCTGGCCGAGGGCGGCGCTGGCAATGACACGGTCTCTGGCGGGGCCGGCGATGACAGCCTGTATGGCGGTGCCGGGCGCGACAGTCTGGACGGCGGCGAGGGCAATGACCGGCTTTACGGTGGCGAGGGCAATGACACGCTGTCGGGCGGCGCCGGGAATGACCTGCTTGAGGGCGGGGCGGGCGATGACCGGCTGCTGGGCGGCGCGGGGGCCGACACGCTGTATGGCGGCGATGGCAATGACACGCTGACCGGCGACGCCGGCGACCGGCTGTATGGCGGCGCGGGCGACGATCTGCTGACGGGATCGGGTGCTGCGACGCTGATCGGCGGCGACGGGTCGGATACGCTTCTTGGCGGGGCCGGGCTGGTGGTCGACGGGTCGGAAGACGTCGATGACATGGACGTGCTGGATCTGACCGGGCTGGGCCCCTTGCGGGTGCTGTACGATCCGCAGAACCCGGAAAACGGCACGGTCACCTTCTATAACGGTCTGGGCCAGCCGACCGGCACGATGAACTTCGTCAATATCGAGCAGGTGATCGCCTGTTTCACCCCGGGCGCGCGGATCGCCTGCGAGGGGGGCGAAAGGCGGGTCGAGGATCTGCGGGCGGGCGACCGGGTAATGACGCGCGACCATGGGCTGCAGCCGATCCGCTGGGTCGGGCGCAAGCGGCTGGGCGCGGCCGATCTGGCCGCCGATCCGCGGCTGCAGCCGGTGCGGATCGCGGCGGGGGCCCTGGGCGGCGGCCTGCCGCTGCGGGCGATGCAGGTGTCGCGCCAGCACCGGATGCTGATGGCCGGGCCGCGGGCCGAACTGCTGTTCGGCGCCGACGAAGTGCTGGTGCGGGCCGAGCATCTGCTGGGGCTGCCCGGCGTGACCGAGGCGGCCGAGACCGAGGTCACCTATCTGCATCTGCTGTTCGACCGCCACGAGGTGGTGCTGGCCGATGGCGCCTGGAGCGAAAGCTTCCAGCCGGGCGACCGCACGGTGGGCGGCCTGGACGAGGCGGCGCGGGACGAGCTTTTGACGCTGTTCCCCGAGCTGGCCGGTCTGGGCGGCGCCTGGCCCGCCGCCCGGCCGACGCTGAAACGGTTTGAGGCCAAGGTCTTGCTGGCGGCCTGAGGGGGCGCCTTGCCTGGTCCCGCCGGCGGGGTCTGCGCCCGCCGGCATGCGCCGCGTAGTGGCCTAGCCGCGCAGCGTGCCGCCGGTGGCCTTGGTGACCTTCTCAACGATCTTGGCCGAGACCGCTTCGATCTCGACTTCGGTCAGGGTCTTGTCGACCGGTTGCAGCCGCACGGTCAGCGCGATCGACTTCTTGCCCGCGCCCATCTGCGCCTCGGCCTTTTCGCCGGTGAACTGGTCAAAGACCCGCACGCTTTCGATCAGCGCCTTGTCGGCGCCCTGGGCGGCGTTCACCGCGACCAGCGCCTCGACCCCAGCATCGACGACAAAGGCGAAATCGCGGTCCACCGCCTGCAGATCGCTGATCGCCAGCGCGGGCCGGGTGGGCGATTTCACCTTGGGCAGCGGCACATTGGCCACCAGAACGGTGAAGGCCACCGCCGGGCCCTTGACCCCCATGGCCTGCAAGACGCGGGGATGCACCTCGCCATAGGTGGCCAGCGTGTTCGGCCCCAGCCCGACCACCCCCGAGCGGCCGGGATGCCACCACCCCGCCGCCTTGCGGCTGATCTGCACCCGGGCCGGCGCGCCAAGGGCGGCCAGAACCGCCTCGGCATCGGCCTTGGCATCGAAAAGATCCACCGGCCGGCGCGAGCCATAGGGATCGCGCGGGGCCGCCGCGCCGACCAGAAGGCCGGTCGCCTGCAGATGCTGCTCGCCCGGCTCGCCGCCCTGGAAGACGGGGCCAACCTCGAACAGCGCCAGATCGGCGAAGCCGCGCGCCTGGTTGCGCGCCGCCGCCGCCAGAAGCCCGGGCAGCAGGTCGGGGCGCAGATGCGTCATCTCGGACGAGATCGGGTTTTCCACCCGCACCGCATCCGAGCCGCCGCCGAACAGCGCCGCGGCCTTGGCCTCGATGAAGCTGTAGGTCACGCATTCATTGTAGCCCAGCGCCGCGATCTGCCGCCGCGCCGCCTTTTCGCGCACCTGCTGCGCGGTCAGGATCGGCCGCGGCACGCCGGGCTGGCTGCGCTTCATCGGCGCGCCCTGCAGCTTGGTCAGGCTGGCCACCCGGGCCACTTCCTCGACCAGATCGGCCTCGCCCAGCACATCGGGCCGCCACGAGGGCGGGGTCGCGTCATTGCCGTTCAGCACGAAGCCCAAAGCCTCAAGCGAGCGGCGCTGTTCGGCTTCGGGAATCTCCATGCCGACCAGGCTGATCACCCGGGCCGGGTTCAGCCGGTAGCTGCGGGTCGTCTCGGGCGCGGCGCCATCCTGCACCAGATCCGAGGCTTCGCCGCCGCACAGATCCAGCACCATCTGGGTGGCCATATCCAGGCCCGGCAGAGTGAAGGCCGGATCGACGCCGCGTTCGAACCGATAGCGCGCATCCGAGTTGATCTTCAGCGCCCGGCCGGTGGCGGCAATGGTGATCGGGTCCCAATAGGCGCTTTCCAGGAAGACATCGGTCGTGGTCTCGGAACAGCCCGAGGCCTCGCCGCCCATGATGCCGGCCAGGCTTTCGACCCCGGCATCGTCGGAAATCGCCATCATCCCCGGCTTCAGCGCATAGGTCTTGCCATCCAGCGCCAGCATTTCCTCGCCGCCCCGGGCGGGATGGATGCGCAGGGTCGCGCCGGTCATCTTGCCGGCATCGAAGACATGCAGCGGGCGGTTCCAGGCATAGGTGAAGAAATTGGTGATATCGACCAGCGCCGAGATCGGCCGCAGCCCGACCGCCTTCAGCCGCGCCTGCAGCCAGTCGGGCGAGGGGCCGTTCTTCACACCGCGGATCAGCCGGCCGGCGAAATGCGGACAGCCCTTTTCCTTCAGCGCCGGGTCGATCGCGACCGAAACGGGCGAGGCGAAGCCGCCCTTGATCTGCGGCACCACGACGGGTTTCAGCTTGCCGATGCCGCGCGCCGCCAGATCGCGGGCGATGCCATGAATGCCCAGGGCGTCGGGGCGGTTCGGCGTCACCTTGATCTCGATCACCGGGTCGTTCAGGCCCTTGTAATCGATGAAGCGGGCGCCAAGGGGCGCGTCTTCGGGCAGTTCGATGATGCCGTTATGGTCATCGGACAGTTCCAGCTCGCGTTCCGAACACAGCATGCCGTTCGATTCGACGCCGCGGATCACCCCGGGCTTCAGGTCGACCCCGGTGCCGGGCACATGGGTGCCGGGCGGGGCGAAGACGCCCACCAGCCCGGTGCGCGCATTGGGCGCGCCGCAGACCACCTGCACCTCAACCATCTCGGACCCCGGCCCGCCCGGCCAGGTTGCCACGCGGCAGACCCGCAGCCGGTCGGCATTCGGGTGCTGCACCGCCTCGATCACCCGGCAGATGCGGAAATCGCCCAAAGCCGCGGCGGGGTTCTCGACGCCTTCGACCTCCAGGCCCAGATCGGTCAGCGCCTCGGCGATCTCGTCGACCGAGGCGGTGGTGTCGAGATGATCGGCCAGCCAGGACAGGGAGAATTTCATGGGCGCGGTCCTTCCTTTGCGCGGCCGGATTAGCGCAAAGCAGGCCAGAGGGGAAGGGTGGCGCGCGGGGGCGCGGGGCAGGCTGCCCGCTTCGCCCTGGAGGCGATCTGGAAACAGCTTGTTGCACCCTGGCGGGGATGAATGCCCGCGCCCGCCCCGCTATAAGACAGGGGAAGACAACCCTGCGTGGAGTGGTGAGACCGAGTGATGGAAGAGTGGCTGCGTATACCGGATCGCCGCAGGAGAGTGTCGTCCTGGCGCAGCTGCGTGCTGATGGGCCTGGGCTTCCTGACGCTTTGGGCGGGCGCGCCGGTTCTGTTCGGCACGCTGCCCTGATCTTTCGCGCCGCAGCCGCTGCGCCGGGCTGACGCGGCTCTTGCCAGGTCGGCGGCACAAAGCTAATTCCGCAAGGGGCCGCAGGGGTTGCGCGGCCGGGGGCCGGCGGGCCCTATGTGCGGGTGCATCATGTCTTTTTGGCTGTTCAGGGCGTCTGTCCTTTGGGTTGCAGGTCTGGCTGCCGCGCTGTCGGCCTGCGTGCCGGTCGAGGGGCCGCCCGGCCAGGCCCTGCCGCGCACGGCCAGTTTCCTGGCAGGCGAGATGCGGGTGTCGGCCCCGCCCGGCTATTGCATCGACCGCAGCGCCAGCCATGAAACCCAGACCGGCGCCGTGGTGCTGATGGGGCGTTGCACCGATGCCGATACGGTGGCGCCGGCGCTGATCACGCTCAGCGCGGGGCCCGTCGGCTCGGCCCAGGTGCTGAAATCGGGCGGGCCGGCGCTAAGCGCCTGGTTCACCTCGGGGCCCGGGCGGGCGGCGCTGGCGCGCGACGGGCGGGCGGGATCGGTGCGGGTGCTGAAGACCGGCCTGTCGGGCGGGGTCTTCGTGATGCGGGTGGCCGACCGGCAGGCGGGCGATTACTGGCGGGCGATCCTGGGGCTGAAGGGGCGGCTGGTGTCGATCTCGGTCACCGGAACCAAGGGCGCCACCCTGCCCGAGGCGGCCGGGCGCAGCCTGCTGGACCGCGCGGTGGCGGGTTTCGTTGCCGCGAATGGCGGCTGAAGGCGGGCCAGGGGCTTGGCTTGTTAACACTTTTCGAGTCTAGTGGTCGTGTTTCCGGACATTCGACAATTCCCGGAGAAATCCGGCAAGGGGCATCCAGGCAGAAACGATGACGCGGCGCTTCGACAGGGTGATGGACCGGCTGGTCTTCCGCCGCGCCTTGGCGCGCTGGGCGCGCGTGGCCAATGAAGCCGCGCAGATGGGGCTGGACAGCCTGCGCAGCCAGCGCAGCCGCGCCCGGCAGTTGCGGCGCGAGTTGGACCGGGTGATCCATCAGGCCGAATACCGGCTGGCCCTGCCGGTGATCGGCGCCACGGCGATCCGCAAACAGGCCGGCACGGATTGGGCCTGGCGGCCCGATCTGTGGAAGGGCCAGATCGCCGCGCCGGGCCTGTCTTCGGTGCCCGGCCGGGCGCAGATCTGCGACGGGGCCACGATCTTTCACGATTGCCGCCGGTCGGAACTGACCGTCCGCCAGATCCGCAACACGCGCGAGGCCGATGTTGCCCCCTTTGGCTTCCGCATGGATGTGTTCCGCTTTGACGGCTCGTTCCTGTCTTTGGTGCTGGACCTGCCGCCCGAAGCCGCGCAGGGGCTGAAGCTGCGCCATCTGATCCGGCTGGACGTGATCGTCGAGATGGAGAAGCCGCTGGAAATCTTCGTGCGGCTGAACGTGAAACACGGGCCGAATGTCGAGCAGATCGTGCGGGAACTGCCCCTGACCGATGAAGAGGTGATGGTCGAATTCGACCTGGCCTATACCAAGGTCAACGAGAAGCGGATCGAGAAGCTTTGGGTCGATCTGATCTTCGAAGGGCCCGAGATGAACCAGATCATCCTGCGCGACGTGACGGTCAGCCGCAGGCCCAGGGCCGAGCTGTAGGGGGCGCGCATGTCTGACGATCTGAAGCTGACGCAGACGCGGATCCGGGCCGGGATCTGGGAAGGTGTGCTGACCGGGGCGGGGGCGGTGCCGCCGAAGCTGGATGTGCTGCATCTGGAAAAGCCGCTGGCCGGGGTGGCGGTCACGCCGGTTCCGGGGCGCGAGGGCGATTATGCGGTGCGGGTGCCGATCCCCTCGGATCTGCTGAGCGAGGGGGTGCAGACCTTCCTGATCCGCTCGGGCGGCGAGACGCTGGCGCATTTCACCGTGATCACCGGCGTGCCGATGGAAGACGACCTGCGGGCCGAGATCGACCTTTTGCGGGCCGAGCTGGACATGCTGAAACGCGCCTTCCGTCGCCATTGCCTGGAAACGGCGGGCTAGGCCGCCGCCGCGGGCGCGCGCCTTACAGGCGCTGGGCGGTGCCGCTGGCCGCGGCGCTGGCTTCGGCCGCGTCCAGAAGGCGCTGCAGATCGGCGCCACGGGCGAAATCGGGCTCGGCCGGGCCCTCACCCCGGATCGCCGCGATGAAGCGCTGATAGACGGTCGGCACCGGCGGGCAATCGACCGGGCGCCAGGTCGCGGTCAGCCGGTCTTCGCCCAGACAGGCCGACAGCGTGCTGACGGCGGCTTCGAACCGCACCTCCAGCCCGCCCGCCTCGCCATAGATCCGCAGCCGCAGGTCGTTCAGATGGCCGGTGGCAAACCGCGTCGCATGCACCACCCCCAGCGCCCCGCCCGACAGCCGTAGCTGCATCGTGGCGCTGTCATTGGCATCAAGCGGATAGTCCCCGATCCGCCCGCCCGGCGCCTTGTCGAAGGTGGCCAGCCGGGCCGAGACCTCGACCGCCGCCTCGCCGGCGATGAAGGTCGCGAAGTCGAGAATATGGATGCCGACATCGCCCAGCACGCCCTTTGATCCATGCGCGGTCGACAGGCGCCACAGCCATTGCGGCTCGGTCCGCCAATCGCCCCAGGCGGGCTGGGTCAGCCAGCTTTGCAGATAGCTGGCCTCGAAATGCCGGATCGGGCCCAAAGCGCCCGTACGCACCAGCCGTGCGGCTTCCTGAAGGGCGGGCACGTTGCGATAGGTCAGGTTGACCATGGCGATGGTGCCGGCCCGCGCCGCGGCTGCGGCCATTTCGGCCGCATCGGCGGCATTCGTGGCCAGCGGCTTTTCGCACAGCACATGCTTGCCCGCGGCCAGCAGCGGCAGGGTGGTGGCGTGATGGGCGGCGTCGGGGGTGACATTGGCCACCGCGTCGAACTGGCCCCAGGCCAGCGCCTCGTCCAGGCTTTCGAAGCGATGCGGGATGGCGTGTTTTTCGGCAAAGGCGGCCAGCGCCGCCGGGCGGGTGTCGACGCCCGCCACCAGCGCCACGCCGGGAATGGCGGCGAAGGCTTCGGCATGGGAATTGGCCATGCCGCCCGTGCCCAGGATCAGCAGACGGATGGTCACCGGAACCCCGCTTCGCCCTTGGCATGCAGGGTCTCGCCGCGCTGTTCGATCGGTTCCAAAGCGGTTTCAACCGGCACGTTCGGCGCGCGGTTCGGATCGGCCAGCCGGGCGGCCGGATTATGCGCCCAGCGCACCGCGTTGGCGATCACCCGCTGGACGTTTCCGTCGTGATAGGTCGGATAGGTTTCATGCCCGGGGCGGAAGTAGAACACATTGCCGGCGCCGCGTTTGTAGGTCACGCCCGAGCGGAAGACCTCGCCGCCCTGGAACCATGAGATGAAGACCGTCTCCAAGGGTTCGGGGATGCCGAAGGGTTCGCCATACATCTCTTCGTTTTCCAGCTCGAAATGATCGGGCAGGCCCGCGGCGATCGGATGGTTGCGCGAGGTCAGCCAAAGCCGTTCCCGCTCACCCGCTTCGCGCCAGGTCAGGTTGCAGGGCGTGCCCATCAAGCGTTTGAATGGCTTGGAGAAATGCGCGGAATGCAGGAAGATCGCCCCCATGCCCGACCAGACGGCATCGCAGACCCGGTCGACCACGGCATCGGAAACCTCGCCATGGGCGGCATGGCCCCACCAGATCAGCACATCGGTTTCCTGAAGCCGGCCGGGCGGCAGGCCATGGTCGGGCTGGTCCAGCGTGGCGGTCGTGGCCGCAATCCCGCCGGCGGCGTTCAGCGCATCGGCGATGCTTTGATGCATGCCCTGCGGATAAAGGCCGCGCACCACGGCCGATTTCTGTTCATGGACGTTTTCGCCCCAGACGGTGACGCGAATGCTGGACATGCCCGATTCCTTTCGCTTGTGGCGAAAGGATAGGAGCATTCAAAGCGGTTTGGAAGGCGTCACATGCGGCCGGTCTTGCGCAGCCGCACATGCCAGGACAGCGCCTCTTCCAGAAGATGCGGCGTATGGCCGCCCAGGGCCAGCGCGCGGTCGAAGTAATCGGCCAGCGGGGCGCGCCAGTCGGGATGGGCGCAATGGGCGATGATCGCGCGGGCGCGTTCGCGCGGCGCCAGGCCGCGCAGATCGGCCAGGCCCTGTTCGGTCACCAGCACATCCACGTCATGCTCGGTATGGTCGACATGGCTGACCATCGGCACGACCGAGGAAATCGCGCCGCCCTTGGCGATCGACTTGGTCACGAAGACCGAGATCAGCGCATTGCGGGCGAAATCGCCCGAGCCGCCGATGCCGTTCATCATCTGCGTGCCCATGATATGGGTCGAATTCACATTGCCGTAAATGTCGAATTCCAGCGCGGTGTTGATGGCGATCAGGCCCAGGCGGCGCACGACCTCGGGGTGGTTGGAAATTTCCTGCGGGCGCAGGATCAGCCGCGATTTGTAGCGGTCGAAATGCGGCATGACCTGCGCATTCTTCGCCGCCGACAGGGTGATGGACGAGCCCGAGGCATAGGTCAGCTTGCCCGCATCCATCAGGTCGAAGGTCGAATCCTGCAGGACTTCGGAATACATTTTCAGGTCATGGAAGGGGCTGTCGATCAGCCCGTGCAAGACCGCATTGGCGATGGTGCCGATCCCGGCCTGCAGGGGGGCAAGGCGGTTGTCCATCCGGCCGGCGCGCACTTCGCCCTGGAAGAAGTCGATCAGATGGCCGGCGATGGCGCGGGTGTCATCGTCGGGCGGCAGGATGGTGGCCGAGGAATCGTGCTTTTCCGTCAGCACGATGGCGGCGATCTTTTCCGGCGGGATCGGGATATAGGGCAGGCCGATGCGGCTGTCGGGGGCGACGACCGGGATCGGCATGCGGTTCGGCCGATAGATCGGGATGAAGACATCGTGCAGCCCTTCGAAGGACAGGGGCTGGGCGGTGTTGATCTCGACGATCACCTGTTTCGCGAGGATCGCGTAAGAGGCGGAATTGCCGATCGAGGTGGTGGGGATGATGCCGCCGTCTTCGGTGATGGCCGCGGCCTCGATCACCGCGACGTCGACGCCGGGCAATTGCCGCGTGCGCAGCTGCTCGACCGTTTCCGACAGGTGCTGGTCGATGAACATCACCTCGCCCGCATTGATGGCGCGGCGCAGGCCCGGGTCGGATTGAAAGGGGATGCGGCGGGCGGTCACATGCGCCTCGGCCAGGATCTTGTCCAGGTCATGGCCCAGCGAGGCGCCGGTCATCAGGGTGATGCGCAGGGGGTCGGTCCGGGCGCGTTCGGCCAGGGCCAGGGGCACGGCCATCGCCTCGCCCGCGCGGGTGAAGCCCGACATGCCGACGACCATGCCGTCGCGGATCAGCGCCGCCGCCTGTTGGGCAGACATGACACGGCTGCGAAGCTCGGGGTTGCGGATGCGGTCCTGCATTCAGTCCTCCCTGACTGCGCTGCAGCTAAAGATCCGCGGGGCGGTTCGCAATCTTCGTATGCGAATGTGTGCAGAAAACCCGGTATGCGATTTGCGCAACCGTTGTGCAGAAATGGAATGGCTATGCGCAAAGACCGGGCCGGGGCAAAGCGCCGGGCCCGGCGGTCATTCCCAGGTGCGGAAGAACTTGCCGGCGGGCGACAGGGTGAAGATCTCGCAGCCCGTCGCGGTCACGCCGACCGAATGTTCGTATTGCGCCGAAAGCGACTTGTCGCGGGTGACCGCGGTCCAGTCATCGGCCAGAACCTTGGTTTCGGGGCGGCCCAGGTTGACCATCGGCTCGATGGTGAAGATCATCCCCTCTTCCAGCACCGGCCCGGTGCCGGCGCGGCCGTAATGCAGCACATTCGGGGGCGCGTGGAACACCCGGCCCAGGCCGTGGCCGCAGAAATCGCGCACCACCGACATGCGGTTCTGTTCCACATAGGATTGGATCGCATGGCCGATATCGCCGAACGTATTGCCCGGCTTCACCGCCGCAATGCCGCGCATCAGCGATTCATGGGTGACCTCGATCAGCCGTTCCGCCTTGCGGGGCAGGGCGCCGGCCACATACATCCGGCTGGTATCGCCGAACCAGCCATCGACGATCACGGTGACGTCGATGTTCAGGATATCGCCGTCGGCCAGCACCTTGGCGCCCGGAATCCCGTGGCAGACCACATGATTGACCGAGATGCACGAGGCGTGCTTGTAGCCCTTGTAGCCGATCGTGGCCGAGATCACGCCGCGGCGCTCGATCTCTTCGGTGATGAAGGTGTCGATCTCGGCGGTGGTGGCGCCGGGCTTCACCAGCGCGGCCACCTGATCCAGGATCTCCGCGGCCACCCGGCCGGCGGCGCGCATGCCGGCATAGTCCGCCTCTTCATAGATGCGGATACCGTCACGGGTGATGCGAGCGCGGGTTTCGTCCATCGTCGGGCCTCTCTTCGGGGCCCTTACATAGGGGCAGCGGCGCGGAAAGGCCAGAGGCAGGGCAGGTACGGGGAGTTCCCCTGCGCCGATGCCGGGTCTATACCGGGGGCAAAGCGGCAGAAGGGGGCTGGCAATGGCGAATCCGCGGGCAGCAATGCTGGTGATCGGCGATGAGATCCTGTCGGGGCGCACCCGCGATTCGAACCTGCATTACCTGGCCAAAGAGCTGACGCGCTGCGGCATCGACCTGGTCGAGGCGCGGCTGGTGCCCGACGATCACGCGGCGATCGTGGCGGCGGTGCGGGCGCTGTCGGCGGGGCATGACCATCTGTTCACCTCGGGCGGGATCGGGCCCACGCATGACGACATCACCGCCGATGCGGTGGCCGAGGCGATGGGGGCGAAGATCGGTCATCGCGCCGATGCGATGGCGCTGTTGCAGGCGCATTACGACCGGCAGGGCACCGAATTCAACGAAGCCCGCCAGCGCATGGCCCGCATTCCCGATGGCGCGGTGCTGATCGACAACCCGATCTCGGTTGCGCCCGGTTTCACGCTGGGCAATGTCCATGTGATGGCGGGCGTGCCGACGATATTCGAGGCGATGCTGGCCTCGGTCCTGCCCGGGCTGACCGGCGGGGCGCCGCTCTTGAGCCAGTCCTTGCGGGTGATGCGCGGCGAGGGCGAGATCGCGGCCGAGTTCGGCGCGCTGGCGCAGGCTTTCCCCGATCTGTCGATGGGGTCCTATCCGTTCAGCCAGAACGGGGTCTATGGCACCAATCTGGTGATCCGTGGCAGCGATCCGGCCCGGCTGGATGCGGCGATGCAGCGGCTGATGGCGCTGTTCGGATGAGCGGCTGGTTCTTTTCCGCGATGGAGGCGACCTGGCCGCCGGCGCGGCGCTGGCAGGTCGGGCCCTTTGCCCTGCGCGACGGGGCGGGGGGCGGCAAGCGGGTCTCGGCTGCGACGGCCGAGGGCGCATGGGACGACGCCGCGCTGGATGCGGCCGAGGCGGCGATGGATGCGCCGCTGTTCCTGATCCGCCCGGGCGAAGAGGCGCTGGATGCGGCTCTGGCGGCGCGGGGCCATGCGCTTGTCGATCCGGTGATCGCCTATGCGGCGCCGGTGGCGCGTCTGCAGGGTGATCTGCCCTTTCTGACCGCCTTCCCGCACTGGCCGCCTTTGGCGGCGGCGGCCGCGCTTTGGGCCGAAGGCGGGATCGGCCCGGAACGGCTGGCGGTGATGGACCGGGTCACCGGACCGAAGGCCGCGATCCTGGGCCGGATCGACGACCGGCCGGCCGGCATGGCCTTCGTGGCCTGTGCCGATGGCGCGACGGGGCGCGAGGCCATGGTCCATGCGGTCGAGGTGGATCCGGCGCAGCGGCGCAAGGGGCTGGGCGGCCATCTTCTGCGCGCCGCGGCGAACTGGGCGGCCGAGACGGGGGCGGAACGGCTGTCTCTGGTGGTGACCAAGCGGAATGACGCCGCCCGGGCGCTGTATGACCGCCTGGGGATGGAGCCCGTCGCGGCCTATCATTATCGCGCCAGAAGATGATGAAAGGTTCTGCCCTGCCGATGCGACACCGACTTGCCGTGCTGGGCGCCCAAGGGCGCTGGCTGCGCCGTCTGGCGCCCTGGCTGGTGGCGGCCGGGCTGGCCCAGGGCTCGGCCCTGGCTGCGCAGGGCTGGCAGCTGGACTTTCCCTTCCCGGTCCTGTCGGTCGCGACCGAACCGGCCGAACATGCCGCCTATGCGCTGCCGGTCGGGCCCTTTGCCGCCGGGGCGCTGCCCAGCGACAAGGTCGAGGGGATGGTGGATCGCCGCGCCTATCGGCTGAAGGCGCCGGGCGCCTCGCTTCTGGATGTGCTGGCGCCGCTGCGCGCGCAGATCGAGGCGGCCGGCTATCGCGTGGTCTTCGACTGTGTCGCGCGGGTTTGCGGCGGCTTCGATTTTCGTTTCGCGACCGAGGTGATGGCCGAGCCGGGGATGCATGTCGATCTGGGCGATTTCAGCTTTCTTGCCGCCCGGCGCGGCCCGGATGAAGTGCTGAGCCTGCTGGTCAGCCGCGCGGGCGATACGGCTTTCGTGCAGGTGATCCGCGTCGGGGCCGAGCCGCTGCCGGCCCTGCCGGGCAGCGACCTGCCCGATCCGGGTGCCGATCCGGGTGCCGATCCGGCTGATCCTGTGGCCCCTGTCGCGCCGGTTGCGCCGCCTGCGCCGATCGCGCCTGTGGCGGGCCCGGGCGACGCCCCGGTGGCGGCCGCGCCGCTGCCGCGGCTGGAGGCCGGTCTGCCGGTCGTTCTGGAAGATCTGGTCTTCGGATCGGGCTCGGCCACGCTGGAGCCGGGCGATTACGCCTCGTTGCGCGATCTGGCGGCCTGGCTGGCGGCCGATCCGGCGCGCAGCCTGGCGCTGGTCGGGCATAGCGATGCCTCGGGCGGGCTGTCGGCCAATGTGGCGCTGTCGAAGCGGCGGGCCGAGGCGGTGCGCGAGACGCTGATCAAGGATTATGGCGTGGCGGCGGGCCAGATTTCGGCAGACGGCGTGGGCCCGCTGGCGCCGCGCGACACCAATCTGACCGAAGAGGGCCGGCGGTCCAATCGCCGGGTCGAGGCGGTGCCTGCGCCGTAAGCGCGCGGATTTTCAGCTAAAATCTGCTACGCCCGGGGCGCGATCACCAGTTGTCGGGCCCTTTGTCGATGAAGCGGCGGGCCAGGAAGTCGATGAAGGCGCGCACTTTGGGCTGGGTGAACCGGCCCGGCGGATAGACCGCGTAAATGCCCAGAACCTCGACCGGCAGGCCCGGAATCGCCTCTTCCACCTGGCCCTTGCGCATCGCATCAGCGTAAAGGAACGAGGGCAGGAAGGCGATGCCCAGCCCGGCAATGGCGGCATTCAGCAGCGACTGGCCGTCATTCACCGTCAGCCAGCCATTCGAGCGGACCTGGCGCTTTTCGCCCGAGGGCGCGGTGATCTTCCAGACATTGCCATTGGCCTGGTTCGAATAATGCAGAAGCTTGTGGTCGTTCAGATCGTCGATCTTCATCGGCCGGCCGAATTTCTGGAAATAGTCCGGCGCGCCGATCATCCGCTTGGTGGTTTCGGTCAGCTTGCGGGCGCGCAGGCTGCTGTCTTCCAGCTCTCCCACCCGGATCGCCATGTCAAAGCCTTCGCTGATCAGTTCCACATAGCGGTTGTTCAGCACCATGTTCACGGTGATTTCGGGATATTCCAGCAGGAAATCCCCCAGGATCGGCGACAGCAGGTTCACCCCGAAATCGGTGGCGACCGAGATGCGCAACAGCCCCGAGGGCGCCGATTGCATCGAGGTGACCAGCGCATCCGCCTCGCCCGCGTCGTTCAGCACGCGGCGGGCGCGGTCGTAATAGGCCAGGCCGATCTCGGTGGGCGAGACGCGGCGGGTGGTACGGTTCAAAAGCCGCGCGCCCAGCCGCGCTTCCAGCGCCGAGACATGTTTCGAAACCGCGGATTTCGAGATGCCCATCTTCTTTGCTGCGTCGGTGAAGCCGCCCTGGTCAACCACCGTGGCAAAAGCCTCCATTTCGGTCAGTCGGTCCATTCTCTTCCCCTTGGCAGCAAAATGGCGGCAGCAGATACGCCGTCACCGCCCTGAATGCCCGGGGAATCGGGCAGAACCGCGGCAAGGCTTTGTTCTATCCGGGGTAATACCGGGGATCGTTGATGGCAAGGAAACGCTGAGCGGCAGATGCAGGTTCCCCGGGGCCCCGCGTCTTGCCCCGCGGCTTGCCCCGAGGCTTACATGGCCGCCGCCAGCCGCATCGCCTGGTCGATCGCGCGTTTGGCATCCAGTTCCGCCGCGACATCGGCGCCGCCGATCCGGTGATGGGCAAGGCCTGCGCGGTCCAGCTGGTCGGACAGGCTTCGGGCCGGGGTCTGGCCGGCGCAGAGAACGACCGTGTCAACCGGCAGCAGTTCGGGCGCGTCGCCGCTGGTGATCCACAGGCCTTGGGGGGTGATCCGGTCATAGCTGACCCCGCCCAGCATCTGCACCCCCTTGGCGGCCAGCGTGGCACGGTGGATCCAGCCGGTGGTCTTGCCCAGCTTGCGGCCCGGTTTCTCGGGCTTGCGCTGCAACAGCCAGATCTGCCGCGCCGGCGCCTCGGGCTGCGGCCGGGCCAGGCCGCCGCGCGCCAGCCAGGGCGGCGTGACCCCCCATTCGCGGCGCCAGGCCGCCAGGTCCAGCGTCGGGCTGGGCCCGGCTTCGGCCAGGAATTCGGCCACGTCAAAGCCGATCCCGCCCGCCCCGATCAGCGCCACGCGCGGGCCCACCGGCGCGCCTTGCAGCACCTCGACATAGCTGAGCACATGGGCGCCCGGCTCGGCCGGGATGCCCGGGTCGCGCGGGGTGACGCCGGTCGACAGGATCACCTCGTCATAGGCTTGCAGGCTTTCCGCGCTGGCCGCTTCGCCCAGGCGCAGGGTGATGTTCGGGTGGGTCAGCTGGCCCGTGAACCAGTCGATCAGGCCCTTGAATTCCTCTTTGCCGGGGATCGAGGCCGCCAGATGCAATTGCCCGCCGGGCCGGGGCGCGGCTTCGAACAGGGTGACGGCATGGCCGCGCTGCGCCGCGGTGATCGCGGCCGTCATGCCGGCGGGGCCGGCGCCGACCACGGCGATGCGCTTCGCCTTCGCGGCCGGGGCAAGGGTCAGTTCGGTTTCATGGCAGGCGCGGGGGTTGACGAGGCAAGAGGTCAGCTTGCCCGAGAAGGTGTGGTCCAGGCAGGCCTGGTTGCAGGCGATGCAGGGCGCGATGTCCTGGGCGCGGCCCGCCGCGGTCTTGGCGATAAAATCGGGGTCGGCCAGCCAGGGCCGCGCCATCGACACCATATCGGCCATGCCGCACGCCAGCAGGTCTTCGGCCACATCCGGCGCGTTGATCCGGTTCGAGGCGATGACCGGGATCGTCACCTCGGGCCGCAGCCGCGCGGTCAGATCGGCAAAGCCCGCGCGCGGCACCGACGTGGCGATGGTGGGCACCCGCGCCTCGTGCCAGCCGATGCCGGTATTCAGGACGCTGGCCCCGGCGGCCTCGATCGCGCGGGCCAGGGTGATCACCTCGTCCCAGGTCGATCCGTCGGGGACCAGGTCGATCAGCGAGATGCGGTAGATCAGCACCTTGTCGGGGCCAAGCGCGGCCCGCACGCGGCGCACCACCTCGACCGGCAGGCGCATGCGGTTTTCATAAGACCCGCCCCAGGCGTCGGTGCGGCGGTTGGTATGGGCCACCAGGAACTGGTTCAGGAAATAGCCTTCGGACCCCATGACCTCGACCCCGTCATAGCCGGCTTCGACGGCGCGGGCGGCGGCAGTGGCGATATCGGCGATCTGCTTCTCGATCCCTGCTTCGTCCAGGTCCCGGGGCGGAAAGGGCGAGATCGGCGATTTGATCGGCGACGGCGCGACGCAATCGGGCGAATAGGCATAGCGGCCGGCATGCAGGATCTGCATCGCGATATGGCCGCCTTCGGCATGGACGGCATCGGTGACCTGGCGGTGATGGGCGATGTCCTTTTCCGAGAACAGCCCCGCCGCGCCGGGAAAGACGCCGCCTTCGCGATTGGGCGCCATGCCGCCGGTGACGATCAGCCCGGCCCCGCCGCGGGCGCGCGCGGCATAGAAGGCGGCGACGCGCGACCAGTCGCCGGTTTCCTCCAGCCCGGTATGCATCGACCCCATCAGGGCCCGGTTGCGCAGGGTCACGCCCGACAGCGTGATCGGGGACAGAAGGTGGCTGTGGCTGGTCATGGCATTCTCCCTTGCGCCGATCCTGCCGTGGGCCGGCGCGGAAGTCATCCGCAACGCCGCGTCATCTGATCTGCGCGGGGGAAGGCGGGGTTAAAGCCCCAGAAGCCCGGGCAATTCGTCCATGCCCGAGAACAGCGGTACGCCCAGCGCGGTCAGCCGGCGGGCGGGGGGCGCATCGGGGCCCTGGGCCGCGAAGCCAAGGCAGGGGATGCCGGCGGCCAGCGCGGCGCGGGCGCCCGAGGGGCTGTCTTCGATCACCACGCAGCGGTCCGGGTCGGCGCCACAGGCGGCGGCGGCGGCGAAATACAGATCGGGCGCGGGTTTCGGCTTGCCGATCGCCTGGCCCGACAGAACGGCGCGAAAGCGCGGGATCAGCCCGTGCTGGCCCAGGGTGATCTGCATCTTGTGCGGCGTGCCGTTCGAGCCGACCGCATAGGGAATGCCTGCCGCATCCAGCGCGTCGAAGACCTGAACCACGCCCGGCACCAGCGCAATGCCTTCGGCCAGCAGGGCATACATCTGGTCATAGAAACGCGCGACCCAATCCTCGGGCAGCGCTGTGCCACCGGCGCGCACCTTCTGCGCCACGCTTTCAATCGTGCCGCCGATATAGTCGCTTTCCAGCTGGTGGCGGGTCAGGTGCAGCCCGTGCAGGGCAAGATCCTGGATCAGCAGATCGAACGTCGGGCCTTCGCTGTCGACGATCACCCCGTCGCAATCGAACAGAACGGCTTGCGGAGGCGTCATGCAGGGGCTTTCAACAGGGTGACGACGGTATCGCCATATTTGCGTTGGTCCAGCGGGTCGAACCCGGCCGGAGGAGCGGGGGCTGCACCGTCTTCCCAGACGACCATCGCGCCGGGGGCCAGCCAGCCGCCGGCCCGGGCCGAGGCCAGGGCGGCTTCGCCCAGGCCCTTGTGATAGGGCGGGTCCAGAAACACAAGCCCATAGGGCGCGCCGCGATTTTCGCCCAGGCGGGTGGCGTCGCGGCGCCAGACATCGGTGGTGCCCATGGCCTGCATCTTCTCGATATTGGCGCGCAACAGCGCCCGCGCCTTGGCGCCATCGTCGACGAAAGCCACCCGCGCCGCGCCGCGCGACAGCGCCTCCAGCCCCAAGGCGCCGGTGCCGGCGAACAGATCCAGCACCCGCGCGCCGGTCAGCACATCGGGATAGCCGCCGTTGATCAAGAGGTTGAAGATCGCCTCGCGCACCCGGTCCGAGGTGGGGCGCAGATGCGCGGCCGGATCGCCTTCGCCGACCTCGGCCAGCAGCAAGCCGCGGCGGGCGCCGCCGATGATTCTCATTTCAGCAGCACCTTCAGGTCTTCGGCCGCGGCCAGCGCCTCGGGTGCGGGGCTTTTGCCTGCCTCGATCAGCCGCTTGCCGACCATATAGGCGCGCGGATCGTTCATTGCATCGACCGCCAGCAGCCTCTCGCCCTGATAATACCAGAACGACGCCGCCCCGCCTTCGCCGCCGCGGCTGACCACCCGGTCATAGCCTGCATTCAGCCCGGCGATCTGCAGTTTCAGGTCGAACTGATCCGACCAGAACCAGGGCTTTGCCCGATAGGGCGCGCCGGCGCCCAGGATATTGGCCGCCACCGCCTCGGCCTGGTCGATGGCATTGCCGACCGATTCCAGCCGGATGCGGCGGCCCTGATAGGGGAACGAGGCGCAATCGCCGGCCGACCAGATCGCCGGGTCCGAGGTGCGGCCCATCTCGTCCACGGCGATACCGTTGTCGAGCGCCAGCCCCGCCGCTTCGGCAAGCGCGGTGTTGGGGGTGATGCCGACGCCCACGATGACGAAATCGGCCGGCAGCATGCTGCCATCGCTGAGCGCGACGCCGGTGACGCGCGTGTCACCCAGCAGCCGGGTCAGACCCGTCGCCTCGCGGATCGTCACGCCCTGGCGCTGATGCAGGGCGCGCACGTAATCCGAGGTTTCGGGGGCGGCGACCCTCTGCAGGATGCGCGGCGCCATTTCCAGGACCGTGGCCTGCAAGCCCAGCTTCGCCGCCACCGCCGCCGCTTCCAGCCCGATATAGCCGCCGCCCACGATCACCACGCGCTTGCCCAGGGCGAATTCGGCCCGCATCGCATCGACATCGGCCAGACCGCGCACGCAATAGACGCCGTCCAGGTCGCCGCCGATCGCGGCGGGCAGGCGGCGGGGCGCCGAGCCGGTGGTCAGCGCCAGCGCGTCATAGGCCAGCGTCTCGGCGCCGACGGTCACGGTCCTGGCGGCCGGGTCGATCCCGCTGACCGGCTGGCCCAGTTTCAGGGTGATGTCCTGCTCGGCCCAGAAATCCGGCGCGCGCAGCCAAAGCCGTTCCTCCTCCATCTCGCCCAGAAGATAGGCCTTCGACAAGGGCGGGCGCTGATAGGGCGGGGCGGCCTCCGCGCCCAGCAGGGTGACCGGGCCCTGATGGCCCAGGGCGCGCAGCTTTGCGGCAAGCGCCGCCCCTGCCTGTCCGGCCCCGACGATCACGATGCGCATGGCGTCCCCCTCTGGCATTGTCCGGCCGCGACCCTATAACCTGAGCGCAGACAGGTTCAACGCGCGAGGACGGAAAGATGACGAAATTGACCAAAGGGGCGACGCTGCCGGATGCCACGCTGCTGCGCATGGGCGAGGCGGGGCCGGAAGGCGTCAGCATGGCGGCGCTGACCAAGGGCCGCAAAGTTGTGATCTTCGGCCTGCCCGGCGCCTATACCGGCACCTGCAGCACCGCCCATGTGCCCAGCTTTGCCCGCAATGCCGACAAGTTCCGCGCCAAGGGCGTGGACGAGATCGTCTGCGTCTCGGTCAACGATCCTTTCGTGATGAAGGCCTGGGGCGAGGCGACGGGCGCCACCAAGGCGGGCATCACCATGCTGGGCGATGCGGGTTCGGAATTCACCAAGGCGATCGGGATGGAATTCGACCGGCCGCAGGCGGGGCTGTATGGCCGCTCGCTGCGCTATGCGCTTTATGCGGTGGATGGCGTGGTGCAACAGCTGAACATCGAGGAAAACGCCGGCCAGTGCGAGATTTCGGGCGGCGAGACGCTGCTTGGCCAGATCTGACGGCTTGCGACCCGGCCCCGGGGGCGATCCAGCCCCGGGGCCGGGCAACGGCGGTCAGCCCTTCTGGGGCTGGCCGCACAGGCAGGCGATCGGCGCGCCGTGATCGGTTTGCGTCTCGGCCGGGCCCGCGAAGCGGTCCATCGCCTTGGCAAGGTCGATGTCCAGCTGCGTCAGGCCACTGGCCGAATGGGTGGACAGCGTCACATCCACCACATTGTAGACATTGGTCCATTCCGGGTGATGGTTCAGCGCCTCGGCCTTCAGGGCGCTGCGGGACATGAAGCCCCAGGCTTCGGAAAAGCTGCGGAACTTCCAGATCTTGCGAATGGCGTCACGGTCGGGCACGGCCTGCCAGCCGGTCTCGCCCAGGGCGGGCAGAAGGCGGGCGCGGTCGTCTTGCGTCAGAGACGGTGCGGGCATGGTCACTCCTTCGGGGGCAGGGCGGCATCATCCTTGGCATTGGCGGCCGCCAGCGCCGGGCGGGACCGGATCCGGTCCCAGTAGCGGGTCAACGTGTCATTGGCCGGAAGGGTTCCGAAGCGCAGGCCCCAGCCGATCTGGCTGCCGACATAGACATCGACGGCGGTGAAACGGTCATCGGCGAAATAGGCGTGCTTGCTGAGATGCTGGGTCAGGCTGAGGCTGACCCGGTCAAGACTGCCATAGCCGGTGCGGCCGGAATCCTGCGGGGTCTTCGGCACCCAGCCGAAGGAATTGTTGACGACCGCTTGTTCCAGCGGGCCCGCGCCAAAGAACATCCAGCGGAAGAAGGCGGCCTTGTCATCGGCCATCAGGCCCTTTTCCGGGAAGGTCATCGCCAGATAGGTGCAGATCGCCGCCGCTTCGGTGACGACATGCCCGTCATGCACCAGCGCCGGCACTTTGCCCATCGGGTTGATCGCGCGGTATTCGGGCGTCTGCATCTGCGGGCCGAAATCCAGGAACACCGTTTCATAGGGCTGGCCGATCTCTTCCAGCATGAACCGGGCGATCCGGCCGCGCGACATCGGGTTGGTGTAGAAGGTCAGCATCGACTCAAAGGCCTCATCAGGGTTTTTCGCGACCCTACGCCTGCCGGGCGCCGGGCAAAACCCCGCTTGGCCTTAGTCCTGCGCGATGCGCCGGAACGGGCCATAGGCGGTGAGGATTTCGATCTCTTCATCCACCGCGGCGCGTTCCTGGGCCAGGTAATCGGCCACGGCGCGGCGGAAGCCGGGATCGGCGATCCAGTGCAGCGAATGGGTTTCCGCGGGCAGATAGCCGCGGGCCAGCTTGTGTTCGCCCTGCGCCCCGGCCTCGACCCTTTGCAGCCCGTTGGCGATGGCCCAGTCGATGGCCTGATAGTAGCACAGTTCGAAATGCAGGCAGGGATGATCCTCGACCGCGCCCCAGTAGCGGCCGTAAAGCGTGTCGCGGCCGATGAAGTTCAGGGCGCCCGCGACGGGACGGTCGCCGTTGAAGGCCAGGACCAGCAGCATGTCGTCGCGCATCGTGTCATGAAACGCGGTGAAGGCGGCGCGGGTCAGATAGGGGCGGCCCCATTTGCGGCTGCCGGTGTCCTGATAGAAGCGCCAGAAGGCCTGCCAGTGCTGCGGCTCGATCCGGTCGCCGGTCAGGGCGCGGATCGTCAGCCCGGCGGCGCGGGCGGTGTCGCGTTCCTTGCGGATCATCTTGCGCTTGCGGCTGGACAGGTCGGCCAGGAAATCGTCGAAGCTGGCATAGCCGCGGTTCAGCCAGTGGAACTGCTGGCTGACGCGATGCATCAGCCCGTCCTGGCCGGCCAGCGCCGCGGCCTCGTCGGCGGTGCAGAAGGTGATGTGCAGCGAGGACAGCGCATTGGCGCGGGTCAGGCCGATGGCGGTCTGGGCCAGGGCCGCGCGGTGCTCGGGCGGGCCCAGAAAGCGGCGGCCGGTCGCGGGGGTGAACGGAACGGCGACCTGCAGCTTTGGATAGTAGCGCCCGCCCGCGCGCTCGAACGCCTCGGCCCAGCCGAAATCGAAGATGTATTCGCCCTGGCTATGGGTCTTGGCATAAAGCGGCAGCGCGGCCAGCGGCTGGCCGTTTTCCTGCAGGATCAGCGGCTTCGGCAGCCAGCCCGTGCCTTGCCCGGTCGAGCCCGAGCGGTCGAGCGCGGCCAGGAAGCGATGGGTGGTGAACGGGTCCAGCGGCCGGCCGGTCGCCTGTTCGGGCGCGGCCAGCGCATCCCAGACCCGGGCGTCGATCTCGGTCAGGCTGTCGTGAAGCTGTATCTCGGCCATGTCTCGGGCATTCTGGGGCGGCGCGCCGCGTCGTCAGCCCGGATGAAGCTGGGCGCGAAGCGCCGGGCCGTCAAGCGGGCAGGGCCGAGAGATAGCCCTCGAAGGTCACATTCGCGGCAATCGCCCGCGCCGCGGCCTCTTCCTGCGCGGAACGGATCGTCCAGCACAGGATCGCAGCACCTTTGGCTTTCAACTCGGCCACGCGCGGGCGGTGGGGCAGATCGGCGGCCTCGTGGCTGATGAAGCTTGATCCGGTCGCGTCGTAATCGGGGATGGCGCGGAAATGGGCGCACATGTCCTCGGGCATCGGTGCCCAGCTTTCCGCATCATAGGCGGCGGTGGTCAGGCCGCGCGGCAGATCGGGCGCAAGGCGCGCCATGTGATGGATCGCGGCGGGGTTGAAGGACATCACCGCCACATCGCCTTTGTAGCCCTTCAGCGCTTCGGCCGTGGCCGCTTCCAGCCTGCCATCGGTCGGGCCCATCATCAGCGACTGGTCCTTGATCTCGACCAGTAAGGGCACCCGGCCCGCGACCAGATCCAGCACTTCGGCGAAACTCGGGATCGTGTCAGTCCCGCCGGTCAGGGCGATTTGGCCCAGTTCGGCCGCGGTGCGGCTGCGGACAAACCCCTGTTCGGCGGTCAGCCGGTCAAGCTGGTCGTCATGGAACACCATGGCCACGCCGTCTTTCGACAATTGCAGGTCGATCTCGATCGCATAGCCATGCGCGATCGCGGCGCGGATCGCGGCAGGGGAATTCTCGATCCGCCCCGCCGCCCGGTCATGCAGGGCGCGATGCGCGATGGGAAGGCGCAGGAAGGCGCCGGGCAGGGCCGGACGGGGGGCGGTCATGGCAGGGCTCAGCGGATTTCGAAGATCGCGTCGATTTCAACCGCGACGCCCAGCGGCAGCGATCCGGCCGAGACGGCCGAGCGGGCATGGCGGCCGGCATCGCCCAGGGCGGCGACCAGGAAATCCGAGGCGCCGTTGATCACCTTGGGCTGGTCGGTGAAATCGGGGGCCGAGTTGACGAAGCCGGTCAGCTTGACCGCCCGCACCACGCGCGACAGATCGCCGCCGCAGGCCGCCTTCAGCTGCGCCAGCAGCGACAGTGCGCAGCATTTCGCCGCTTCGGCGCCCTGCTCGACCGTGACATCGACGCCCAGCTTGCCCTTGATCAGCCCATCGGCATTCTGGCTGATCTGGCCCGAGATATGCACCAGATTGCCGGTGATGACGAAGGGCACGTAATTCGCCGCCGGGGCCGGGGCGGCGGGCAGGGTGACGCCAAGCTGTTCAAGGCGGGATTCGATCGACATGGCGTTCTCCTGGTTCAGATGCGCCGCGACCCTAACGGCCGGTGCGGGGCAGGGCAAGGCGGCGGGACGCGCGCCCGATGCCGGCGGGGTCAGTTCTCGCGGAAGGCGAGATTGAAGTAATCAGTGAAGGGCTTCAGCAGATAGGCCGCGGGCGAGCGCGCCTCGGTCTGGATGAAGGCCTCGACCGGCATGCCGGGCAGCAGCGTCATGCCCCCCAGCTTGTCGACCTCGCCTTGCTGCAGCATGACCTCGATCCGGTAGAAGGACGCATGGGTGGTCTGGTCGGTGAAGGCATCGGCCGAGACCATGCTGATCCGGCCCTGCAGATGCGGCGTCGTGCGCGACGAGAAGGCCGAGAACACCAGTTCCACCCCCTGGCCGACATGGATCTCGTCGATATGGATCGGCGGCACCTGGGCCGAGATCAGCAGCGGCCGGTCCTGCGGCACGATATACAGCAGCGGATCGGCCGGGCGGACCACCGATTGCGGCGTGGTGACGGCCAGACCCAGCACCACCCCCGAGACCGGGGCGCGGATATCCAGCCTTGCGATTTCCTCGGCCAGGGCGCGGCGCTTTTCGGCCAGTTCCAGTTCCTGCGCGCCCAGATCGCGCAATTCGCTGGTCGCCTCTTCCCGGCGCACCACGGCGATACGGCCGATCTGCACCTGGTTTTCGGTGATGCGCTCTTCCGCCTCGGCGCGCTGCGAGGCCAGATCGCCGACCAGGCCCTGAAGCCGCGCCTCTTCGCGCTGCAGGGCCAGCACGGCCGAGGCCTGGGCAAGCCCCTTGTCCAGCAGCGATTGCTGATTGGCCAGTTCCTCGCGGATCAGCGAAAGCTGGGTCTTCAGCGCTTCGGATTGCGCGTCGATCCCTTCGATCTGCGAGTGGATCTGTTCGATGCGCTGGCCCAGCTGTTCGGCTTCGCGGGCCGAGGTGTCGGCCCGGGCGTCGAACAGTTTCGCCTGGCCCTCGACCTGTTCGGCCACTTCGGGGCGGGCGGCGGCATCGGCCAGAAGATCGGCGGGAAAGTCGATGGCGGCGGCGCCGTCGCGTTCGGCCTGCAGCCGGGCCTTGCGGGCGCGCAATTCGCTAAGCGTGCCATCGGCGATCGCGTATTCCGAGCGGATCTGCGCGCCGTCCAGTCGGATCAGCACGTCGCCGGCGGCGACGGTCTGGCCTTCGACCACCGCGATCTCTTTGACCACGCCGCCATCGGGATGCTGCACGACCTGGCGGTTCTGCTCGACCTCGACACGGCCCGAGGCGACGACCGCGCCCGAGATCGAGGCAAGGCTGGCCCAAAGACCGAAGCCGAAGACCAGGACGATCAGCGCCAGGAAGCCCTGGATCAGCGGGCCGCGCGATGACCAGGCGGGCCGGCCGCCGCCGGGTGCATCGGCGCTGACGGCATCGAAACGCGGGCCTGGCCGCGGGGCGGGCAGGGGCGGCACCGGCACCGGAAGGTCGCGCGGCAGGTCGCGGGGCGGGGCGGGATCGGCGGCAGGCGCGGCGGCGGTGGCGGGCGGGGCCGGCTGCGCCTGGGCGGGCGCGGCGGGGCCCGGCTGCGGCTGGGGTTGCGGCTGCGGTTGTGCGGGAAGGCCGACGGTCGGCCCGGTCGCCATTCCGGGCCCGATCGCGCCCATGCCGGCGCCAAAGCCCAGATGCACCGCGCCGGGCGGCACGGGCTGCGGTTCGGGCATCGCATCGGCTTGTGCGGCATCGGGGCGGCTTTTGTCGGCCTCGCTCATGACACGCCTCCCGGGGCGCTGGAGCGGGTGATCTCGCCCGCGTTCTTCACCGTCTCGCGCAGCACCTTCTCGCGCGGGCCCTGGGCCTGGACCAGCCCGTCCTTCAGCACCATCAGCAGATCGCATTCCTGAATGGCCGCGGGGCGATGCGCCATGATCAGCACGGCCCGCCCTTCGGCCTTGGCGGCGCGGATCGCCTGGTTCAGCGCCAGCGAGCCTTCATTGTCCAGGTTCGAATTCGGCTCGTCCAGGATCAGGATCACCGGATCGCCATAGAAGGCGCGCGCCAGGCCGACGCGCTGGATCTGCCCGCCCGACAGCCGCCCGCCCATGGTGGAAACCGGCGTGTCATAGCCCTGCGGCAGTTGCAGGATCATCTCATGCACGGCGGCCTTCTTCGCCGCCTCGACGATGCGGGCCGGATCGGCCTGGCCATCGAGCCGGGCGATGTTCTCGGCGATCGTGCCGTCGAACAGCGTCACCCGCTGCGGCAGATAGCCGATATAGCTGCCCAGCACGTCGGGATCGTATTGGTCCAGCGTGGCGCCATCCAACCGTACCCGCCCGGCCGAGGGCCGCCACAGCCCGATCAGCGCGCGCGCCAGCGTCGATTTGCCCGAGCCCGAGGCGCCGATCACCCCCATCGCCTGGCCCGGCATCAGCGTGAACGAGACGCCCCGCAGCGTGGGCTGCGTCTCGCCCGGGGGGACCACGACCAGGCCCTGGGCCTCCAGCCGGGCGGCGGGGCGCGGCAGGGCGGTGCGGACGGGTTCGGGCGGCATGTCGGACAGAAGCTGCGACAGCCGGTCGCGCGCGGCCCGGGCGCGGGTCAGCACCGACCATTGCGACACGGCAATCTCGATCGGCTGCAGGGCGCGGCCCATCAGCACCGAGCCCGCGATCATCGCGCCGGGCGACAGGTCGCCATGCAGGACCAGCCAGGCGCCCAGGCCCAGCATCGCCGATTGCAGGAACAGCCGGAAAGTGCGCGACAGCGAGGCGAAGGCCGAGGCGGTGTCGGTGGCGCCGGCGGCCTGGACCTGCGCCCTGGCGCGCAGCTGCTGCCAGCGGGCGAAGGCGTGGCCGGTCATGCCCAGGGCGCGGATCAGCTCGGATTCCGATTTCAGGTTCTCGGCCTGCCGGTCGGCCGCCAGGCCCGACAGCGTGGCCTGGTTCAGCCGCGCCTCGGTCATCGCCTGATTGGCCAGGGTGAACAGGAACAGCAGCGCCGCGCCGGCCAGGGCCAGAACCCCCATCCAGACATCGAAGACGAACAGGCCCGCGGCAAAGAACGGCGCCCAGGGCAGGTCCATCAGCGCGACCAGCAGCGGCGAGGTCCAAAGCCGTGCCACCGAATCCAGATCGCGCTGGGCGGAAAGCGCGTTGGTGTCGCGCGGGGCCACGGTCAGCCGGCGGAAGGCGGCCGACAGGACACGGCCATCCAGCGCCTCTTGAAAGCGCAGGCCGATCCGCGCCAGGACGCGCGCGCGGACATTGTCGAGAAGCCCCATGATCAGGAACAGGAAGGCCATCAGCAGGGTCAGCGCAACCAGCGTGGGCTCGGATCGCGACACAAGCACCCGGTCATAGACCTGCATCATGTAGATCGGCGCGGTCAGCATCAGCAGGTTGACGAAGACCGAAAACAGGAAGGCCGACAGAAAGGCCATGCGCGACAGGCGGCGGGCCGCTGTCAGTTCCGATCGGCCGCGGGCCCCGTCGTGCCGTGTCTCAAATGTCATTTTCAGGCCGATCCTTGCCGTCCCGGATATGGCTCTACGAATGGCGGTTGTCAGACGATAAGGCAAGCCGTAAGGCTTGCTGCCGGGCGTTGCTGCAGCTGCAGCGCAGGGCGCGGCATGGGACCCAGGCGGGACGGGCAAGGCAGGATGATGCGGATGGGCGCGGCAAGGTCGGTACGGTGCAAACCCGGTTCTGGACATGCGGCGCTTCTGGCGCTGCCGCTGGTGCTGGCGGCCTGCGCGGGGGGCACCAGCTCGCAAGGGATCTATGATCCGCTGGAACCTGCGAACCGGGCCGTGCATGGGCTGAACAAGGGGCTGGATACGGTCGCGGTGCGGCCGGTCTCCAAGGTCTATGGCACGGTCGTGCCCGAGCCGGTGCGGCAAAGCGTGTCGAACGTCGCCGATACGCTGTCGCAGCCCGGGATTTTCGCCAACCATCTGTTGCAAGGCAATATTCAGGATGCCGGAAGCACGGCCGCGCGCTTTGCGGTGAATGTGGTCTTCGGCATTGGCGGGCTGTTCGACGTGGCCGACGATGCGGGCATCCCCGATGCCAAGACCGATTTCGGCGAGACGCTGCATGTCTGGGGCGTGGGCGAAGGGCCCTATGTCGAATTGCCGGTCTTCGGCCCCTCGACCGCGCGCGATGCGGTGGGCACGGTGGTCGATATCGCCTTCGACCCGCTGAATTCGGTGTTCAAGGATGACGATGCCACGGCGATGACCGTGGTGAAGGCGCTTTCACGGCTTAATGATCGCTACCGTTATTCAAATACGGTGGATTCGATTCTATATGAAAGCGCTGACAGCTACGCGCAGGCGCGCCTTCTTTATCTGCAGAATCGCCGCTTCGAACTGGGCCAGGCCGAGCCTGGATCTGAAGGCGGCGCGGCCGGCGGTGGCGACGGTTTCATCGACCCCTACGAGGATCCCTATGGCCAGTAATCCCATGCTCTCCCGTCGGGCCTTTGTCGGCGCAGGCTTCGCCGCCGCGGCCGCGTTCGGCGCCCTGCCCGCCGCCGCCCTGAACACCGATCAGGCCCGTGCCCTGATCGACAAGGTGGTCGCCGAGGTGAATGCGGTGATCAGCTCGGGCAAGTCCGAAAAGCAGATGTACCCCGCCTTCGAGCAGGTCTTCGTGCGCTATGCCGATGTGCCGACCATTGCCCGGTCCGCCCTGGGCGTGGCCGCGCGTTCGGCAAGCCCGGCGCAGATGACCGCCTTCACCAAGGCCTTCCAGGGCTATATCAGCCGCAAATACGGCCGGCGCTTCCGCGAATTCATTGGCGGCAAGATCGAGGTCAACGATGCGCGGCCGCTGAAAAGCTATTCCGAGGTGATCTCGACCGCCTATCTGAAGGGCGAAAGCCCGTTCGAGGTGCGCTGGCATGTCAGCGACAAGGCGGGCAAGAGCCTGTTCTTCAACATCATCATCGAAGGCGTGAACATGCTGGCCTCGGAACGCACCGAGATCGGCGCCATGCTGGACAAGCGCCGCGGCGATGTGGATGCGCTGATCGAGGATCTGAAAAGGGTCTGACCCGGCGCTTTCCCTGCGCAAGGCAAAAGAAACGGCCCGTGTCCTGCGACACGGGCCGTTCTTCTGTGCAACCGGCGGGCGGGGGAGGAGAACCGCTGTGCCGGCGCCGAGGTGCCGGGACGGGGGAGGACCGTCCCGGCGAAGCTTGCGATCAGTAGTTGTAGGCGCGCTCGCCATGCGAGGTCAGGTCCAGGCCTTCGCGTTCGGCATCTTCCTTGACGCGCAACCCGGTCAGGGCCTTGACGATGAACAGGGCGATCACCGAGACGACGCCCGACCACAGGATGGTCACGACCACACCCTTGAACTGGGCAGCGACCTGGGCGCCCATCGTGCCGGCCTCGACGATGAAGCCCGTGCCGCCCAGCGAGGGGGCGCAGAGGATGCCGGTGCCGATGGCGCCGATGATCCCGCCGATGCCATGCACGCCGAAGACGTCAAGGCTGTCGTCATAGCCCAGCTTGTGCTTCACCGTGGTCACGAAGAAGTAGCAGGCGATGGCGGCGATGAAGCCCAGGACGATGGCGCCGACCGGACCGGTGGTGCCGCAGGCCGGGGTGATGGCCACAAGGCCGGCCACCATGCCCGAAGCCGCGCCCAGCATCGAGGCCTTGCCGCGGGTCAGCACTTCGATCAGGCACCAGCCGATGATCGCGCCGGCCGTGGCCAGGAAGGTGTTGATCATCGCCAGCGTGGCGCCCGCCGTGGCTTCCAGGTTCGAGCCGACGTTGAAGCCGAACCAGCCGACCCACAGCATCGAGGCCCCGACCATGGTCAGCGTCATCGAATGCGGCGCCATGTTGTCCTTGCCGTAGCCGACACGCTTGCCGATCATGATCGAGGCGACCAGCGCCGCGACACCGGCGTTGATATGCACCACGGTGCCGCCGGCAAAGTCGATCGCCGACCAGTTGTAGATCAGGCCCGCGGCATCCCAGACCATATGGGCGACCGGGAAATACGAGAAGGTCACCCACAGGACCGAGAACAGGATCGCCGCCGAGAATTTGATCCGCTCGGCAAAGCCGCCGATGATCAGCGCCGGCGTGATGGCAGCGAAGGTCATCTGGAAGGCGATGAACAGGTATTCCGGCAGGACGTAGCCTTCCGAGAAGGTCGCGGCGGTGCTGTCGACCGTCACGCCGGCCAGGAACATCTTGGCCAGACCGCCCCAATAGGGCGAGGTGCCGCCGCCGAAGGCGAAGGAATAGCCGTAGACGATCCAGATCACCATCACCACGGCGGCGATCAGCGTCGTCTGCATCAGGACCGACAGCATGTTCTTGGTGCGCACCAGGCCGCCATAGAACAGCGCCAGGCCCGGCACGGTCATGAACAGCACCAGCACGGTCGAGGTCATCATCCAGGCCACGTCGCCCTTGTCGATGACCGGCACCACCGCGGCAGCGGCTTCGGTGACGGTCTCGGTGGCGGCTTCGGTCGCCTCCTGCGCCCAGGCGGGCAGGCTGGCCATCAGCGCGGCCGAAAGCGCGCCCAGGCCGGCAAATGTGTTGCGGTAATTCATCTTGTCTCTGTCCCCTCTACCCCAGGGCGCTTACAGCGCTTCGTCATCGGTTTCGCCGGTGCGCACGCGCACGGCATGTTCCACGTCGAGGACGAAAATCTTTCCGTCGCCGATCTTGTCGGTCTTGGCGGTCGAGCGGATGGTCTCGACCACCTGGTCGGACAGCGCGTCGGCGACGACGATTTCAAGCCGGACCTTCGGCACGAAATTCACGGCATATTCGGCGCCGCGATAGATTTCGGTATGGCCGGATTGGCTGCCGAAGCCCTTGATCTCGGTCACCATCATGCCGCGCACGCCGATCGCGGTCAGCGCTTCGCGGACCTCGTCGAGCTTGAACGGCTTGATTGCTGCAATGATGAGTTTCACGTCCTTCCCCTCTGATTTTGTGCGGGCCCGGGAAGCGGGCCCTTGCTGAACACAAGGGCGTGCAATCGGCGTGCAGCACAAGAATAGGGCAGGGCTGAAGGCGGTGTTGCCGGCCAATACTGCACAAAAACTGTGCATACAGTGTCGTCGGCCCAAAATTTGGGCAAAGTTGACACGCGAATCGCCAGAGCATGGTCTTCGCATCGGACCCAAAGCAGGATAGATTCCGGCGCGAGAAGAACACGCACGAAACCGGCGGGCATACAGGCGATGGCGACAGGAAAAGGCGGCGGCGGGCGCCTGGTGGCGGATAGGCGTTATTCAGGCCAAGCTGCTGCAACACAAAAGAAATCGGCTCCGAAAAAGCCGCCGGCCCCCCGGCGGCCGCCGCGGCGCCAGCATGGGTTCCTGATGCGGGGTTTCCTGTTTCTGTGGCGGATGATCTGGGGCGTGCTGTGGCGCGTCACCGCGGTGGGCGCGCTGGTTCTGGCCGGCGCGGTCTTCTTCTTCTATGCCAAGCTGCCGCCCCTGGACGATCTGCTGGATGGCCGGGCCCGCGGCTCGGTCACGCTGCTTGATCGCGACGGCCAGGTCTTCGCCTGGCGCGGCGAGACCTTCGGCAGCAACCTGACGGCCGACAGCGTGTCGCCCCATCTGGTCAACGCGGTGGTGGCCACCGAAGACAAGCGCTTCTTCTGGCATCTGGGCGTCAGCCCGCGCGGCATCATCTCGGCCATCCGCATCAACCTGGCGGAAGGCCGCCGCCCGTTCGAGGGCAATGGCGGCTCGACCATCACCCAGCAGGTGGCAAAGCTTCTGTGCCTGGGCGTCGCCTATGATTCCGCGCAATGGAAGACCGAGGCCGCCTACGAGTCCGACTGCCGGTCCGGCGGCATGTGGCGCAAGATCAAGGAAGTGCCCTATGCCATGGCGATGGAGGTGAAATACTCCAAGAAGGACATTCTGACGATCTACTTCAACCGCGCCTATCTGGGCGCCGGCGCGCGCGGCTTTGAAGCGGCGTCGCAGCGCTATTTCGGCAAATCGGCGGCGGATGTGACCCCGGCCGAGGCGGCGATGCTGGCGGGGCTGTTGAAGGCGCCGTCGACCTATGCGCCGACCTCAAGCATGAAGCGGGCGCGCGACCGGGCGGCGGTGGTGATCGGGCTGATGCATGACCAGGGCTATCTGACCGATGCCGAGGCGCAGGATGCGCTGGACCATCCGGCCGAGCTGAGCCACGCGGCCAAGCAGAACACCGGCGGCTTCTTCGCCGATTGGGTGATGGAGACGACGCCCGATTATCTGGCGCGCGACACGACCGAAGACGTGACGATCGAGACGACGCTGGACCAGAAGCTGCAGGCCAAGGCCGAAGAGGCGCTGGCCTGGGTGTTCGAGAACAAGGTCAAGGCCGGGTCCAAGGCCCAGGCCGCCGTGGTGGTGATGAGCGCGGATGGCGCGGTGCGGGCCATGGTCGGCGGGCGCGACAAGCCGATGGCGGGCGATTTCAACCGCGCCACCCAGGCGCTGCGGCAGACCGGATCGGCCTTCAAGCCCTTCATCTACGCCGTCGCCATGGATCTGGGCTATTCGCCGCTGGATTATGTCGATGACAGCCCCTGGTCGATCTATGTCCCCGGCTCGGGCACCTATGCGCCGAAGAATTACGACGGCAAGTTCAAGGGCGTGATCACCCTGACCCAGGCCCTGGCCGAAAGCCGCAACATTCCGGCGGTGAAGATCCAGGAACTGGTGGGCCGCGATCTGGTGAAGAAGGTCGCAACCGAATTCGGCGTCGCGACCAATCTGGCCGATGGCCCGGCCCTGGCGCTGGGCGCCAGCGAATCGACGCTGATCGACATGACCGGCGCCTATGCGGGCATCCTGAACGGCGGCTCGTCGGTCACGCCTTACGGGTTGGTGGCGCTGAAGCTGAAGGGCGAGGATACCGCGCTGTTCGGCCAGGGCGGCGGCATCGGCGAGCGGGTGATCACCGAAACCGCCTCGCATGCGCTGATCTACATGATGACCCAGGTGATCGAGAAGGGCACCGGCACCCGCGCGCGGCTGGATGGGCGCGAGGCCGCGGGCAAGACCGGCACCACGAACTCGGCCCGCGACGCCTGGTTCGTGGGCTTCACCGCGGATTACGTGGTGGGGGTCTGGATCGGCTATGACGACAACACGCCGCTGACCGGCGTCACCGGCGGCGGTCTGCCGGCCGAGATCTGGCACGAAGTCATGGTGCGGATCAACGAAGGGGTCGAACCGAAGCCGCTGCCGAAAGAGATCCCGGCCAGCCGCTTCTCGCCCACGCCCGAGGGCTTTGCGCCGCCCGCCGGCACGGTGAACCCGAACGATTTCGTGCAGCCCGAGGAAGTGCCCTATTTCGACGGTTCGAACCCGCAGAAACCGGGCATGACCGAAGACGATCTGGCCGAGCAGATCCTCAGGGACGTGCTGGGCCAGGGGAACTGAACCGGGAAGGGGCGCACCGGCCGGCGCGCCCTTTCGCTTTGGTCTGTGTCAGCCGATGACCTTGGCGATCGCGGCGGCCAGGACCGGCACGGTCTGCGCGTTCAGCCCGGCAATGTTGATCCGGCTGTCGCCGACCATGTAGATCGCATGATCCTTGCGCAGGGTTTCGACCTGCGCCTCGGTCAGGCCCAGACGGCTGAACATGCCGCGATGGCTGGCCACGAAGTCGAAGCGGTCGGAATTCGTGGCCTTGCGCAGTTCGGCGGCCAGCTGCTTGCGCAGCCCCAGCATGTTCTGCCGCACCTCTTCCAGCTCGGCCTTCCAGTCGGCGGTCAGCGCGGCATCCTCCAGGATCATCGTCACCAGACGGGCGCCGTGATCGGGGGGGAAGCTGTAATTCTGCCGGTTCAGGAAGGCCAGATTGCCCTGCACCACCGCCTTGCGGTCGGGGCTGGTCAGCGCGATCAGAATGCCGGTGCGTTCGCGGTAGATGCCGAAATTCTTGCTGCACGAGGCCGCGATCAGCACTTCGGGGAAGGCGGCGGCCACTTTGCGCGTGGCATCGGCATCGGCATCCAGCCCATCGCCGAAGCCCTGATAGGCCAGATCGACCAGCGGCACCGCGCCGCGATCTTTCAGGACCGCAATCACCCGGTCCCAATCGGCCGGCGCCAGGTTCGCCCCGGTCGGGTTGTGGCAGCAGCCATGCAGCAGCACCGCATCGCCCGCAGCCACGCCCGCCAGATCCGCCAGCATCCCCTCGACATCGACGGTCGAGCTTTCGACGTCGAAATAGCGATAGGTGGCCGAAGCCATGCCCAGATATTTCACGATCGAGGGGTGGTTCGGCCAGGTCGGATTGCTCATCCACACCTTCGCGCCTGGCGCCGCCAGCTTGATCAGCTCCAGCGCCTGGCGGATCGCCCCCGTCCCGCCCGGCGTGGCAACCGAGGCCGCGCGGTCGGCAAAACCCTGGCCCAGGATCAGCCCGATCATCGCGGCATTATAGGCCGGCTCGCCGGCAAGCCCGGTATAGGTCTTGGTGGTCTCGACCTCCCACAGCTTCTTCTCGGCGGCCTTCACGGCGCGCATCACCGGGGTCAGCCCGGTCGGATCCTTGTAGACGCCGACGCCCAGGTCGATCTTCACCGGCCGCGGGTCTTCGCGGAACATCGAGATCAGCGCCAGGATCTTGTCCTGCGGCTGCGGGTTCAGGGCTTCGAGCATCGCCTTATCCTTTGCGAGCGGGGCCGGTTTCCACCGGCAGATCGTCATACATGCCCCATTCGGCCCAGGAGCCGTCATAAAGCGACCAGTCGCGATGGCCCAGCCGCTCCAGCGCCAGCGCCAGAACCGAGGCGGTGACGCCCGATCCGCAAGAGGTGATGACCGGCTGCGACAGGTCGACCCCGGCGGCTTCGAAGGCGGCTTTCAGGCCGGCGGCATCCTTCATCGTGCCATCGGCATTCAGCACCTGGCCGAAGGGAAGGTTCAGCGCGCCCGGGATATGCCCTGCGCGCAGGCCCGGCCGCGGCTCGGGCGCTTCGCCGGCGAAACGCGCGGCGGCGCGGGCGTCCAGCACCTGGGCATGGCCCAGCTTGGCGGCATGGGCGACCTGGGTCACATCGCGCACCAGATGGTTCTGGCGCGAGACGGTGATGTGCCGGTCGCGCAGCACCGGGGCCATGTCCTCCAGCGCCCGGCCCTCGGCCTTCCACTTGGGCAGGCCGCCATCCAGCACCGCCACATCCTGCTTGCCCATCAGCCGGAACAGCCACCAGACCCGCGCGGCGGAAAACAGCCCGGCGCCGTCATAGACCACCACCTGATGGCCATCGCCCACGCCCATGGCGCGCATGCGGCTGATGAACTTCTCGGGCGGCGGCGCCATATGCGGCAGGGCGCTGCGCTGGTCGCTGATCTCGTCGATGTCGAAGAAGCGCGCGCCCGGAATATGGCCCGCCTCGTATTCGGCACGCGCATTGCGGCCGGCATCGGGCAGATACCAGCTGGCATCCAGGATGCGCAGGTCGGGATCGTTCAGATGACGGGCCAGCCAGTCGGTCGAGACGAGCGTGCGCGGATCGTCCTGCAGGGCTTGGGTCATGAAGGCGCCTCGGGCGGTTGCGGTCTGCCGACCTATAGCCGCCCCGCGCCGCGTCGCCAAGGCTTTGCGCCCCCCTCGGCCCGGGCCGAAAGGGGCGCGGCCGGGCTTATTTGGCCAGGGCTTTCTTGACCAGGCCGGCGATCGCAACCAGCGCGCCGCCGCCCACACCGCCGCCCAGCAGGCTTTGCACGATGGTGCCGATGTCCAGGCTGGAGACCGCAGCGGCGGCATCGCCGGCACCGCCCAGGCCCAGCGCGGCCAGCAATTGGCCGCCGCCCAGCCCGCCGATCAGCCCGAGGACCGAGTTCACCACCGGCCCAAGCGAGCCGTTCTTCAACGCCGCCCCGGCGGCATTGCCGCCGATCAGGCCGGCAACCAGTTGCAGGATCAGTTCCATTTTCGATGCCCCATTCTGGCGACCGGACAGCCCGGCCGGCTCAGCGGGCAGAGTGTGACAGTTTGACGCCATAAAGGCAGGGGGAATCGGGGGGAATCGTTCCCATCCCGCAGGGGCAGCCTGGGCGCGCTGTTTCAGGCGCCTTGTTTCAGCAGCCGCGCCTTTTGCCGGTCCCAGTCGCGCTTGGCGCTGGTTTCGCGCTTGTCGGCCAGCTTCTTGCCCTTGGCGACGCCCAGCTTCAGCTTCACGATGCCGCGTTCGTTGAAATACAGCCGCAGCGGCACCACGGTCATGCCTTCGCGGGCCGTCGCATTCCACAGCCGGGACAATTCGCGTTTCGATACCAAAAGCTTGCGGCGGCGGCGTTCGTCATGGCCCCAGGTCTTGGCCTCGCGATAGGGGGCGATGTAGCCGTTGATCAGCCACAGCTCTCCGCCCTCGACCGAAGCGTAGCTGTCAGCGATGTTCGCGCCGCCCTGACGCAGGCTTTTGACCTCGGAGCCTTCCAGCACGATCCCAGCCTCAAGATCGCTTTCGATGTGAAAATCGAAGCGGGCGCGCCGGTTTTCGGCGATCAGCTTGGAATTGGGGTCGGATTTCTTGTCCATGATCCGACCCAGATAGGCGCGCGGCGGCGATCTGTCCAGTCGGGCTGTCCAGTCGGGCCGCGCGGCGCCGACCGGCCGGGTCAGAGGCTGCGATGGTGGCGCGCATCCAGGAAGACGCCCGCGGCGCGGGCCTGCAGCCGCGGATAGGCCGAGACCGCATCGGGCCGCACGCCCGGGCAGCGCAGCAGCACGCCGGATTGGGCCCAAACCGCCTCTTCCTCGGCGAAGATCGGGGTGACGATTTCCACCCGGCGCGGCGTGGCGGCGCGGCTGACGCCGGGGCGGCCGGCCAGGGTTTCGGCCGAAAGGCAGGCATAGGGCGCGTCGGTCAGGCCCATCGTGTCCAGCAGCAGATCCTGCCCCGGCATCAAGAGCAGGTCCGAGCAGGCATCGAACGTGCCGCCCGCGATGCGGATCACCGGCTCGCCCGGCAGAACCTCGCGCCGGTTCATCGCCACGATCCGCGCCAGCCCGCCATCCAGCGTGTGCAGGCTGTCGCCGATGTGCAGGGTTTCGATCGCGCGCCAGCCGGTTTCGGTTTCAACACGGGTGCCGGCCACCAGGCCAAAGCCGGTGGGGGCCGCGGCGTCCTGGCTGGCATCCTGGGCCTGGATCGGGTCCGAGGCGAAGCGGGTGATGTCTTGCATGAACATGACAGCGATCTTTCCTCGATCCCCCCGAAGGGGAGGTTGTGGGGTGGTTGTTGCCATCTTGTGGCCGGTCCCGCTGTTAAGACTTGCGGCATCCTGACCGGCCTGCTGCCCAATTGCTTCCCCAATTCGACCATTTTCGTGCCCTGATTAGGGCGTAATTGTGTCAGACCGCGCAAATTCGAAACGATTGCCGGCCGCCAGGGCGAACCGGGGCCAAGGCGCTTTGCCCTTCAGCCTTTGGTAACCAATAAATCCATAAAATTCAGCGTATTGAGCGACAAATCTGGGCCATCCCGCCGCCCGGGCGCCGCTGATTCGACATGGTTGTCGGGCGCGCGCCGGGGCCCGGATCGCTGGCCACCGCCGCTGCTGCACCATTGTTGCGCGACAGGCGCGCTATCCACGCCGCGACAGGCCGTAAAGCCCGGCCAGAACGATGACGGCGCCGCCCAGGATGGTCAGCGCATCCGGCCGCTCGCCCAGGACCAGCGCGGCCAGAAGCAGCGCGAAGACCAGCCGCGTGTAGCGGAAGGGCGTGACCGAGGCGACGCTGCCGGTGCGCATGGCGCCGGTCAGCATGTGATAGCCGAAGACGCCAAAGACGGTGGCGCCCAGAACCAGCCCCGCTTCGGGCAGGGCCGGCATCCGCGCCCCGCCGGTGACGGCCAGCATCGACGCCCCGGCGATGGCCAGCATGGAAAAGCCCAGCGTGCCCAGTTGCCGGTTCGACAGCACTTTCGGCGCCGCCCGCGTGGCCAGATCGCGCCCGGCAAAGCCCAGCATCCCCGCCACGGCCAGCAGCGACAGGACCGAGAAGCCTTCGACCCCGGGGCGCAGCACCACCATCACGCCGGCCAGCCCCGCCAGCACCGCCGCCCAGCGCCGCCAGCCGACCTGCTCGCCGAACAGCAGCGCCGCGCCGGCGATCACCACCAGTGGCGTCGCCTGCAGGATGGCCGAAGTCGTCGACAGGGGCGTCAGCGCCAGCGCCAGCGCATAGAACAGCCGGCCCGAGATCTCGAAGCCCGACCGCAGCAGCATGGCGCGGCCCAGAAGGGCGCGGGGAAAGACCTGCTCGCCCCGCCGCGCCGACAGAAGCGCGAAGAAGCCCAGGCCCAGAAGGCCCATGGTCAGGATGATCTGGCCCGGCGGCAGATGCACCGAGGCGGATTTCACGAACAGATCCTCGACGGCAAAGCCGGCCATCGAGGCGGTCATGAAGCCCGCCCCGCGCAGATTTGCGGCCCGGGCGAGCGCTTCGGTCAGTTGATCAGCCCCGCATGACGCATGGCCGCAGTGATGCGGTCCTTGGTGCCCTGGGTCAGCCCGACCAGCGGCAGGCGCACCTCTTCGGTGCAGCGGCCCAGCAGCGACAGGCCGTATTTCGCCCCGGCCAGACCCGGCTCAAGGAAGATCGCCTCATGCAGCGGCATCAGCCGGTCCTGATAGGCCAGCGCGGTGGCATAATCGCCGCGCAGCGTGGCGGCCTGGAATTCGGCGCAAAGTTTCGGCGCGACATTCGCAGTCACCGAGATGCAGCCCGTGCCGCCCTGGGCGTTGAAGCCCAGCGCGGTCGCATCCTCGCCCGAGAGCTGGATGAAATCCTTGCCGCAGGTTGCGCGCTGCTGGCTGACCCGCTCGATCTTGCCGGTCGCATCCTTGACGCCGACAATCCGCGGCAGCTTGGCCAGCTGGCCCATCGTGTCGGGCAGCATGTCCACGACCGAGCGGCCGGGGATGTTGTAGATGATGATCGGCAGGCTGCAGCAATCGTGCAGCGCGGTGAAATGCGCTATCAGCCCGGCCTGGGTCGGCCGGTTGTAATAGGGCGTGACGACCAGCGCCGCCTGGGCGCCGACCTTCTCGGCATGGCGGATCAGCCGGATCCCTTCGGCGGTGTTGTTCGACCCCGCCCCCGCGATCACCGGCACCCGGCCGGCGGCGAACTTGACCACCGCCTCGACCACGGCCTCATGTTCTTCATGGCTCAGCGTCGGGCTTTCGCCCGTCGTGCCCACCGGCACCAGGCCCGACGAGCCTTCGGCGATCTGCCAGTCGACAAGTTTTTTCAGCGTCTCCATGTCCACAGCGCCGTCCTTGAACGGCGTGACCAGGGCAGGCATTGACCCCTTGAACATGACACGCATCCTTTTGTCGCGGCGGGCGACCACCGCCTGCCTCCGCTGGCCTCCATAATGCGGGCCGAAGGCCTTGCCAAGCGCCTGCGGCGGCCCGTCTGCGCCTGCCCACGGGATCGTGGCTTGTCGTCGCCGGGCGGCTGCGCCAGATTCCGGGCCATGTCCTTTGTCCTGCGCCTTGTCCTGACCGTCCTGCTTCTTGCCACCCCCGCCCGCGCCGATCAGGTGCAGGCGATGAAAACCGCGTTGCAACTGGCCGCGGGCAAGCAATGGGAGGCGGCGCTGTCCACCGCGCCGCCGGGGGTGGGGCGGGACGTGATCCTGTGGCAATGGCTGCGCACGGGCGAGGGCCGGCTGGGCGATTACGAAGATTTCCTGAAGCGCCGCCCCGACTGGCCGGGCCTGCCCTTTCTGAAGCAGAAGGGAGAAGAGGCCGCGGCGCGGTCGGAAACCCCGCAGCGGGTGCTGGGCTATTTCGGCAACGCGGCGCCGGCCACTGCCAAGGGCGCGATCGCGCTGGTGCGGGCGGCGCTGGCCACCGGCAGCCCGGCCCGGGCCGAGACCGAGGCGATGGCGGCCTGGGCCAGCCTGCCCTTCACCGCCGAGGAAGAGACGGCGCTGCGCGCGCTGATGCCCGAGGCGGTGAAGGCTGCCGACGCGATGCGGCTGGAAAACCTGCTCTGGGACGGCCGCCGGGCCGAGGCGCTGCGGCTTTTGCCGCAGATGGATGCGGATGTGCAGAAGCTTGCCCGCGCCCGGCTGGCCTTGCGCGCCGAAGAGGCGGGGGTCGATACGCTGGTCGCGGCGGTGCCCCAGCGGCTGCAGCGCGATCCGGGGCTGTTGTATGAACGCTTCGTCTACAGGATGAAGAAGAACAATTACGACGGCGCGGCCGAACTGGCCCTTGGGCTGAAGCCCGAGGATCTGGGCCGGCCCGAGGCCTGGGCGCCCCGCCGCGCCACGCTGGCGCGCTGGCTGATGCGGCAGGGCCGGGCGAAGGACGCGCTGGCGCTGGCCTCGCAGCACGGGCTGACGCGCGGCTCGGCCTATGCCGATCTGGAATTCCTGTCGGGCTTCATCGCGCTGCGCAAACTGGCCGATCCGGCGCGGGCGCTGCGGCATTTCAACCATCTGCGCGAGGGTGTCTCGACCCCGATCTCGATGGCGCGCGGCGAATACTGGAAGGGCCGCGCCGAAGAGGCGGCCGGCCGCAAGCCCGAGGCCGAGGCGCATTACAAGGCCGCCGCCCGCCACCAGACCGCGTTTTACGGGCTTCTGGCGGCGGAACGGCTGGGGCTGGATCTGGACGCGACGCTTCTGTCCGACACGCGGCCGGCCGACTGGCGGCAATCGCGTTTCGCCAATGCCTCGGTCCTGGTGGCGGCGCGGCTTCTGGCCGAGGCCGGCGACCGGACGCTGGCCAAGCGCTTCATCCTGCATCTGGGCGAAGGCCTGTCGGATGCCGAACTGGCGCAGCTGGCCGATATGGCGATGCAGATGAACGAGCCGCATATCGCGGTTCTGGTCGGCAAGGCCGCCGCCGAGCGCGGGGTGATCCTGCCCTTCGCCTATTACCCCGTGCCCGATCTGGTGCCGGCCGAGGGGCTGAAGGTCAGCCGGGCGCTGGCTTTGGCGATCGCGCGGCGCGAAAGCGAATTCGACCCGGCGGCGCGGTCGCATGCCGATGCGCGCGGGCTGATGCAGGTCTTGCCCTCGACCGCGAAACACATGGCCGAGGATCTGGGGATCGAATTCGAGTCAGCCAAACTGATGACCGATCCGGCCTATAACGCCCGGCTCGGCTCGGCCTATCTGGCGAAGATGGTGGAAGAATTCGGCCCGTCGATCGCGCTTGTCGCTTCGGGCTACAATGCCGGCCCCGGCCGGCCGCGGCGCTGGATCACCGAATTCGGCGACCCGCGCGATCCGGCGGTGGATGTGATCGACTGGATCGAGACCGTGCCTTTCGAGGAAACCCGCACCTATGTGATGCGGGTGACCGAGGGCGTGGTGATCTATCGCGCCAAGCTGAAGGGCGCCGCGGGCCCGGTGCGGATCACGCCCGAGTTGCGCGGCTGAGGCGCCTGTGGCGGCGTCGGATGCCTCCGGCGGGGATATTTTTGCAGAGAGGAAGGCGGCAGGAAGAAAGCCGCATTGGCCTTCCTCTCTGCAGAAATATCCCGGGGGGAGGGCGGAGCCCGGGGGGCAGAGCCCCCCTCTTTTCGCACGGGCAGAGCCCCCTCTATTGGCAGGGGCAGCGCTCCGGTTCAGACCCGGTGATAGGGCGATCCGGAAAGGATGGTGGCGGCGCGGTACAGCTGTTCGGCCAGCATGACCCGCACCAGCATATGCGGCCAGACCATGCGCCCGAAGCTGATCGCCAGATCGGCGCGGGCGCGCAGGTCCGGCGCCAGCCCGTCGGCGCCACCGATCAGGAAGGCCGCATCCTGCCGCCCGCCATCGCGCCAGCCCGCCAGCTGGGCGGCGAGATCGGGCGAGGTCAGCTGCAGGCCGCGTTCGTCCAGAATGCACAGGACGGCGCCCGCCGGCACCGCGCGCGCCAGAAGCTGCGCCTCGGCCTGCATGCCGCCGCCCTTGCGGTCTTCGACCTCATGCTCGGCAACCGGGCCCAAGCCAAGGGCCCGGCCCGTCTTGCCCAGACGGTCGAGGTAATCGTCGATCAGCACCCGCTCGGGCCCGGCCCGCAGCCGGCCCACGGCGCAGAGATGCAGCCGCATCAGGCCTTGCTGGCAGAGATCGGCCGTGCCGCCGCCTGATCCGCCGGCATCCACATCTTTTCCAGCTGGTAGAAATCGCGCACTTCCGGGCGGAAGACATGGACGATCACGTCGCCGGTGTCGATCAGCACCCAGTCGCCGGTTTCCCGCCCTTCCATCTTCACATTGATCCCGAAGGCCTGTTTCAGCCGGTCGGCCAGTTTCTCGGCGATCGCCGCGACCTGGCGGGACGACCGGCCCGAGCAGATCACCATGTGATCGGCCACGTCCGAACGGCCGCGCAGGTCGATCGACACGATCTCCTCGGCCTTGTCGTCATCGACCGAGGCCAGCACGGCCGCGAGGATCTGTTCGGATGTGACATCGTCGGGCGCGAGGCGCGCTTCGCGCGGGGCGGTCGGAAGCCCCGTCTTGGGGTCAGAATGGGACAGGACTTGGGTCCTCCAGATGGCGCGCCGTCCACGTGCCCCGGCGCCGGGCTGTTCCCAAACTAGCGCGCAGCGACGCCGATCTCAACAAATCCGGGAAGGGGCCGGGCAATACTGCCGAAACGCCGCAGGCGCAAGGGGGCGGGGCGGAGCCGGCGGTTTCAGGGCCGGATCTCGACCGGGGTTCCCAGATCCACCACCGCCCAGATCTCGCGGATCTCGGCATTGGTCAGGGCGATGCAGCCGGCCGTCCAGTCGCCGGGCAGGGCCTGGCCGTCGGGGAGCGCATTGGGCTGGCCGTGGATCATGATGTCGCCGCCCGGCGCATAGCCGCCGGCCCGGGCCCGGGCGCGGTCTTCGGGGCGAGGATAGTCGATCCCCAGCGACAGCGTATAGGCCGAGCCGGGATTGCGCCGGTCGATGGTGAAGCGGCCCTCGGGCGTGCGGCCATCGCCCTCGCGTTCCTTGTCGCCTTCGGGGGCAAAGCCCAGGGCGATGCGATAGGTCCGCAGGCTTTGCCCGCCGCGGAGCAGCGTCATCCGGCGGGCGGATTTCTCGATCAGCACCAGATCGACGGGTCCAGAGATCGGGCCAGAAATCGGGCCAGAAAGCGGGTCCTCCGGCGGGGCGGGCGGGCCGCGCCAGATCAGCGCCGCCGCCGCGATCACCGCCAGAAGCGTCAGCGCCGCGAAAAGCCGGCCAAGGCCTCGCCGCATCTATTGCAGATCGGCAAAGACCGCGGTCAGCCGTTCCACCGCCTCTTCCACCTGGGCCCGCGGCGCGCCCAGATTGAAGCGCAGATGGCTGGCGCCGCCCTGGCCGAAGGCCTCGCCGTAATTGGTGGCGATCTTGGCCTGCCCCTCGACCCGGGCGCGGATTTCCTCGGCCGTCATGCCGGTGCCCGAGAAATCGACCCAGGCCAGATAGGTGGCTTCCAGCGGCATCGAGGACAGGCCCGGCAGCGCATTCACCGCCGCATCGAAGATCCGGCGATTGCCATCGAGATAGGCCATCAGCCCATCGACCCAGGCCGCCCCCTCGGGCGAATAGGCCGCCGTCACCATCTGCATGCCGAAACTGTTGGGCGAGATGCCCATGGCGTTCATCCGCCCGGCAAAGCGCTTGCGCAGCGCCTCATCGGCGATGGTGACATTGCCGGTATGGGCGCCGGCGATGTTGAAGGTCTTGGTCGCGGCGGTCATCATCACCAGCCGGTCCTGCGCCTCGGGCGCGGCAAGCGTCATCGGCAGATGCCGCGGCCCGCCCGGAAAGACCAGATCGGCATGGATTTCATCCGAGACCAGCACCAGATCGTGGCGCTTGCAGAACTCGGCCACCGCCTGCAATTCGTCGCGCGACCAGACCCGCCCGCCGGGATTGTGCGGCGAGCAGAGGATCAGCATGGTCTCGCGCCCGGTCAGGCAGGTTTCCCAGGCGGCGAAATCCATCTCGTGCCGGCCGTTCACCACCGCCAGCGGGCATTCGGTGACCTCGCGCCCGGCGGCGCGGATGATGCGGGCGAAGGCGTGATAGACCGGGGTCATCAGCACCACCGCATCGCCCGGCTTGGTGAAGGCGTCGATGCACAGCGCCGTGCCATTCACCAGCCCATGGGTGGTGAAGATATGCGCGGGATCGGGCGACCAGCCGTGCCGGGTTTCCATCCACCAGCGGATCGCGGCCAGATAGGCGGCATCATCGCCGAAATAGCCGTAGATGCCATGGTCCAGCATCTTCTGCAGCGCCTTCTGCACCACGGCGGGTGGGCGAAACTCCATGTCGGCCACCCACATGGCCAGGCCTTCTTCGGGGGAAAGCCCGTAAAGGCTTTGCATCATGTCCCATTTCGCACAATGGGTTCCCTGGCGGGAAATCGGCGTGTCAAAGTTCATGATCGGCACTGCTGCTGGTTGGGTCCGGCTGATTTGATACGGGGGCGGCGGGCGGAAGTCACCCGCGAAAGTCATATCAGGGGGGGCGCGCGGCGGGTCATGCTTCGGGGTCTTGCGTCGGGCGGGGGGCTTCCCCTAGATCAGGGGCATGATCCGTCCCATCCTGATCCATCCCGACCCGCGCCTGAAAAAGCCCTGTGCGCCTGTCACCGACATCACCGATGAGGTGAAGCGGCTGGCGGCCGACATGCTGGAAACCATGTATGACGCGCCGGGCGTGGGTCTGGCCGCGCCGCAAGTGGGCGTGAACAAGCGGGTTCTGGTGATGGATTGCATCAAGGACGGCCCGCCCGAGCCGATGGTGCTGATCAATCCCGAAACGGTCTGGGCCTCGGAAGACGTGTCGACCTATGAGGAAGGCTGCCTGTCGATCCCCGAGCAATATGCCGAGGTCAAGCGGCCCGCCGCCGTCACCGTGCGCTGGACCGATCTGGACGGCGCGCCGCAGGAACGCACCTTCGAAGGGCTGTGGGCGACCTGCGTGCAGCATGAGATGGACCATCTCGATGGCAAGCTGTTCATCGATTATCTGGGCCCGCTGAAGCGGCAGATGATCACCCGCAAGATGGAAAAGCTGAAGCGCGAGCGCGCGCGCGGGTTCTGACGCGCGCCGCCCATGCGCCCGCGGCCCCGGCCTTCGCGCCTGCGGACGCGGCCTTGGCCGATAGGCCCCGGCCTTAGCCGATCGGGGTCGTGCCGCCGCCCATGGCCTTCAGCCGCTCGATCAGCGGGGCGATCTTCGGGCCTTCGGTCGCGCAGGTCTCGGGCCGGTCCAGCGCGTCGAAGGCGGGCCCGTAAAAGCCGCTGTCATAGGCGGCCGTGTCCAGTTTCAGCGCGGCGGCGACCAGATCGGCGGTGCCGGTGATCAGCGCCCATTCGCCATCCGTCAGCCGGAAGCCGTCGCAATTCATCCCCACCACATTGGCCAGCACCAGCTGATGCAGGAAGGCCTCGTCCGCCACGCGCGCCACGCTGCCCGGATCGGGCAGGGCGACGGTCACCCCGCCATCGGCCAGGGCGGGCGCGGCAAGGGTCAGCGACAGAAGGGCGGCGGTCAGGGGCTTGTGCATCGGAGCCTCGGGCAGGGGTGACTTCACCCGGTGATAGCGCTAAGTCCGGCGCCACACAGCTGAGGTATTCCGTATGATCCTGCCGATCCTGCGCTGGCCCGATGTCCGGCTTTCCAGCCCTTGCGAGCCCGCCCTGCCGGGGCCGGCCCTGACGGCTCTGGCCGAAGACATGCTTGAGACGATGTATGCCGCGCCCGGCCGCGGTCTGGCCGCGCCGCAGGTGGGGCAGCTGATCCGGCTGTTCGTGATGGATGTCAGCTGGAAAGAGGGCACACCGGCGCCCCTGGTGATGGCGAACCCCGAAATCCTCTGGCGGTCCGAGGCGGTGGTGACCGGCCCCGAGGGCTGCCTGTCGATCCCGGGCCCGACGGTGCAGGTGACCCGCGCGGCCGAGATCCGGCTGCGCTGGCAGGGGCTGGACGGTGCGGTGCAAGAGGCGCTGCTGCAGGGCTTTGCCGCGATCTGCGCCCAGCATGAATATGACCATCTGGACGGCATCCTGACGCTGGACCGGCTGGCGCCGGAAGACCGCGCCCGGGCCGAGGCCGAGGTGCTGGCATGACCGCGCGGATCTGCATTCCCTGGCCCGCGCAGGTGCTGCGCCAGCCCGCCGCCGATGTGGCCGAGATCACCGAAGACGTGCGCGCGATCTGGCGCGACATGGTCGATACGATGGAGGCGATGCCGGGTTACGGCCTGGCCGCGGTGCAGATCGGCGTGCCGCTGCGGCTGGCGGTGGTCGACTGTTCCGAGGCGCGGGGGCAGGCGGTGCTGATGGCCAACCCCGAGGTGCTGCATGCCAGCGTGCAGCTGCGCGAGCATGAAGAGGCCAGCCCCAACCTGCCCGGCGTCTCGGCGGTGATTTCCCGGCCGCGCGCGGTGACGGTGCGGTTCCTGAATGCCGAAGGGCAAGTGGAAGAGCGCGATTTCGTCGGGCTCTGGGCCACAAGCGCGCAGCATCAGATCGACCATCTGGCGGGCAAGATGTATTTCGACCACCTGTCCAGCGTGAAACGCAAGATGCTGATCGCCAAGGCGGAAAAGCTGCGGAGGCGCGGATGAAGCTGGTGTTCATGGGCACGCCCGATTTCTCGGTGCCCGTTCTTCAGGCCCTGGCCGCGCGGCATGAGATCCTGTGCGTCTACACCCAGCCGCCCCGGCCCGCCGGGCGGGGCAAGGCGCTGCGCCCCTCGCCGGTGCAGGCCGCGGCCGAGGCCTTGGGTCTGCCGGTGCGCCATCCGGTGACGCTGCGCGATCCGCAGGCGCAGGCCGAATTCGCGGACCTGGGCGCCGATGCGGCAGTGGTGGTGGCCTATGGGCTGATCCTGCCGCAGCCGGTGCTGGATGCGCCGCGTCTGGGCTGTCTGAACATCCATGCCTCGCTTCTGCCGCGCTGGCGCGGGGCGGCGCCGATCCAGCGGGCGATCATGGCGGGCGATGCCGAGACCGGCGTCTGCATCATGCAGATGGAGGCGGGGCTGGACACCGGGCCGGTGCTGTTGCGCGAGGCGCTGGCGATCGGGGCCGAGGAAACCGCGGCCGGGTTGCATGACCGGCTGTCGGCGCTGGGCGCGCGGCTGATCGTTCAGGCGCTGGAGCGGCTGCCCGATCTGGTGGCCGCGCCGCAGCAGCCTGAGACCGGCGTGACCTATGCCGCCAAGATCGACAAGGCCGAGGCGCGGGTGGATTTCACCCGCCCGGCGGTCGAGGTTGACCGGCTGATCCGCGGCCTGTCGCCCTTCCCCGGCGCCTGGGTGCAGATCGGGGCCGAGCGGGTCAAGCTCTTGCGCGCGCGCCTGGCCGAAGGCGGCGGGGTGCCGGGGCAGGTTCTGTCGGGCTTCACCATCGCCTGCGGGACCGGCGCGGTCGAGGTGACCGAGGCGCAGCGCGAGGGCAAGCGGCCGATGCCGGCGGCCGAGGTGCTGAAGGGGCTGGTCCTGCCAGAAACGCTGGGCTGAGGCCGGGCCGTTTTTGCGCGACGGGGGGAAGGCCCACCTTTCGCCGCCGCGGTCGAGCCCCCATATTCCTTGTCAGGAAAGGGGGGCCCGAGCATGGCCTTTGTCTGGTTGATCATCATCGGCATCGCGGCCGGGTTCCTGGCAACGCGGATCATGCGGGTCGATGCCGACCTGCCCACCACCATTGCGATTGGCATCGTCGGTGCGCTGATCGGCGGGCTGGTGCTGCGGCTGCTGATCGTGGCTTTCGCGACGGCGGCGGGCTTTGTCGGCGCGCTTCTGGGGGCGGTGGCGCTGATCTGGGCCTGGAAGACCTGGATCAGATAGGCGCGTCAGGACAGCCGGCCTAAGACAGGCGGCGGGCGATGTCCTTCAGCCCCGAGGCGCTGCCGTCCCACAGCAACTGCCCCTGCCAGGCGGCAAACAGCGCCTGCGCGCCCGAGCGCGCCTTGTCGCCCTGGCCCAGCCGGCGGATCAGCGCCGCCTCGACCGCGGCGCGCCAGTCGGCTGCGCGCGCCCGCGCCTGCGCGTCGCGATTGCCGAGCATCAGCAAAAGCGGCGCCTCCGAGGCGTCGATCAGCTTCAGATAGCCCTGCGGCCCCTTGTCGGCCGCGGCCTGGTCGGCCTGGGCGCTCGCCTCGATCAGCGCATCCCAGCCGGCGATGGCGGCGGCGGCCAGCATGCCCTCGACCGAGCGATAGCGCTGGGCCAGCGTCGAGGGCGCCAGTCCGGCGGCCTGCCCGACACTGCCGAAGCTGACCGCCTTCTCGCCCTTTGCGGCGTAAAGGCCGCGGGCCAGGGCCAGAACTTCGGTATCGGGGATCGAGCGGGTACGGGGCATGGGCCGAGGCTAGGCGAACATGCGTTCGCCTTCAACCCTGCCGTGCGGGGGGTTAGGATGCGGGCGCGGCTTTCGGCTTGAACGGCGCCATGCCGGCCCGGGCCAGCGCATCGGCGCGTTCATTCTCGGCATGGCCGGCATGGCCCTTGATCCAGCGCCAGGTGACCTGATGGGTGGCCTGTGCCGCATCCAGCCTTTGCCACAGCTCGGCATTCTTGACCGGCGCCCTGGCGGCCGTGCGCCAGCCATTGCGCTTCCAGCCATGGATCCATTCGGTCACGCCGTTCTTCACATAGGCGCTGTCTGTGACGATGGTCAGGGCCGAGGGCCGGGTCAGGCTTTCCAGCGCCGAGATCGCCGCCATCAGCTCCATCCGGTTGTTGGTGGTCTGCGCCTCGCCGCCTTTCAGCTCGCGCTCCTTGATCACCGCGCCGCCTTCGCGCGCCAGCAGCAGCACCCCCCAGCCGCCGGGGCCGGGATTGCCCGAGCAGGCGCCATCCGTATAGGCGAAAAGATCGGCCATGCTCAGCCCGCCTTCGCGCGGCGCTGGGCAGCGTCGATCGCGCCCTTGGGGGTGTAATCGGCCAGAAGCGTCAGGATCGCCCGGACCCGGACATAGTCCTGATCTACCGGGAAGCCCGGCAGGGCAATGTCCTTGCCCGCGACGGACACGCTGCCCCAGCTGGACCCGCCGCCAACCGGCGGGTTGGGATCGGGCTGGGGCGGGGCTTCGGCCAGACCGGCAAGAAGCGGCACCAGCTTTTCCTGCAGTGCCGCATAATCGGCCTGCGACAGGCGGCGCGACACCGTGGCGCAGCCGGGCGCCTCCTGCGCATAGCCCTTGCAATACTCCACCGTCACGCGGCGATCGGTGGTGAAGGTCACCGTATAATCCCAGGCATGGTCCGGCGGAAGCGCGCCGGAACTGCTGCCCCAGCGCGCGAAAGCCGTGACATCCTGGGCGCGCAGCGGCGCGGCCAGGGCCAGGCAGAACAGCAGGATCGCGGCGGCCTGCGGCACAAGCGGGCGCAGCGCCAGAAGCGGGGCCAGGGCCATCAGGCGCTCTCCACCGGGGCGCGCAGGATGCGCGGCACCTTGAACTCGATCGCCTCGACCGCGGTTTCCACCTGCTCGACCGTGACCGCATAGCGGTCGCGGAAAGCGGCGATCACCTCGTTCACCAGCACTTCGGGCGCGCTGGCCCCGGCGGTCACGCCCACCGCCCGGATGCCCTGAAGCGCGCGCCAGTCGATATCGGCGGCGCGCTGGACCAGCATCGAATAGCTGCAGCCGGCGGCGCGGCCGACCTCGACCAGGCGCTTGGAATTCGAGGAATTGGGCGCCCCGATCACCAGAAGCGCGTCGATCTGCGGCGCCATGGCCTTGACCGCGGCCTGGCGGTTGGTGGTGGCATAGCAGATGTCGTCATGCGCGGGCACCTGGATCGCCGGGAAACGCGCCTTCAGCGCGGCGGCGATTTCAGCCGTGTCATCGACGGAAAGCGTGGTCTGGGTGATCAGCGCCAGCCGGCCCGGATCGCGCACGTCCAGGCGGGCCACATCCTCGACCGTCTCGACCAGCAGCACCTCGCCCGGCGGCAGTTGGCCCATGGTGCCGATGGTCTCGGGGTGGCCCTCATGGCCGATATAGATCAGCTGCGTGCCGGCCTCGGCATGGCGGGCGGCTTCGTTATGCACCTTGGTGACCAGGGGGCAGGTTGCATCGACCGCGATCATCTCGCGCCGCGACGCCTCGGCCGGTACCGATTTCGGCACGCCATGGGCGGAAAACACCACCGGCCGGTCGGGCGGGCATTCGTCCAGTTCCTCGACGAAGACAGCGCCCTTGGCGCGCAGGCCTTCAACCACGAAGCGGTTATGCACGATTTCGTGCCGGACATAGACCGGGGCGCCCCATTTCTGCAGCGCCATCTCGACGATCTTGATCGCACGGTCCACGCCCGCGCAAAAGCCGCGCGGGGCTGCGAGATATAGGGTCAGGGCGGGGTTGTCCGTCATGCGCGCCAGTCCGGTTGCCTGGGGGCAGAGGTAGGGGCAAAGCCGGCCAAGGTAAAGGCCGGGTCACGCCGCGCCGGCCGAGATCCCCGCCATGGCCAGGGCAAGGGCCGCATAGCGGCCGCCCTTGGCCAGGGTGACCAGGACCAGAAACACCGGCACCGGCACGCGCAGGGCGCCGGCCACCAGCACCAGCGCATCGCCGCCGGGCAGGAAGGTCACCAGCAGCGACCAGCGGCCCCAGCGGTTGAACCAGGCCTCGGCCTTGGCCATCTGCGCGCGGCTGGCGGGAAACCAGCGCCGGTCCTGAAAGCGGATGACGGCGCGGCCGCAGGCGAAGGTGATGCAGGCGCCCAGAACATTGCCCGCCGTGGCGGCGCCCCACAGCGGCAAAGCCGCCCAGCCGGCGGCAAGCATGGCAAGAAACACCGGCTCGGACGGCAGCGGCAGCGGCGAGGCGGCGGCAAGCGCCGTCAGGAACATGCCGAAAAGCCCGGTCATGCGGGGTCTGTCATCGGCGCGGGTTCATGCGGGAGGGTCCTTGCTGGCGGCCCCGGGGCAAAGCTTTGGGGCGCAGGGCTGGCTGAGGCCCGGATCCGTAAGCCGGGGCCGGGCCGCTGGCAGGCCCGATCCCGGATTGCATCACTTGGCTTCCGCCGTGGTTTCCTCGGCCGGGGCCGGGCGCGGTTCCCGCGGCGGGCGACCGATCACATCGCGCAATTCGTCCAGTTCGATGAAATTATCGGCCTGGCGGCGCAATTCGTCGGCGATCATCGGCGGCTGCGAGCGGATGGTCGAGACGACCGAAACCCGCACGCCCTGCCGCTGCAGGCTTTCCACCAGCGGCCGGAAATCGCCATCGCCCGAGAACAGCACCACATGGTCCAGGCGGGCGGCCAGTTCCATGGCATCGACCGTCAGCTCGATGTCCATGTTGCCCTTCACCTTCCGCCGCCCCTGGCTGTCGGTATATTCCTTGGCCGGCTTGGTGCGCATGGTGAAGCCGTTGTAATGCAGCCAGTCCACCAGCGGCCGGATCGGCGAATATTCCTCGTTCTCCAGCAGCGCAGTATAGTAGAAGGCACGCAGAAGCTTGCCGCGGCGCATGAATTCCATGCGCAGAAGCTTGTAATCGATGTCGAACCCCAGGGCCTTTGCCGCCGCGTAGAGATTTGACCCGTCAATGAACAGCGCAAGCCGTTCGTCTTTGTAGAACATTCCTTCATCCCCTCGAAATGTCGTCCCGCCCAAACTTCCGCTGCAACTCTCGTCTGTTAACGAGCCTTCCGGTACAAATCCGTCGGGGGAACCAAACGCAGATAGCGTCGCAGGGGCGGTCCCACAAGTGAACAATACGGTATGAAACTTTCAGGGCTTACACAAAAGTCACACGCTTTGGTTGCGATGGGCACGAATATGTCGTTTCTGGAACAGTCGCCGTCCGAAACGCTTTGGGAAGCCCTGCATAGCCTTAAGGCTTATTTCGGGCATGAAGTTCTGGCGGTCAGCCGATTCTTCCGCTCGCCCGCCTTCCCCGCCGGATCCGGTCCCGATTATGTGAACGCCGCGGCGCGGCTGGCCGGTCCCGAAGGGCGCGCGGCCGAGGATTGGCTGGCCGATCTGCACCGGGTCGAGGCGGCCTTCGGGCGCGAAAGGCGGCAGCGCTGGGGGCAGCGGACGCTGGATCTGGACCTGCTGGCGCTGGGCGATTCGGTGCGGCCCGACGCCGCGACCCAGGATGCCTGGCGCAATCTGCCGCCCGACGCGCAGCGCATCACCGCGCCCGACCAGCTGATCCTGCCGCATCCGCGGCTGCAGGACCGCGCCTTCGTGCTGGTGCCCCTGGCCGAGATCGCGCCGGACTGGACGCATCCGCGCCTGGGCCAGACCGTCCTGCAGATGCTGGCGGCCCTGCCGGCCGAAGACCGGGCCGCGCTGGTGCCGCTGTAGCCCGCCGCGGCGATTCCGCGCTTGTCAAGCGGGGCTTTCGCGCATAGATAGGCGACTTCCTAGCCCATGCGACGAAAGGTGTCCTATGGCCCGCGTGACGGTTGAAGATTGCGTTGACAAGGTCCCGAACCGGTTCGAACTGGTGATGCTGGCCGCCCATCGGGCGCGCGAGATTGCGGCCGGCGCTCCGCTGACCGTCGACCGCGACAATGACAAGAACCCGGTCGTTTCCCTGCGCGAGATCGCCGAGGAAACCCAGTCGGCCGAGGTCCTGCGCGAGCGGATGATCGAAAGCTACCAGACCCAGATCGAGGTCGACGAGCCGGAAGAAGATCAGATGGCGCTGATGATGGCCTCGGATATCGACCGGCCGGTCGTGGACGACATGTCGGAAGAAAAGCTCCTGCGTGCCCTGATGGAAGCCCAGGGCGAACATTAAGGGGGGCACGGCGCCAGGCCCGGTTCGGGCCCGGCCCGCGGAAGCGCGATGATCGACGTCGAAGACCTCATCGCGCTTGTCCGCAACTACAATCCGCGCTGCAACGCGGATCTGATCCGCAAGGCCTATCTGTACGGCCAGGCCATGCATGACGGCCAGATGCGGAAATCGGGCGAACCCTATTTCACCCATCCCGTCGCCGTCGCCGCCATTCTGACCGAACAGTCGCTGGATGACGCCACGATCATCACAGCACTTCTGCACGACACGATCGAGGACACCAGGTCCACCTATACCGAGATCGAGGCCAAGTTCGGCCATGAGGTCGCGGAACTGGTCGACGGTGTCACCAAGCTGACCAATCTGCAGCTCTCCTCCACCGAAAGCCAGCAGGCGGAAAACTTCCGCAAGCTGTTCATGGCCATGTCCAAGGATCTGCGGGTGATCCTGGTCAAGCTGGCCGACCGTCTGCACAACATGCGCACCATCCGCTCGATGCGGCCGGAAAAGCAGCAGCAGAAGGCACGCGAGACGATGGAGATCTTCGCGCCTCTGGCAGGCCGCATGGGCATGCAGTCGATGCGCGAAGAGCTGGAAGACCTGTCCTTCAAGGTGCTGAATCCCGAGGCGCGCAATTCGATTCTGCGCCGCTACCTGACCTTGCAGAAGGAATCGGGCGACGTCGTCCACAAGATCACCGGCGATATCCGGCACGAGCTGGAAAAGGCGCAGATCGAGGCGGCGGTGTTCGGCCGGGCGAAGAAGCCCTATTCGATCTGGCGCAAGATGCAGGAGAAGGATCTGGCCTTCTCGCGCCTGTCCGACATCTACGGCTTCCGGGTGATCTGTGCCACGGTCGCCGATTGCTACCGCATCCTTGGGGTGATCCATCAGCGCTGGCGCGCCGTGCCGGGGCGGTTCAAGGATTACATCAGCCAGCCCAAGTCGAACGGCTATCGGTCTATCCACACCACGGTTTCGGGCCGGGACGGCAAGCGGGTGGAAGTGCAGATCCGCACCCGCGAAATGCATGAAGTGGCCGAGGCGGGGGTGGCCGCGCATTGGTCCTATCGCGAAGGCGTGCGGGCCAAGAACCCTTTCGCAGTCGATCCGGCGAAATGGATCGCGCAGCTGACCGAAAGGCTGGATCAGGGCGATCACGACGAGTTTCTCGAAAACGTGAAGCTCGAGATGTATTCCGACCAGGTGTTCTGCTTCACGCCGAAGGGCGATGTGATCCAGCTGCCGCGCGGCGCCACGCCGCTGGATTTCGCCTATGCGATCCATACGCGGATCGGCCATTCCACGGTTTCGGCCAAGATCGACGGCATCCGCGTGCCCCTGTGGACGCGGATCAAGAACGGCCAGTCGGTCGAGATCATCACTGCCGAAGGGCAGAAGCCGCAGCCCTCCTGGGTGGATATCGTCACCACCGGCCGCGCCAAGGCGGCGATCCGGCGGTCTTTGCGCGAAGAAGACCGCGGGCGCTTCATCCGGCTGGGTCTGGAACTGGCGCGGGCGGCGTTCGAACATGTCGGGCGCAAGGCCAGCGACAAGGCTCTTGGCACCGCGGCGCGGGTGATGGGCCTGACCGATGCCGATGATCTTCTGGCGCGGCTGGGCAGTGCCGAGATCACCGCGCGGCGGGTGGTGGAGCTGCTTTATCCCGAACTGGTCCCGCCCGAGGACGAGGTGGTCGATGAAAAGCGCCCCGTCCTGGGCCTGCAGCCCGGCCAGGACATGCGCCGCGCCCCCTGCTGCCAGCCGCTGCCGGGCGAGCGGATCGTCGGCATCACCTATCGCGGCAAGGGCGTGGTCGCGCATGCGATCGACTGTCCCGCGCTTGAGGAATTCGAAGATCAGACCGACCGCTGGGTCGATCTGCACTGGAAATCGGGCCGCCATCCGGCCAGCAACACCGTCGCGCTGGATCTGACGATTTCCAACGATGCGGGCGTGCTGGGGCGGATCTGCACCCTGATCGGCGAGCAGAAGGCCAATATCTCGGATCTGCGCTTCGTCGACCGTAAACCGGATTTTTACCGGCTGATCGTTGACGTCGACCTTCGGGATGTCGAACATCTGCATATGGTCATGACCGCGCTCGAAGCCGAGACGGACGTGGCGCAGGTGTCCCGCTACCGGGATTCCTCCCGCAAGCCCTAAGGCGCCCCAGGGCGCCACGGCATCACGGAAAGGAAGACAGGTGATCTTCAAACGGCGCAGCAAACCGCCGCTGCGAGAGCGGCTGCAATCCGCGGTCTGGCCGCGGGGCGGCTGGGGGCGTGGGCTGCGCTATGTCTGGGCGCGGATGACCCGTCTGCCCGATCCACCGCATCGCATCGCGCGCGGGATCTGGGCGGGGATCTTCGTCTCCTTCACGCCGCTGTTCGGCGCGCATCTGGGTCTGGGGGCGCTGCTGGCCTGGGCAATGCGCGGCAATGTGATCGCGGCGCTGCTGGCCACGCTGGTGGGCAATCCGCTGACCTTCCCCTTCATCGCCGTGGGGTCGATCCAGCTGGGCCATCTGCTTTTGGGCAATGCGATGGATGCGCCGCCGACTTCGGATGTGCTGATCGTCTTCGCCCGGGCGGGGGCCGAGTTCTGGACCAATGTCTGGGCGATCTTCACCCCCGAACCGACGCGCTGGGAACGCCTGGAAAGCTTCTATCACGGCTATTTCCTGCCCTATATGCTGGGCGGGCTGGGGCCGGGCGTGGTTTTCGCGACGGCGGGCTATCTGGCCAGCCTGCCGATGATCCGCGCCTATCGCGAGATGCGCGACCGCCGGCGTCGCGACCGGGCAGCCCGGCGCGCGGCCCCGGGCAAGCGGCACAGCCCATAGGGGCCGGCGCAGGGGAATGGCCGGGTGACGCGGGTTCTGCGCATTTGCGCGTTGATCGCCCGGCCGAACCCCCCTATCCCCGGGGCAGAGGGTTTCCGATCCGCAGCGCGACGATTTTGATCACAACGCGCTTACCGCGCTTGAGAGCGGGCGGGTTGTGGTGCAGATCAGACGGGCGCCGCGGCGCTGAGGAAGGACGAGGCATTGGTCTTCAAACGCAGAGATCCCTTGGGTTGGGGCGCCTGGTTGCGCGAGCAGGTCTATCCGCGCTCGGGTTTCAAGCGCGCGACGCGCTATGTCATTCACCGCATGCGCCGCCTGCCCGACCAGCCGCATCGCGTGGCGCGGGGGGTCTTTGCCGGCTCGCTGGTGGGCTTCCTGCCGCTGCCGGGGCTGCAATTCGTGGCCGCCTGGCTGGCCAGCCGGGCGATCAACGGCAATCTGCTGGCGGCGCTGCTGGCCACGTTCAACACCAACCCGCTGACGACGCCCTTCTTCGCGGTTCTGGCCATGTCGCTGGGCCATTGGATCGTGGGGATCGAGGCGCCGCTGAATGCCGAATATATCGGCAAGGCCTTCGCCAATGCCGGCAGCGACCTGTGGTTCAACGTCCAGTCGCTGTTCACGTCAGATGTGGCGCGCTGGGATGGGCTGATCCAGTTCTGGCACGAAATCTACGTGCCCTATTTCATCGGCGCGCTGGGCCCCGGGATCGTGCTGTCGGCCATCGCCTATTACATCACCATCCCGCTGGTCGCCGCCTATCAGAAGGCCCGTGCGGCCAAGGCGCAGGAGCATCGCGAGAAGCGCGGCAAGCTGCGCGCCGCCCTGGCCGAGGCCGCGGCCCGGATCAAGCACCGCACCGACGAGGCCGCGGCGCGCGGGGATGCGACATCGGCGGCGCAGAATGCGGATGACGACGCCCCGGGTTCGCCCTAGGCTGATACGGTAAAAGCAGGAAAAGACGGCATGTATGTGACGGGCAAGCAGAGGCTGGGGGTCAATATCGACCATGTGGCGACGGTGCGGAACGCCCGCGGCTCGGCCTGGCCCGATCCTCTGCGCGCGGCGATCCTGGCCGAGGCCTCGGGGGCCGACGGGATCACCGCCCATCTGCGCGAAGACCGCCGTCACATCCGCGATGCCGATATGGAGGCGCTGCGGGCCGGCATTGGCATTCCCTTGAATTTCGAATGCGCCGCGACCGATGAGATGCAGGCCATCCTGCTGCGGCTGAAACCGCATGCTGCCTGCCTGGTGCCGGAAAAGCGCGAAGAGCGCACGACCGAAGGCGGGCTGGACGTCGCGGGCGATGAAAAGCGCCTGGCGGGCTTCATCGCGCCGCTGCGCGCGGCGGGCATTCGCGTGTCGATGTTCATCGGCCATCAGGCCGCGCAGATCGAGGCCTCGGCCCGGATCGGCGCCGCGGTGGTCGAACTGCATACCGGCCATTATTCCGATCTGGATGCCGAAGGCCGCGCGGAAGAGGCGGCGGCCGAGCTGGACGCCCTGCGCCGCGGCGCCGCGCTTGCGGCCTCGCTGGGGCTTGAGGTCCATGCCGGCCATGGCCTGACCTATGAGAATGTCGCGCCGATTGCCGCGATCCCGGAAGTGCGCGAGTTGAACATCGGCCATTTCCTGATCGGCGAGGCGATCTTCCGCGGCCTTGGGCCGGCGATCGAAGAGATGCGGCGCAGGATGGATGACGCGCGCGACCCGGGATAGGCCCGGGCGATGGCGGCAGAGGCAGGAAGGGGAAAGCGATGACGCATTGGAAACAGGTTGTGGTCGTGGGCGTGCTGGCGATTCTGGCCGGGCTGGTGGCGCTGATCTTTCCCTTGCCGGCCTCGCTGACGCTGAATGCCTTTGTCGGCGCCGGCCTGGTCGTGGCCGGGCTGGTCGGCCTGTTGGGCGCGCTGCGGCTGGCCGAAGGCTCGGACCGGATCTGGGGCGCGCTTCTGGGCCTGGCCGTGCTGGCGCTGGGCGCGATCATGCTGTTCAACCCGATCGCGGGGCTGCAGACCCTGACCTTCGTCTTCGCGGTGGGCTTCCTGGCCTCGGGCCTTCTGAAGCTGATGCTGGGCTGGCGGCTGGATGTGCCGGCCTGGAAATGGTCGCTGGTGCTGTCGGGGGTGATCTCGATCCTGCTGGCGGTGATGATCGTCACCGGCCTGCCGTCTTCGGCCATCGTGGTGCCCGGGATCCTGCTGGCGGTCGAGTTGCTGACCTATGGCTGGGGCCTGGTTCTTCTGGGCCTGGCCTGGAAGGAACGCGGGCAGTGATCGCCAAAGGGGCCTGCGCGTGATCCTGGGGATCGGCACGGATCTGGCGAATATCGACCGGATCGAGGCGACGCTGGCGCGCTTTGGCGACCGCTTCCGCGACCGGGTCTTCACCCCGCGCGAACAGCAGAAGGCCGAGGGCCGCCCGCGCTCGGTCGCGGCCACCTATGCCAAGCGCTGGGCCGCGAAAGAGGCCTGTTCCAAGGCGCTGGGCACCGGGCTGCGGATGGGAATCGCCTGGAAGGACATGGCGGTCACCAATCTGCGCTCGGGCCAGCCGGTCATGCATGTCACCGGCTGGGCGGCGCAGCGGCTGGCGCAGATGACGCCCGAGGGTCACGAAGCGGTGATCCATGTCACCCTGACCGATGACCACCCCTGGGCCCAGGCCTTCGTGGTGATCGAGGCCCGGCCGCTGCGGCCCGGCCCGGCTTGACTTGGGCGGCAGTGGCGCGCAAACACCCCCCGACACTGGATCAGGGGCAGGCAGATGGCGGCGAAGGCAAAATCCGAAGGCGGCATTCTTGAAACCGTCAAGACCGTCTTCTGGGCGCTGGTGATCGCGGGTCTGTTCCGCACCCTGTTCTTCCAGCCGTTCTGGATTCCCTCGGAATCGATGAAGGACACGCTGCTGATCGGCGACTTCCTGTTCGTCAACAAGATGGCCTATGGCTATTCGAAATACTCCTGCCCCTTCGCGATCTGCCCGATCTCGGGCCGGATCTTCGCCAGCGACCCCGAGCGCGGCGATGTGGTGGTGTTCCGCCATCCGGGCAACGGGTCGGATTTCATCAAGCGGCTGATCGGCCTGCCCGGCGACACGGTGCAGATGAAGGCGGGGGTCTTGTACATCAACGGCGTGGAAGTGCCGCAGCAGCCCGATGGCATGTTCGAGGAAATCTACGAGCCGCAGGGCCCGATGCGCAACCGCCCGGCCTGCCAGAACGGCGCCGTGGGCGAGGGCGCGATCTGCCAGAAGTCGCGCGCGATCGAGACGCTGCCGAATGGCGTCAAGCATGACGTGCTGAACATTCGCGACAATGCACCGGGCGACAATACCGAAGTCTTCACCGTGCCGCCGGGCCATTACTTCTTCATGGGCGACAACCGCGACAATTCCGCCGACAGCCGCTTCTCGGTGGCCGCGGGGGGCGTGGGCATGCTGCCGGCCGAATATCTGATCGGCCGCGCCGACCGGATCATCTTCTCGTCGGCCGGGTCGCGGATGTGGTATTTCTGGACCTGGCGGGCAGACCGCTTCTTCAAGGCTGTCGAGTGAGATCCCTGGCGTGAGACTGGCGGCAGAGCTTGCGGCGTTCCAGGACCGGATCGGACATCGCTTCCGCCGGCCCGAACTGCTGGTGCGCGCGGTTACCCATGCCTCGATCTCGGCGCCGAACCGGCCCGACAATCAGCGGCTGGAGTTTCTGGGCGACCGGGTGCTGGGCCTGACCATGGCCGAGGCGCTGCTGCGCGCCGATACCAAGGCCAGCGAGGGCCAGCTTGCGCCGCGCTTCAATGCGCTGGTGCGCAAGGAAAGCTGCGCCGAGGTTGCGCGGGAAGTGGGCCTGGGCGATGTGCTGAAGCTGGGCCGGTCCGAGATGCTGTCGGGCGGGCGGCGGAAAGAGGCGCTGCTTGCCGATGCGATGGAGGCGGTGATCGCCGCCGTGCATCTGGATGCCGGGTTCGAAGTGGCGCGCGACATGGTGCTGCGGCTTTGGGCCAGCCGGATCGGCACGGTCGAGGCCGATGCCCGCGATCCAAAGACCGCGCTGCAGGAATGGGCCCAGGCCCGCGGCATGCCGCCGCCCCTGTATTCCGAGACCGGGCGCGAAGGCCCTGATCACCAGCCGGTCTTCACCGTCGAGGTCAGCCTGGCCGATGGCGCGCGCGAAAGCGCCCGGGCCGGATCGAAGCGCCTGGCCGAACAGGCCGCCGCCAAGGCGCTTCTGGCGCGGCTTGAAGGCGGCTGACCGGGCCTGCGCGGGCAGGGCGTAGGCAGGGCCCCCCGGCAGGCTCTGGCATGGCTCTGGCAAATCCGGGCGGAACCCGCTATCCCTGCGGCCTTGATGATGAGGATCCCATGACCACGCGCGCCGGTTTCGTCGCTTTGATCGGAGAGCCCAATGCGGGCAAATCGACGCTTCTGAACCGGATGGTCGGGGCGAAGGTTTCGATCGTCACCCATAAGGTGCAGACCACCCGGACCCGGATCCGCGGCGTCTGCATGGCGGGCGAGGCGCAGATCGTCTTCGTCGACACGCCGGGCCTGTTCCGCCCGCGGCGCCGGCTGGACCGCGCCATGGTCAAGGCCGCCTGGGGCGGGGCGGCGGATGCCGATATCGTCGTGTTGCTGATCGAGGCGCATCGCGGGCTGACCGAAGGAGCGCAGGCGATCATCGGCCGGCTGGCCGATGAATTGCCGAAGGACCGGCCGGTGGCGCTGGCGATCAACAAGATCGACAAGGTCAAGGCCGAGGTGCTTCTGGGCCTGGCCGAGAAGATGAACGGCGCCTTCCCCTTCGCCAAGACCTTCATGATTTCAGCCGAGCGCGGCTATGGCGTGGCCGATCTGCGCGACTGGCTGGCGGGCGAGGTGCCGGAAGGCCCGTGGTTCTACCCCGAGGACCAGCTGGCCGATCTGCCGATGCGGCTGATCGCGGCCGAGATGACGCGCGAGAAGCTGACCCTGCGCCTGCATGAGGAACTGCCCTATCAGCTGACGGTCGAGACCGAGAAATGGGAAGACCTGCCCGATGGCACGACCCGGATCGACCAGGTGGTCTATGTGGCGCGCGACGGGCACAAGGGGATCGTGCTGGGCAACAAGGGCGAGACGATCAAGGCGATCGGCACCGCCGCCCGGGCCGAGATTTCCGAATTCCTGGGCCGGACCGTGCATCTGTTCCTGACCGTGAAGGTGCGGCCGAACTGGCAGGAGGAATCCGAGCGCTATTCGGAAATGGGGCTGGATTTCCGCGATGGCGATGCCTGAGGGGCGCGCGTTTTCGACGAAAACGCGCATCGGCGCCAGGGTAGAGTTTTCTTCGAAAATTCAGGCGCGGTCATGACCGCGCGGCTGGCCTCGGGGCTTTGGGTCGCGGCCTATCTGGCGCGGCTGCAGGCGGCCGCGATCCCGGCCTATGTCACCGCGCGGGGCGATGACACGGCCGGGGCGGTGGTGGTGAAACTGGCCACGCTGGACGGCCAGGCCCGCGCCTTCGAACGCCAGACCGATTTCGCCACGGGCGGCCGGCGCTGGACCGTGCTGGCCGAAGGCGCCGAGCCCGAGGTGGATGCCGTGCTGCGCCGCGGCCGCGCCCGCGACCCCGACCTCTGGCTGATCGAGATCGAAGACCGCCAGGGCCGCACCCTGCTGGACGAGCCCGGGCTTTCCGGCGACTGACCTGCGCCAAGCAGGCAACCGGCCCGCGACCGGCCCCCCTGCAATCCCCCGGTTACACATCTCCCTTAGAACAGGGCTTCGCCCCCGCATCCGGCGGGGCGCGCCTGTCCGCGTTGCGAAAGGGCCCGACACGCCGATGCCGTCCAAGCCCCGTCCCGACCTGCCGCCGTCGCCCCCCGCGGGGCACGGACAGCGGCTGCGCCACCGCAGGCGCGCCCGGCTTGACCGGCAATTCGCGCGGTTGCGCCGCAGCCTGCCCTGGATCGACGGCTGGATCGCCCATCTACAATCCGACCGCGCCGCGCTGATCCGCCTGCCGGTGGCATTGCTGCTGACGCTGGGCGGGCTGTTGTGGTTTCTGCCCATCCTCGGCCTCTGGATGCTGCCCGCCGGGCTGTTCCTGCTGGCCATCGACATCCCCGCCCTTCAGGCCCCGGTCTCGGCCTGGTCGATCCGCGCGCGGCGTTGGTGGGCGCGCCGCCGCCGCGCCTGGCGCCGCTAGGCGGGATTCTGGCGGCCCGGGCGCGGCGCCCCTGTCCCGCGTCGCCGGGGCATGCTACCGGGGCGAAACACCCCGCGCGCCCCAAGGCCCTGATGAGCAGTCCGCAGAACACCCGCCTCGGCATCTGGCTGATGATCGCCACCTCTGCCGTCTTCGCCCTGCAGGACGGGCTGTCGCGCCATCTGGGGGCGGCGACCAATGTCTATATGGTCGTCACGGTGCGCTTCTGGTTCATGGCGGTCTTTGTCACCCTGGTGTCGATGCGCAGCCCCGGTGGGCTGGGCGCGGCGGTGCGCAGCGCGCATCCCGCCATTCAGGCGCTGCGCGGCCTGCTGCTGATCGTCGAGATCTGCCTGATGGTCGTGGCCTTCGTGAAGCTGGGTCTGATCGAGACCCATGCGGTTTTCGTCTGCTATCCGCTGCTGGTCTCGATGCTGTCGGGCCCGATCCTGGGCGAGAAGGTGGGCTGGCGGCGCTGGGCGGCGGTGGGCGCGGGCTTTGTCGGCGTGCTGATCATTCTGCAGCCCGGCAGCGGGGTGTTTTCGGTCTGGGCGCTGTTCCCCTTTGCCTCGGCGCTGATGTTCGCGGTCTACGGGCTGCTGACGCGCTATGTCGCGCGCGACGATGCGCCCTCGACCAGCTTCTTCTGGGCCGGAATCGTCGGGGCCATCGCGATCACCCCCTTCGGACTGATGCATTGGCAGCCGATGGCGGCGGGCGACTGGGCGATGATGGCGGTTCTGTGCTGCACGGCGGTTCTGGGCCATTGGCTGCTGATCAAGGCCTATGACCTGGCCGAGGCCTCGGCGATCCAGCCCTTCGCCTATTTCCAGCTGCCCTTCGTGTCGCTTCTGGGTTTCCTGCTGTTTTCGGAAAGCCTGCGGATGAATGTGCTGATCGGGGCGGCGATCGTCGTGGGGGCGGGGCTGTTCACCCTGTGGCGGCAGCGGCTGCGCGAAAAGCAGGGCCGCCCCGGACTGTGACGTTGCCGCCGGCCGCGGCGGGGCGTACAAAACCGGCGCAAGACGCAGGAGATGCCCATGCCCGCCCCGAAACCCGTGGTTCTTTGCATTCTTGACGGCTGGGGCATTGGCCCGGACCCCAAGGTCTCGGCCCCCGCCCAGGCGCATGTGCCGACCTTCAACCGCCTGTGGCAGACCTGCCCGCATGCGACGCTGGTGACCTTCGGTCCCGATGTGGGCCTGCCGACCGGGCAGATGGGCAATTCCGAAGTGGGGCACACCAATATCGGCGCCGGCCGGGTGGTGGCGATGGATCTGGGCCAGATCGACCTGGCGATCGAAGAGGGCAGCTTCGCCACCAATGCCGCGCTGCGCCAGTTCATCGCGGCGATGGAGGCGTCGGGCGGCACGGTGCATCTGGCGGGGCTGACCTCTCCGGGCGGCGTGCATGCGCATCAGCTGCACATGATCGAGGCGGCGCGGGTGATCGCGGCCGAAGGCGTGCCGGTGGTGATCCATGCGATCACCGATGGCCGCGACGTGGCGCCGACCTCGGCCGCCGGTCAGGTGACGGCGCTGGCGGCGGCGCTGCCCAGGGGCGTGAAGATCGTCACCGTGACGGGGCGCTATTTCGCCATGGACCGCGACAATCGGTGGGAGCGGGTGGAACAGGCCTTCCGCGCCATGGTCTTTGGCCAGGGCCAGGCGCGGGCCGACAGCGCCGATGCGGCGATTGCCGCGGGCTATGCGGCGGGCAAGACCGATGAATTCCTGCCGGCCACGGTGATCGGCGATTATGCCGGGATGAAGGATGGCGACGGGCTGTTCTTCCTGAACTTCCGCGCCGACCGCGCGCGGGAAATCCTGGCCGCCATCGGCGATCCGGGCTTCAACGCCTTCGATTGCGGCCCGCGCCCGGCCTTGGCCGCGCGGCTGGGCATGGTCGATTATTCCCAGGCGCATAATGCCTATATGACCTCGATGTTCCCCAAGCAGGATATCGTGAACACGATCGGCGAATGGGTGGCAAAACACGGGCTGACCCAGTTCCGCCTGGCCGAGACCGAGAAATACCCGCATGTGACCTTCTTCCTGAATGGCGGCCGCGAGGCGCCGTTCCCGGGCGAGGACCGTTTCATGCCGAAATCGCCCAAGGTCGCGACCTATGACCTGCAGCCGGAAATGAGCGCGCCCGAAGTCAGCGACCAGTTCGTGGCGGCGATCGAGAAGGGCTATGACCTGATCGTGGTCAACTATGCCAATCCCGACATGGTCGGGCATACCGGCAGCCTGCCGGCGGCGATCAAGGCCTGCGAGGCGGTGGATCAGGGTCTGACCCGGGTTGTGGCGGCTTTGGAAAAGGCCGGCGGCGCGATGATCGTCTGCGCCGATCATGGCAATTGCGACGTGATGGTCGATCCGGTCACCGGCGCGCCGCATACCGCGCATACGACCAATCCGGTGCCGGTGATCCTGGTCGGCGGGCCGGCGGGCGCCAGCCTGAAGCCGGGCCGGCTGGCCGATCTTGCGCCGACGCTGCTGCAGCTGATGGGCCTGCCCCAGCCGTCCGAGATGACCGGCAAAAGCCTGATCGCATGATCCTGCGCGCCGCCCTTCTTGCGCTGCTGGTCAGCGCCGCCGCGGCGCGGGCCGAGACAGTGGCCGAACAGGCCGCCCGCGCCTCGGCCGATCTGACGGCGGCGGTCGCGGCCCTGCAAGAGGCCTCGGGCGCGCGCGACCGGGTGGCCGCGCTGACCCAGACGATTCGCGCCTATGAGCAGGGGCTGGCGGCGCTGCGCGAGGCGATGCGCCAGGCCGAATTGCGCCAGGCGACGCTGCGGCTGTCCTTCGAGGCCAAGCGCGAGGAAATCGGCCAGCTGGTCGCGGTTCTGGCGCGGATGGAACAGAATCCGGGGCCGCTTTTGTTGCTGCATCCCGAAGGGCCGCTGGGCACCGCCCGGGCCGGGATGATGCTGGCCGAGGTGACCCCGGCCCTGCAGGCCGAGGCCGAGGGGCTGAAGGCCGAATTGCAGGAAATGGCCGATCTGCGCGCCCTGCAGGGCCAGGCGGGCGCCATGCTGGGTAAGGGGCTGCAGGCCGCGCAAGAGGCGCGGACCGCGCTGTCCAAGGCGATCTCGGACCGCACCGATCTGCCCAAGCGCTTTACCGAAGACCCCGAGGTGCTGAAATCGCTGCTGGAATCGGCCGATACGCTGGATGCTTTCGCAGCCGGCCTGTCGGCCGATGGCAACCCCGATGCGCCGGTGGCCCAGCCCTTTGCCAGCGCAATGGGCCGGCTGCCCCTGCCGGTTCTGGGCACGCTGATCCGCATGCCCGACGAGGCCGATGCCGCCGGTGTCCGCCGCCCCGGCATGACGCTGGCCACCCGGCCCCGCGCGTTGGTCACCGCGCCCTGGCCGGCGACGATCCGCTATCTGGGCCCGCTGCTTGACTACGGAAATGTGATCGTGATCGAGCCCGGAGACGGGTATCTGATGGTTCTCGCCGGCCTGGGAACGCTTTACGGCCAGGTGGGCGAAGTCGTCCCGCAGGGTGCGCCGCTGGGCCTGATGGATGGCACCGACAGCGCGGCGGCCGAAGTGGCCGCAGCCTCGGGCGAGGGGACTGGCGCGGATGGATCGGAAACGCTTTACTTGGAACTGAGATTGGGCGCCTCGCCCGTGGACCCGACGGAATGGTTCGCCGCGACCGCCACGACCGGAGAATGAGATCGCAATGAAGAAACTCGTCTTGGCCGCCCTGGGCGGTTCGCTTGCCGGCGTGATCCTGACCAGCCAGGTGGGCCCCCTGATCGCCGAAGAGGCGAAGCGGGACAGTTCTGTCTATGAACAGCTTGACCTGTTCGGCGACATTTTCGAGCGAATCCGCGCCCAATATGTCGAGCCGGTCGATACCACGAAGCTGGTCGAAGCCGCGATCAACGGCATGCTGACCTCGCTTGACCCGCATTCCTCGTACCTGTCCGCGAAGGATTTCGAGGATATGCAGGTGCAGACCAAGGGCCAGTTCGGCGGGCTGGGGATCGAGGTCACCCAGGAAGACGGCTTCGTGAAGGTGATCTCGCCCATGGACGGCACGCCCGCCGACAAGGCCGGGATCAAGGCCGGCGATTACATCACCCATGTGAATGGCGAGGCGATCCTGGGCCTGACGCTGGACCAGGCGGTCGATCTGATGCGCGGCCCGATCGGGTCCGAGATCATCATCACCGTGGTGCGCAAGGGCACGCCCGATCCGTTCGACGTGTCGATCATCCGCGACACGATCAAGCTGACCGCGGTCAAGGGCCGGGTGGTCGGCAATGTGGCGGTGCTGCGCATCACCACCTTCAATGACCAGACCACGCCGGGGGTGCGCGACGAGCTGAAGAAGGCGATTGACGAGCTGGGCGGCAAGGACAAGCTGGAAGGCGTGGTGATCGACCTGCGCAACAATCCGGGCGGTCTGCTGAACGAGGCGATCTCGGTTTCCGACGATTTCCTTGATTCGGGCGAGATCGTCTCGACCCGGGGCCGCGATCCCGCCGAGGGTGAGCGGTTCAACGCCAAGCCCGGCGATCTGATCGACGGCAAGCCGATCGTGATCCTGATCAATGGCGGCTCGGCCTCGGCTTCGGAAATCGTCACCGGCGCCTTGCAGGATCACCACCGCGCCATCGTGGTGGGAACCAAAAGCTTTGGCAAAGGCTCGGTCCAGTCGCTGATCCCGCTGAAGGGCGATGGCGCGATGCGGCTGACCACGGCGCGCTATTACACGCCCTCGGGCCGGTCGATCCAGGCGCTGGGGATTTCGCCCGATATCGTGGTGAAACAGCCCGACCCGCCGCCGGCCGACCCGGCGCAGGATCCGGCCAGCGAGACGGCCGCCAAAAGCCGCAGCGAGGCCGATCTGCGCGGCGCGATCACCAATGACTCGATGACCGAGGACGAGAAGAAGCTGTATCTGGAAGAGCAGGCGGCGGCCGAGGAATCGGCCAAGCTGCGCGACGAGGATTATCAGCTGGCCTATGCCGTCGACATCCTGAAGGGGCTGACGACGCTTGCCCCCACCGAAAAGCCCTGAGGCGGGGATGGACAAGGATCTGCCCTATCGCCCCTGCGTGGGCGTGATGCTGATGAACCGCGAAGGCCGCGTCTTCGCGGGGCGCCGGATCGACAATCCGGGCCCCGCCTGGCAGATGCCGCAGGGCGGGATCGACCCGGGCGAAAAGCCGTCGGACGCGGCCTATCGCGAATTGTGGGAAGAGACCGGGGTCACCCGCGATCTGGTCGAGAAGGTTGCCAAGACCCACGGCTGGGTGACCTATGACCTGCCGCCCGAATTGCTGGGCAAGGTCTGGGGCGGCAAGTATCGCGGGCAGAAGCAGAAATGGTTCCTGTTCCGCTATCTGGGCAGCGACGATCAGATCCGCATCGACACCGAGCATCCCGAATTCGCCGAATGGTGCTGGATCGATGTCGACGAGATGGTCGCGGCGATCGTGCCCTTCAAGCGCGCCGTCTATGAGGAAGTGGTCAAAAGCTTCCGCGCCCATCTGGCCTGAGCCGTCGACCAAAGCGTGCCGGCCGCCCGGCGCCGCTTTGCGGGCCGGGCTTGACGGCGCGCGGGGCTTCGCCCAAGCCTTGGCGCGCAGGGCAGGGAGGGGTTCGTGATCGCAGCCGACTGGATCGCCGCCGATTGGGGCACGTCGAACCTGCGGGTTCGGGCGATCGGCGCCGATGGCGCGGTGCTGGCCGAGGCCGCCTCGGATGAGGGCATGGGCCGGCTTTCGCCCGACGGGTTCGAACCGGCGCTGCTGCGGCTGGTGGACCCCTGGCTGGGGCCCGGCGTGACGCCGGTCTATGCCGCGGGCATGGTGGGCGCCCGGCAGGGCTGGATCGAGGCGCGTTATCGCGCCGTGCCCTGCACACCCCTGGATCCGGCCGCTTTGGTCGAGGCGCCGGTGCGCGACAAACGCCTGCGGGTCTTCATCGCGCCGGGCCTGTCGCAGGCGAAACCCGCCGATGTGATGCGCGGCGAGGAAACCCAGATCGCCGGCGCCCTGGCGCTGGCGGGCGGGAAAGATGCCGGTGACGGCGTCTATTGCCTGCCCGGCACCCATTCGAAATGGGCCCATGTCAGCGCGGGCGAAGTGGTCAGCTTTCAAAGCGTCATGACCGGCGAGATCTTCGCGCTTCTGTCGCAGCAGTCGGTCCTGCGCCATGGCATGGCCGAGACCGACGAGGGCGCCGAAGGCGCGGGTGAGGCGTTTCTGGACGCCCTGTCCGAAACCCTGTCGCGCCCCGAACGACTGGCCGCGCGGCTGTTTTCCATTCGGGCCGAGGGGCTTTTGACCGGGCTTGCCCCGGCGCTCGCCCGCGCGCGCCTGTCAGGCCTGCTGATCGGCGCCGAACTGGCCGCCGCCAAACCCTATTGGCTGGGCCAGCCGGTCACGCTGATCGGCTCGGCCGGGCTGTCGGCCGCCTATGCCAGGGCGCTTGCCGCCCAGGGCGTCACGCCCCGCACTCTTGATGTCGCGGCCTGCACGCTTGCGGGCCTGTCCACCCTTCGCCGCCCGAGGCCGCTATGACCCATCGCCCGCTGATCGCCATCCTGCGCGGCCTGACCCCGCCCGAGGCCCTTCCAGTGGCCGAGGCGCTGATTCAGGCCGGGATCACCCGCATCGAAGTGCCGTTGAACTCGCCGCATCCGGTGACCTCGATCGCCGCCATGGCGGGGGCCTTCGGCGCCCATGCCCAGATCGGCGGCGGAACTGTGCTGACGGTCAAGGACGTGGGCGAGGTGGCCGATGCCGGCGGGCGGCTGGTGGTTTCGCCCAACATGGACCCCGAGGTGATCGCGGCCACCCGCGCCAAGGGGATGGAAAGCTGGCCGGGGGTGATGACGCCCAGCGAATGTTTCGCGGCGCTGAAGGCGGGGGCGACGGGGCTGAAACTGTTCCCCGGCAGCCTGATCGGCCCCGAGGGGCTGAAGGCGATCCGCGCCGTCCTGCCGCGGGGCACCCAGGTCTATGCCGTGGGCGGGGCCGGACCGTCGAATTTCGGCGCCTGGCTGGCGGCCGGGGCCGATGGTTTCGGCATCGGCACGGCGCTGTACACGCCCGGCCTGTCTCCGGCCGAGGTGGGCACCCGGGCCCGGGCCGTGGTTGCCGCATGGGAGCAGGCGCGATGATCTTTGACGACCGGCGGTGCGAGCTGGGCGAGGGGCCGCTGTGGCAGCCGGACCGGCAGATGCTGTGGTGGTTCGACATCCTGCACCGCCGGCTTCTGGGCCGCGGCCCCGATGGCGCGGTCGGGTTCGACATGCCCGAGATGGTGTCGGCCATGGGGCGGGTGACGCGCGATCTGGCGGTGGTGGCGGGCGAAAGCGGGCTGTGGCGGGTGCGGCTGGACGATGGCGAGGCGCGGCTGTTCGCGCCCGTCGCGGCGGGCCAGCCCGAGACCCGCTCGAATGACGGGCGGGCCGACCGGCAGGGCGGCTTCTGGTGGGGCACGATGGGCAAGCGCGGTGGCGACGATCCGGGCCGCGGCGCGATCTGGCGCTGGTACCGGGGCGAGACGCGCTGCCTGTTTCCCGGCCTGACCATCCCGAATGCGATCTGTTTCGCGCCCGACGGGCGGGCGGCGCATTTCGCTGATACGGTCCAGGGCAAGGTCTGGCGCGTGGCGCTGGATGCCGAGGGCTGGCCCGCGGCCGCGCCGCAGCTGTTTCTGGATCTGGCGCCGCAGGGGCTGAACCCCGATGGCGCGGTGATCGACGCGGCGGGGCGGATGTGGATGGCGCAATGGGGCGCGGGGCGTGTGGCCTGTTACGGGCCGGATGGCCGCCTTGTGCAGACCGTGCCGGTCGGCGCGCCGCATTCCTCGTGCCCGGCCTTTGGCGGGCCAGATCTGACCACGCTTTACGTGACCACCGCGCAGGAAGGCATGACGCCCGACCAGTTGGCCGCCTGCCCCGATGCCGGCTGTGTCTTTGCGATTGACGGCGTGGCACAGGGGCTGGAAGAGCCGCGCGTGCGGCTGGACTGACACAGATCGCGCGCGGGCCGCGCCTGCGATTGCTGCGGCGCGACAGGGCCGTTGCCGCAGCTGCAGCGGCTGGCTATCGTCACGGGAAACCCCAGAGACGAGGGCGGCCGTGACCGAGATTCAGACGCTTGCGCAGGCTCTTGGTCTTTCGCTGGGCTGGCGCGATCTGATGGGGACTGCGTTCACCCTGTCCGAGGAGCGGCTGGCCCAGATCGCGGGCGCGCTGGGCTATGAGGCGGCCGACGCCGCCGCGATCCGGCGCAGCCTGGCGCGGGTGGCGGCCGAAGCCCAGGCGCTGCCAAAGCTGATCACCGCCGAGGCCGGGCAGCCGCAGCCCCTGCCGGCCCGGCTGGTCGGGCGGCGCAAGACCGCCGAGATCACCGGCGAAGACGGGCAAAGCCAGCGGCTGGCGTTGCAGGATGGCGCGCTGCCGGCGCTGGACCGGCCGGGCTATTACACGCTGTCGCTGGGTCAGGATGCGGTGACCCTGGCGGTCGCTCCGCCGCGCTTTACCGGCTTTGATCATTTCGGGCCGGGCAGGTTCTGGGGGCCCTCGGTGCAGATCCCGGCCCTGCGCGGGGCCCGCGCCAGCGCCTTTGGCGATTTCGGCGCCTTGGCCGAGACGGTCGGGCTTTTCGCCGCGCGCGGGGCGGATGCGGTGATGATCAACCCGGTGCATGCGCTGTTTCCCGGCTGGGGCCAGGGGTTCAGCCCCTATTCGCCGTCCAGCCGCACCTTCTTCAACGCCGCCATGGGCGATCCGGCGCTGCTGGGCCTGCCACCCCTGCCCGAGCGGGCGGGCGGCGGGCTGATCGACTGGCCCGGCGCGATGCCCCAGCGGCAGGCCGATCTGCGGGCGGTCTTTGCCGGGCTGTCGCCCGAGCTGCACCAGCGGATCGCGGCGGATAATGCGGCCGAGGGGCCGGCGCTGGTGCGCCATGCGCTTTTCGACGCGCTGGATTGCCGGTTCCGGGCACAGGGCGCCGAGGGCTGGCAGGCCTGGCCTGCCGCCTTCCATGACCCCGAGGGCGCGGCGGCGCAGGCCTTCGCGCGCGAGAATGCCGAGGACGTCGCGTTTCATCTGTTCACCCAATGGCTGGCGCGGCAAAGCCTGGGCGCGGTGCAGGCGCGGGCGCGCGGGGCGGGGATGAAGATCGGGCTTCTGGCCGATCTGGCGGTGGGGGTGCATACCGGCGGCTCGGACAGCTGGGCGATGCGCGGCGCGCTGCTGCAGGGCCTGACCATCGGCGCCCCGCCCGATCCCTTGGGGCCCCTGGGGCAGAACTGGCAACTCACCTCCTTCTCGCCGCAGGGGCTGCGCCAGACCGGCTTTGCGCCCTTCATCGCCATGCTGCGCGCGGCCCTGTCGCGGGCGGGCGGGTTGCGGATCGACCATGCGTTCGGGCTGGCGCGGCTGTGGATCGTGCCCGAGGGGCTGGAGTCGCGCGAAGGCGCCTATCTGGCCTATCCGTTCGACGATCTGATGCGGCTTTGCGCGCTGGAATCCCATCGCGCCGGCGCGCTGATCGTGGCCGAGGATCTGGGGACAAAGCCCTTCGGCTTTTCCGAGGCGATCGCGGCACGCGGCATGCCGGGCATGCGCGTCCTGTGGTTCGAACGCGCGGCCGATCACGGCTTTATCGGGCCGCAGGATTACCCGGCCGACACGGTGGCGATGACCGGCACGCATGACACGGCGACGGTGGCGGGCTGGTGGTCGGGCCGCGATCTGGACTGGGCCGACCGGCTGGGCCGGCTGCCGCCGGGCGCCAGCCGGGCCGACGAAGACTCGCGCCGGGCCTGGGATCGCGGGCTGTTGTGGTCGACCTTCGGCATGCCCGATCCGCGCCCCGCGCCCGAAGACACGGCGCCCGTGGTCGAAGCGGCGCTGCGCCATATCGGCCGCACCGGATCGCGCCTGGCTTTGGCGCCGCTAGAGGACATTCTCGCGCTGCCCGAACAGCCGAACCTGCCCGGCACGATCACCGAACACCCGAACTGGCGCCGCAGGCTGGATGCACCGCTGGTGGATCTGCTGGAAGACCCCGCCACCGCGCAGCGCATCGCCGTGCTGGATCAGACGCGCAAGGCAGGCGGATGAGCGCGGCGGGGCGCGGGCGGCGCCGGGTCGCGCCGATGACGGCCGAGGCGCTGGTCGGCCTGCCGACCCGGGCGCTTCTGGCCCGGCTGCGCGCGCTTCGGGCGCTGCATGACAGTCTTGCTGCCAGCGACTGGAGCGACGAGGAAGCGGCCCTTGCAACGGAAGCGGGCGGGATCGCCTTCAAGGACAGCGCCGACTGGAAGCAGGCCATGGCCGAGGTGAAGGCGGTGCTGGCGACGCGGGGGCATGTTCTTCGCGGCGGCAAAGAGGCGCGGCGCCGGGTGCAGGCGGAAAAGCAGCAACGCTAACCGGCGCGGCCGCGCAGCGACTGGATCGCGTCATGGCCGGCCTTCAGCCCGAAGGCGATGAAAACCAGGCCCATGGCGCGGCCGATCAGCCGGGCATGGCGGCGGTAAAGCTGGCGGATCGGCGCAAGCCCGGTCCAGAACACCACGATCAGATCGGCCAGACAGAAGCCCAGGCCGCAGGCGGCCAGCAGCTGCGCCGCCTCGGCCGGGCCAAGGCCCGCGGCATGCGGGCCCAGAACCGCGGTCAGCATCGCCAGGGCGAAAGGATAGGCCTTGGGGTTCGACAGGCCGAAGGCCAGCCCGGCCCGCCAGGGGTTGCTGACCACGGCCGCCGGCGCCTGATCCTGGGGGGAACGGGGGCGCAGGGCGCGCAGGCCCAGCCAGATCAGATAGGCGCCGCAGGCCAGGCCCAAGAGGTCGAACAACCCCGGCCCCAGACGCGACAGGCCCAGAAGCGCCGCGAGCGCCAGGCAGGTCCAGCAAAGGTCTCCGACCAGATGCGCGGCCAGAAACCGCAGCGCCGCCCCGCGCCCGCGCCCGGCCGAAAGCGACAGCGTGGCCAGCGTCGCAGGCCCGGGCACCAGCACATAGACCATGCCCGCGCCCAGTGCCGCGCCCAGGACGGAAAGCTCCAGCATGTCGGATCCCCCTTTGCCCCCTTCCTTTGCCCTCTGGCGCCATCTGGCAAGCCTGCGCCGCATCGCCGGGGCCTGATCCCGGCCCCGGCGATGCGCGCGCGTGATTGTCTGCATCACAATTCAGCATTTGACCTTGCCGCAATGCGGCGGCACCTTGCGTCTCCGCGCGCCCGAAGCCCCCGTTTGCGACCCGGCCCGCGCCGCCAGGAGCCCCCATGTCGTCATATCCCGCCTCCCCCGCCCGTGCCCCGCTGATCACGCCCGTGCTGATCGCCGGCTCGGTGATCCTGATGATCGGCTTCGCGATCCGCGCCTCGTTCGGGGTGTTCCAGATCCCGGTGGCGCAGGAATTCGGCTGGGCGCGCAGCGAATTCTCGCTGGCCATCGCGATCCAGAACCTGGCCTGGGGCATCGGCCAGCCGCTGTTCGGCGCGGTGGCCGAGCGGTTCGGCGACCGGCGGGCGATCATCGGCGGGGCCCTGCTTTATGCGCTGGGCCTGGTCCTGTCGGCCTATGCCTACGAGCCCTGGCAGCACCAGACCCTGGCGATCCTGGTGGGCTTCGGCATCGCCGGCACCGGCTTTGGCGTGATCCTGGCGATTGTCGGCCGGGCGGCCGCACCCGAGCATCGGTCGATGGCGCTGGGGATCGGCACCGCCGCCGGCTCGGCCGGGCAGGTCTTCGGCGCGCCGACGGCCGAGTTTCTGCTGCAATTCTACACCTGGCACACGGTCTTTCTGGTCTTCGCCGCGGTGATCCTGCTGACGCTGTTCGCGCTGCCGTTCATCCGCTCGCCGCATGTCGCCAGCCGGGCCGAGCTGGAAGAAACCCTGGGCACGGTGCTGGTGCGGGCCTTCAAGGACCCGTCTTTCAGCCTGATCTTCCTGGGCTTCTTCTCATGCGGCTATCAGCTGGCCTTCATCACCGCGCATTTCCCGGCCTTCGTGACCGAGCTGTGCGGCGCGCCGGCGCCGAACGGGATGCTGGCGGCGATGGGGATCACCACATCCTCGGCGCTGGGGGCGGTGTCGATCGCGGTGATCGGGCTGTTCAACATCGTGGGCACGATCACGGCGGGCTGGCTGGGCAAGCGCTATACGAAGAAATACCTGCTGGCCGGGATCTATGTCGCGCGCACCCTGGCCGCGGCGGTGTTCATCCTGCTGCCGATCACGCCCACCTCGGTTCTGGTCTTCTCGGCGGTGATGGGGGCGCTGTGGCTGGCCACCGTGCCGCTGACCTCGGGGCTGGTCGCGCATATCTACGGGCTGCGCTACATGGGCACGCTGTATGGCTTCGTGTTCCTCAGCCACCAGATCGGCGGCTTCCTGGGCGTCTGGCTGGGCGGCAAGATGTATGACCTGAACGGCAGCTATACGCTGGTCTGGTGGATCGGCGTCGGCGTCGGCGCCTTTTCGGCGCTGGTGCATCTGCCGATCCGCGAGCGGGTGATGCCGGTGCCGGGTCCGGTGCCGCGCGCGGCCTGACCCCTCAGGAGGGCAGCCGCGGGGGCGGCCAGACGCGGGGGGCGGGGCCCCCGGCGCTACTGGTCTTGCATCGGCTGGACGACCAGGATCTCCAGATCGCGGTCGGGGCTGAAATCCGTCTTCTCGACCACAAACCGCGTGGGTCCGGTCTTCGTCACCCCGTCCATGCACAGCGAGATCACGTTCTCGGGCGTGCCCTTGTCCAGCGTCAGGCGGAACTTGCCGATCGGGCCGGCCCAGCTGTTGGCGGTGCGCAGGACGTATTGGATGTTCAGGGCCGTGCCGTAATGGCCGTATTCGTCTTCGCCCGGCCGGTCCAGCGCGGTGACGATGGCCTTGGCGGTGCCCTTGTCGATGCAATACTGGTCGACCAGATATTGCTGATACTCTTCCGGCGGATCCGCATAATAGAACACCCCGCCCGAGGGGCGGTTTTCGTAATCGTGATGCACCCGCAGCTCGGCCCCGGCCGGGAAGGTCTGGGTCCAGTGATAGCGATAGACGATGGACCACAGCGGAAAGGCCTCGGGCGGGACGCCCTGGGTCGGATAGCCTTCGTAATAATCGGCAAGGCCGGCAGCCTTGGCGGCGGCCTGATCGGCGGGCGACAGCGCCAGAAGGGCCGCGCTGACCGCCTGGAAATCCAGCGTCAGCGGCAGGCCGAAGCGCGCCAGCTCGGCGGTCACGTCGCGGCCGGGCGTGTCATACTGTTCGTTCAGCGGCCGGTTCTCTTGCCATTCCGGCTCGATCACGGCGATGCGGTCGATCTTCACCGCCACCGGCACGCCATCGACGCTGGCCTGGAAATTCACCAGATTGTCGCGGGTCAGATCCTCGGGCAGGTTCCACATCGCTTCCATCATCGACCAGACGCCGATCGGCGGCAGCGGGAAGATCACCTCGCCGGTCACGTCCTGATCGGTCAGGTTGCGGAACAGGTAATCGACCGCGATCCGGTCGGTGCCGATGAACAGGTCTTCCTCCTGCATGGCGATGGCATCGGTCTGGCCGAAGGTCAGGCCCGTGGCCGACAGTCCGCCCCAGCCATCATTGGCGCGGGCGGCAGGGGCAAGGGGAAGCAGGCCAAGCGAAAGGGTCAGAACAAGGGCGCGCATGAAACCTCCGGCGGGACAAGGCAGGCCCATCTGACGCAGGGGCCGGGGCGGGCGCAAGGCTCTTGCGGGGCCCAGCCGGCCCTGCCATGAAGTCCGAGAGGGCGGAGGAGGAGAAGGTCATGCGCGCAGGCATCGCTTGCCTGGTGTTCAGCTATGTGCTGTCGCAATTCTATCGGGCCTTCCTGGCGGTGCTGACCCCGGTGCTGGAAACCGATCTGGGCGCCACGAAGGCGCAGCTGGCCAGTGCCTCGGGCGCCTGGTTCCTGGCCTTTGCCGCGATGCAACTGCCGGTGGGCGTGGCGCTTGACCGGTTCGGCCCGCGGCTGACCGCCTCGGCCTGCCTGATGGTCGGCGCGGCGGGGGCGGCGATTTTCGCCTCGGCCGGATCGCCGCAGATGCTGATCCTGGCCATGGCGCTGATCGGGGTGGGCTGTTCGCCGGTGTTGATGGCCAGCTATTACATCTTCGCGCGCGAGTTTTCGGCCGCGGCCTTCGCCACGCTGGCGGCGGCGACGATCGGCATCGGATCGCTGGGCAACATCGCCGCCTCGCTGCCGCTGACCGCCGCGGCGGAGGCCTTCGGCTGGCGCGAGACGGTCTGGGCGCTGGCGGGGCTGACGGCGGCGATCGGGGTTGCCGTGGGGCTGTGGGTGCGCGATCCGGTCAGGGTGCCGCTGGGGCAGGGCGGATCGGTGCTGTCTTTGCTGGCCAATCCGGCGCTTTGGCCGATCCTGGCGATGATGTTTGTCTGCTATGCCCCGGCGGCGGGGCTGCGGGGCCTGTGGCTGGGCCCCTATTTCGGCGATGTCTGGCACTACAGCCGGCCCGAGATCGGCCAGGCCGGCCTGTGGATGGGGCTGGCCATGGTGGCGGGCAGCTTTGCCTATGGGCCGCTGGACCGCTGGTTCGGCACGCTGAAATGGGTGATCTTTCCCGGCAATCTGCTGATGTTCCTGTGCCTTCTGGGCCTGGCGCTGTGGCCGGCGCAATCGGATCTGCTGTCCCTGGGCTTCCTGATCGGCGTGGGCTTTTTCGGATCCACCTTCCCGCTGGTCATCGCCCATGCCCGCGCCTTCTTCCCGAACCATCTGGTCGGGCGCGGGGTGACGCTGGTCAACCTGTTCGGCATCGCTTCGACCGGGCTTCTGCAAGAGGTGTCGGGACGGATCCATGCCACGACCGCCGCCTCGGCCGCCGATCCCGCCGCCCCGTTCCGGGCGGTGTTCCTGTTCATCGCGCTGGCCGTGGCGCTGGGTCTGGGCGCATATCTTATGTCACAGGATCGCCGCGGCTGAGCCGCGCCCCCTTTTCCGCCTTCCCCCGGGGGTTCCTTTGCGCTAAGGGGCCGCGTCCCCATGGTCGGGGACGATTTGGAGGACCCCGATGGGCTATAAGGTCGTCGTCGCGGGTGCCACGGGCAACGTGGGCCGCGAAATGCTGAACATCCTCGCCGAGCGCGAGTTCCCGGTCGATGAGATCGCTGCGCTGGCGTCGCGAAAATCTCTGGGCACCGAAGTCAGCTTCGGCGACAAGACTCTCAAGACCAAGGACCTCGACACGTTCGATTTCACTGGCTGGGACATCGCGCTGTTCGCGGTGGGCTCGGACGCGACGAAACTTTATGCGCCCAAGGCCGCCGCCGCGGGCTGTGTCGTGATCGACAACTCGTCGCTTTATCGCTACGACCCCGAGATCCCGCTGATCGTGCCGGAAGTGAATGCCGATGCGATCATGGGCTATGCCAAGCGCAACATCATCGCCAATCCCAACTGCTCGACCGCGCAGATGGTGGTGGCGCTGAAGCCGATCCATGACCGGGCGAAGATCAAGCGGGTGGTCGTGTCGACCTACCAGTCGGTCTCGGGCGCCGGCAAGGAAGGCATGGACGAGCTGTGGAACCAGACCAAGGCGATCTACAACCCGGTCGATGACGTTCCGCCGAAGAAGTTCACCAAGCAGATCGCCTTCAACGTGATCCCGCATATCGACGTGTTCCTGGACTCGGGCGAGACCAAGGAAGAATGGAAGATGGTCGCCGAGACCAAGAAGATCCTGGATCCCAAGATCAAGGTCACGGCCACCTGCGTGCGGGTGCCGGTTTTCGTCGGCCATTCGGAATCGGTGAACATCGAGACCGAAGACTTCCTGGATTGGCAGGAAGCGCAGGACATCCTGCGCGAGGCGCCGGGCGTGATGCTGGTCGATAAGCGCGAGCCGGGCGGCTATGTCACCCCGGTCGAATGCGTGGGCGAATATGCGACCTATATCAGCCGCGTGCGGCAGGATTCGACCGTCGAGAACGGGCTGAACCTGTGGTGCGTCAGCGACAACCTGCGCAAGGGCGCGGCGCTGAACGCGGTGCAGATCGCCGAGCTGCTGGGCCAGCGGGTGCTGAAAAAGGGCTAAGGGTTTCTTAACCCTGTCCTGCAAGGGTCTCGGCCATGGCCGAGACCCTTTTTCATTGCGACGATGCGCTTTGGCAGCGTTTCACCGCGCTGTGCCGCGACCGGGACGAAACGCCCGGCGCCGCTTTGGCGCGGGCTTTCCCGGCCATCCGCGCCCCGGCCTTGCCCGGCAGGCCCTTTCCCCGCGCTGAGTTTCGCCTTGCGCCCGGCCGCCGCCCGGTCTTTCCTGCGCCAAAGCACAGCGAAAGGCCCCGCCCATGACCCTTCCCACCCTTGCCCTGAATGACGGCCACAGCCTTCCGCAACTGGGCTTCGGCCTTTGGCAGGTGCCGGCGGCGCAGACGGCCGAGGTCACCGCCACGGCGCTGCGGCTGGGCTATCCGCTGGTCGACGGGGCCGCGATCTATGGCAATGAGATCGGCCAGGGCGAAGGCATCCGTGCCAGCGGCATCGCGCGCGAGAAGATCTTCGTCACCACCAAGGTCTGGAACAGCGAACAGGGCTATGACCGCACGCTGAAGGCGGTGCGCGACAGTCTGGACCGGCTGGGCCTGCCCTGGGTCGATCTGATCCTGATCCACTGGCCCACGCCCGCCCGCGACCTTTACCTTGAAACCTGGCGCGCGCTGATCAAGGCCCGGGACGAGGGGCTGTGCCGGTCGATCGGCGTGTCGAATTTCCACCAGCCGCATCTGCAGCGCCTGATCGGCGAGACGGGCGTGGTGCCGGCGGTGAACCAGGTCGAGGTCAATCCGCGGCTGCAGCAGCCCGGCCTGCGCGCCTTCCATGCCGCGCAGGGCATCGTCACCCAAAGCTGGACGCCGCTGGGCCAGGGCAAAAGCTTTGCCGCAGCACCCATCGCCGCCGCCGCGGCGCGCTGCGGCAAAAGCCCGGCTCAGGTGATCCTGCGCTGGCATCTGCAGATCGGCGCCGCGGTCATTCCGCGCTCGACCCGGGCGGCGGGGCTGGCCGAGAACCTGGCGCTGTTCGACTTCGCCCTGACCGAGGCCGAAATGGCGGCGATCGCCGCTTTGGATGAGGGCCAGCGCTGCGGCCCCGATCCCGATACATTCGAGATCGTCTGATCGGCGCGACGCAGGCCGGGGCGCCGGGCTTGGGACCGGGATTCCGGCCTTGCGGCCCGGGCGTTCGGGCGCATGATGGGGCGTCCTTCCGTGACCCGAGGTCCTGTCATGCGCCGTCTTCTTGCCCTTCTTCTTGCCACCACCGCCTTGCCGGCCCTGGCCGAGACGATCCCGGCCGAAAGCCGCATCACCGCCGTGACGGTCTATCCCGACGGGGCGAAGATCACCCGCGAGGTCGACTTCACCACCGCCAGTGCCGGGGCGCATGACCTGTTGGTCACCGACCTGCCCGGCGGCACGGAAACCCGGCTGATGCAGCTGTCGGGCAGCGCGGGGATCAGCTTCGGCGCCTTCTCGCTGCGCTCGGACCGCTTGCCGCCGCGGCCCGAGGCGTTGACGCCCGAGCAGGAGGCCGCGAAGACCGCGCTGGATGCGGCCAAGGCGGCCGAACGCAGCGCCCTTGCCGCGGTCGAGGCGGTGCAGGCGCGGATCACCGCCGCCAATGCCAGCGCGGCCTTCCTGACCTCGTTCAGCGGCACGCTGCCCGACAGCGCCACGCCCGAAAGCCTGAAGGCCATGGCCGAGATGGTGGGCCGCGAAACCCTGGCGGCGGCCGAAGCGGCGGCGCGGGCCAAGGCGGACCTCTGGGCCGCGCAGGACGCGCTGGAGCAGGCGCAGAAGGCCCGGGCCGAGGCGCAGGCCGCCTATGACGCGCTGCCGGCGGGCGACAGCGCCTATACCGCTTTGTCGGTGGCGGTGGACACGGCCGAAGCCGGGCCCGGCAAGATCACCATCACCCATTACGTCGATGGCGCCGGCTGGCGGCCGGTCTATGACCTGAACCTGACCCGCGCGGGCGGCAACCATCTGGCCATCGACCGCGCGGTCATGGTCAGCCAGGACACGGGCGAAGACTGGGCCGGCGTCGCGCTGACCCTGTCAACCTCGCGCCCGGCCGATCAGGCCGCGCCCTCGGCGCTGTGGCCCGACCTGCGGCGGATCGGGCCGGAACCCAGCTCGGAAGATTACGCCCGCGTCACCGAAGCGATGCCGGGCGGCGGGGCGATGATGGAGGTGGAGCCGGCCATGGTGCCCGCCCCGGTCACCGCCACGGCCGCGATCGAAGGCGATACGGTCGTCTATCCCTATCCGGGCACGGTCGACATCGCCTCGGGGGTCGAGGATCTGCGCCTGCCGCTGGACCGGATCGAGACCGCGCCGGTGGTCTATGCCAAGGCGGTGCCGCGCTGGGACCGCTCGGCCTTCGTGATGGCGGAATTCGTCAATCCGGGCGACGAGCCCCTGCTGCCGGGCGAGGCGCTGATCTTCCGCGAAGGCGTGTTGGTGGGCAGCCAGTATCTGGATCTGATCGCCCCCGGGGCCGAGGCCGACCTGCCCTTCGGTGCGCTGGAAACGCTGCGGATCAGCCGCGACATGCCGCAGCGGGATTCGGGGCAGACGGGCTTCCTGTCGACCTCGAACGAGGCCAGCGAAACGGCGGTGCTGAAGCTGGAAAACCTGGGCAGCGAAAGCTGGCCGGTGCGGGTCTATGACCAGATTCCCTATTCGGAACAGTCGGATCTGACGATCACGCTCAGCGCCGATCCCGCGCCCACGGTGCAGGATGTCGATGGCCAGCGCGGCATTCAGCAATGGGATTTCGATCTTGCGGCGGGCGAAAAGCGCGAGATCAGCCTCAGCTACCGGATGCGCTGGCCCGAGGGGATGGTGCTGCAATAAGGCGCCCGGCCGACATGTGCCGCTTGCCTGCGAAACCGGGCTGGCGGGCGACCTGAAACCCCGCCGCGGCCAGCGCGCGGCGGACATGGCCGGCGGCGGTATAGGTGGCGAATGTGCCCTCGGGTGCGGTGTGGCGGGCGACCTGGGACATCAGGTCTTCACCCCACATTTCGGGGTTCTTCGCCGGCGAGAACCCATCCAGGAACCAGGCATCGGCGCGGCCCGGCCAGCGCGGCAGCGTGTCGCGCACATCGCCCAGGATCAGCGCGACCTGCAGGCCCGGCAGGGCAATCTCGGTGGCGCCTTTGGCGCGGGCGGCGATCAGCGGCGCGGCGATGGCCGCAGCCTCGGGGAAGGCCGCCAGCGCGCGCGCCATGTCGGGCGCGGCCATCGGGAAGGCCTCGAATGTGGTGAAGTGCAGCGTGCCGGGTGCGCCCATCGCCTGCCAGGCCAGCGCCAGGGCCAGCAGGTTCAGCCCGGTGCCGAAGCCCAGTTCGGCAACATGGAACCCGTCCCGCAGCCTGTCGGGCAGGCCATTGCCGGCCAGGAAGACATGCCGCGTCTCGTCCAGCCCGCCCGCCAGCGAGAAATACGGGTCGTCGAAGGCGCGGGCGACCGGGATCGCGCCGTCCTTCCAGTCGAGTTCCGGTTGTAGGCTGTCGGTCATCGTCCTATCCCCTGACCCGGATCATCTGGGCCAGGGAGACTGCGATGGCAAGCGTCGATGTGACGGTGCGGGGCGGCGGGATCTTTGGCCTGGCGGTGGCCTGGGCCTGCGCGCGGCGCGGCGCGCGGGTGCGGCTGATCGAGACGGCGCGGATCGGCGCCGGGGCCTCGGGCGGGCTGGTGGGGGCGCTGGCGCCCTTCGCGCCCGAGGGCTGGAATGCGCTGAAGGCGTTTCAGCTGGACAGCCTGCTGATGGCCGAGGCCTGGTGGGGCGCGGTGGCGGCGGCGGGCGGGGTCGATCCGCTGTATCGCCGCTCGGGCCGGTTGCAGCCGCTGGCCGATGCGGCAGCGGTGGCGGCGGCGCGGCAGCGGGCAGATGCGGCGCGCGATCTGTGGCAGGGCCGGGCCGAATGGCGGGTGGTCGCGGCGGCCGGGGCCGCGTGGGAGCCCGCCTCGCCCACCGGGCTGTTGGTCGAGGACACGCTGACCGCGCGCCTGTCGCCGCGCGCGGCGGGGGCGGCGCTGGTGGCGGCTTTGCGGGCGGCGGGGGCCGAGATCGTGATCGGCGATGCGCCCGAGGACGGGGCCGTCGTGCATGCCACCGGGGCGGCGGGGCTGGCCGATCTGTCGGCGGATTTCGGGCGCAAGCTGGGCGCGGGGGTCAAGGGGCAGGCGGTGCTGCTGCGCCATGACGCGGCGGCGCTGCCGCAGATCTATGCCGGCGGTCTGCATGTCGTGCCGCATGGTGACGGGACGGTGGCGATCGGCTCGACCTCCGAGACGGACTGGCAGGTCGCGGGGCCCGACGAGCAGGCCGAGGCGCTGGTGGCGCGGGCGCGGGCGGTGATGCCGGCCCTGGCCGCAGCACCCGTGCTGGAACGCTGGGCGGGCGTGCGGCCTAGGGCGAAAAGCCGGGGGCCGGTTCTGGGCGCATGGCCAGGGCGGCCCGGGCATTTCGTCGCGAATGGCGGCTTCAAGATCGGCTTCGGCCTGGCGCCGAAGGCGGCCGAAGGCATGGCTGATCTGATCCTGAACGGCAATTTTGATATTCCCGACCGCTTCTCGGTCGAGGCGCTGCTGGGCTAAAGCGACAGCGCCAGTTTGCGGCCCTCATGGAAGGCATAGGCCGCAAGGCGGGGGGCCGCGCAGTCGCCGATGCGATGGGTGTCCTTGCCGGGAAAGGTCTCGGGCCAGGGATCAAAACTGCGGTTCGTGGTCGACATGATCAGGGCCGAGGCCGGGATCAGCTGCTCCGCGCCGGTCAGCAGGCTGCGCACCGTGGCGCCATTGCCATGCCAGCGCGCGATCAGGCTTTCGGTCACGAAGCGCGCGCCCTTCTGCGCCAGCGCACGCCGGGCGGCGCCATCGGCGGCGGTTCGGGAAATCTCTTGTCCGACATAGGCTTGCGGCGTGACGATGGTGACCTGATGGCCCTGTTCGGCCAGAAACCAGGCCGTGCCCACGCCCCGCCAGTTCGAGCCCTCGTCATACAGGATCACCGCGCTGCCCGGCCGCACCTCACGCCGCAGCACCGCTTCGGGGCTGTGGACATGGCCGTTTTCCAGCCCCGGCAAACTCGCCTCTCCGGGCAGCCAGCGCTGGAAACCCGCCTCGTCCGGCAGCGATCCGGTGGCGAGGACCATGACATCGGCCGGATGGGCGGCGATCTCGTCTTCATCCAGGAACGTGTTCAGCCGCAGGGTTACCCCAAGGTTTGTGAACTGGCGTTCATACCACTCGATCAGGTCCAGAATCTGCGCCCGGCGCGGTTGCTGGCCGGCGAGCCGAAACTGGCCGCCGATCACCGGCAGCGCCTCGACAAGCTCGACCCTATGGCCGCGTTCGGCGGCGGCGCGGGCGGCTTCCAGACCGGCCGGGCCGGCGCCCACGACCAAAACCGAACGTTTGTTCGGTGATGGCGTGAAGCGGTCGCCGCCCCATTCGAATTCGCGCCCCGCGCTGGGATTGATCAGGCAGGAAATCCAGTAATCGCGCGAGCGCCGGCCCCAGCACATCTGGTTGCACGAGATGCAGCCACGGATGTCTTCGGCCCGCCCCTCCATCACCTTGCGCGCCAGATGCGGATCGGCGATCTGGCCGCGCACGATGCTGACCAGATCGGCCTCGCCCGCCGACAGGATCGTCTCGGCATTGTCGGGTGTTCGAATGCCGGCTTCCGAGGTTATCTTCGCATGCTTAACAACCGCTTTCAGCGCCGCCGTCAGCGGCGTTGTCAGCTTTTCGGCATGGGTGAAGGGCGGGATGATCCGTTCGAAATCCAGATAGCTGCCGGCGCCCACGGTGACGTAATCGACATGGCCGGTCGCATCATGCAGGGCGACGATTTCGCTCATCGCCTCTAGCCCCAGAGTGACCTCGGTGAAGATCTCGGAATGGCTGATCGCAAGGCCGATGACGAAATCTTCGCCACAGGCGCGGCGGATGTTTTCGATCAGCCTGCGGGAAAAGCGGGTGCGGTTTTCCAGGGACCCGCCCCATTCGTCGTCGCGGGTGTTGGACCAGGGGGTCCAGAACTGATCGAGGAGCGAATGGTAGGCGGCCCAGACCTCGACCCCGTCATAGCCACAGGCTTTGGCGCGGATCGCGGCGGCGGTGTGGGCATCAAGGATCTCGTTGATTTCGTTGACAGTCATCCGGTGGCTGCCGTCGCTGTCATGGTAGGAGGGCCCGCCCGAGGGCGACCAGTGCGGTTGGAAGGACAGGTCGGAATCGCCATGGGCGCCGACATGGTAGATCTGCTGGATGGCGACCGCGCCGGCCTGTTTGATCGCCGCGGTGATCGGGCGGAAAGGGGCGATGATGTCGTCGGATTCGGGGCGCAGGTTGCGGCCGGTCAAGACGCCGGTGCGATGGGCGGGCACGGGTTCGCAGACCACCATCGCCGCACCGCCCAGCGCGCGTTCGATCAGATAGCCGCCCTGGCGGGGGCCGGGCAGGCCCTGATCGGCCATGTTGTTGGTATGGGCCCCAAAAACCATGCGGTTGCGCAGCGTATGGCCGCGCAATTGCAGGGGCGAGGTGAGGTGGCGGTGTTGCATCTGCAAGGTCCGGGAAGCTGCCTCGATGCAGCAAAGGCTAGCCCCGAAGGCCAGGAAGGCTTGCCGGAAAGCGTCGTTTCGGCGTCTGCTTTCCGTCTTCCGCCAGTCTTCCGGCCGTCTTCCTTGCGTCTTCCTTTCGTCTCTACCGATTCCCGCACGCAGGCGCGGGAATCGGCATGTCTTGTGCGCTTCCGCTTATTCGGCCGCGTCCTTCACGGTGAAGTCGTAGCCCGAGATGCCCTTGGGTTCGAGGAATTCCTCGATCCCCCAGATGCCGCCTTCGCGGGCGCGGCCCGACTGTTTGACGCCGCCGAAGAACGACCCGGCGCCGCGCGGCTTGCCGTTCATCTCGATCATGCCGGCCTGCAGGCGGCGGGCCAGACGGTTCGAGCGGGCGGGATCGCCCGACTGGACGTAATTGGTCAGGCCATAGGGCGTGTCATTGGCGATGGCGACGGCTTCCTCTTCGGTGTCGAAGGGGATCATGCACATCACCGGGCCGAAGATTTCCTCGCGCTCGATCGTCATGCCGGGTTTCACATCGGCAAAGATCGTGGGCTTCACATAGAAGCCGCGGTTGAAGCCTTCGGGCAGGCCGGGGCCGCCGGTGGCCAGGCGCGCGCCTTCGTCGATGCCCTTCTGGATATAGCCCTGGATCTGGTCCCATTGCCGCTTGTTCACGACCGGGCCGATATGGGCGCCGTGTTCCAGCGCCGGGCCGACCGGGATCGATTCGGCCACGGCCACCGCCTTGGCCACGGCGGTTTCGTAGAACGAGCGTTCCACCAGCATGCGCGAGGGGGCGTTGCAGGACTGGCCGGTGTTTTCCATCATCCGGCGGACCGAGCGTTCGACGGCCTTGTCATCGGCATCGGCAAACACAAGGTTGGCGCCCTTGCCGCCCAGTTCCAGCACCACGCGTTTCAGCGTTTCGGCGGCGGCCTTGGAAATCGCCTTGCCGGCCCGGGTGGAGCCGGTGAACGAGATCATCTGCACGTCCGGGTGAGTCGACAGTTGCGAGCCCACGCCCGCGCCGTCGCCATTCACCAGGTTGAAGACCCCGGCGGGGATGCCCGCGTCATGGCAGAATTCGGCGAACATCATCGCATCCAGCGGCGCCTCTTCCGAGGGTTTCAAGACGCAGGTGCAGCCGGCCAGCATGGCGGGAATGGCCTTCAGCGCGACCTGGTTCACCGGCCAGTTCCAGGGCGTGATCAGGCCGACGACGCCAATCGGCTCCATCGCCACGGCGGGCTGGGGTTTTTCGGCCGGCACCGAGGGGTCCAGCGGGCGGACCCATTCGATCTTCTCGAAGGCCTTCAGGAAATTCGTGGTGTGCCAGGGCAGGCAGGGCGCCTGGTCGGACAGGGCGAAGTCGATCGGCGCGCCCATCTCCATGGCGATGACCTTGGCAAATTCCTGCACCCGGGCTTCGTATTGATCGAGGATCTTCGCCACCAGCCGCGCCCGTTCGGCGGGCGGCGTGGCCGACCAGCCGGGCAGGGCTGCCTTGGCGGCGGCTACGGCGGCATCGGTATCGGCCTGGTCGCCCAGCGAGATGACCGCGCAGGGCTCTTCGGTCGAGGGGTCGATGACGTTGTAATCGCGGGCCTTGGCGGGGGCGACCCAGGCGCCGTTGATATAGAAGTCGCGCTTTGTCAGCATTGCCGTCTCCACAACCGGGGAATTTGATCAATTCTGTCGCGGCGCGGCCAAAGCCGCAAGCGACCAAGCGACGGAATGCGGTCGGGAAACGCTGCATTCCGGCGGAAGGCGCGGCATTGTGCCGGCGGGCGGCTTGGGACGGGCATTCTGTTCTGATCCGGGCCGGCGGTCTTTTGTTCTCTTTTGTCGCATTGGTTGCACGGGGGGGTGAAACTCTTTCCCTCTGGGGCTATGTCTTCGGACAGGAACCGAACAGGAGTTTGCCATGTCCATCCGCATCAATGACATCGCCCCCGATTTCACTGCCGAATCGACGGCCGGAACGATCAAGTTCCACGACTGGCTGGGCGACAGCTATGCGATCATCTTCAGCCATCCGCGCGATTTCACCCCGGTCTGCACGACCGAATTCGGCGCCGTGGCGCAGCTGGCGCCGGAATGGGCCAAGCGCAACACCAAGGTGATCGGCGTTTCGGTCGATTCGGTCGACGATCACGGCAAGTGGAAGCGCGACATCGAGGCCTTCGCCGGCAGCCCGGCCGATTTCCCGATCATCGACGACACCTCGCTGACGGTGGCCAAGGCCTATGACATGCTGCCGGCCGAATATTACCTGCCGTCCGAAGGCCGCACGCCGGCCAACACCGCCACGGTGCGCACGGTCTATATCATCGGGCCGGACAAGAAGGTGCGGCTGACCATGACCTATCCGATGTCGGTGGGCCGGAACTTCGCCGAGATCCTGCGGGCGCTGGACGCGGTGCAGGCGACCGATGGCGTGCCGATCGCCACGCCGGCCAACTGGGTTCCGGGCCAGGACGTGATCGTGGCGCTGTCGCTGAACAATGAGCAGGCCAAGGAAAAGTTCGGCGAGCTGGACATCAAGCTGCCCTATCTGCGCTTCGCCAAGCGCCCGGTCTGAACCGGCAAGCCCCCGTTCAGGCGGCCGCCAGCGCGGCCGCCAATTCCTTCTTCTGATGGCGGATCTTCCAATGCGGACGGTCCGCCATCATCTTTTCGGCCAGGGCCAGGCCCAGCCGGTAATGGCCGCGCGCCTTGCAGCGGGCCAGGAAATCGGCCCGCCAGGGCATGGAGTCGCGCCGCGCGCGCATCAGGCGGGCAAAGGCGGGCAGCTCAAGCCGCGCCTCGAAAGCGGCCAGCGAGACGGGTTTCAGAAGCCCCATCTTCAGCAGGCCGGGCGGCAGCTTGTGGCCCATGTGCCGCATCGGCAGGAAGGTGACATGCGGCGCGTCAAGCGCTGCGGCATGGGCGCGGTCTTCCGGCTGGGTCGGGTCGAAGGCGATATAGGCGCGGCTGGCCGCGCGCAGGCCCTGGGCCGCATCGCCGAAGGGCAGCGACCAGTCGGTGGTCTGCCGCGCATGGCGATAGCGCGTCTCATAGGGGCAAAGCGCGGGATCGAGGCTGCGCTGCGGGGCGAAGGCCATCACCGTGCAGCCCGGCGCCAAGGGCGCGAAGGCCAGGGCGGCGAAGCCCCCCATCGACGAGCCATACATCGACACGGCCGGGAAGCGGCGGAAGAAGCCGTCATCGCGCAGATCGGTCAGGGCGCCGATCACCTGGCGGTCGCGGTACCAGTCGCGGCGTTTGATCTGCAGGCCCAGAACGTCAAAGCCCTGGGCGGTCAGGAATTTCTGGCCCCAGATGATCCGGTCATCCATTTCGCGCACCGCGGCCAGATTGTCGAAACTGACCACCAGCCTTTCGCCGCGTCCGGGCAGATAGGTCAGGACGTGATGGTCCAGCTCCAGCATGAAGCCGCCCAGATCGGCGACGCGCTGGCGCTGAAGTGCGAAAGCATCGACCGCGACCGGCGCCTCGGCATCCTCATCTGGGCCTGCGGCCTCGTCTCCGAAATCGTCGCTGCGGTCGTCGCTGCGCATGCCTGCCTCTTTTTCGCACAGGATAGCGCCAGAGGGCCGGGCCGGGCAACGGGTCAATCGGCGGGTCAATCGGCGGGTCAATCGGCGCGCGGATAGCCCGGGCCCCAGACCCGGGCCGTCTCGCGCGCAAGGGTGGCGGTCTCGGCTGCGGCCAGGCGGTGCAGGGCCGCATCGGGGCAGCCGGTGCGGGCCAGCGCGCGGGTCCAGGCGCGGCGCAGGCTGCGCGCGCTCCAGGGCAGGGCGGCCTGGGCCGCCCATTGCCGCAGGGCCGGGGGCAGCGCGTCATGATCGCGCATCGGATCGCCCGCGCGGGCCCGGGCGCGGGGCGAGGCGAGGTTGCGCATCAGGCCGCCCGGCGGCCCCAGGCGGGGAAGGGATCGGGCAGGCCGGCCCAGGCGGCGGGGACAAAGCCCGGCGCGCCGACCAGCGCCGCATCCAGCGCGGCCCGGATCGCCGCCTCGTCCATGCCATGGCCGATGAAGACGATTTCCTGCCGGCGGTCGCCCCAGGGTTCCTGCCATTTCGCCGCCATTTCGCGCAAGGCCTCGGGGTGGTCGGGCCAGCGGTCGCGCGGCACGCCCGCCCACCAGCGGCCCAAGGGAGCCACCGAGGACACCGCCCCCGCCAGCGAAAACTCGGCCACCCAGTCGGGCCGCGTCGCCAGCCAGAAATGCCCCTTGGCCCGGATCACCCCGGGCAAGGCGCCATTCAGCACCGCATGCAGCCGTGCCGGGTGGAAGGGCGCGCGGGCGCGATAGGTGAAGGAGGAAATGCCGTATTCCTCGGTTTCCGGGGTATGATCGGCGAAGCCGTACAACTCCTTGGCCCAAAGCGGATGGGTCGCGGCGCGGTCGAAGTCGAACAGGCCGGTGTCGAAGATCGCCTCGGGCGCGACATGGGCGTGATCCGTCTCGATCAGGCGCGCGTCGGGGTTCAGCGCCTTGATGATCTTGCGCGCGGCATCGGCGCGGTCGGGCCCGGCATCGGTGATCTTGTTCAGCACGACGACATCGGCGAATTCGATCTGCTCGGTCAGCAGCGTCACCAGCGTGCGCTCGTCGCCCTCGCCGGCGGTTTCGCCGCGGTCGGCCAGGAAATCATGGCTGGAAAAATCGCCCAGAAGGTTGATCGCATCCACCACGGTGACCATGCAATCCAGCCGCGCGACATCGGACAGGCTGTCGCCCGCCTCGTCGCGGAAATCGAAGGTCGCGGCGACGGGCAGCGGTTCAGCAATGCCGGTGGATTCGATCAACAGATAGTCAAAGCGCCCTTCAGCCGCCAGCTTGCGGACCTGGTCCAACAGGTCGCCGCGCAGGGTGCAGCAGATGCAGCCATTCGACATTTCGACCAGCTTTTCCTCGCTGCGCGACAGGCTGCTGCCTTCGCGGATCAGATCGGCGTCGATGTTCACCTCGGACATGTCGTTGACGATCACCGCGACGCGGCGGTCCGAGCGGTTGTTGAGGATGTGGTTCAGCAGCGTGGTCTTGCCGGCGCCAAGGAAGCCGGACAGGACGGTGACGGGCAGGCGGGTGTCGGGGCGGGGCATCTGGGCTCTCGGAATGGTTATGATATAACGTTACTATTGCGGGCCGCGAAGGGCAAGCCCTGCCAGTTGCAAATGAGAAGCATGTGTAACTGATTGTTATCATTGACACTCTTTGCCCAATTGCCTAAGTCGCCCGCATCGGGGAGTAGCAGCCGCCAGACCGGGCGGAGGCGTGTCAACATTCTCGCAGCGGATCTGCGTGGCACGACCTAGCCTGACAGGGCCTTGCAAGACCGTGGCGAAGCGACCCTGCGGGCGGGGTCCGTTCCTTGCCCGGATCAGCCCAGAGGATCTTGTGATGACCCCGGTTTCCATCGGCGTTCTGGCCGTTTCCATGTCGGTTGACGCCTTCGTGGCGGCGCTTGGCCGGGGCGCCAGCCTGCGCCGGCCGGGCGTGGGGTTCGCGCTGCGCACCGGGGTGATCTTCGGCCTGATCGAGGCGATCACGCCCCTGATCGGCTGGGCGCTGGGCATGGCCTTCAGCCAATATGTGGCGGCGGTGGATCACTGGATCGCCTTCGCGCTGCTGGGCGCGGTGGGCGGGCATATGGTCTGGCAGGCCTGGCGCGGCGGCGCGGCCGAGGACCGGGCGCCGCTGACGCTGTGGGCCACGGTGGTCACGGCGATTGGCACCTCGATCGACGCGATGGCGGTGGGCGTGTCACTGGCCTTCCTTGAGGTCAATATCCTGGTGATCGCCGCGGCGATCGGCTGCACGACGATGCTGTTCAGCTCAACCGGGATCCTGGCCGGCCGCTATCTGGGCCGCCAGTTCGGCCGCCTGGCCGAGACCCTGGGCGGCTGCGCCCTGTTCGCCCTGGGCGCGCTGATCCTGGTCGAGCATCTGGCGGGATAGGGCGGTCAGTCGCCGGTCTTTTCGCGCAGGATCGCGATCAGCGGCTCGAACCCGTAGATCGCCGGCCGGCGACCCGCGCCGGGCACGATCTGCGACAGGATGCCCAGCTGGCGCAGCTTGCGCGACATGTTTGCCGCGACATGGGACGGGATCCGGTCGTGGCTGGTGACGCGGTTGTTCTGGAAGCTGGAGGGGGCCATGTTGGCCGGGCCCGTGCCTTCACGACAAGAAAAGGCCCCGCGGTGTTCCGCGGGGCCTTGATTGTACAGGGTGTGAAAGAAATCAGCCTTCGGCGGCTTCTTCTTTCTTCTCCGGCGCGATCTCGGCGCCGGTTTCCTGATCGACCATCTTCATGCCCAGGCGAACCTTGCCGCGTTCGTCGAAGCCCAGAAGCTTGACCTTCACTTCCTGGCCTTCCTTCAGCAGCTCGTTCGGATGGTTCAGCCGCTTGCCCGAGATCTGCGACACATGGACCAGACCGTCGCGCTTGCCGAAGAAGTTCACGAAAGCGCCGAAATCGACCAGCTTCACCACCTTGCCGGTGTAGATCTGCCCGACTTCCGGTTCCGCCACGATCGACCAGATCATGTCATGCGCCTTCTTGATCGCCGCCGCATCCGACGAGGCGATCTTGATCACGCCGTCATCATTGATGTCGACCTTGGCGCCCGAGACTTCCACGATCTCGCGGATGACCTTGCCGCCCGAGCCGATCACTTCACGGATCTTGTCGGTCGGGATGGTCAGCGTTTCGATCTTCGGCGCATAGGCCGAGAAACCGGCCGGAGCGGCCAGCGCCTTGTTCATCTCGCCCAGAATATGGATCCGGCCGTCGCGGGCCTGCGCCAGCGCCTGCTTCATGATCTCGGGCGTGATGCCGGCGATCTTGATGTCCATCTGCAGCGAGGTGATGCCGGCTTCGGTGCCCGCAACCTTGAAGTCCATGTCGCCGAGGTGATCCTCGTCGCCCAGGATGTCGGTCAGCACGGCGTAGGAGCCGTCATCTTCCAGGATCAGGCCCATCGCCACGCCGGCAACCGGCGATTTCAGCGGCACGCCCGCATCCATCATCGACAGCGAGCCGCCGCAGACGGTGGCCATCGAGGACGAGCCGTTCGATTCGGTGATCTCCGACACGATGCGGATCGTATAGGGGAATTCCGTCGCCGGCGGCAGAACCGCCTGCAGCGCGCGCCAGGCAAGCTTGCCATGGCCGATCTCGCGGCGGCCGGGCGAACCCACGCGGCCCACTTCGCCAACCGAATAGGGCGGGAAGTTGTAATGCAGCAGGAAGTTCGAACGGAAATTGCCGTTCAGCGCGTCGATGATCTGCTCATCCTCGCCGGTGCCCAGGGTCGCCACGCAAAGCGACTGGGTTTCGCCGCGGGTGAACAGGGCCGAGCCATGGGTGCGCGGCAGGGCGCCGGTCTCGATGGTGATCGGGCGCACGGTCTTGGTGTCGCGGCCGTCGATGCGGATGCCGTTCTTCACCACGTCGCCGCGGAGGATGGACGATTCAAGCTTCTTGATCGCCGAGCCGAGGTTGATGTCGGCCAGATCTTCTTCCGACAGCGTGCCCTTGATCGCGTCGACCGCGGCCGAGATGGCGTTGGTGCGTTCCTGCTTGTCCTTCAGCGCGAAGGCGGCACGCATCTGCGCCTCGCCCGCGGTCTTCACCTTGTCGTAGAGCGCGGCGTAATCCGGCGGGGCGAAGTCGAAGGGTTCCTTCGCGCATTCTTCCGCGAAGTCGATGATCAGGTCGATGACCGGCTGCATCTGCTCGTGGCCGAAGACGACGGCGCCCAGCATTTCCTCTTCGGTCAGCTCATAGGCTTCGGATTCGACCATCATGACCGCATCCTTGGTGCCGGCCACAACCAGATCGAGCCGCTGCTCGGGGTTGTCGCGCAGCTTGGTCATGTCGTCCATCGGCGGGTTCAGGACATAGGCGCCCTTCGAGAAGCCGACGCGCGCGGCGCCGATCGGGCCCATGAACGGCACGCCCGAGATGGTCAGCGCGGCCGAGGCGGCGATCATCGCGACGATGTCGGGATCGTTGACCAGGTCGCAGGACAGGACGGTCGCCATGACCAGGACTTCATTCTTGAAGCCCGGAACGAACAGCGGGCGGCAGGGCCGGTCGATCAGGCGGGAAACCAGGGTTTCCTTTTCGCTCGGACGGGCTTCGCGCTTGAAGAAGCCGCCCGGGATCTTGCCGGCGGCGTAGTATTTTTCCTGATAATGCACGGTCAGGGGGAAAAAGTCCTGGCCGGGCTTGGGGGCTTTGGCGAAGGTCACGTTGGCCATGACCTGGGTTTCGCCAAGCGTCGCGATGACCGAACCATCGGCCTGGCGCGCAACCTTCCCCGCTTCCAGCGTGAGCGTGTCATGGCCCCACTGGATGGATTTCTTGGTAATGTTGAACATAAGGTTTCCTCTTGCGGGCTTTCCCATCCCCTGACGGGTGCCGCGCGTGTCTGGCGGCCCCATTGCCGCCGCCCCAATCCTGATGCATGTGCCCGGGGCCAAGGGCGTCACGTCACAGATGGCCGGGGCCATACAGGAAATCGGGCGGGATGGGAAGCAGAGAGATTCGCGGTCAGGCTTTGCGCAGGTTGTCCCTGAACCAGTCGACAAGCGCGCCGAAATCGATTTCCCCCGCGGCGACGGCAACGACAAGGTCATCGATGGGGGCGTCGTCAGGAATGGCGAGCCTGTATCCGCTGCGAGCGATCAGGAGTTCGACCAGCAGCCAGGCTGTCCGCTTGTTGCCATCGACGAAGCCGTGATTGCCCACCATGCTGTGCAGGACGGCAGCGGCCTTGCGAGCCATCGGGCGATGATAGCCCGAATAAGGTCGAGCGAGTGCGGATTCGATTAGGTGCAGGCTGGTGATCCCGTCGCGCCCGCCATAGCGCAGGGCTTCGTCATGGGCAGTCAACGCGTCGGCCAATGTCAGCCGATAGTGCATCTACCGATCGGCCAGGCGCTTGAGTGCGTCGCGTCGCCGGCCGGAAGCCTCGTCGACCACCGCTTGCGACTTCGGACTGGGCATTGAAGTCCCTTCGGCGCTGCGAACATCGACAAGACGGCCGCCCGAACTTTCTCGGGTGACCCAACCCCCGGTCACTTTCGATACACTAAGTTCGGCGGAGGCGAGTTTGCCGGTCGTTCGACGCACGACTTTGCCTTTGCGAAGATCATTTGCCAATTTCGTTCCCCGGGCTTCGGCCTTTGGCCAAAAGATGTGGTGTTCTGGGCTACAAGACAAGCCAATCATGAGCGCCCAAATGAAAACGCCCGCACCTTTCGGCACGGGCGTTTCCTTGAACCTTGCGGCTGGCCTTAGCGGCGCAGGCCCAGGCGGCCGATCAGCGCGGTGTAGCGCGATTCGTCCTTTTTCTTCAGATAGTCCAGCAGCTTGCGGCGCTGGGCGACCAGCATCAGAAGGCCACGACGCGAGTGGTTGTCCTTCTTGTGGGTCTTGAAATGCTCGGTCAGCGTCGCGATGCGCGACGACAGGATCGCAACCTGCACCTCGGGCGAGCCGGTGTCGCCTTCCTTGGTGCCGTATTCCTTGATCAGGCGGGTCTTTTCTTCAACAGTGATCGACATCGGATGCTCCTTTCGGGTTACGATGACGGCACAAGCCGGGATGTCGTCCAGCAGGGCCCTTGACCGCCCTTGCGGGGCGGATGCGCGCCTATAGGGGAAAACGCGCCCAAAGGGAAGAGCCGCGATGCGGCCCACCATCCGCCCCACCCGCCGGCGCATCGGCGCCAAGCTGTCTGCCGCATTTGTCGCAATTGCCGCGGGGCGGCCGCTTTGCGGAAACGGCCGATTCGTGCTATTCGGATCCTGATTTCATACGCGCTATCAAATGGTTAACAAATCCTTGCGTTAACCTTGGCGGCGCGGCTGTGGGTGAAGGACGGGTGATGCTGGGGTTGATCAGCCTGCTGGGGGCGGTTTTTGCCGGGGTCGTGGCCGAAGGGGTTCTGGCCATCGATCAGACCGCCAATTCCGACGACGAGGACGACACATCCGCGGACCCGCCCGCCGATGGTGGCGGCGACCTGCTGCAAGACGATTCTGCACAGGGGGCGGCGGCGGGATCGGCAGAAGACAGCGACGGCATTCACACAAGTGACGATCCGGTGCCGGCCGATGCGGCGGTCAGCCTGCAGGGCGGGGCGGGCGATGATCTGCTGGATGGTGCGGGCAATGACGACGGGATCTGGGGCGGCGGCGGCAATGACCAGATCAATGCCGGGGCCGGACAGGATCTGATCGGGGGCGAGGCCGGCGATGACATTCTTTGGGCCGGCGCGGGCGATGACACGCTGTCGGGCGGGGCGGGCGATGACGTCTTGCAGGGCCAGGACGGCAACGATCTGGCGCAGGGCGGCGATGGGGCCGATGCGCTGGCGGGCGGGGAAGGCGATGACAGAATGTCGGGCGAAGACGGGGCGGATACGCTGCTGGGCGGCGGCGGTGCCGACAGCCTGGACGGCGGCGCGGATGCGGATTGGCTGGCCGGCGGCGATGGCGATGATTCGCTGGCCGGTGGCGCGGGGGCGGATACGCTGGATGGCAATGCCGGCGCCGATTTTCTGTCGGGCGTCTTTCCCGAAGGCGATGATGACGGTGCCGATTTCCTGAATGGCGGCGAGGACGACGATGGGCTGCTGCTGGGCGCCGGTGACCAGGCCTCGGGCGGGGCGGGGGCGGATACGTTCACGCTCAGCCAATGGCTGGACGAGGGCGCGGGCGATCCGGCGGCGATCAGCGATTACGATGCGGCCGAGGATCAGATCGTGGTGGTCTACGATGCGCAGGCCCATGCCGACCCGCAGCTGACGGTCGAGCCGGTCGAAGGGCAGGATCTGTCGCGCATCTTCCTGGACGGGACCGAACTGGCCACGGTCAATGGTGTGGTGGACCTGGCCGATATCCAGCTGCTGGCGGCCTGAACGGGCGCGGCGCCGGGCTTAGACCCAGGGGTCCAGCGCCCGGGCGCGGGCGACGTAAAGCGGATGGCGCGGCTGGCCGGCGCCGGTCAGGCCCAGATGGAACAGCGGCTTGCCGGCGGCGCGCAGCAGCGGCAGGACGGCGGCATGGCGCTGACGGAAGCCGCCGTGATTGCCCCAGGCGCACAGGAGATGGTCGGCCCAATCCGCCGCCTCGGCCAGCGCCCGGTCGGCCAGCGGCCCCTGCGGATCGGCCGTGGCCTTCAGCGCGCGCGGATCGGTGGCGCGGAAGGCAAACAGATTTACCACCCGGAACGCGCCATAGCCCAGATCGCGCGCCCGCGCCTCGCACCGGGCGACGGTCGGATCATTGGCCAATTCGCTGGCGGTCGAGGGGTTCAGCATCACGAAAGCCAGCCGCGGCGCCTGGGCCTGCCAGCAGCGGGTCAGCGCGTAGCGATAGGATTGGCAGGCGGAATAGGCGGCCTCGGACAGGGTGCCCCCAGCCGCATGCCGGCGCAGGATCACCGGTTGAACACCCGGTTCGGATGCAACTCGCCGTCGCGATAGACGCCCACCGCCAAGGCCTGGCCCTGGTCCGAAGCCCAGGCGGCCTCGCCCCAGGGCAGATGGCCCAGCACGCGGCCGGCATTGCCATGGCGCAGCCGCACCGCCCCTTCGGGCGTGGCTTGCAGCTGCGGCAGGTCGCCCAGGGCGATCTCCAGCGGCAACAGCGCCTCGTCCTGCCGGCCGGCCTCGGCCAGGGCGCGCAGGGCGTCGGGCGTCACGGCATCTTCGGCGCGGAACGGGCCCGACCAGCTGCGGCGCAGCCATTGCACATGGCCAAGACAGCCCAGCACCGCGCCCAGATCGCGGGCGATCGCGCGCACATAACCGCCCTTGCCGCAGACCATCTCAAGATCGGCATGATCGGCATCGGGCTGGTCCAGCAGCTCCAGCCGATCCACCCACAGGGGCCGCGCTGCCAGATCCATCTGCACGCCTTCGCGGGCCAGGTCATAGGCCCTTTCGCCATCGACCTTCACCGCCGAGACCTGCGGCGGAACCTGCGAAATCTGGCCGCGGAAGCCGGGCAGGGCGGCCAGGATATCGTCGCGCGACGGGCGCAGGGCCGAGGTCGCCAGAACCGCCCCGGCGGCATCGTCGGTCGAGGTCGCGGCGCCGAAGGTCACCCGGAAGCGGTAGCATTTCAGCGCCTCGGCGATCAGCGGCACGGTCTTGGTGGCCTCGCCCAGCGCCACGGCCAGAACGCCGGTCGCGTCGGGGTCCAGCGTGCCGGCATGGCCGGCCTTCTGCGCCTCGAAGGCGCGGCGCACCAGGCTGACCACCTCGGTCGAGCCCATGCCGGCGGGCTTGTCCACCACCACCCAGCCATGGACCGGGTTTCCCTTGCGCTTGCGGGCCATGCCCTAGCCTTTCGCGATCACGGTGCCCAGGATCGGCCCCATCGGGAAGCCGCCATCATGGCGTTTCAGGTCGGGCGCATAAAGGCGCGAGATATTGCCGTCGAAATACAGCGCGTCGCGCAGGCCCAGATGGTCGCGGAAGAACCGGGCGAAGAGGTGGAAATTCACCGCCTGGTTGGAAATCGCGAAGACGGCGCGCTTGCCGTCTTTCGACACGCCCACGCCGTTGCGGATATAGGTGGAATCGCTGCTGGCCAGGAATTTCGGATGCAGCTTGCCGCCGATCACCAGCATCGGGCCCGATTGCGTGGCATAGCGGCAATCGGGCGCCTCGGCCTTGAAGGTGCGGCTTTCGATCACCCGGTAGCGGCCCTTGCCCCAGCAGAAGACGCCATTCGGCAGCAGGCCGAAATTCCCCGGCCCGGCGCTGGTGATCAGCGGCGACAGCTCGACCCCATCGGCGCGGTACAGGCCCACCGGCGACAGGTCGCGGTGATACATGCCGGCATTCATCGCAAAGCCCAGGGTCTGGCCCTTCTGCGCCAGGGCCTGGTCGATGGCGCGGAAACTGCCATAGGGGCCTGAAGCGCCGGAATGGAACAGCTGCAGGTCATCGCCGGGCCCGACTTCGCACAGGGTGAAAGAGATCCCCTCGAACTGGTCATCGTGGCAGGCCTGGGCCGCGGATGGCGCGGCAAGGGTCAGAAGCGCCAGGATCAGGGCAAGAAGCGCAGGCATGGTTCAGTCGCGCGCCCCGTCTCCGTCTGCGTCCCCGTTCTGATCCTCGGCGTCATCCGGCTGCGCGATGTCGCGCGCCACCGCCGGGTCCGAGAACATGCGACGGGTGTCGTCCAGCCGGTCGAAGGTTTCATCCGGACGGAAGCGCAGGTCGGGGGCGTATTTCAGCGTCATGTCCTGCGCGACGCGATGGCGCAGCTCGGCCTTGTTGCGGGCCAGCGCGGCGATGGCTTCGGCCACCGGAACCGAGCCCATCAGCGGCATGACATAGACGGTGGCGATCTTCAGATCGGGCGAGCAGGACACTTCGCCCACGGTGATCGACATGGCGTTCAGCTCGGGGTCGTGGATCTCGGCCCGGTTCAGCACGTCGGACAGGGTGCGGCGGATCAATTCGCCGACGCGCAGCTGGCGCTGCGAGGGGCCTTGCCCCGTATGGGTGCGCTTGTTGGACATTTGCCCGACATAGGGCCTTTCGCGGCGGCCCGCAACGGCGGGGTTTCGGTGCGGGCGGTTGGGCGCTAAAGCGGGGGCCAGCGCAGGAGGTGAAGATGAGCGAGATGCCGGGACTGGTGGTCACGGGCGTGTCGGGCCGGATGGGCCGGATGCTGGCGCAGGTGGTGCAGGACAGCGGCAAGGCGCGGCTGGTGGCGGGCCTGGTGCGCGAGGGGCATGACTGGGTCGGGCGCGATCTGGGCGAGGCGATGGGCGGGCCGGCCTGGGGCGTCAAGGCGACCGACGATCCGGTCGAGGCCTTTGCCCGCGCGCAGGGCGTTCTGGATTTCACCCGCCCCGCGGCGACGGTGGACTATGCCGGGCTGGCCGCGCAGGCGCGGGCGGTGCATGTGATCGGCACGACCGGGCTTGAGCCGGCGGATCTGGAGAAGATCGCGGCGGCCGCGCGCCATGCGGTGGTGGTGCGGGCCGGGAACATGAGCCTGGGCGTCAATCTTCTGGTGAAGATGGTCGAGAAAGTGGCCGCGGCGCTGGACGAGGATTGGGATATCGAAGTGATCGAGGCGCATCACCGGATGAAGGTCGATGCGCCCTCGGGCACGGCGCTGATGCTGGGCGCGGCCGCGGCCAAGGGGCGCGGGGTGGATTTCGAGACGGCCAAGGTTTCGGGGCGCGACGGAATCACCGGCGCGCGCGACCGCGGCACGATCGGCTTTTCGGCGATCCGCGGCGGCGATATCGTGGGCGAGCATGACGTGCTGTTTGCCGGCGCGGGCGAGCGGGTGGTGCTGCGCCATGTGGCGACGGACCGGGCGATCTTCGCGCGCGGCGCGCTGCGGGCGGCGCTGTGGGGCCAGGGCAAGAAGCCCGGGCAATATGACATGATGGACGTGCTGGGTCTTTGAGGGGAACCGATTTTCTACGAAAATCAGGGCGCCTAGAAATCGATGGCGAGGCCCTTTTTCTCCCAATCGCCATAGCGCACCGGCTCGGGCCCCGCTTTGCGGCCGCCATATTCCTTGGGCAGAGCGGCTTCGGTCGCGGCCTTGCGGCGGGCCTCGGCCTCGGCCAGGGCGCGCTGGGCGGCGGGGGGAAGATCTTGCGCCGGGTTTTGCGCCGGGTCTTGCGTCGGGTCGGCCATGGTCGGGTTTCCTTGTGCCGGGGTCCGGGCTGATATAGGGCGCCGGGGCGGCGGGTGCAAAGGGAATGGCCATGGCAGAAGGCGTGCGGGCGCGGGCGGCGGCATTGGCGATGCTGGATGCGGTCCTGGGCGAGGGGCAGATGCTGGCCGCGCTGCCGGCGCCGGATCTGCCGCCGGCCGACCGGGCGCGGGCCTTGCGGCTGGCCGATGCCACGCTGCGGGCGCTGGAGTCGGCCGACCGGGCGCTGGCCCCGCATCTGCGGAAGGCGCCGCCTCTGACGGTGCGCAACCTGTTGCGGCTGGCGGTGGTCGAACGCGCCCAGGGGGCTGCGGGCCATGGTGTCGTGAATGCCGCGGTCGAAATCGCCAAGCGCGGCGGCAAGACCCGGCATCTGGCCGGGCTGGTCAATGCCGTGTTGCGGGCCGTGCCCGAGGGACCCTTGCCGGGCGTGCAGAAACTGCCGCGCTGGCTGCGCCAACCGCTGGTCCATGCCTGGGGGCGCGAGGCGGTGACGGAGATGGAGACGGTCTTCGCCGCCGAGCCGCCTTTGGACCTGACGCTGCGCCCCGGGGCCCTGGCGCCCGAGGGCGAGGCCTTGCCCACGGGCAGCCTGCGGCTGACGGCACCCGGCCAGGTTTCGGCCCTGCCGGGCTATGAGGCCGGGGGCTGGTGGGTGCAGGATGCCGCGGCCGCCCTGCCGGCGCGGCTGCTGGCGGCGCAGCCCGGCGAGCGGGTGCTGGATCTGTGCGCCGCGCCGGGCGGCAAGACCTTGCAGCTGGCGGCGGCGGGGGCGCGGGTCACCGCGCTGGACATTTCGGGCCCGCGGATGGCGCGGCTGCGCGACAATCTGGCGCGGACCGGGCTGTCGGCCGAAATCGTGGTGGCCGATGCTTTGGACTGGTCACCGGACGGCGCTTTCGATGCGATCCTGCTGGACGCGCCCTGTTCCGCGACCGGAACGGTGCGGCGCCACCCGGATCTGCCCTTCGTCAAGGACGGGTCGGAAATCGCCGGCCTGGTCGACTTGCAGGCGCGGCTGCTGGACCGGGCGCTGGCCTGGCTGAAGCCGGGCGGGCGGCTGGTCTTCGCAACCTGCTCGCTGCTGCCGGACGAGGGCGAGGGCCAATTGGCCGCGGCGCTGGCGCGGCATCCGGGGCTGGGGACCGAGCGGATGGCCTTGCCCGGCGTGGACGAGACCTGGTGGACGGAAGACGGCGGGCTGCGGCTCAGGCCGGATTACTGGGCCGCGCAGGGCGGGATGGACGGGTTCTTCATCGCGCGGCTGCGGCGCGGCTAAAGCCCCGCTTCGGCCGGGGGCAGGCCGAAGATCCGCGCCGCGATCACCGGCCAGTCGCCCTGCAAAAGCGCCTCGCCTTCGGTCAGGATCAGATCGCTGCGTGCCACGTCTGCGCCGTTCACGGTGACCGGCCCCAGCGCGTATAGCGCCAGCAGACCGCCGGCGGGAAGCCGGTCGTTCTGGGCAAGGATCACCTCGGGGGCGGGCAGGCTGACAGCGGTCATCACGTTGAAATCGTCGGATTGCTGGCCCTGCGTCTCGGTCGCCACAACCGGCAGATCGCCCGGGAAGGCCACCGGCACCAGCGGGTCGCAGCGCAGATCCAGCCCCGGGCCGGTCAGCCGGAAGCCGGGGCCGGACAGCACGGTCAGGTTGCGGGCGATGCCGGGAAAGACGGAAAACGGCCCGTCTTCCACCACCGCGGCGCGCGACAGGCGCAGAAGCAGGCCGGCGGGCGTCTGGATCCGCAGCATCTCGGTCGTGGTGCCGGCGCCGTTCTTCCAGGCTTGGCGCGTGTAATCGGCTTGGGTCAGGTGGCGCATCTGGGATCCGAGGACAGGGCGGAGGGACCGCGATCTAGGGCAGGAAAGCGCTGATCGCCGGGATCAGCGCCGGATCAAGCGGCAGCGCGGGATTGGCATAGGTGGCGAAAGGCTGGCCGGGCAGATCGTCTTTCAGCATATGGGTGGCCAGGGGCAGATCCTGCCGCCGCGCCTGCGGCATGGCGCGGGCCAGGATATCGGCATCGGCGGGTGTGACCTGAATGTCGCGCCCGCCCTGCACGATCAGCGCCGGCCCCGACCAGCCCGCGGCCAGTTGCGCCGGATCATGGGCGAAGACGTCGATCAGATAGGGTTGCAGCTCGGGCGGAAAAAGCGGGCGCAAGGGCAGCGGAATCGTCTGGGCCGGGCGCGGCGTTCCGGCCTCAAGATCAGCGACGATGGCGCGCATCTCGCCCATCAGGAAGAACATCGCCGGATTGGCGGCCACTTGTTCGACCATCAACTGCCCGACCTTGCGGCCCGGCGTGGCCAGCAGGATCACCCCGCACAGGCCCGGCGGCGGATCGCCCGCGGCCAGCAGCGCCACCAGCCCGCCTTCGGAATGGCCCATCAGCCAGACACAGGGCGCCAGCCCCTGCGCCTCGACCACCCAGGCGCGGGCATCGGCGGCATAATCGGCCAGGGTCACCGCATTCGGATCGGCAATCGCGCCGGCGCTGGAAAACAGCCCGCGCTTGTCGATCCGGACCGAGGCGATGCCGGCCTCGGCCAGGCCCTCGGCCAGCAGCCTGTAGGTGTCGGACCGCACCAGCGGGCCATTGCCGTCGCGATCGGTCGGGCCCGAGCCGGGGATCAGCACCACGACATGGCGCGCGTCCTGAACCGCGATCGCCTGGGCTGCAAGCGGGCCAAGCGGGCCGGGGATCTGCATCTCGACCGCGCCGACCGGGGCGGAAAGGAACAGGGCGGCCAGGGCCTGGGCCAGGGGGAAGGGTTTCATTCGGCGGCCGCCTTGCCCAGGGCGGGCGGCGCGGACAGGCCGGGCGCCAGTTCCTCGAAATCGAAATTGTCCAGCCGGCGGGCGCGTTTGGCGGCCTTGTCCGACGAGATCTTGATCTCGTCCAGGTCTTTCGCGGCCTGGCCGAAATGCCGATCCAGGTTTTCCACCCGCTGCGACAGCCGGTCGACATCGCCGTAAAGCAGCGACAATTCCTTGCGGATCGCGCCGGCCTGTTCGCGCATGCGGGCGTCTTTCAACACGGCACGCATCGTGTTCAGCGTGGCCATGCAGGTGGTGGGCGAGACGATCCAGACCTTCAGCCCAAAGCCTTCGCGCACGATTTCCGGGAAATTCGCGTGCAATTCGGCATAGACCGCTTCCGAGGGCAGGAACATCAGCGCCCCGTCGGCGGTTTCACCTTCGACGATGTAGCGCTCGGCAATGGCGCGCAGATGCTGGCGCACCGCCCCGCGCAGCAGCGTGGCGGCTTCCTGCTGCTGGCGCGGCGTCTGGGCGCGGCGCAGCGCCTCATAGGCCTCAAGCGGGAATTTCGCGTCGATGACGATGGGGCCGGGGGGCTGCGGCAGATGGATCAGGCAATCGGCGCGACGGCCGTTCGAAAGCGTGGCCTGCATCGTGTAGGAATCCGAGGGCAGGGCCTTTTGCACGATGTCATGCAGCTGGATCTCGCCAAAGGCGCCGCGGGTCTGCTTGTTCGACAGGATATCCTGCAAAGACAAGACATTGCCCGACAGCTTCTCAATATTGGCCTGCGCCTTGTCGATGGTTTCCAGCCTTTGCTGCAATTCGCCCAAGGACCGCGCGGTGCGGGTGGCGGTGCCGTGCAGGGCCTCGGTCATCTGGCGCTGCACATCGGCCAGGCGGCTTTCCATCAGCCGCAGCAGCGACGACTGGCTGTGTGCCGCGGCTTCCGAGACATGGGTCAGCCCGCCGGTCAGCCGCTCCTGGCCTTCGGACAGGGCCTGCACGCGCTGGCCCATGAAGATCAGCTCGCGCAGCATCGGCTCGGCGCTGCGCGCGCTGCGGCGGGCGGCGCGCAGGATCAGCAGCAGCGCAAGCGCAAGGCCCAGAAGAGCGGCGCCGGGGATCAGGATCTCGGGCGCGGTCCAGGCATAGGTCTGGCCAAAGAGCGTGATCATCTTCGGCCGAACAGCCGTTCGATATCGTGCAGTTTCAACTCCACCCAGGTGGGGCGGCCATGGTTGCACTGGCCGGAATTCGGCGTGGATTCGATTTCGCGCAACAGGGCGTTCATCTCCTCGGGGCGCAGCTGCCGGCCCGAGCGGACCGAGCCATGGCAGGCCATGCGTGACAGGACGGCGTCGATCCGCGCGCGGGTCAGCTGGCTGGCGCCCTGGTCGGCCAATTCGTCCAGAATGTCGCGCAACAGCGCCTCGCCATTCACGGCGCCCAGCACAGCGGGGGTTTCGGTGATGGCGACGGCCGCGCCGCCGAAGGGTTCGACCGTCAGCCCGGCTTCGGCCAGCTGCGGGGCGGCCGACAGGATCAGTGCGGCATCGGCGGGCGAGAGGCTGACGATTTCGGGGATCAGCAGCGCCTGGCGGGCGATGCCGTTTTCGTCAAGCTGGCGTTTCAGCCGTTCATAGACCAGCCGTTCATGCGCGGCATGCTGGTCGACGATGACCATGCCGGTGGCGGTTTGCGCGATGATCCAGTTTTCATGCAACTGGGCGCGGGCGGCACCCAGGGGATGGGCGCTGTCCTCGGGCGCGGGGGCGGCGGCGTCTTCGGCGATGCGGGCCTGGGGCGCCTCGGCAAAGCCGGGGGCGGGCGACTGGAAGGCGTAGGATTGCGCCAGCGTGGCCTGGCTGGGGCGCGGGTCAAGCGAGGGGTATTGCGGCCAGGGGCGCGGGGCGGGTTGCGGGCCGGCCTGTGGTTCGGGGCGGAAGGCGGCCAGGGTCTCGCTGGCCAGCGTGGTGGCCGAGCGCGGCGCGGCGCTGGACAAAGCGGTGCGGAGCGCGGTGATGATCAGGCTGCGCGCCGCATCGGGTTCGCGGAAACGCACCTCGGCCTTGGCGGGGTGGACGTTCACATCGACGCGCTGCGGATCGGCGATCAGGTTCAGCACCGCCGCCGGGTGGCGGTCGCGCGACAACACGTCGAAATAGGCGGCCCGCAGCGCGCCCAGCAGCAGCCGGTCGGTGACGGGGCGGCTGTTGACGAACAGATATTGCTGGGCCGAAGAACCGCGGGAATAGGTGGGCAGCGCCGCATAGCCCGCCAGGCGCAGCCCGTCGCGGGTGGCGTCGATGGGCAGGGCGTTGGCGGTGAAATCGGCGCCCAGAAGCCGGGTCAGCCGGCGGTGCAGCGCATCGAACAGATCGCCCGTTTCCGGGTCGAGCCGCAGGATGGTGCGGGGGCCATCGGCGGTGACCTCGGTCAGGGTGAAGCCCACCGTCGGCTCGGCCATGGCCAGACGCTTCACCGCTTCGTGGATCGCCTGGGCCTCGGCCCGGTCGCTGCGCAGGAATTTCAGCCGCGCCGGGGTGGCGTGGAACAGGTCGCGCAGTTCCACGACCGTGCCGCGGGTCAGCGCGGCGGGGCGGGGCGGGGCCAGACGGCCGCCATCGCAGGTGATCCGCGCCCCTTCGGCGCCCTGGGCGCGCGAGGTGATGGTCAGCCGGCCGACCGCGCCCAGAGAGGGCAGCGCCTCGCCCCGGAAGCCGAAAGAGCGGATGTCGAGAAGGTCGGAACCGTCGATCTTTGACGTGGCATGGCGGGTCAGCGCAAGCGGCAGGTCCTCGGCCGTCATGCCGCAGCCATCGTCGGTGACGCGGATCAGCGTCTTGCCGCCATCGCTGTATTCGACCGAGATCCGGCCGGCGCCCGCGTCGAGCGCGTTTTCCACCAGTTCCTTCACCGCCGAGGCCGGGCGTTCCACCACCTCGCCCGCGGCGATGCGGTTCACTGCCGCCTCATCCAGCTGGCGGATCACCGGGCGCCCGGCGGCGCCCGTTATCTTGGGGGTGTGAAGGGTCATCCGTATATATCTAGCAGGTGACCCCGAGTCGCGAAAGCCAAAGCGCGGCCGGGCAGCGGGCGATTTTTCGCCGAAAAATCGCGCCCCGCCCCGGCGGTGCCTAGGGGGTCGAGGTCAGGCCGGTGGGCTGGCCCACCACCACGAAATGCAGCTGGTCGGGCTGGTACAGCCGCTTGGCCACGCGCTGCACGTCTTCCAGCGTGATCGCCTCGATCTTGTCATTCCGCGTGTCGACATAGTCGATCGGCAGATGGTCCAGCTGCATCCCGGCCAGAATGCCGGCAATCGGCCCGTTGCCGGAAAAGCGCAGCGCATAGCTGCCGGTCAGATAGGTCTTGGTCTCGTCCAGCTCTTGCTGGGTGATGCCTTCGGCCGCGATCCGCGCCCATTCGGCCTTGACCACATCCATCGCCGGCCCGGCCTTGTCATTCGAGGCCGAGAACTGGCCCAGATACAGATCGGCCAGATCCATCGGGATAAGCCAGGTGCCGATCCCATAGGTCAGACCGCGCTTTTCGCGCACTTCGCGCATCAGCCGCGAGGAAAACCGGCCGCCGGCCATGACTTCGTTCAACAGATAGGCGGCGAAGAAATCGGGATCGTCGCGGTCGATGCCCTGATGGCCGAAATAGACCACCGATTGCGGCGAGGGGAAATCGACCACGGTCACCCCGGGTTTCAGCAGCCAGGGCGCGGGGCCGGGTTGCGGCGCGCCGGTGGCGGGCAGGCCGCCCAGAAGCCGGTCGATCACCAGGCCCAGCTCTTCGGCGGTGATGTCGCCCGCGGCGCCGATCACCACCCGGTCGCGAGCCAGCGCGCCCTTCCAGGCCGCGATCACATCGTCGCGGGTCAGGGCGGTGACACTGTCGACCGTGCCCTCGCCGGCCGAGGCATAGGGATGGTCGCCGAAGGCCAGACGGTCGAAGCTGCGGCTGGCGATGGTGCCGGCATCCTTTTCATCCGAGCGCAGCCCGGACAGAACCTGTTCGCGCACCCGGTCGACCGCATCCTGATCGAAGCGCGGATCGGTCAGGGCCAGGGCCAGCAGATCCACCGCCTGATCGCGATTCTCGGTCAGGAACTTGGCCGAAACCGAGAAGGCATCATTGCTGGCATCGAAGCGGAAGCTGGCGGCCAGCGCGTCGCGCGCCTCGGCGAAACCGCGGCTGTCCAAATCGCCGGCGCCTTCCTCGATCAGGCCCGCCATCAGATTTGTCGCGCCGCGCTTGCCCGGCGCATCCAGCGAGGTGCCGCCGACAAAGCGAATTTCCAGCGCGGTGAAGGGGATGCCGTGATCTTCGACCAGCCAGGCCTTCACCCCGCCGGGGCTGGTGACTTCCTGGATCTTCATTTCCGCCAGGGCGGGGGTGGCAAGGGCCAGGGCGAGGGCGGCAAGAACGGGGCGCAGGAAGCTCATTTCACGGCCTCTTCGGGCTGGGTCAGCCAGCCGGTGACCGAGGAATTGCGGTTCAGAACCTGATGCGCGGCGGCCATCACGTCTTCGATCGTCACGCCCGCCAGCACCTCGTCGAAGCCCTGGATGTCTTCGACCGACAGGCCGATGGTCAGTTCTTCGCCATACATGTTCGCCAGGCCCTGCAGATCGTCCTTGCCATAGATTTCCGAAGCGCGGATCTGGGTCTTGATCCGTTCGAACGCGGCCGGATCGGGGCCTTTCTGCAGGAAATCGGCCAGGGTCGCGTCCACGGCCGCCTCGGCCGCCTCAAGCGTGACGCCGGGGGCGGGCACGACATAAAGGCCGAACGTGCCATCGTCGATCGAGGTGCCGTCATAGAAGGCCGAGGTATAGACCGCGGTTTGCGTGTCAAACTGCAGCGCGCGGGCCAGAACCGAGGTCTGCCCCGATCCGCCCAGCAACTCGGCCAGAATCAGCAGCGCCGCCGCTTCGTCCTGGTCGCCCGGATTGCGTTCCGGGGCCAGATAGACGCGGTAGACATAGGGATTCGAGACCCGCTCGTCGGCCAGTTTCAGGCGGCGTTCGGCCAGTTGCGGCGGCTCTTGCGGGCGGATGCGCGGGGCGATGCCGTCCGAAGGCGCGATGGGGCCATAGTATTTCTCGGCCAGACGCCTGACCTCATCGGGGGTCACGTCGCCGGCGATGATCAGCGTCGCATTGTTGGGCGCGTAATATTTGCGATACCAGGCCAGGGCGTCGTCGCGGCCGAGCCCTTCCATCTCGTGACGCCAGCCGATGATCGGGATGCCGTAATGGCTGTTCAGGAACAGCGCCGCCCGCATCTGTTCGCCCAGAAGCGCGCCCGGATCGCTGTCGGTGCGCTGGGCGCGTTCTTCCAGAATCACCTGACGCTCGGTGGTGACGTCATCTTCCGTCATGCGCAGGTTGCGCATCCGGTCGGCTTCCATCTCCATCACCATTTCCAGCCGGTCGGCGGCGATGCGCTGGTAATAGGCGGTGTAATCCCACGAGGTGAAGGCATTGTCATCGCCGCCCTGCTGCTCGATCAGGGCCGAGAACATGTTGGGCGGGATCTTTTCGGTGCCCTTGAACATCAGATGTTCCAGGAAATGCGCGATGCCGGATTTGCCGGGCATCTCATCGGCGGCGCCGGCGCGATACCAGATCTGCTGCACCACCAGGGGCGCGCGGTGATCTTCGATCACCACCACATCCAGCCCGTTGTCGAGACGGAAGGTGGTCACCTGCTCGGCCAGGGCCGGGGGGGCAAGAAGGGCGGTCAGAAGCACCAGCGGCTTCAGGGCCAGGAAGGGGAACAGGCGCATGCGGGCTCCGGGAAGGGCCGGCCCCGCCGGGCCGGGGTTGCGGCGCGAGGGCCTATTTCTCGTCCTTGCCCCGCGGCGGGGCCGAGGGCGTCAGCAGGCCGCGCTTGCGCCAATAGGCCAGCTCGGTCTGCTGATCGAGCGCCATATCGGCATAGGCCTTGTAATAGACATTCAGGTTGAACAGCCGTTCCAGCACCCGGCCATTGTTGTCGCGCCGCCATTGCAGATCTTCGCCGGCCAGCGTCGAGCGGATGCCGCCATCGACGCCGAAACGGCCGGCATGGGCGTAAAGCGCGCCATCGGTCGACGGCACGCCGCCCGCCTGGGCCTGCGGCTTGCCGCCCAGCGCCACGATCGCATCGGCTTCGGGCGTGGGATCGGTGCGGTTGTTGCCACCCGGGGTGGGCGGCGGCAGATCGGCCAGAGTGTCGGGCATCATCAGCGGCTTGGGGGGCACGATGGCGAATTCGTCCGGCCCTTCGGTCGACCGCAGATTCATCAGCTTGGGGTCGCCCTTCTGGCCGCAAGCGGCAAGAAGCGCCAGCACCGCAACGCTCGCGATGGCCGTCACGCCCCGTCCTGCCCGCATTCGCCTGCCTCCGCCCGTCGTCTTACGGCCTTGTCCGGCCCTTCGCCCATCGTCTTAGCGCAAGTGTCCGGCCCCGTCACGGGGTCTTTCGGTCACGTTTCCCGCGCTTTGGCGGATTTCCCGCCCCCCGCGCCGGACCGCCTGCGAACAGCACCAGCCCGAAGGCCCCGGCGAAGATCGCGATATCGGCGATGTTGAAGGCGAAGGGATTCTCGATCCCGCAGCAGGACATGTTCAGGAAATCGGCCACCGCGCCATAGGCCAGCCGGTCGATCACATTGCCCAGGGCGCCGCCGATCAGGATTCCGGCCGAGACCTGCACCAGGGCCGAGGGAGTCGTGCGTCGCACCCACAGCCAGACCCAGGCCGAGATCACCAGCGCCACCGCGATCAGCAGCCAGCGCGTCAGATCGCCCTCGCCGGTGAACAGGCCGAAATTGATGCCGCGATTCCAGGCCATGCGGAAATTCAGGAACGGCGGCAGCACGTCGATTTCGCCGCGGTTGCGCAGGTCAAGCCCATGCACGATCAGGACTTTCGAGACCTGATCGGCGGCCAGTGTCAGGGCTGCGGCAAGAAGGGCGATCCGCATGCGATCAGTGCCGGAAATGGCGCTGGCCGGTCAGCACCATGGCCAGGCCCAGCCGGTCGGCCGCCGCGATCACATCGGCATCCTTCAGGCTGCCGCCGGGCTGGATCACCGCTTTCACGCCATTGGCCGCCAGAACCTCGATCCCGTCGGGGAAGGGGAAGAAGGCGTCAGACGCCGCGACCGAGCCGATGGCGGGGCTTTCCGCCAGGCCCAGGGCCGTTGCGATTTCCGCCGCCTTGCGCGCGCCGATCATGGTCGAATCGACCCGGCTCATCTGGCCCGCGCCCACGCCCACGGTGGCGCCGTCCTTCACATAGACGATGGCGTTCGACTTGACGTGCTTGGCGACCTTCCAGGCGAAGAACAGGTCTTCCAACTCCTGCGCGGTGGGCGCGCGTTTGGTGACCACCTTCAGATCGGCCGGCGTGATGCTGTCCACGTCCGAATCCTGCACCAGGAACCCGCCCGAGACCTGACGGAAGGCCAGCATCCCCTGTTTCGGGTCGGGCAGGCCTTCGGTCGTCAGCAGGCGCAGGTTCTTCTTGGCGGCGAAGATCGCCTTGGCCTCGTCGCTGGCGCCGGGGGCGATGACGACTTCGGTGAAGATCTTGACGATTTCCTCGGCCGTGGCGGCATCCAGCGGCTGGTTCAGCGCCACGATGCCGCCGAAGGCCGAGGTCGTGTCGCAGGTATAGGCGCGCTGATAGGCCTGGGCGAGGGTTTCGCCCCGGCCGACGCCGCAGGGGTTGGCGTGTTTGATGATGGCGCAGGCCGGGCCTTGGCCGGCAAACTCCGCCACCAGTTCAAAGGCCGCGTCGGTATCGTTGATGTTGTTGTACGACAGTTCCTTGCCCTGCCATTGCTTCGCCGTGGCGACGCCGGGCCGGGACGATCCGTCGCGGTAGAAGGCCGCCTGCTGATGCGGGTTCTCGCCATAGCGCAGGGTCTGGGCCAGGGTGCCGGCAAAGCTGCGGTAGCGGGGCGCGGTTTCGTCCAGGGCGCCGGCCAGCCAGGTCGACACGGCGGTGTCATAGGCGGCGGTGCGGGCATAGGCGGTCAGCGCCAGGCGCTGGCGGAAGCCGTAGGTCGTGCCGCCGTGATCGGTGATCTGGGCCAGCACCGCGGCATAATCCTGCACATCGGTCACCACGGCCACGAAAGCGTGGTTCTTGGCCGCGGCGCGGATCATCGCCGGGCCGCCGATGTCGATATTCTCGACGCAGGTGGCGTAATCGGCGCCCTTGGCCACGGTTTCCTCGAACGGATACAGGTTCACCACCAGCAGGTCGATCGCGCCGATGCCATGGGTCTCCATCGCCGAGACGTGATCGTCATTGTCGCGCAGCGCCAGAAGCCCGCCATGCACCATCGGATGCAGCGTCTTGACGCGGCCATCCATCATTTCCGGGAATCCCGTCACCTCGGACACGTCGCGCACCGGCAGGGCCGCATCGCGCAGCGCCTTGGCGGTGCCGCCGGTGGACAGCAGTTCCACCCCATGGCCATGCAGCGCGCGGGCGAAATCGACCAATCCGGTCTTGTCGGACACCGACAACAGCGCGCGGCGCAGGCGGATCGGGGCGGTCGGGGCGGAAGAGACGGGGGCGGTGACGGTCATGCTGGTCCTCTGATGGCAGTCAGATGGGGACCGGATCGTCCCGGTCCAGGTCGCGGATGGCCAGCGGAGTATCCTGTGCCTTGGCCAAGGTCCAGCCGATCCGGGTCTCGATTTCCGTCACCGTGCCGGAAAGCACGATCTGTTGCGTCGGCCGCGGGGTCAGGCCGGTCTTTTCCAGATAGACCGAAGGCTCCAGCGCCAGGCGGCCCTGGCCGTCATGGCGGAAGACCCAGATCTCGCCCGAGCGCAGCGCCATCGACACGGCATTGCCGCCCATGTCCAGCCGCGCATCCACATCGGGATGCAGATGGAAGCGGATGGAAAAGCCGATGCCGGCCAGGTTCGACCGGGCCAGCACATCCTGCAGCCGGCGGCGCTGGGCTGCGGTCAGGGCAACCAGCGTGTCAGTGCCGCCCAGCCGGCGGCCATCGGCCGACAGGTGCAAGTCGCGCAGCGCGGTCAGGCCATGGGTGGCCGACCAGCCGTCATGGGCCAGATGCACCAGCGCGCCTTCACTGCCGGCGGCCTGGCGCAGATCGGTGACGCGGGCCGCATCGTCCAGCCGCGCCGACCCCGCGCTGCGCCCGAAGCGCGACGAGGACGACCCCGCCAGCGTCAGCGCCGAATGCGATTGCGTGGCCCGCCCCGCCAGCCGCCAATCGGCGCCGAAGGGCAGGCCCGAGCCGCAATTGACCACCAAGGGCCGGCGGCCCGAGGTCAGTTCGAACGCCGCGGTCGAGGCAT
>NZ_JAICBZ010000029.1 GCF_020179405.1 Xinfangfangia pollutisoli | reverse complement strand
GTGGCGGCGGTGATCCTGTCGAAACTGCCGGTGAAGCGCGCGGCCGAGCGGGCATCGACGACCTGCGCCGAACCCGTTTCCAGCGCCGCGCGAACCTGGTCGCGCGCCCGGACCAGATCGGGCCGGAAGGCGGGGGTAAAGCGGGCCGGGCGCGGCTTCGGCACCCGGTCGGTCAGCGGCCGGCCCTCGGCCTGCCATTTCTTCAAGCCGCCATCCATCACCGCGACCCGGTCATGGCCGAAGGCGCGCAGCGTCCACCAGGCGCGGCCGGCCGACATCAGCCCCGGCGTGTCATAGACCACGACCGCGGTTTCATTGCCGATCCCCAGCGCGCCGATCATCCGCGCGAAAGCCTCGGGCGTGGGCAGCATATGGGGCAGGGGTGTGTCGTGATCGGCCACGGAATCGATGTCGAAGAACACCGCCTCGGGCAGATGGCGCTGTGCGTAAAGCTCGGCCGCGGTGGGCTTGCCGCCCGGCAGCACGAAGGTCGCGTCCAGCACCACCAACCCGGGCGCGCCCAGATGCTCGGCCACCCAGCGGGTCGAGACCAGGGGTTGGTCGCGCCGCATCATTGCTGCGGCCCCGCGATCCGCATCACCTGGGCCAGGGCCTCGGGCGTGTCGATGCTGCGCGCTGCCTCATACAGCGCGTCCACATCGGCCGCGCTGTGCAGCGGCGAGACCATGGCCTCGAACTTGTGGCGCAATTCGTCCCAGGACAGCGGATTGTCGGGGTGGCCTTTCAGGATCTTGGTCGTGGCCTTCAGCACTTCGCCGTCTTCCATCACCACCTCGACATGCGCCTCGGCCGGCGACTGCCCGACCACAGGCTGCACGGTGATCCTGTCGATCAGCGCCATGATCGGCGCCTCCTGCAGCGTCGCCTCGACGAAATCGCTGGGCAGAAGGTGGCGGCCCGACAGGCCCATCGCGACGCAGAACGGGATCGAGAACTTGCCTTCCAGCGGCGTCACGGGCTTGCCCTTGCCGGCGGTGACCAGCGCATGGCCGTGGGTGCGCACATGGACCGAGCGGATCGCCCGGCCCTTGACCTTGTCGGCCAGGCTGCGGGCGGTTTCGGTCGAGGCATGGGTGGCCCGGCACGAGGCGAACAGCTTGAACCCGTTGCCCAGGATTTCCCAGCGCGTGCCGAAATCGTCCAGAGTCGGGATCTCGCCCGAGGCATCCTGGATCAGCGCCGACAGCCAGCCGCCCTTGATCTCGTACAGGGTCTGCGCGGCCTCATAGCCATGGGCGGCATATTGCGCGGCCATGATCCCGTCCATCGCGGCCTTGCCGGCATGGAAGGGTTTCGAATGGGTGCCGAAGGATCCGACCAGCCCGCCCATGGTGGTTGCGGCATTGCCCAGCGCCGAGCCGGTCTGATGCGGCGTCAGCCCCAGAAGCACGGCGGTCGAGGCGGCCGCGCCGGCGCGGCCCACGACCGAGGTCGGGTGAAAGCCGTTGCGCTGCAGCGCCCGGCCAACGCCGTTCGGCCCGCCATTCCCGAGCTTGGCCATCACCTCATAGCCGGTGATATAGGCGCCGATCATCGCGCCGCCGGACAGGCCCAGCTCCTGCGCCATGGCCAGCGTCGCCGACCAGACCGGGCCCGAGGGATGGCCCGCGCCCAGGGGATGGGTGTCGTCGTAATCCTGCGAATGGGTGGCGGTGCCGTTCACCAGCGCGGCCAGGGCCGGCGCGGTGGTGTAGCTGTGAAAGACCGTGGCCTTGCCCGGCGCGTTCCAGTCGCGGATCGCGGCCGAGACGGCGCGAACCGGCGCATCCTGCATCGCGCCCAGCGTCACGCCCAGATAATCGACAAAGGCCTTGCGGGCGGCGTCCAGCACTTCGGGCGGATAGGCGCGCCCTTCGGCGGCGGCAATGAAATCGACAAGCTGCGCGCCCCGGGTCGGGATCGGCGCAAGCGGCTGGGTCTGGGTCATGGCAGGGGTTCCTTGGGATGCGCGCGCGAGAGGGAAGGGGGGGCCGAGACGGCAGCGCAGGGGCAGAGAAGGGGGTGGGCTGCGGGCCACAGGGCCCGCAGCAATGGCGATCGGTCAGGCCCGGTCAGTTCTTGGCCGGTTCCGTGACATTGGACAGAAGCTCGGTGTAGCGGGCGTTTTCCGTCTCCAGGAAGGCCGCGAAGGTCTTGCTGTCCATCGGCGCCGGCATCAGGTTTTCCTTCGCCAGCATGTCCTGCCAGGCCTGCGAGGCCTGCAATTCGCCGAAGGACTTGTCCCAATAGGCGATCTGCGCCTCGGTCAGGCCCGGAGGTGCCACGACCGACCGCCAGGCATAGACCACCGCATCGACGCCCAGTTCCTTCCAGGTCGGAACCTCGGCCAGAAGGCCGGTGCCGCGGGTTTCGCTGGCAACCGCGATATAGCGCAGCTCGCCGGATTCGACGAAGGGATCCAGCGCGAAGGGAGTGGTGATGGCGACGTCGACATGCCCGCCCAGCGTGGCCGTCACGCCCTCGGCCGAGCTGTCGAAGGCCACGGCCTTCAGCTTGGTCACATCCGCGCCCGCAGCCTTGGCCACCAGAAGCGCCGAGATGTGGTTCGTCGTGCCGATCCCGGTCGAGATCGAGAACGAGACCGACCCCGGATCGGCGGCCAGCATCTCGAGCAGCATCTTCGCATCGGTGATCTTGCTGTCCTTGGCGACGGCGAAGGCCATCTGTTCGTTGAACAGCATCGCGATCGGCGTCACGTCGGTGTATTTCTGCGGGCTGCGGCCAAGGATGTTGTTCGACAGCATGACGCCGCCGATCACCTGCAGATAATGCGCATCGCCCGCATGGCTGATCGTATAGGCCAGCGCGACGGAATGGCCGCCGCCGGGCTTGTTGACGGTGATGCTGTCGTTCGGGATCGCGCCGATGGCCTTCAGATTGGCCTCGACATCGCGCGCCGTGCGGTCATTGGCGCCGCCGGGGGCCACGCCCACGACGATCTCGACCGCGTGTTCGGGCTTCCAGCCGTCCTGGGCGGCGGCGATGCCGGGCAGGGCCGCCGCGGCAAGGGCCAGCGCGGTCGTGCCCAGAAAGGCGCGGCGCGTCGGGGTGGTGAATTTGGTCATCTGTCTTTCCTCCTCATGAGATCGTCTGGCCGGTCTTCGGGCCGGGTGTTCGGGGTGGTGGTCATTGGGCAGGGGTGGCCTGCGCCACGCGGCGGCGGCGCAGCAGGCGCAGGACCAGCGGGCCAAGCACCATCAGCGCCGCCAGGGCCAGGAACAGGACGGCAATCCAGCTGGACCAGAGGATCGCCGGGTCTCCGCCCGAGATCGTCATCGACTGGCGGAACGATTGTTCCATCTTGCCGCCCAGGACCATTGCCAGGATCAGCGGCGCGATCGGGATGTCGCATTTCTTGAACGCATAGCCCGCGATGCCGAAGCACCAGGTCAGCAGCAGGTCCTGCGCCGAATTGTCGATCGAATAGACCCCGATCGAGGCGATCACCAGGATCAGCGGCAGAAGGATGCCGGTCGGCGTGTGCAGCACCCGCACGAACAGCGCGATCAGCGGCAGGTTCAGCACGAACAGCATCAGGTTGCCGATATACATCGACCCGATCAGCCCCCAGACCACATCGGGGTTGCGGGTGAACAGCAGCGGACCGGGCTGGATGCCGAAGATGATGAAGGCGCCCAGCAGGATCGCCGTCGTGGTGCCGGTCGGGATGCCCAGCGCCAGCAGGGGCACCATATGGCCACCCACCGCGGCATTGTTCGCGGCCTCGGGTCCGGCGACGCCCTCGATCATGCCGGTGCCGAACTTTTCCTTCTCCTTGTGGATCGAGCGTTCCAGCGAATAGCTGAGCATGGTCGAGATCGTGGCGCCGCCGCCCGGGATCACGCCCTTGAAGAAACCGATCAGCGTGCCGCGGATGATCGGCATGTAGGACCGCCGCCATTCCTCGGCCGTCAGCCACAGCCGGCCCTTGATCGCCAGCACGGTGGAATTGCCGCGCAGATGTTCCTCGACATTGACCAGCACTTCGGCAATGGCGAAGAAGCCCACGGCGGCGACCAGAAAGCTGATCCCGTCCTGCAGTTCCAGATTGCCGCCGGTAAAGCGCGGCATGCCGCTTTGCAGGTCGATGCCGATGGTCGAGATCATCAGCCCGATCACCATGGAAAACAGACCGCGCGCCACCGATTTTCCGGTCAGGCTGGAAACCGCGGCCATCGAGAAGATCAGGATCGCGAAATGCTCGGCCGGGCCAAATTTCAGCCCGAACCGCGCCAGCGGCACGGCCATCAGCGTCAGCGCGATCACGCTGAACGTGCCGGCAATGACCGAGGCGATGGCCGAGACCGCCAGCGCGGCGCCCGCCCGGCCGTTGCGGGCCATCTGATAGCCGTCGATCGCCGTCATCACCGACGAGGCCTCGCCGGGGGTGTTGATCAGGATCGAGGTGGTCGATCCGCCATACATGGCGCCGTAATACATGCCGGCCAGCATGATCAGCGCGGTGGTCGGCTCCATGCCGAAGGTCAGCGGCAGCAACAGTGCCATGCCGGCGGCCGGGCCCAGCCCGGGCAGCACGCCGACCAGCGTGCCCAGCACGCAGCCCAGCAGCGCAAAGCCCAGATTGTGGAACTGGAAGGCGACGGAGAAGCCGTTCAGGATATGGTCGATGGGAAGCATGTCGGTTCCTCCGTCAGAACGGCAGCAGGCCGCGAGGCAGCTGCGTTCCGAATGCATGGACGAAGATCAGATAGCTTGCGCCGCAAAAGCCCAGCGTCACCGCGACCGGAATCCAGCGCGGCCCGCGATACAGGACCAGCATCGACACCAGAAGGAACAGCAGCGTCGACAGCAGGTAGCCAAGCGGGCGGAACAGCAGGAAGAAGGCCAGAACCGCCCCCGCCGCCAGCACGAAGGTCAGCGCATCCTCGCGCAGGAAGGCGCGCAGATTGGCGCGGGCCGGCGCCCAGCTTTTCTCGCGCATGCCCTCGACCAGCAAAAGCCCCGCCACGCCGATCAAGAGGATCATCAGCAGCCGCGGATAGGCGGTCGGGCCCAGGACGTCGCCGAACATCATCTGCGGGATGGCGGCGATGCCCAGGCCGTAAAGCGCGGCAATGCCCAGCGCCACAAGGGCGAGGATGACATTAACCATGGGCCGCGACCCGCCGGTCCGCAGCCGCTGCCGGGCGCAGCATCTGCGCGGTCATCCCGGACAGATCGCTGCAGCCGGGCAGCGCCAGCAGCGCCTCCCACAGCGCCACCGCGCCGTCGCGCCCGGTGACCAGAGCGGCGCAATCCAGGAACTTCTCGCGCACCATCTGGGGCGTCATCGGGTGATCGTAGGTCGACCCCATCGCCGCCTCGACATAGCGGGTCAGGGTCCGGCCGTCGCGGGTCACGATGGTCACATCGGCGCCGCTGGGATTTTCGCGGGTGTAGCGGACCAGCCGGCTGCGGGCCATCAGGGCGCGGGTCGCGGCATCCGAGAAGGCGGGGCCCTCATCGAAATCGCTCATCACCACGCGGCCTTCGACGATGGCGCGGGCGGCGCAATAGGTCATCGAGAATTTGGCGGCCAGCGGCGTTGCGGGGTCGGGCACGTTGATATGCGGGAAGCGGATCGGATGCACCGCGACTTCGATCGACTCAATGTCCTCCGCGGTCAGCCCGTGTTCCGCGCGCAGATCAAGAAGGCCGTCCAGCCCGGGCGCCGTGGCATAGCAGCAGGGATAGCGCTTCTGCTTGATGCCCTTCTTGCGGTCGAGGATCTTCAATTCGCCGGTCCAGGGCTGGACCAGCGCGTCAAGATCGACATTCTCCATCCCGCGGTTATAGGCGTTGAAATAGCCGTGGTGATGTTCCAGCGCGGCCTCGCCCGAGGTGAAGCCCTCTTGCGCCAGCAGCACCGCCAGCAGCGCGTTGCGATTGGCATTGCCGACGCCCAGCGGCTTGGTCATCGAGCCGAAATTGGATTTCACCCCCGAGGCCAGATGGGTGGCGATGCCGATGGCCATGGCCATCTGACGCTGGTCCAGCCCGGCCAGAACCCCGCAGGCGGCGACGGCGCCGAACAGGCCCACGGTCGTCGTCGGATGCCAGCCGTTGGTATACTGGAACTTGCTGACGGTATTGCCAAAGCGCGCCGCGGTTTCGAAGCCGCAGATGAAGGCGTGGATCAGCTGGGCGCCGCTGGCTTTCTGCTGCTCGGCCAGAGCCAGAAGCGCCGGCAGGACCGCGACCGAGACATGGCCGAAAAGATGCGAGTTGCTGTCGTCGTAATCCAGCATATGCGCGGCGGTGCCGTTCAGCAGGGCCGCATCCAGCATGCCGATCCGGCGCGTGCCGCCCAGCACCGCGGCCGGCCCGTCGCCGGTGCCCGGCAGAACCGCGCGGGCCAGCCGGGACTGGCCGTCATGCACGGCGCCCGCCAGCGTCACGCCCAGCGTGTCGACAATCGCCATCAGCGCGCGGTCGCGCGCCTCGGCCGGGAACGCACCTTGCGCGAGCCCCAGAATATTCTCTGCCGCGGCAAAGGACGCCGTCCTTGCTTTCGTCATCTTTCCTCCCATTGTCCTGGCTGCCCGGGCACCTTTTCAGGCATCCTCCGCCCGGGGGCCATTCTATAGCTTCATGCCGAGACAGGCGTTTCCTTCTCGATCGGGGTGCCCGTCCGGGGCTTTCGTTCTGTTCCCGTCGCGGCCGGCACCAGGATGCGGCCCTCGAACAGCCGGCGCGCGGTGCGCAGCAGGCTGGCCACGGTCCGGTCGCCGCGCTGGCGCATGCCCACATCCATGCGGCCCATCGGATGTTCGAACACCACGACCGAAGGCGGCGTGCGCAGACCGATCAGCTGCGCGACCAGCGTGCCCGAGACGGTGCTTGCGGTCGCAAGCCCGATGGCGCCCGTGGTGGCCAGGGTGGGATGGCAGGTTGCCGGCATGAAATAGCGCACCGCCAGGTCGCCTTCGCCCGCGGGCGGCGCGATCAGCACCGGCTTCGGCACCACCTTTTCGGACACGTCGCCCAGCCCCATCCGGCGCCCCGCCTCGCGGCGCATCTCTTCCAGACGGGCCAGAAGATCGGCATTCGCATTCAGCTCGGCCGCGGTTTCATGGCCGGTCACGCCCATATCGGCGGCCCGCAGCACCATCATCGGCATCGCCGCATTGATGCAGGTGGCCTCGATCCCGCCGATCCGGTCCACCGTCTGGCCGGTCGGGAACATCGTGTCCTGCGCCTGGGCCGAGGCATCCAGGAAGGTCAGCATCACCGGCGCCGCCGTGCCCGGCACGCCGTCGATCTTCGCCGTGCCGCCATAGGTGACCATGCCGCCGGGGGTCTGCACCTCGGCCTCGACCATCGAGCGGGTGTTCACATTGTAGATGCGCACCAGCGTGACAGGGTCGGAAACCGGGATCAGCCCCGCCTCGATGGCAAAGGGCCCGACCGCCGACAGCATGTTTCCGCAATTGGGAGAGGTATCGACCACGCGCTTGGCCACCGAGACCTGGGCAAACAGATAGTCCACATCCACGCCCGGCCGGGTCGAGCGCGAGACGATGGCAACCTTGCTGGTCACCGCATTGCCGCCGCCGATGCCGTCGATCTGCAGCGGATGGCCCGCGCCCATGGCGGCAATCAGGATCTCGTCACGCAGCTCGGGGTCTTCGGGCAGATCCTGGGCCAGGAAAAAGGGCCCGCGCGATGTCCCACCCCGCATCATGACGCAGGGGATTCCCCGTTGGTCGTTCATTCAACTCGCCTTCCAAGTCCAATTCAATATGTGCAAAAGTCGATGCGCAAAACGCATCAATCCCTGCCATTGAAGCATTTCTCAAATCGAATAGTATTGGAAATGCAAATATTTCACGGAGCGATCCATCTTGCGCATCAACTGCGAAATCCTGGACCTGCGATGCTTCCTGATGGTGGTGGAACTGGGCAACTTTCACCGGGCCGCCGATGCGCTGAACATCTCGCAGCCCGCGCTGAGCCGGCGGATCCAGAAGCTTGAGCAGACGATCGGCGGCGCGCTGCTGGATCGCACGACCCGGCATGTCACCCCCACCGCGATGGGGATGGAACTGCTGCCGCTGGTGCGCCGCATGCTTGAGGAATTCGACGGCTCGCTTTTCACCTCGCGCGGGACGCGGCCGCAGCGGGCGGTGACGATCAACATGGCCTGCATCCCGACCGCGGCCTTCTACTTCCTGCCCTCGGTCATCCGCCGCTTCTCCGAGGAATTCCCGCATGTCCGCTTCTCGATCCTGGACGTGCCGGCCACGCAGGGCGTGCAGGCGGTTGCGCGGGGCGAGGTGGAGTTCGGGATCAACTTCATGGGCAATACCGACCCGGATCTGGATTTCATCCGCCTGATCGAAGACCCGTTCGTCCTGGCGGCGCGCAAGGATCACCGGCTGGCGAACAAGCCCCAGGTCACCTGGGCCGATCTGCAGCGCTGCCCGCTGATTTCGGTGCATCGGTCATCGGCCAACCGGACCCTGCTGGATTCGGCCCTGGCCAAGTCGAACCAGAACCTACCCTGGACCTATGAGGTGACCCACCTGTCCACCTCGCTTGGGCTGGTCGAGGCGGGCCTGGGCATCGCGGTTCTGCCCCGGCTGGCGATGCCGCAGGGCGATCATCCGTTCCTGGCGGCGGTGCCGGTCGGGCAGCCGGAAGTCACCCGCACGATCGGCATCCTCAAGCGCCGCAGCGTGACGCTGTCGCCCGCGGCCGAGCGCTTTCTGAAGATGCTGATCGGCACCTGGCAGCCCGAGGCCTGACGCGCCGCGCCCGGGTCAGGGCAGGGGATCGAAGATCTTGCCGGGGTTCATGATCCCCGAAGGGTCGATGGCGGCCTTGATCGCGGCCATCAGATCCACCGCCTCGCCCTGTTCCTTGCGCAGATAGGCCTTCTTGCCGACGCCCACGCCATGCTCGCCCGTGCAGGTTCCGCCCACGGCCAGCGCCCGGTCGATCATCCGGCCGTTGACCGCCTTGATCCGGGCGATCTCGTCGGCATCGGCGGGATCCATCAGGAACAGCACGTGGAAATTCCCGTCGCCGACATGGCCCAGGATCGGCGCGGTCAGGCCATTGTCGCGGATGTCGCGCTGCACCTCGACAATCGCGCCCGCCATGGCCGAGATCGGCACGCAGACATCCGAGATGAACACCTCGCAGCCCGGCCGCAGACCCTTGGCGGCGAAGAGCGCATGGTGGCGCGCCTTCCACAGCGCGGTCCGCTCCTCGGTGGCGGTGGCCCAGCGGAAGCCCTGACCGCCATTCGCCTCGGCCAGTTCGCCAAACAGCCGCACCTGTTCGGCCACGCCCTCGGGCGAGCCGTGGAATTCCAGGAACAGCGTCGCCGCCTCGGGCAGACCCAGGCCGGAATCCTGGTTCACCGCCGCGATCTGCACCTCGTCCAGCAATTCGATCCGCGCCATGGGAATGCCGATCTGGATTGCCAGGATCGTGGTCTGCACCGCGCCTTCCAGACTGTCGAAGGCGCAGACCGCGGCCGAGATCGTCTCGGGGATGCCGTAAAGCCGAAGGGTGACGGCGGTGATGACGCCCAGCGTGCCTTCCGAGCCCACGAAAAGATGCGTCAGGTCATAGCCCGCCGCCGATTTGCGTGCCCGCGTGCCGGTGCGGATCAGCCGGCCGTCGGGCAGCACCACCTCAAGCGCCAGCACATTGGTCGCCATCGTGCCATAGCGAACCGCATTGGTGCCCGAGGCCCTTGTGGCGGCCATGCCGCCCAGCGTGGCATTGGCGCCGGGGTCGATCGGGAAGAACAGGCCGGTATCGCGCAGATGGGCATTCAGCGCCTCACGCGTGACGCCGGCCTCGACGGTGACGTCCAGGTCTTCGGCATTCAGCTGCAGGATGCGGTTCATCCCCGACAGGTCCAGGCTGATCCCGCCCTTCGGCGCATGGATATGCCCCTCCAGCGACGAGCCCGCCCCGAAGGCGATCACCGGAACCGCGTGGCGATGGCAGATCCGCATCACCGCCTGAACCTCGGCGGTGGACTGGACGAAGACCACCGCATCGGGCAGCGGGGCGACATGCCAGCTCATGTCGCGCGCATGCTGTTCGCGCAGCGCCACCGCCCGGCTGAGCCTGGTGCCGAACAGCGGCTCCAGCTCGGCGAGGGCGGCTTCCAGGGCGCTGTTGGGGGCCTGCGACAGGTCTTGCATGACGGACTCCGGTTGATCTGCGTATCGCTGTGGCGCTGTCATAGGGCGCCGATGGCAATCCATCAAATGCAACATTTGGCGGGTTTGATCCGCTTCGTGAAGGCGGGGCGGCGGCGGGCAGCGGCCTTGCTGGTCATCCGGCCTGGGGGCGATCGGCGCCCGAGGCGGGCAGGGTGGCGGTGATTTTCAGCCCGCCGCCCGGCAGGTTTTCGGCCCGCACCGTGCCGCCATGCAGCCGGATGGCATTGGCGGCGATGGCAAGGCCCAAGCCCGTGCCGCTGCCGGTCTGATCGCGCACGAAGGCGTGGAAGATATGGGTCAGCTGCGTCGCGTCGATCCCCGGCCCGTCGTCACGGAAGGTCACGACGACGGCGCCGTCCTGCAGGGCGACGGTGACCTCGACCGTGCCGCCTTGGGGCGAATAGCGCAGGGCGTTGCGCAGGATGTTCTCGAAGGCGCGGTGCAGCAATTCGGGGTCGCAGCGCAGATCCAGCCGGTCCGGCCCGTGATAGCGCAGCCCGACCTGGCGCACCTGCCCCTCGAGGGCCGCATCGCGCAGCATCGGGTCCAGGATTTCCAGCAGGTCGATCTCGACCGGCTGCAGCACCGCCAGCCCGCCGCGTTCCAGCCGCGCCAGCGTCAGGATTTCCTCGACCAGCCGGTCGACGCGGGCGATATCGGCCTCGATCCGCGGCAGCATCGCCTCGAGCCGCGCCGGGTTCTGGTGCAGAAGCGCCGTGGCGACCTGCAGCCGTGCCAGCGGCGAGCGGATTTCATGCGAGATGTCGTGAAACAGGCGCGAGCGGCTTTCGGTCAGTTCCTGCAGCTTGCTGGCCGCCATGTCGAAGGCGCGGCCGACATCGGCGATGGCCGGCTCGGAATGGCTGAGCGCGGGGCCGATCCGCCGGTCGAGATCGCCCTTGGACAGATCGGCAAGCGCCTCGCCCAGGCGCTGGATCGGGCGGACGAAGCGCCGCGCCAGCATCAGCGCGATCACCAGGCTGATCCCGGCGCCCGCGGTCATCGGCGTCAGGAAGGGCAGGAACCGGCGCAGGCTGCCGAAGGGCGGCGCCAGAAGCTGCAGGCGCAGGCAGCCCGTGGCCCCGACCGGGCCGATCCGGTCGTCGCCCGCACAGTCGGCGCCCTGACTTTCGACCAGCGCGAACAGATCGGCCACCTGCTCATCGCGGGACAGCAGCGCTTCCACCGCGGGTTTGCCGCCGTCCAGAAACGCCTCGCGCGCGGCGATCTGCAGGGTACCGGCCAGGGTCTCGACCGGCACCTGGTCGGGCGGGCGCAGGCCAAGGCTGACCGCAAGCACGATGACCAGAAGCGACGTGCCGATGATCGCCGCCCAGATATACCAGAAGAAGCGAAGGACCATCTGCCTCATGCGGGAACCAGCTGATAGCCCTGGCCCCGCACGCTGAGGATGGCCGCGGCGCCGTTGGCGGCCGCGATCTTCTGCCGGATCGCCGAGATATGCACGTCGACCGATCGGTCATAGGGCGCCAGCGCCCGGCCAAGCCCCTGTTCGGACAGCTCTTGCCGCGACACGATCCGCCCGGCATTGGCGGCAAGCACCTCAAGCAGGTTGAACTCGGCCCCGGTCAGGTCCAGCGCGGTGTCGTGCCAATGCGCGCGGCGGCGGGCGGTGTCGATCAGAAGCCCGCCCGCCGTCAGCACCTTGCCCGGGGCCGAGCGGCCGCCGCCGCGCCGCAGGATGGCGCGCAGCCGCGCCGCCAGCTCGCCCGGCGAACAGGGCTTTGCCAGATAGTCGTCCGCCCCAAGATCCAGCCCGGCGATCCGGTCCACCTCGTCGCCGCGGGCGGTCAGCATCAGCACCGGCACATTGCTTTCGCGCCGGATCCGGCGCAGCACCTCGATGCCGCTGATCCCGGGCATCATGATGTCCAGAACCACGATCTCGGCCCTAGCCTCGGCAATGGCGCCGATGCAGCGGCGGCCATCGGCAAGATGGGTCACGGCAAAGCCTTCCTGGCCAAGATATTCGGCAAGAAGCTCGGCCAGGGCCGTGTCGTCATCGATCAGCAGAACAGAAGCCATCGCCGTTCCTCCGCCTGATCTGATAGCGCAAAGACCGGCGAAAGGGCGAAGAATTACCCTTCTTTTCCCCCGCTTTACACATCTTCACACAGGGGCGGGCCACAAGGGCGGGCGATTGATGGAGCCTGCGATGCGTCCCCTTCCTGGCCTGATCTCTGTGCTGGCGCTGTCGGCCTGTGCCGCGGCGATCGTGCCGCCAGCCCCGCAGCAGGCGGTCTCGGCCCGGTTTGCCGCGGACGCGCCGCAGGCCGGCTCGGCCATCGACCTGACCTGGTGGGGGCAGTTCAACGATGCCCAGCTGGCCGATCTGTTGCGCCTGGCGGATGCCAACAGCCCCAGCCTGCGCAGCGCGGCGGCGGCCGTGATGAAGGCGCGGGCGGTGGCCGGGCAAGGCGATGCCGGGCTTGCGCCAGTGCTGACCGCCGATCTGGCGCGCAGCGTCACCAAACAGGCCGACACGGCGCGGGCGACGGACGATACCGCGAAATTCGATGCCTCCTGGGAAATCGACCTGTTCGGCAAGGCCCGCCAGACGGCCGAGGCGGCGCGTCTGTCGGCCGCGGCCGAAGAGGCGGCCTTCCGCGGCGCCCATGTCAGCCTGTCGGCCGAAGTCGCAAGCGGCTTTGTCCAATACCGCGCCTGCATGCGGATCGAGGCGATCTACCGCGCCGCGCTGGGCTCGCAGCGCGACACGCTGCGCGCGACCGGCGATCTGGTCCGGGCCGGTCTTGCGCCCCAAAGCGACGCGGCGCTGGCCGAGGCCTCGGTCGCCAGCGCGGCGATCGCGCTGGAAAGCCAGACCGCCGATTGCCGGGTTCTGGCGCAGACGCTGGCGGTCAGCGTGGGCGTCAGCCAGGGGCAGATCGACGCGATCCTGTCGCGCGGCGGCGGTCTGCCGGTGCCCAGGGCCTTCCGCGTGTCTTCGGTTCCGGCCGAGGTGCTGCGCCAGCGCCCCGACATCATCGAGGCCGAGCTGACCTTCGCCGCCGCCCTGGCAAGCATGGGCGCGGCGCAGGCCGATCTGTTCCCGTCGCTGTCGCTGGGCGGGTCGATCACCCTGACCGATCCGAAAAGCTGGCAATTCGGCCCGGCGCTGTCCTTGCCGATCTTTGACGGCGGGGCGGCGCGGGCCAGCCTGCGCAGCGCCCAGGCCGAGGCGCAGATCGCGGGGGAAAGCTGGCGCAAGGCGGTGCTGTCGGCCGTGGCCGAAACCGAGGGGGCGATGACCCGGCTGGCGGCGGCCCGGCGCAACGGCGCCAGCGCCCGCAAGGCGGTGGCGGGCTATCAGGCCTATTTCGACGCGCTCGATGCGAAGTGGCGGGCCGGCGGCGAGACGCTTCTCAACCGCGAAACGGCGCGGCGCAGCCTGCAAACCGCCCAGATCACCGAGGTCGAGCAGCGCGAGGCGGAAATCCTGCAATGGGTCGCGCTGTTCAAGGCGGCCGGGGGCGGCTGGACCCGCCCGGCCCAGGCCCAGGCCGCGGCCTTGCCTCAGAGTGAAGGAAAAGAATGATGAACGCCCCCAGGCTGCCCCTGACGATCGCGCTTCTGGCGCTGCTTCTGCCGGCCGCCGGCGCCGGTGTCGCGCAAGACACGGCCGCCGAGGGCGGGTCGGCCAATGCGGCGCTGACGGTCGAGCTTGTCAGACCCGAGCGGCTGCTTTGGCCGGTCACGCTGGAAACCAATGGCCGGCTGAAGCCCTGGCACGAGGCGGTGATCGCGTCGGAAATCTCGGGCCAGCGCATCGAAAGCGTCGAGGTCGATGTGGGCGCGGCGGTGCGGAAGGGCGATCTTCTGGCCCGGCTGTCGACCGAGACGCTTGAAAATGCCGTCCTGCAGGAAGAGGCGGCGGTGATGTCGGCCGAGGCGACGCTGGAGGAGGCGAAGGCCGATGCCGACCGCGCGCGCAGCCTGGCCGGTGGCCAGTCCGGCGCGCTGTCCGATCAGCAGGCGACCGAATATTACGTGGCCGAGCGCAAGGCCGAGGCCGAGCTCGCCTCGGCGCAGGCGGCGCTGGCCAGCGCGCGGCTGGATCTGGCGCGCAGCCAGATCCTTGCACCCGACGACGGGGTCATCTCGGCGCGGTCGGCGGCGCTGGGGGCGGTCGTGTCCGGCGGCAGCGAATTGTTCCGGCTGATCCGGCAGAACCGGATCGAATGGCAGGCCGAAGTGCCGCTGCGCTTTCTGCGCCAGATCACGGTGGGAACCAAGGTCGCGATCCCGACCCCGATCGGCACCGATGTTCCGGGCGAAGTGCGCCAGATCGCGCCCGATGCCTCGGAGACGACGGGGCGGGTGATCGTCTATGTCGCGCTGACCCCGCCCGAGGGCCTGCCGATGCCGCGCACCGGAATGATGGTCACCGGCCGGTTCGACCTGGGCCGGACCGAGGCGCTGACCGTGCCCGCGACGGCCAGCTCGATCCGCGACGGGTTCACCTATGTCTTCGTTCTGGACCCGGGGTCGCAGCCGGCCAAGGTCACGCGCAAGCGGGTCGAGATCGGGCGGCGCCAGGGCGAGCGGGTGGAAATCCTGTCGGGGCTGACTGGCGATGAACAGGTGGTCAAGGCGGGCGGCGCCTTCCTGAACGACGGATCGCTGGTGCGTGTGGTGGAGGCGGCGGAATGAATTTCTCGGCCTGGGCGATCCGCAACCCCGTTCCACCGATTCTGGCCTTCCTTCTGCTGACCGTTGTCGGGCTGATGAGCTTCAACCGGCTGGATATCCAGAACTTCCCCGACATGGATCTGCCGACGATCACCATCTCGGCCAGTCTTGAGGGCGCGGCGGCGGCGCAGTTGGAAACCGAAGTCGCCCGCAAGATCGAGGATGAGCTGACGGGCCTGACCCGGCTGGATTCGGTGACGACGACGATCACCGATGGCGCGGTGCAGATCGATGTCTCTTTCGATCTGGGCAAGGACGCCCAGGTCGCGCTGGACGAGGTGTCAAGCGCCGTCGACCAGGTGAAATCCGACCTGCCCGCAGGGATGGAGACGCCCACGGTCACCAAATCGGAACTGGGATCCTCGCCGCTGGTCACCTATGTCGTCAGCGCGCAGACGCTGGACGAGGCCGAGCTGAGCTGGCTGATCGACAATGACATCGAGCGGGTGCTGATGGCCGTCGACGGGGTGGGCGAGGTCAGCCGGCTGGGCGGCATCGACCGCGAGATCCGCGTGCAGCTTGACCCCGACCTGATGGCCGGTCTGGGCCTGACGGCGGCCGATGTGAACGGCCAGCTTGACGATGTGCAGCGCGATCTGTCGGGCGGCAAGGGCCGGGTCGGCAGCGCCAGCCAGTCGCTGCGGGTGCGCGCCGCCGCCGCCTCGGTCGAGGATCTGCGGGCCACGCCCATTCCGCTGCCGAATGGCGGCTGGGTGCGGCTGGACGAGTTGGGCACCGTCACCGACACCCATGCCGACCGCAGCTCGCTGGCCTATCTGAACGGCGCGCCGGTGATCGCGCTGCAGGTGAAACGGTCCAAGGGCTTTTCCGATGTCGCCGTGACCGAAGGCGTGCGCGCGGCCCTGGCCGAGTTCGGGGCCGCGCATCCCGAAGTGACCCTGGCCGAGGCCTATAACACCATCACCCCGACGCAAGAGAATTACGACGCCTCGATCCACATGCTGTATGAGGGCGCGGCCATCGCGATCGTGGTGGTCTTCCTGTTCCTGCGCGACTGGCGGGCCACCTTCATCGCCGCCGTCGCCCTGCCGCTGTCGATCATCCCCACCTTCCTGGTGATGGATCAGATGGGCTACAGCCTGAACACCGTCACCCTTCTGGCGCTGTCGCTGGTGGTGGGGATCCTGGTCGACGATGCCATCGTCGAGGTCGAGAACATCGAGCGCCATCTGCAGATGGGCAAGACCGCCTATGATGCCGCGATGGAGGCGGCCGACGAGATCGGTCTGGCGGTGATCGCCACCACCTTCTCGCTGGTCGCGGTCTTCCTGCCCACGGCCTTCATGGGCGGCATTCCGGGGATCATCTTCAAGCAGTTCGGGATCACCGCATCGGTGGCGGTGCTGTTCTCGCTGCTGGTGGCGCGGCTTGTGACGCCCATGATGGCGGCCCATATGCTGAAGACCTCGGCCCATGTCGAGAAGCCGGACGGTTGGGCGATGCGCCGTTACATCGCGCTGGTGAAGCTGATGTTGCGCCGGCGCTGGATTCCGGTCGCGGGGGTGATCGGTTTTTTCGCGGCGACCGGGCTGGTCGTCACGCAGATGTCGACCGGGTTCTTCCCGGCCTCGGATGACAGCCAGACCCGCGTGGTCGTCACCGCGCCCCCCGGCACGCAGATCGAGGATACCGACAAGGCCGCCCTTGCCGCGGCCCAGGCGATCCGCGGCCGCGACCATGTGACCGGCGTTTTCGTGGCCACCGGCACGGCCTCGACCGGGGGCATGGGGGGCGGCGGGTCAAGCCAGTCGGTGGATTCGGCGACGCTGGTCGTCAATCTGACGCCGATCGACGACCGCAGCGAAACCCAGTCCGAGATCGAGGCCGATCTGCGCCAGGCGCTGGAACAGCTTCCGGGGGTGCGGGTCGAGGTTGGCACCGGCGGCAATGGCACCGAATTGCAGGTCACGCTGGCGGGCGACACATCGGCGGTGCTGGAAGCGGCGGCATCCGCGCTTGAGGCCGAGATCCGCACCCGCATTGCGGGCATCGGCAATGTCACCTCTTCGGCCGCGCTGCAAAGCCCCGAGATCGTGATCACCCCCGATCTGGCCCGGGCCGCGGCGCTGGGCGTGACCTCGCGGGCGATTGCGGATGCGGTGCGGGTTGCGACTGCGGGGGGCTACGATTCGGCGCTATCAAAGCTGAACCTGCCCGAGCGTCAGGTGGCGATCCGCATCCTGTTGGCCGAAACCAACCGCGAGACGCTGGACCAGATCGCGCTGATCCCGGTTGCCGGTGCCAATGGCAATGTGGCGCTGGGGGTGATTGCCGAGATCACCATGGGATCGGCGCCCAGCGAGATCACCCGGCTGGACCGCAAGCGCAATGTCTCGATCTCGATCGAGCTGAACGGCCGCAATCTGTCGGATGTGATGGCCGAGGTCAGGCAGCTTGACAGCTATCGGAACCTGCCCAGCGGGGTTGAAACGGTCGAGCAGGGCGATCTGAAGCGCCAGAGCGAATTGTTCAGCTCTTTCGCAACCGCGATGGCGATCGGCATCTTCTGCATCTATGCGGTGCTGGTGCTGCTGTTCCACGATTTCCTGCAGCCGGTGACGATCCTGATGGCCTTGCCGCTGGCGCTGGGCGGGGCGCTGTTGCCGCTGGTTCTGACCGGGACAAGCTTTTCGATGCCGGCGGTGATCGGGTTGCTTTTGCTGATGGGGATCGTGTCGAAGAATTCGATCCTTCTGGTCGAATATGCGATCACCGCGCGCAATCAGGGCATGTCGCGCTTCGATGCGCTGGTCGATGCCTGCCACAAGCGGGCGCGGCCGATCATCATGACCACGGTGGCCATGGCCGGCGGCATGGCGCCCGCGGCGCTGAGCCTGGTCTCGGGCGACCCGAGCTTCCGCCAGCCGATGGGCGTGGTGGTGATCGGCGGGCTGATCACTTCGACCTTCCTGAGCCTGGTGGTGATTCCGGTGGCCTTCACCCTCATCGACGATCTTGAACACATGCTGGCCCGGCTGTTCCGCCGGAAGACGCCGGGCTGACGCGGCACCGGCGTCGCCCGGCATGACGAGGCCCTGGCCCCTTGCGCGGGCCACGGTTCCTTTGCGGGGCAATGGGGCGCGAAGCTTCGGGTGCGCAGGGCGCGCGCCGCATCCTGGAAAGACCGTCGATCTTCACAGGAAATCCAACACTGTCAGGGATATGTGGCGGAGAGGGTGGGATTCGAACCCACGGTACCCTTGCAGGCACTCCGGTTTTCGAGACCGGCGCGATCGACCACTCCGCCACCTCTCCGCGCTTTGGGGGTCGTTTCAGTGGGCGGGGATGTAGCGGGGCGGCAGGGGAAGCGCAAGCCCGTTTTCAACAGGTTTTTGACGGGCGCCGGAAAGACTTGTCCGGCAGGCCCCGCGCGGGCCTGTCGGCCGGGGCAGTGGCTGTGCCTTGGCGGGGCCGAAGGGTGGGGAATGCCGCTCTACACGCAGGTTTGAGTCGGCGGCGTCTTTTCCCAGGCGGCGGGCCGGCATAGCGTGATCGTGCAGGCTCCCACCCGTCCAAGGGGGGCTGCGCGCGTGCAACAGGAAAGGCCCGTCCATGCCGAAGCCGCATCTCGAACTTCTGGCCGCCGGTTTCGCGGCGGCGCTGGCCGTGACGCTGCCCGCCACCCATCTGATGACCGCCCCCGCCCGGGCGCAGGGCCAGGCGCAGGAGCAGGGCCAGCCCGGCGCCTCGGCCGAGGCGCTGACCCAGGCCGCCGCGCCCTCGGCCGCGGCGCGGCTGGCCGATCTGATGCGGATGGACCAGACCTTCGCGATCATGGTCGAAGAGGGCAAGGCCCATGGCGCCGATCTGGAGAAGGGCTTCTTCCCCGGCCGGGGCGGTGCCGCCTGGGCGCAGACCGTGGCGCGGATCTATGACCCCGCGCTGATGCAAAGCCGCTTCGTCGCGGCCTTCGAGGCGGCGCTGAAGACCGACCCCGCCGCCGTGGCGGAAGCCGAGGCCTTCTTCGGCTCGGCCCTGGGCCAGAAGGTGCTGGGGCTGGAAATCGACGCGCGGCGCGCCATGATCGACGACGATATCAGCGAGGCGGCCGAGGTCGCGGCCGAGAAGATGAAGGCCGCGCGCGATCCGCGGCTGCGGCTGATCCGCCGGATGATCGAGGCGGGCGATCTGGTCGAGATGAACGTGGCCGGCGCGCTGGGGGCGAATCTGGCCTTCAGCCGCGGCCTTTCGGACGCGATGCCGCCCGGCCAGCGTCAGGATCCCGACGACATGATGGCCGAGGTCTGGGGGCAGGAGGCGGGGATTCGCGCCTCGACCACGACCTGGCTTTATTCCTATCTGACCATGGCCTATGCGCCGCTCAGCGATGCCGAGCTGAAATCCTATATTGATTTCTGGGCCAGCCCGGCCGGCAAGGCGGTGAATGCGGCGCTGTTCGCGGGCTCGGATGCGGTCTTCGCGCCGCTGTCGCAGGATCTGGGGGCGGCGGTGGCCGCGACGGCGCAATCGACGGATATCTGACCCGGCCTGCCTGCCTGCGCGGCGCTTGACAGGCGGGGGCGAAGACCGCATAAGCGCGCATCCGGCCTGGGGGGCGACTCCCGGGCGGGGTTTTATATGCAACACCGCCCCGCAAGGGGCGCGCTGTCCGAAGGCGGGGCAGGGGCCGCAAGGCCACCACCCCCCGAACGCCGGAAACGGGGCCGCAGGGCGCGGAGAAGGAAAAGGAAAGACCCATGTTTGCGGTCCTCAAGACCGGCGGCAAGCAATACAAGGTCCAGGCGGGCGACGTGCTGCGCGTGGAAAAGCTTGATGCCGCCGCTGGCGACAAGATCCAGTTCAACGAGATCCTGATGCTGGGCACCACCGTCGGTGCCCCCCTGGTCGCCGGCGCCGCCGTGCAGGCCGAAGTGATCGAGCAGATCAAGGGTCCGAAGACCATCTCGTATCACAAGCGCCGCCGGAAGCATTCCTCGCAGCGGACCCGTGGCCATCGTCAGCAACTGACGCTGCTGCGCGTGACCGACGTGCTGGAATCGGGCGCCGACAAGACCGGCGTCAAGGAAGCCACCGGCACCGCCGCTGCGCGCTTGGCCGCGCATGAGGCCCCCGGCGCCGCCAAGGCCGCCGAGCCGGCCGCCGAGAAACCGAAGCGCGCCCGCAAGGCCGCGGAAGCGAAGGAGTAACATCCCATGGCACACAAGAAAGCAGGCGGTTCGTCGCGCAACGGCCGCGATTCCGCGGGCCGTCGCCTGGGCGTGAAGCTGTATGGTGGCCAGACCGCCATTCCGGGCAACATCATCTGCCGCCAGCGCGGCACGACCTGGTTCCCGGGTGAAGGCGTCGGCATGGGCACCGACCACACGATCTTCGCGACCGTGGAAGGCAAGGTAACCTTCAAGAAGGGCCTCAAAGGCCGCACTTTCATTTCGGTCCTCCCGGTGGCGGAGGCCGCCGAGTAAGCCGAAAAACCCTTACAATCCGAATCTATCGGGGGGATCGGCTGAAAAGCCGGTCCCTTTTCGCATTTCCGCCGCGGTTTTGCCGGGGCGGCGTTGGAAAGTCGGGGGCCTGCCCCCACATGTGCTTCACGAGGAGAAAGCCATGGTTCTGGATATGATCCCTGCCGCCGAAGGCCAGATCGCCGCCGGCCGCTTCGTGCTGCGCCCGGTCCGCCCGTCGGATACCGGCCTGATCGCGCATTACGCAGCCGACCGCCGGGTGGCCGAGGCGACGCAGAACATCCCGCATCCCTTCCCGCCGGGCGCGGCCGAGGCCTATGTGGCGCGCGCGATGAAGCACGAACGTCCGGGCTCGGTCTGGGCGATGGACGGCTCGGCCACCGGACTGAGCGAGCTGCTGGGGGTGATCAGTCTGAAGCCGATGGAATGCGGCGCCGGCAAGGGCAACCAGTCCGAAGTCGCCTATTGGGTGGCGCCGGCCTTCTGGAATTCCGGCATCGCCTCGGAAGCGGTGCGGGCGCTGGTCGCGGCCAACCCGCTGCAGGACCGCACCTATTTCGCCGAGGTGTTCCAGGACAATCCCGGCTCGGCCCGGGTCCTGACCAATGCGGGCTTCCAGTATCTGGGCGATGCCGAGGCGTTTTCGGTGGCGCGCCACGCGGTCGTGCCAACCTGGACCTATCTGCGCAAGCTGGACTGAGGGCCTTGCCCTTGCGGAGCGCTTCGTCCCGGCGCCGGGGGTTTCACACCCCCGGACCCCCGTGGGATATTTCCGCAGAGAGGAAGGCAGCAGCGCGGTCCTGTGCGGCTTGAGACTTGGGCGCCGATCCTGTATCGCCCCTTTATTCCCATGAAAGCGGCCTGAGATGAAATTCCTTGACCTTGCCAAAGTCTATATCCGCTCGGGCGGCGGCGGGGCCGGCTGCGTCTCGTTCCGGCGCGAGAAATTCATCGAATTCGGCGGGCCCGATGGCGGGGACGGCGGCCATGGCGGTTCGGTCTGGGCCGAGGCGGTGGATGGGCTGAACACGCTGATCGACTATCGCTATCAGCAGCATTTCTTTGCCAAATCCGGCCAGCCCGGCATGGGCAACCAGAAAACCGGGAAATCCGGCGACGACATCGTCATGAAAGTGCCGCTGGGCACCGAGATTCTGGACGAGGACGAGGAAACCGTGATCGCCGATCTGACCGAGCCGGGGCAGCGCGTCTGTCTGGCGGCGGGCGGCAATGGCGGCTGGGGCAATCTGCGCTTCAAATCCAGTACCAACCGGGCGCCGGCGCGGGCCAATCCGGGGCAGGAAGGCGTGGAACGCACGATCTGGCTGCGGCTGAAGCTGATCGCCGATGCGGGGCTGGTGGGCCTGCCCAATGCCGGCAAGTCGACCTTCCTTGCCGCCGTGTCGAATGCGCGCCCGAAGATCGCCGATTACCCCTTTACCACGCTGGTGCCCAATCTGGGCGTGGTGGGCATTGACGGGCACGAGTTTGTCATCGCCGACATCCCGGGCCTGATCGAGGGCGCCTCGGAAGGCCGGGGCCTGGGCATGCAGTTCCTGGCCCATGTCGAACGCTGCAAGGTGCTGCTGCATCTGGTCGACGGCACCTCTTCGACGATCGTCAAGGATTACCGCACCATCGTGACCGAGCTTGAGGCTTATTCCGAGGTGCTGGGCGACAAGCCCCGCATCCTGGCCCTGAACAAGGTCGACGCGATGGAGCCGAAGCAGATCTCGGACCGCCGGCGGGCGCTGGAAAAGGCCAGCGGCGGGCCGGTGCATGTGATCTCGGGCGTGGCAGGGCGCGGCATTCCCGAGGTGCTGCGGGCGATCTATGCCGAGATTTCCGGGGACGAGGCGCAGGAGGCGCAGGGCGCATGGACTCCGTGATCCTGCGGGCCGCCCCCGATGTGCGGGCGGCGAAACGGCTGGTGGTGAAGATCGGCTCGGCCCTGCTGGTCGACCGGCAGAAGGGCCTGCGCCAGGCCTGGCTGTCGGCGCTGGCGCTGGATGTGGCCGAGGCCAAGACGCGCGGCACCGAAGTGGTGCTGGTGTCTTCCGGCTCGATCGCTTTGGGGCGGATGGTGCTGGGCCTGCCCGCGGGCGCCCTGACGCTGGAGCAAAGCCAGGCCGCGGCGGCGGTGGGGCAGATCCGGCTGGCGCGCGCCTATGAGGAAGTGCTGGCACCGCATGGCATCACCACGGCGCAGGTTCTGGTGACGCTGGAAGATACCGCCGACCGGCGCCGCTATCTGAACAGCCGCGCCACGATGGAGACGCTGCTCAGCCTGCACACCGTGCCGATCGTGAATGAAAACGACACGGTGGCGACGGACGAGATCCGCTTCGGTGACAATGACCGCTTGGCCGCGCAGATCGCCGTGACGGTGGGCGCGGATCAGCTGGTGCTTTTGTCGGATGTGGACGGCTTCTACACCGCCAATCCGAAGGAAGACCCGACGGCCCGGCGCTTCGATGTGGTCGACACCATCACCCCCGAGATCGAGGCGATGGCGGGCGATCCGATTTCCGGCCTGTCGAAGGGCGGGATGAAGACCAAGCTTCTGGCGGCGAAGACCGCCGTGGCGGGCGGCTGTGCCATGGCGATCATGGAAGGCTCGGTCCTGCGGCCCCTGACCGCGCTGGCCCAGGGCGCGGCGCGGACCTGGTTCGTGCCCTCGTCCGACCCGCAGCTGGCGCGCAAGCTGTGGATCGCCGCGATGAAGCCCAAGGGTGAATTGGTGCTGGATGCCGGCGCCGTGGCGGCTTTGCGGGCGGGTAAAAGCCTGCTGCCGGCGGGGGTGACGCGGGTCAGCGGCAATTTCGGCCGGGGCGAGCCGGTGGCGATCCTGTCGCCCGAAGGCGCGGTTCTGGGCAAGGGGCTGGTGCGCTATACCGCCGCCGAGGCCAAGCAGATTGCCGGGCATCGCTCTGGCGAGATCGAGGCGATCCTGGGCTATCAGGGCCGGGCGGCGCTGGTGCATCGGGACGATATGGTGTTGTGACGGTCCGATTTCTTCAAAGAAATCGGAGCGGAAATTTCGAAATTTCCGCCTCGGAGTTTTCGAAAACTCCGGGGCCTCGGGGAAAAGGCGGCGCGACATGGACGGGCAATTCGGCGATCTGATGCAGGATATCGGCCGCAAGGCGCGCGAGGCTGCGGCCGAACTGGCCTTCGCCTCGTCCGAGCGCAAGGCGGCGGCGCTTCTGTCGGCGGCGGCGGCGGTCTGGGACCGGCGGCAGGAAATCCTGGACGGCAATGCGATGGATTGCGCCTATGCCGAGGAAAAGGGCCTGAGCCCGGCGATGCTGGACCGGCTGCGGCTGGACGACCACCGGATCCGCGGCATCGTCGACGGCCTGCGCTCGGTGGCCGAGCAGAAGGACCCGGTCGGCCGGGTGCTGGCGGAATGGGACCGGCCCTCGGGCCTGCATATCCAGCGCGTGGCGACGCCTCTGGGTGTGGTGGGGGTGATCTATGAATCGCGCCCCAATGTCACGGCGGATGCGGGCGCCCTGTGCCTGAAATCCGGCAATGCGGTGATCCTGCGCGGCGGCAGCGAAAGCTTCCATTCGTCCGAGGCGATCCATGACTGCCTGTTGCAGGGGTTGCGCGAAGCGCATCTGCCCGAGGCGGCGATCCAGATGGTGCCGACCCGCGACCGCGGCATGGTGACCGCGATGCTGCAGGCGGTCGCGCATATCGACGTGATCGTGCCGCGCGGCGGCAAGGGGCTGGTCGGGTTGGTGCAGCGCGAGGCGCGGGTGCCGGTCTTCGCGCATCTGGAAGGCATCTGCCATGTCTATGCCGACCGGGACGCCGATCTGGACAAGGCGCGCCGGGTGGTCTTGAACGCCAAGACCAGGCGCACCGGGGTGTGCGGCGCGGCGGAATGCCTGCTGATCGACTGGCAGTTCTACACCAAGCATGGCGGCGTGCTGATCGAGGATCTGCTGGCCGCGGGGGTCGAGGTGCGCACCGAGGGCGAATTGCTGAAGATCCCCGGCACGGTGAAGGCCGCGCCCGAGGATTTCGGCCATGAATTCCTGGACAAGATCATCGCGGCCAAGCTGGTCGACGGGGTGGACGAGGCGATCGCCCATATCCGCCGCTATGGCAGCCAGCACACCGAGGCGATCCTGACCGAGAACGACGCCACCGCGGCGCGCTTCTTCGAACGGCTGGATTCGGCGATCCTGATGCGCAATGCCAGCACCCAATTCGCCGATGGCGGCGAGTTCGGCATGGGCGCCGAGATCGGCATCGCCACCGGCAAGATGCATGCGCGCGGGCCGGTGGGGGCCGAGCAGCTGTGCAGCTTCAAATATCTGGTCACCGGCGACGGCACGATCCGGCCCTGAGCGGGGGCAATTCGGAGCAATTCGGGGCAATTCGGGGCAGGGGATGGCATCCGCGCAACAGCGCGGTTGCATACCCTTGTATTCCATGAATTCTCTGGCAAGGCCGGGGCCGGCCGCCCTATGGCGCGAGAACGACTTCTCAGGTGCTGCCCATGACCCCCGACCAGGACCATCCCCTGCGCTATGCCACGGTGAACGAGCTGCATGCGCGGCCCTTCCCCTCGCTTGAAGTGCCCTCGACCGCGCTTTTCGTGGCCTTCAAGGAACCCGTCGATGCCGCGAACCGTGACCGCGGGCGCGACCGGGCCCATCTTCTGGCGCTTCTGGACCGGCATGGCTCGGCCCATCCGCAGCCCGAGGCCACGCATTTCTCCGGCCCGCTGGGGCGGGCCACGCTGAAATGGGAAAGCCATACCGAATTCGTGACCTATTCGGCCTTCTGGCCCGGCGTCTCGGCGCGGCCTTTCGATCCGGCCGATGCCGGGGTCTTCGCGCCCGACTGGCTGGAAGCTGCGCCGGGGCGGCGGCTGACCTCGGTTCTGATCCGCATCGTGGCCATGCCCGAGGATCAGGACGAGATGCTGGCCCAGGCCGAGGGCTGGTTCGTGCCGGAAAGCATGGCGATGAGCCGGGTGGTCGACGGCGCGGCGGTGGTGGCGGGCGATTTCCACATCGACCCGGCGGGCCATATGCGCTTTGCGGTTTTCGTGCGGCCGGGAACCGGGGCGCGGCGGGTCGGGCGGATCATCCAGCGTCTGTGCGAGATCGAGATCTACCGCGCCATGTCGATGCTGGGCCTGATCCGCGCCCGCGCGCTGACCGCGCGGCTGAACGCGCTGGACCCGGCGCTGTCGGCGCTGGTCTCGGGCTTGGATGCGGCCTCGGGCTCGCCCGAGGCGGCGCTGCACGAATTGCTGGCGATCTCGGCCGAGCTGGAAAGCCTGGCGGTGCGGTTCTCGTTCCGCTTCGGGGCGACGGCGGCCTATGAGGCGATCCTCAATCAGCGCATCGAGGTGTTGCGCGAGGAACGGATCGAGGGCCGCCAGACCTTCGCGGAATTCATGATGCGGCGCTTCGATCCGGCGATGCGCACGGTGAAATCGGCCGAGGGCCGGTTGCAGGCCATGGCGGAACGGGCGGCGCGGGCGGCGGAACTGTTGCGCACGCGGGTCGATGTGGAACGCTCGGCGCAGAACCAGAAGCTTCTGGAAAGCATGGACCGGCGGGCCGATCTGCAATTGCGGCTGCAGCACACGGTCGAAGGCCTGTCGGTGGTGGCGATCAGCTATTACGCAGTCAGCCTGGCGGGCTATCTGGCCTATCCGGTCGCGCATGAGCTGGGCCTGACCAAGGAAATGCTGACCGCCGCGCTGGTTCTGCCGGTGGTCGGGCTGGTCTGGCTGATGATCCGGCGGATCCGCAAGGGGATGCATTAGACGGCATGAGACCGGCCCCGATCCTTCGCCGAAGGATCGGGCGCGCCCTAGCGGCCGCGGATCCGCGGGTCCAGCGCGTCGCGCAGGCCGTCGCCGATATAGTTGACCGACAGCACCGTCAGCGAGATCGCCAGCCCCGGCCAGATCATCTGCACCGGATAGCTCTGGTTGTTATAGGCATAGTTCAGCATCGAGCCCCAGGTCGGGAAATCGGGCTGGAAGCCCTGGCCCAGAAAGGACAGCACGCTTTCGGTGATGATCGCATTGGCGATGCCCAGCGTCGCGGCCACCATCACCGGCGACAGCACATTCGGCAGGATGTGGCGGGTGATGATCCGCCGCGACGGCGTGCCGATCGAGCGCGCGGCCAGCACGAATTCGCGCTCTTTCACCGCCAGCACCTGACCGCGCACGATCCGCGCCACATGCATCCAGCTGGTCAGGCCGATGCCGGCCACGATGATGAAGAACGTGCCCAGATTGGGTCCGAACTCGGCCCGCATCACGCCGCCATACAGATAGACCAGCACCAGAAGCAAAGGCAGCAGCGGCAGCGACAGGAACATGTCGGTCAGCCGCATCAGCGCATTGTCCAGCGCGCGGAAATAGCCCGCCAGCACCCCGATCAGCGTGCCCACGCCGATCGCCACCCCCATCGCCACGAAGCCCACGGCCAGCGACACTTTGCCCCCCAGCATCAGCCGGGCCATGATGTCGCGCCCGACCTGGTCGGTGCCCAGCGGATTGGTCAGCGAGGCGCCCAGATTGCGGCTTTTGAACATCTGGGCGGTGTTCGAATTCACCAAGATCGGCTCCTTGGTCCAGAACAGCGGGCCCACCAGCACGAAGAGCAGCAGGAAGATCAGCACGAACAGCCCGACCATCGCGCCGCGATGGGCGCGGAACTGCGCCCAGACATCCAGCCACAGGCTGCGGGGGGCCTCGATCACGGTGGCATCAGTCATAACGGATTCTCGGGTCCAGCACGCCGTACAGGATGTCGGCGATCAGGTTGAACAGGACGATCAGAATGGCGGTGAGGAAGGCGATGGTCTGCACCACCGGCAGGTCGTTGACATGGATGGCGCTGATCAGCGCGGCGCCGATGCCGTTGATCTTGAACACCTGCTCGGTGACGATGGCGCCGCCGAAGATCGTGGGCGCGCCCAGCGCGATGATGGTGACGACCGGGATCAGCGAATTGCGCAGCACATGTTTCAAGACCACCGTGCCTTCGCCCATGCCCTTGGCGCGCGCGGTGCGCACGTAATCCTGGCTCAGGTTCTCCAGCATCGAGGACCGGGTATAGCGGCTGACCTCGGCTGCGTTGTACAGCGCCAGCACGACGACCGGCAGCGTCATCTGGTGCAGCATCTGCTTGAAGGTCGCCCAGTCGGTGACCCGCAGCGAGGTGTTGAAGATCGAAGGGAACCAGCCCAGGTAGACGGTGAAGATCAGGATCATCACCAGGCCGGTGAAGAAGGTCGGCACCGAAAAGCCGATCATCGAGATGAAGGTGCCGATCTGGTCGAACCAGCTGTATTGCCGATAGGCCGAATAGATGCCGATCGGCAGGGCGATCACGATGGCCAGCAGATAGGCCGATCCGATCACGGTCAGCGTCTGCGGCAGCCTTTCGCCAATGATGCGGAACACCGGCGCGCGCGAGGAATAGGACAGCAGCCGCGGCGCATCGCCCGCCAGCTGGGTGCCGAACAGATTGTCGATGCCGTAAAGCGGTTCGGTCCAGAAGAACTGCTTCATCCACAGCAGGTAGCGGACATAGAAGGGCGCATCCAGCCCAAGGGCGGCGCGGATCTTGGCCTGCACTTCGGGCGGCACGGTCAGCGGGATCTCGGACATGGGCGAGCCGGGCGCCAGATCGACGACCAGGAAGATCACCAGGCTGATCAGCAGCAGCGTCGGGATGGCCAGCAAAAGCCGTCTCAGCGTGTAGGTGAGCATGGGCGGGCGCCTCGGGTCAGCAGTCTTGAAGAAAAAGCGGGGAAGGGGGCGCGCGCCGGGCCCGTGGTCCGGCGCGCGCCCGAAGCGTCAGGTCACTTGATGCGGAACCAGTCCGAGGCGTTCCACAGTTCGGTGTCCCAGGTGTTCAGGATCACCCCGCCCAGCGTGTTCGAGGCCGCCGACAGACGGCCGCGGTCCACCAGCGGCACCACGACATAGCTGTCCTTGGTCAGCATCTCGTTCAGCTTCTTGGCGATCTCGGACCGCTTCGCCATGTCGGCGGTCTTCGACAGCTCTTCGACCATCGCATCATAGGCCGGGTCGCAGAAGCGGTTGATGTTCTCGCCCTGCCACTGATTTTCCGGGCCCGGGATCTTGTCGCACAGATATTGCGCCAGATAGGGCTCGGGATCGGTGCCGTCGAAGTTGTTGGCGTACATTTCGACATCGGCATAGAACTTCTGGAACGTGTCGGGGCTGCCGGCATCGCCGCCGAAGAACACGCTGGAATCGACGTTCTTCAGCTCGACTTCCACGCCCAGCTCGTTCCACCACGACTTGATCACCGCCTGGAAGTCCTGACGGACCGGGTTGGTCGAGGTCTGGTACAGCAGCGCCAGCTTCACGCCGTCCTTGTCGCGGATGCCGTCGCCGTTGCTGTCGGTCCAGCCGGCCTCTTCCAGCAGCGCCTTGGCGCCTTCCATGTCCTGCGCGATGCATTCGGTGTTGTCGGAGGCGAACATCTCGGGCGCGGGCACCAGGTTGCAGGTGGCGCGGCCGGCCTGGCCATAGCCGATATCGACCAGGGCCTGACGGTCGATCGCCATCGACAGCGCCTTGCGCACGCGGATATCCGACAGGACCGGGTGCGGATGCTTGGTGGTCGACCGCTCGCCTTCAGCCAGGCTGGGTGAGGGATCGGTCATGTTCATCTCGATCCGCTCGACCAGCGTGCCGAAGCCGTTCAGCAGCACGCCCTTGCCGCCGGCCGCCATCTGGGTCTGCATTTCCGGGTTGATCTGGGTGTTCCAGGCATAGTCGAATTCGCCGGTTTCCAGAACCGCCCGCGCCGCGGCCTGTGCGTCGCCGCCGCCCTTGACCGTCATCGTGGCGAAGGCGGGCTTGGCCGGATCGCGATAGTTCGGATTGGCTTCCAGCTCGACCGTGTCATTGACCTTGAAGTCCTTGACGATGAAGGGCCCGGTGCCGATCGGCATGAAGTTCTGGTCGGTGCAGGTCGAGGCCGCAGCGCCCAGGCAATTGGCGAATTGCGCCGCCTGCAGCAGGGGCGAGGTCGCGCCGACGAAGGCCGTATAGGGGTTGGGCTTCGGCGCGGTGTATTTGATCACGATGGTTTCGGCATCCGGCGTCTCGATCGCGGCGATGCCTTCATAGCGCGCGGCCTGGGCGCAGCCGCCCTCGGGATGGGTGCAATATTCATAGGTGAATTTCGCATCGGCCGAGGTCACCGGCGTGCCGTCCGACCACAGAAGGCCCGGCTTCAGCTTCCAGGTGATCTGCATCAGGTCTTCGGTCAGGCCGCCATTTTCCACCGTCGGAATGTCGACCACCAGGCGCGGGATCACCTCGCCCTTCTCGTTGAAGCCGGCCAGGCCTTCCAGCACCAGCGAGGCGGTTTCCACATCCTTCGTGCCCGAAGACAGATAGGGGTTCAGGATCGAGGGCGCCTGCCAGTACAGCACATTGACATGCCCGTCGGCGCCACGCTCGGCCAGCGCCGCCGTGCCGAAACCGGCAAAGGCAACCGCGCCCAGAAGAGCGGTTCTCATCTTCATCGCGAAACTCCTTGTTGGTTGGTCTGTTGTCTGTGGGACAGGGCCCCGAAGCCGCCGGTTGATCCGGCCTGATTGGTCTTTTCTGTGTAAAGATGGCAGGCGACCTGCCGGCCCGGCTCGACCTCGACCAGGTCCGGCCGCTCGATGCGGCAGCGGTCGAAGACCTTGGGGCAGCGGGTGCAGAAGGTGCAGCCGGCGGGCGGATTGGCGGGCGAGGGCACATCGCCCGTCAGGATGATGCGGTTGCGCCGCGCGGCCAGCTCGGGGTCGGGTTCGTTCACCGCCGACAAGAGCGCCTGGGTATAGGGATGCAGGGGATTGGCATAAAGCGCGGCCGAATTGGACAATTCGGCGATCCGTCCCAGATACATGACCGCAACCCGCGTCGCCAGATGGCGCACCATCGACAGGTCGTGGCTGATGAACAGATAGGTCAGGCCCAGCTTTTCCTGCAGGTCTTCCAGCAGGTTGACCACCTGCGCCTGGATACTGACATCCAGCGCCGCGATCGGCTCGTCGCAGACGATGAATTTCGGGTTCAAGGCCAGGGCCCGGGCAATGCCGATGCGCTGGCGCTGCCCGCCCGAGAATTCATGCGGATAGCGGTTGGCGAAGCGGCGGTTCAGCCCGACCGCATCCAGCAGCTCATAGACCCGCTCGGTCTTCCGCGCCCGCGGCCAGTCGGTATGTTCCTCCAGCGGCTCGGCGATGATCGAGGCGACGGTCATGCGCGGGTTCAGGCTGGCCTGCGGGTCCTGGAACACCATCTGCATGGTCGGACGCTTCTTGCGCAGCCGGTTGGGCGGCAGGGCCAGCACATCCTCGCCCTCGATTTCCACGCGGCCGGCGGTGGGTTCGTACAGCCGCAGGATCGCCCGGCCCACGGTCGACTTGCCGCAGCCGGATTCGCCGACCAGCCCCAGCGTCTCGCCCGCGGGAATGGTGAAGGACACATCGTCCACCGCCTTCACATCGCCGGTATGCTGGCGCAACAGCCCGGTGCGGATCGGGAAATACATCTTCAGCCCCTCGACCCGGACCAGCGGCTGGGGGGCATCGGCGGTCAGGTCACGCATGGGACACCTCGGCCGCGGCCAGCGGGGCGGCAGGGGCCTGCCAGTGGCAGGCGACGGCATGGCCCGCGCCCACCGGGCGCAGCGCCGGGTTTTCGGCATCGCAGCGGTCGAAGCGGTATTCGCAGCGCGCCCGGAACGGGCAGGCCGAGGGCGGGGCGTTCAGGATCGGCGGCTGGCCCTCGATCACCTTCAGCCGCGCCTCGCGCGGGCCCGAGATCTTGGGGATGGTCTGCAACAGCGCCCGCGTATAGGGGTGCTGGGGCCGGGCGAACAAGTCGCGCACCGGCGCCTCTTCCACCACCTGGCCGCCATACATCACCATCACCCGGTCGGCGATGCCGGCGATCACGCCCAGATCATGGGTGATCCAGACGATGGCCATGCCCAGCTTCTGGCGCAGATCCTTCATCAGTTCCAGAATCTGCGCCTGGATCGTCACATCCAGCGCCGTGGTGGGTTCATCGGCGATCAGCACATCGGGGTCGCAGGCCAGCGCGATGGCGATCATCACCCGCTGCCGCATCCCGCCCGAGAACTGATGCGGATAGTCGCCCAGCCGGCGCCGCGCATCGGGAATGCCCACCAGGTCCAGCAATTCCACCGCCCGCGCCGCCGCCTTGTCATGGCTCAGCCCCAGATGCTTGCGCAGGGGCTCCATGATCTGCATGCCCACGGTGAAGACCGGGTTCAGGCTGGTCATCGGGTCCTGGAACACGAAGCCCACCTTGCCGCCGCGGATGGCGCGCAATTCCTTCGGCCCGGCCTTCAGCATGTCGCGCCCGTTCAGCAGCGCCTCACCGCCGCGGATCATCGCCGGCGGCATCGGCAGCAGCCGCAGCAGCGACATCATCGTCACCGACTTGCCCGAGCCGCTTTCGCCCACGACACCCAGCACCTCGCCCCGCTGCAGCGAGAAGCTGACATCGTTCACGGCATGGACTTCGCCCGAACGGGTGCGAAAAACCGTCTTCAGGCCCCTGACATCAAGGACTGGCTGCGCCCCATCGGGCATGAACTTCTCCCCGTGACGTTTTCTTATTGTTTTTATTCGGTTTTCAGGCCGGGGTTTGTCCCCGGTCCTGCCGCGTTTGACGACTGTTCCCGATTTTTCACCGCCGATCAATCCCGTTTGTATCGGTCAAATCCAGCCGAAACAGTCGGCAGAATGTCGCATTGACCTAACAATCTGCCAGGTCTTGACAGCAGTGGGGGCAGGGTGAAGGCTTTCCACAACATCTGGGGGTTCGATGATGGATGAATTGACGCCACGGCAGATTCTCGACCGGCTGGTCAGCTTTCCGACAGTCAGCCGCAGCCCGAATCTTGATCTGATCGACTGGGTCGAAGCCTATCTGGCGGGCCATGGCATCGAAAGCCATCGGCATTGGAACGAAGACCGGACCAAGGCGGGGCTTTTCGCCCATGTCGGCCCTTGGGTCGAGGGCGCGGTGGTGCTGTCGGGCCATACCGATGTGGTGCCGGTCGACGGCCAGACCTGGAGTTCGGATCCCTGGACGGTGACCGAACGCGACGGGCGGCTTTACGGCCGCGGCTGCTGCGACATGAAGGGGTTCGACGCGCTGGCGCTTTGGGCCCTGGTGCGGGCGCATCACGCGGGCATCGCGCGGCCCCTGCAGATCGCGCTGTCCTATGACGAGGAAATCGGCTGCCTGGGCGCGCCGCCCCTGATCGACGCCATGCAGGGCGTGGTGCCGAAAGGCACGGCGGTGATCGTGGGCGAACCCAGCCGCATGCAGCTGATCACCGGCCACAAGGGCGGCGCGGGCTTCCATGTCCATGTGAAGGGCTATGAGGTCCACAGCTCGCTTCTGCCGCAGGGCGTGTCGGCGATCATGGAAGGCGCGCGTCTGATCCAGTGGATCAACGATCGCAACGCCGAGATCCAGGCCGCGCCGCGCGGCGCGCTGGGCGCGCGCTTCGATCCGCCCTTCACCACGCTGCATGTGGGCATGATCGAAGGCGGCACCGCCCATAACATCACCGCCGCCGATTGCCGCTTTGCCGTCGAGATGCGGGTGGTGCCGGATGACGATCTTGAGGCGCTGGCGGCCGCGTTCGAGGCCGAGTCCGCCCGCCTTGACGCGGCGCTCAAGGCGCGCCGGCCCGAGGCGGGGGTGCATCTGCAGCGCTTCTTCGGCGTGCCGGCCCTGACGCCCGAAGCCGACGGCCCGGCCGAGGCGCTGCTGCGCCAGTTGACCGGACAGAATGCCGCGGGCGTGGTCAGCTATGGCACCGAGGCGGGCCAGTTCCAGGAGGCGGGCTATTCCGCGGTGGTCTGCGGCCCGGGCGACATTGCCCAGGCGCATCAGCCCGACGAATTCCTGTCGCTGGCGCAGTTCCAGGCCGGCCATGATCTGATGAAGAAACTGGTGGAGCAGCTGGGATGAGCTTCCCGATCCATGACGGCACGCCGATCCGCTTTCCCGGCCCCGTGCCGGCCCAGGCCGATGTGGTGGTGATCGGGGCGGGGGTGGTCGGCGTGATGACCGCCTGGTTCCTGGCCGAAAAGGGCCTGCGCGTCGTTCTGTGCGAAAAGGGCCGGGTCGCGGGCGAGCAATCCAGCCGCAACTGGGGCTGGGTGCGCCAGCAGGGCCGCGATGCCGGCGAATTGCCGATCATGGTCGAGGCGCTGCGGATCTGGAAATCCCTGGCGCAAGAGCTGGGCGAGGGCCTGGGCTTCCGCCAGACCGGGGTGATGTATCTGGCCAAGACCGAGGCCGAGATGGCCGGGTTCGAGGCCTGGCTGCCGCATGCCCGCGACAATGCGCTTGATACGCGGATGCTGACCGCGGCCGAGGCGCTGTCGATGGTCCAGGGCGCCGCCGCGCCGTGGAAGGGCGCGATCTGGACCGCCTCGGATGCCAAGGCCGAGCCCTGGGTGGCGGTGCCGATGCTGGCCGCCGCCGCCGCCCGGCGCGGGGTCGTGGTGGTCGAGCAATGCGCGGTGCGGGCGCTTGATCTTGCTGGCGGAAAGATTGCCGGTGTCGTCACCGAACAGGGCCGGATCGCGGCCGAGCGGGTGGTGGTGGCGGCCGGCGCCTGGTCGCGGCTGTTCCTTGGCGCGCATGGCGTGAAGATCCCGCAGCTGGCGGTTCTGGCCAGCGTGGCCGAGACCGGGCCCCTGCCGCAGGTCTTTGACGGCGCAGCTTGCGATGATGATTTCGCGCTGCGGCGCCGGGCGGATGGCGGCTATACGCTGGCGCCGGGGGCCGAGCATGATTTCTTCATCGGCCGCGATGCCTTTGCCAGCTTCGGCGTCTATCTGCCTGTGCTGAAAAAGGATTTTCGCTCCACGCATTTCCGCCCGGCAGCCCCCGCGCAGTATCCCGATGCCTGGCTGACGCCCCGGCGCTGGGCGGCCGATCAGGTCTCGCCCTTCGAACGCCTGCGCATCCTGAACCCCGCGCCGAACCGCGCCACGCTGGGCCGGGTGCAGCACAGCTTCGCCAAGGCCTTTCCCGGCATCGGCCTGCCGCCCCTGCGCACCGCCTGGGCCGGCATGATCGACACCATGCCCGATGTGGTGCCGGTGGTGGACCATGCGCCGATCCCCGGCCTGACCATCGCCACGGGGATGAGCGGCCATGGCTTCGGCATCGGCCCCGGCATGGGCCGGGTCGTGGCCAGCCTGGTTGCGGGCGAAGACCCGGGCCACGATCTGTCGCGCTTCCGCCTGTCGCGCTTTTCCGATGGCACCAAGATCGCGCCGGGCCCCAGCCTTTGACGCCGCGCGCCGGAGTTTTCAAAAACTCCGGCCCGGAGCCTTCAAAGGCTCCGCCGCGATTTCTTCGAAGAAATCGCCCCCCTTGCCCCAGCCGCATCCTGGGTCCACCATCGCCGCAAAGGAGTGTCGCCCGTGCCCGTCAAGAACCGTTTCGCCGAGCTTCTGCCGGAAATCGCCGCCTGGCGCCGCGATTTCCATGAATATCCCGAGCTGATGTATGATCTGCCGCGCACCTCGGCCCGGGTGGCGGATCTGTGCCGCAGCTTCGGCTGCGACGAGGTGGTCGAAGGCATCGGCGGCAGCGGGCTGGTCGCGGTGATCCGCGGGCGCAGCACGGGGTCGGGTCGCACGCTGGGCCTGCGCGCCGATATGGACGCGCTGCCGATCGAAGAGACGACCGGGCTGCCCTATGCTTCGAAGACGCCGGGCAAGATGCATGCCTGCGGCCATGACGGCCATACCTCGATCCTGCTGGGCACGGCCAAGTATCTGGCCGAGACGCGCAATTTCGACGGCACGGTCGTCTGCATCTTCCAGCCGGCCGAGGAAGGCGGGGCCGGGGCCAAGGCGATGATCGACGATGGGCTGATGGACCGCTTCGCGATTGACGAGGTCTATGGGCTGCACAATGCCCCGGGCCTGCCGGTCGGCCATTTCGCGATCCGGCCCGGCGCCCTGCAGGCCTCGGCCGACGAGTTCCGCATCACCGTGACCGGCAAGGGCGGCCATGCGGCCGAGCCGCATCTGGCGGTGGACACCACGCTTGCGGCCTGTGCGACCGTGGTCGCGCTGCAATCGGTCGTCGCGCGCAATGCCGATCCGCTGGCGGCGCTGGTCTTGACCGTGGGCACGTTCCAAAGTGACAGCCGCGCCTCGAATGTGATCGCCCATCGCGTGGTGATGGAGGGCACGGTCCGCGCGCTGGATGGCCGGCTGCGCGATCTGGCCGAAGAGCGGATCAAGGCCGTCGCCACCGCGACCGCCGCCGCCTATGGCGCCACGGCCGAGGTCGTGTATCAGCGCGGCTATCCGGTGACGGTCAATGCAGTACAGGAAACCGGCTACGCCATTCGGGCCGCCGAAAGCGTCGCGGGCGCGGCGGCCGTGCAGCGCGACATCCCGCCGATCATGCCGGCCGAGGATTTCTCGTATATGCTGGAAGCCCGGCCTGGCGCCTATATCTTCCTGGGCAATGGCGACAGCGCCCAATGCCACAACCCCGCCTATGACTTCAACGATCAGGCCATTCCCGCCGGGTGCAGCTACTTTGTCGCCCTGGTCGAAACCCGCCTGCCCAAAGCCTGAGCCCGAAAGCCCGAGGACACCGCCATGCCCGTCAAGAACCGTTTCGCCGAACTGCTGCCCGAAATCACCGCCTGGCGCCGGGATTTCCACGAAAACCCCGAACTGATGTTCGAGGTGCATCGCACCGCCGCGCGCGTGGCCGATCTGTGCCGCGGCTTTGGTTGCGACGAGGTGGTGGAAGGCATCGGCCGCACCGGCGTTGTGGCGGTGATCAAGGGCCGAACCGATACGAAGGGCCGCGTCATCGGGCTGCGCGCCGATATGGACGCGCTGCCGATCGTCGAGCAGACCGGGCTGCCCTATGCCTCGAAGACCAGGGGTGCCATGCATGCCTGCGGCCATGACGGCCATACCTCGATGCTTCTGGGCGCGGCCAAGTATCTGGCCGAGACGCGGAATTTCGACGGCACCGTGATCTGCATCTTCCAGCCCGCCGAAGAGGGCGGCGGCGGCGGCAAGGAAATGGTCGATGACGGGCTGATGGACCGCTGGGGCGTGCAGGAAGTGTATGGCATGCACAACATGCCCGGCATCCCGGTTGGCCATTTCGCGATCCGCGAAGGCTCGATCATGGCGGCGGCCGACACGATCGAGATCACCGTGACCGGCAAGGGCGGCCATGCCGCCAAGCCGCATGACTGCGTCGACACAACCGTCGTCGCGGCGCATATCATCGTGGCCCTGCAGACCATCGCCAGCCGCAATGTCGACCCGCTGAAACAGGTGGTGGTCTCGGTCTGCTCGGTCGTGACCGACAGCCCGGCGCATAACGTGATCCCGCAGACCGTGGTGCTGAAGGGCACCGTGCGCACGCTGGATGCCGCGGTGCAGGATCAGGTGGAACGCCGGATCCATGAGATTGCGCAGGGCACGGCGCTGGCCTTGGGCGCCAGGGCCGTGGTCGATTACCAGCGCGGCTATCCGGTCACCGTCAACGCGCCGGAAAACACCGCCTATGCCGTCAAGGTGGCGCAGGACGTCTCGGGTCAGGTCAATGCCGACACCCCGCCGCTGATGGGGGCCGAGGATTTCAGCTATATGCTGAACGAACGCCCCGGCGCCTATATCTTCCTGGGCAATGGCGATACCGCCATGGTCCACCATCCCGCCTATAATTTCGACGACAATGCCATTCCCTTCGGCGCCAGCTGGTATGCCGGCATGGCCGAGGCGCGGATGCCCGCCGGCTGAGCCGCGCTGAAACGAATGCCCCCCGCGCCGCGTAGGGGGGACATGGACAAACCGGGTTCGCGATCCCACATCGGTCGCGTTCCCTATGCAGGAGACCTCCATGACCGCTTATGCCAAGACGGCCGAGGCCATCGCCCGGCTGAGCCCCGAACAATACCGCGTCACCCAGCAGAACGGCACCGAACGGCCCTGGTCGGGCGAATACAACATGAACAAGGCGCCGGGCATCTATGTCGATGTCGTCTCGGGCGAACCGCTGTTCGCCTCGGCCGACAAGTTCGAATCGGGTTGCGGCTGGCCGTCGTTCACCAAGCCTATCGAGCCCGCCCATGTGGTGGAACTGCGCGACATCACCCATGGCATGATCCGCACCGAAGTGCGCTCGACCCATGGCGACAGCCATCTCGGCCATGTCTTCCCCGACGGGCCGCGCGACCGGGGGGGCCTGCGCTACTGCATCAACTCGGCCTCGCTGCGCTTCATCCCGCGCGAGAAGATGGAAGAAGAAGGCTATGGCGCCTGGCTGGACCAGGTCGAGGAGGTGAAATGACCGAGACCGCAATCCTGGCCGGCGGCTGTTTCTGGGGCATGCAGGATCTGATCCGGCGGATCCCCGGCGTCCTGTCCAGCCGCGTGGGCTATACCGGCGGCGATGTGGCCCATGCGACCTACCGCAACCACGGCACCCATGCCGAGGGGATCGAGATCGTGTTCGACCCGGCGGTGCTGTCCTATCGCCGGCTGCTGGAATTCTTCTTCCAGATCCACGATCCGACCACGCTGAACCGGCAGGGCAATGACCGCGGGCTCAGCTATCGCTCGGGCATCTATTACCTGTCGGAAGACCAGCACCGCACCGCGCTGGACACGATCGCCGATGTCGATGCCTCGGGCCTTTGGCCGGGCAAGGTGGTGACCGAGGTCAAGCCCGCGGGCGATTTCTGGCAGGCCGAGCCCGAGCATCAGGATTACCTGCAGCGCCTGCCCAACGGCTATACCTGCCATTTCGTCCGGCCGAACTGGGTTCTGCCCAAGCGCGCCACCGCGGCGGAATGACCGATCTAAATGACCGATCCAGCAGGGGCCCGGCCCGGCGAGGTGGCGCTGGGCTTTGATCCGGGCCAGCGCGCCGATGCCGCGCTGGCCTTCATCGGCACCATCGCCTCGCCCTGGTCGCCCGGCAATTGCCCGAAGAACCTGCGCGAGGCGCGGGCGCTGGGCGGCGCTTTCAGCCTGACCCTGCGGCCCGCCTATCGCGCCGGGCTGCAGGGGCTTGCGGTGGGCGACCGGGTGATCGTTCTGTATTGGACGGGCGCGGCGCGGCGCGACCTGATCGTGCAGGCGCCCGCCCACAGGCCCGGCCCCACCGGCGTCTTCGCCCTGCGCTCGCCCGCGCGGCCCAACCCGGTGGCGCTGGCGGTGGTGCGGATCACTGCGCTCGATGCCGGGGCAGGGCGGCTGGGGCTGGATGCGATCGACGCCTTCGACGGCACGCCGGTTCTGGACCTGAAGCCGTTCCTCCCCTCGGTCGATCTGCCGCCCGATCCGGCCTGACGGCGCCCCGGCTGGCCCCCCCTGTGCCTTGCCCCTGTTGCATCCCTGCCGCAGCCCTGTGGCCCTGCGGGGGCGAATTCCCGGCCCGGGGCCTTTTCAAGCCCGGATGCCGCCGTTACTCAGGATGGAACCGGGGGCAAATCTGTGGGCAGGGGCGGGGTGCGATGACCTATTGCGTGGGGCTGTTGCTGAATGAGGGCATGGTCTGCCTGTCGGACACCCGCACCAATGCCGGGCTGGACAATATCTCGACCTATCGCAAGATGTTCACCTTCGAGGAACCGGGCGAGCGGGTGATCGTGATCATGACCGCGGGCAGCCTGTCGGTCAGCCAGACCACGATCGCGCAGCTGCGCGAGGCGATCGACGATCCCGAGGCCACGGGCGAGACCTCGATCATGCTGGCGCCGACCATGCTGAAGGTGGCCGAGGTGGTGGGCGACAGGCTGGCCGCGGTGCGGGCCGAGATCGACGGCAAGCTGGCCGCCGCCCAGCAGGGCGCCACCGCCAGCATGATCGTCGCCGGCCAAAGGAAGGGCGGCGCGATGCGGCTGTTCCTGATCTACCCGGAAGGCAATTTCATCGAAGCCACCGAGGACACGCCCTTCCTGCAGATCGGCGAGCATAAATACGGCAAGCCCATTCTCGACCGGGTGGTCAAGCCCACGACCTCGCTTCTCGACGCGCAGAAGGCGGTGCTTCTGTCGATGGATTCGACCCTGCGGTCCAATCTGTCAGTGGGCATGCCGCTGGATCTGTGCGTGATCGAGAAGGATGCCTGCCAGGTCACGATGCGGCGGCGAATCGAGGCCGGCGATCCGGGCTTCCGCGCCATGTCCGAGGCCTGGTCAAAGGCGCTGCGCGACGGTTTCACCCAGATTGTGATCTGAAACCCGCCGGCCCCCCGTGATATCCTGTCGCAGCCCCTTTTCCTGCGCCCGGCGGAAGCGTAGCTTTGCCCGATGACAGGAGGTGCGCCCATGCCCAAGCTGATCCGTCTCTACATCCAGTCCATCGCCGTCGGCTTTGCCTTGGCCGCCGCCTTTGCCGGGCTGCTGGTCTGGCAGGATGTGATGGGCGTCGGGCGGCTGATCCTTGGGTCGTCCAGCGGCTATATCGCGCTGGCCATGCTGATCGTCTTCAACGGGATCGTGTTCTCGGGCGTGCAATTCGCGCTGCGCATCATGATGCTGGCCGAACCGGATGAGGGCCCGAAGGGCGGGCTGCGCCAGCATGTCCTGCCCGCGCCGGTCCGCGCGCCGGTGGCGGTTCCGGCCAAGGCTGCCGCGCCGCGGGCGGGCCAGCGCCGCCGCTAGGCTCACGTTTCCCGTCAAAGTCTGTAGCGAAGCCGCCGGTTTCGTGACCCGGCGCGGCCCCGCCGCGCGGCAGACCCCCATCGCGGCGGCACAGGCGCGCGGGGCGGGTTTCCCTTCCCGCCGCCCCGCCCTAGGGCTGGGGCCGGAACGAGGGAAAGGGTATGTCATGGACCTGCAACTGATCCGCAGCTTTGTCGAAGTGGCGACGCATGGCTCTTTTGCCGCCGCCTCCGAGCGGCTTTTCGTCACCCAGTCGGCCGTCTCGCTGCGCATCCAGCGCCTGGAAGAACAATTGGGCCGGCCGCTGTTCCTGCGCTCGAAGGAAGGCGTGACGCTGACCCCCGCGGGGCGCGAATTCCGCAGCTTCGCCCTGACGATCATGAACAATTGGGAACAGGCCCGCCGCCGGGTCAGCGCGGTCGAGACGGCGGGCGAGACGCTGGCGCTGGGCGCGCAGGCCTCGCTCTGGCCGCGGCTGGGCTTTCGCTGGCTGGATGCGCTGCAAGAGGCGCGCCCGGGCCTGCATCTGACCGCCGAGATGGCAACGGCCGAGGGGCTGGCGCAGATGATCCTGTCGGGCGCGGCCCAGGCGGTGCTGACCTATGCGCCGCTGGTCCGGCCGGGGCTGAGCTGCACGCGGCTGATCGACGACCAACTGGTCCTGGTCTCGGGCCGGCCGGGGCTGAGCGTGGCCGATCTTGAGGGCCGCTATGTGCTGGCCGATTGGGGCGCCGATTTCCTGCGCTTCCACGAAGAGGCGCTGCCGGCCCTGAAGGCGCCGCCGGTGACGATGGGTCTGGGCGCGCTGGCGGGGCTGTATATCGGCTCGCGCGGGCTGGCCGCCTATCTGCCGGCGCGCTATGTGCGCCAGACGGTCGAGACGGGCGCCCTGCATCTGGTGCCCGATGCCCCCGCCTTCGCCCATCCGATCCATGTGATCTGGCGCGACGACCTGCCAAAGGATCTGGCCGATGTGGCACGCATGACACTGGAAATGGTGGCCGCCCAGGCCGAGGCCGACACGTCGGTGATGATGGATCTGGTCTGACCGGCCGGCCCCGCCGGGTGAAGTTCTGGCCGTAAACATCTGTCTTATATGAATTTTTCTGATAAGCGGCCAGGCACTGGGGCAAAAGGCACAGAAATCCAGTCCGCGCGACACGAGTTCTTCTCGCGACATCCTCAAGCATCCTGAATGTTCCGATTCCGGCCCCGGGGGTTAGGTCTATTGCATCGCCGGCGGGTTGGCCGCCCGGCAGACATCGGAAAGGACATGCAGATGAATCGCATCATGCTTCTGGCATCGGCATCCAGCCTTGCAGCCCTGATTGGCGGCGCCGCGATGGCGCAGGAAACCATCACGGGCATCGACGCCCTGGACGACCGCATCGACGACATCGAGCGCGACGTGGCCGATGATATGGCGCGCGCCGAAGACGCGGCGCGCTTTGGCAGCCCCGAAGGGCGGCAGGGCTTCTCGGGCTCGGCGGCGCTGGGCTATTCGGGCAAGACCGGCAACAACGAATCCCAGGATCTCAGCCTGGGGCTGAGGCTGCGCCATGCGCAGGGCCCCTTCGTGCAGACCCTGGGCGCGGCGCTGGACTTCTCGGAATCCGAGGGCAGCTCGACCAAGGAAGACATCTTCGCGGTCTATGACGCGAACTACTACTTCAACCAGAACTTCTACGGCTTCGTTCTGGGCCGGCTGCAGATGGACGGGCTGGCCGACGAATTGACCGCCGATGACATCGCCGATGGCGTCGCGCTGTCCGACAAGGTGCGCCGCGATGCCTTCCTGGGCTTCGGTCCGGGCTATCGGGTGGTGAACACGCCCGAGATGACCTGGCGCGTCCAGGCCGGTATCGGCATCAGCTATCTGGAGTTCGGCGACGACACTTCGGTCACGGAAGAGGCCGCCATCGCCTCGTCGCGGTTCTTCTACAAGTTCAACGACAATGTCTTCCTGACCAATGACACCGACATCCTGAATTCGGACACGGCGCTGCGTGCCAACAACGATCTCGGGGTGAACTTCAAGATGACCGACACGATCTCGACCCGGGTCAGCTATCTCAGCGAATACAATGACAGCCGGGCGATCAAGACCGACAACAAGCTTGGCGTGTCGATCGTCTTCGGCTTCTAAACGCGCCGGGACACGACCGGAACCAGATCGGGGGCGGGGCAACCCGCCCCCGATTTTTCGTCGAAAAATCGGGGCGTTGCAGAGGGGTTGGGTGGCGGGCCCGCAGCGGCCGTGGAGGACATGGTTTCCCGAGAGCCAGAGGTCTCAGGTGGGCGCCAGATACCCGGACCAGGATCCGGGCAGAGCCAGCCCCCGTTCGCTTGCTTATCGGCCACTGGAAAAAAGACCTCACACGCGAAGAGCAGCACCCGCCGCCGTCAAATGTAGGACGGGGCAGGGGCGGCTGCAAGGACCGGCCGGAAGATGCGGCGCGGACCGATCGCAGCCGGCCCGGGGCGATGCCGGCAAAATGCGCCGCGGCCGCCGCCGGGATCTGGACAGATGTTCACACTTGGTTCATGTTTTGCGCATGGACCAATCGCTTGATCTTCTTCCCGCCATGCCCGGCCAGCGCCTGGCCCGGGGCGTCAGTCGCGCCCTGGCCGCGCTGGGCTTTGCGCCCGCCACCGAAGTGACCCTTGCCACCGGGCTGCGCGTCGATGTGATGGCGCTTGGCCCGAAGGGCGAATTATGGGTGGTGGAATGCAAGTCGGGCCGCGCCGATTTCCGGGCCGACCGCAAATGGCAGGGCTATCTCGACTATTGCGACCGCTTCTTCTGGGCGGTCGATGCCGATTTCCCGGCCGATCTGCTGCCGCCCGAGACCGGGCTGATCCTGGCCGATGCCTATGATGCCGAGATCCTGCGCATGGCGCCCGAGACACCGCTGGCGGGCGCAAGGCGCAAGGCGCTGACCCAGGCCTTCGCGCGCCAGACCGCGCGCCAGCTGATGGCGCTGCGCGATCCGCTGGCACAGGTGCTGTAGCCCGCCGCCAAGGCAGGCGCGGGCGCGTGACGAAGCGCCAGCCGCAGCCGCAGATTTAGCCCAAGGCCCCGGCTCAGCGCCGCTTGCCGCGGGTTTCGCCCATCTGGCGCGCCGCTTCCGCCGCCGCGCGCAGCTCTTCGGCAATGTCTTCCGCCTCGTCCGGGTCGAAATCCAGCGGCAGCTCGATCCCGCCCTCGGCCTCGATATAGATCCGCACCATGCCCTGATCGGTCGGACCGATCTGGATATCGGCCGAAATATCGCTTTGCTTGTTGATCCCCATCGCCTGCCTCGCCTTGCCGCGCTTCTCCGGTCTCTCTCGCTAGCCCCGAACACCCCCGGGCCGCAAGCCGGAATTGCTTGACAGAATCAAGCAAATCGCCTCGCCTTGGGTCATGGACCAGATCGACCGCATCCGCGCCTTCAACCGCCTCTGGACCCGCCGCATCGGCGTGCTGGGGCGCAGCTACCTGGGCTCGGGCCTTGGCCTGACCGAGGTGCGGCTGCTGCATGACCTGGACGGTGCGCCGCCGCTGCGGGCCCGCGACCTGGCCCAAAGCCTGGGTCTGGACGAGGCGCAGGTTTCGCGCGCACTGGCAGGCTTCGACCGCCGCGGCTGGCTGACGCGCAGTCCCGGTCCCGACCGCCGCGCCCGGCTTCTGGCGCTGACCCCGGCC